>JAGQTV010000066.1 GCA_020438845.1 Mycobacterium sp. | reverse complement strand
ATTGACCAAGCGCGCCTACGGATTCCACAGCCCCGACGCACTCATCGCCATGGCCATGCTCACCCGAGGCGGTCTCTGCCCAGCACTACCAGGACGGAAATGACCCACTACAACGTCAGTAGATCCAAATCATGAAAGCGTTGGCTGATCTGCGTCGCGCGGGAATCCAGATCGCGCTGGACGACTTCGGCGCAGGCTATGCCGGGCTGAACAATCTGCGAACCCTGCCGATCGACATCGTCAAGATTGATCGCAGCTTGATCGCAACCCTCGCCGAAGAATCGGAGCAAGCCGACAACACGGAGCATTTCCTCAGCGGGATAAGACAACTCACGCACGCCATGGGCACTGACGTTCTGGCCGAGGGCATCGAATCCGAGCGCCAATTGAAAGTCGTGCAGGAGTTGGGATTCGACTTCGCACAGGGGTTTCTGCTGGGAGCGCCGATCCCCGGGTCCAGTCTGTGCCCAGCCGGTCCGGGCGGGACCGAAAATTCCGCCGCCGCCGATGAGACCGTCGGAAGCTAAGCAGACATTGCCGGGACGTCCCTGATCGCCCGAACCCGGATGCGTGTGCCGCGCTGCGGCACCAGTGTCACGTGCTTGAGCCGCTGGGATTCGGCGGCTGCATGGGTGGTATCCAACTCGACGCGGTGCAGGATCTCCCGCAGCACCACCCGCATCTCCACCATTGCGAAGTTCGCGCCCAGGCAGCGACGGTTGCCGCCCCCGAACGGAAACCAGGTGGTGGGGCTCAGGGTCGCGCCGACCATCCGGTCCGGATCGAACCGGTCGGGCTCCGGGTACACCTCGGCGTCGGCATGCACCAGCAGGATTCCGGGTACCACCATCACCCCGGCCGGCAGCCGGTATCCGGCCAGCTCCACGGGCTCCTTCAGCACCCGGCCCACATCGGGCACCACCGGCCGAATCCGCAGCGTCTCCTTGGCCACCGCGTCCAGGTACTCGTCACCGGCTGGGTCTCCGGCCGCGCTGGCCTGCGCCGCCCGTACCGCCTTGTCCAGAACGGCCGGGTTACGGGTCAGCCGCTCCAGCGCCCATGCCAGTGCCGTTGCGGTGGTGTCGTGTCCGGCGGCCAGCAACGTCATCAGTTGATCGCGCAGTTCCACGTCGGTCATCGAGCGGCCATCCTCGTCGGCGGCCCGGATCAGCATGGCCAGCACGTCGGTACGGGTCGCCAGGTCCGGATCGGCACGGTGGTCGGCGATCTCGGCGTACAGCAACCGGTCGGCCTCGGCGATGCGCCGCCGCAGTCCCTGCCACGGCCAACTTTGCTGCAGTGCGGGTTTCGCGATGGCGAGCGTGTCCCACGTACCCACGTCGAGAAGCTTCGGCAGCACCGCCCGCAGCGCGGCTAACCGGGCCGGATCGCTGGTGCCGAGGACCGTTCGAAGAATCACCTCCAGGGTGATCGCGTTCATTTCCGGTGCCACCGGGAAGGTCGTACCTACCGGCCAGGCGGCGACGTTCGCTGCGGCGATCTCCGCCATGACGGTGGCTTGGTGCGCTACCGCGTCCCGGTGGAAGGGCCCCATCATGAGACGGCGTCGGTCGCGATGGACGTCTTCGTCGACGACCAGCACCGAGGTCTCACCGAGCAGCCCGCGCAACATCGCGTTCGCCTCGCCGGCATGGAAAACCTTCGGATCGCCGGCGAACACCGTCTTGATGTCGGCGGGATCGGCCAGGTACACCATCGTGCCCATCGACGCCACGCGCAGGGTGAATACCTTGCCGTAGCGACGTCGGCATGCGGCGACGAACCGCGAAGTATGGCGCAGCATCATCCAGGCCTGGACCGACCTGGGCAGCGGGGGTCCGGGTGGCAGCACGGATGACGAGGTGGGGCTCATCGTTCCCAGCCTATGAGCGTCGGGCTCGGCTGGGAAGCTGCGCTGCTCAGACCTGCGAAAGCTATCGGCGAATCTCGAGTACCTCGGCCGGTGGCCGCCGATGCGTCGGCACGGGCGGTTCGTCGGAGTCGGGTACCAGACCGATGCGGATCAGCAACTGCGGGTCGGCGTCCCCACCGGTCAGCCGACGAATGATGTCGCGGCTGGCCGCGAGTTCGGTCAGGTGGGTCAGTGTGCAGGTGGCGAGGTCGGCCATGGTGGCTTCGAGAAGCACCGCCGAAAGTGTCTCGCCGCAACCCAGTGCTTCGCGCCGGCTGTCACCGCGGGTGGACAACACCACGATCACCGACCGGTCCCGGTCCACTTCGGGGCGTCGGCCGGATTCTCCGCCGTCGGGGAACTCGCGGGCGACTTCGACCCTGTCGCGTTCGTCGGTCGCCGTCAGAGTCTCATAGGGCATTCCCTCGGCTGACTCGGAAGCGGCTGTCCACCAACGCAATTCGGCGTGGTAGTAGGGGTCTTCACGCCGCAGTGTCTCGGCCAGTTGCGACGCTTCGGCCAGTTTGGGCCGGGCTGACTCGGGCACCACCTGCAAAACGGATTTCTGGGGGTCGACGACCTCCTGCAGCAGCATTTCCACCGCCGGCCAGTCCAGCGGCGCCGCGAACGGCAACCTGTCGGTGCGGCGGCGACGAATGGCATCGGCGCGGGTCGTCTCCTCGGTTGTGACCCCTTGCGACGGGTGGAAGTTGATGGTGGCGAGGTGGTCCAGATCGTTGGGATTGGGAAAGTGCGCGACGTGGGTATGCCACCCTGCGCCTGCGGCGGCCACCCGCAGGTGATCCAGCAGGGCGCCGCAGCTGATGATCGCCTCCCGACCGCTGGGATCGGTGGCGTGCGGGGCCCGGTGGGGGTCGAAGAAGAGCCGGAGCAGGCCATCCTCGGCGATCCAGCGCCACGGTTGGCTGTTGTGCACCGACGGGGCGCGGCACGCCAATTCCACCACCTTGGAGAGCACCTGCGGGCTGATCCGCGACTGGGCCATCGGCCACGCCTCCTTTGCATCTTCTGCCTCAACGATAGGGCGGCGATTTCCCCGAAATGGGCCCCGTGCGGAAATCGGGGCTTTGTACCCTCGGCGGCGAGGGGGTGCGGGGTGCAGGATCGAGGGTGATGGAGATCAATGCGGCCGCCGGCGCGCCTGCGGGTGTTTCCGTCTGGCCCGAACCCGATGCCAACAAGATCGCTGAAACGCACACGGGTCTGGTATTCCTCGTCGGAGACCGCGCCTACAAGGTCAAGAAGCCGGTTGCCACCGACTTCCTGGACTTCACTTCGGCGGCCAGCCGCGAACTGGCCTGCGCCCACGAGGTGGAACTCAACCGCCGGCTGGCACCCCGCAGCTACCTGGGCGTCGCTCACTTCACTCTCGTCGGCGAGACGCCCGAACCGGTCATCGTGATGCGCCGCCATCCCGACGCCCGCCGGCTGGCCACCATGGTGCGCCGTGGCGAACCGCTCGACGAGCCCCTGGCCGACATCGCACTGCTGCTGGCCCGCTTCCACGCCGGCGCACACCGCGGGCCCGACGTCGACGAGCAGGCCCGGGCCGACGCGGTGGCCGCTCGCTGGCAAGAGAATCTGGCCGAGCTCGCCGGCTACGCGCGCGGTCGAGTCCCCGGTTTGGACCCCGCCGCCGTCACGGAAACGGCCCGGCTCGCAGAGGGTTTCATTGCCGGGCGATCGGATTTGTTCGACCGCCGGATCGCAGAGGGCCGAATCGTCGACGGCCATGCCGACCTCTTGGCCGACGACATCTTCTGCATGCCCGAGGGCCCAGCGCTACTGGACTGCTTGGAGTTCGACGACCGGTTGCGATACGTCGACGTCGCCGACGACTTGGCGTTCCTGGCGATGGATTTGGAGTTCCTCGGTCGTCCGGACCTGGCCGAGGTGTTCGCAAGCCGGTACGCCCAATTCTCCGGCGACGACGCACCGGTGGCGTTGCGGCACTTCTACATCGCCTACCGGGCCGGTGTCAGGGCCAAGGTCGACTGTGTCAGGTACACCCAGGGGCGCGCCGAGTCGGCACTCGACGCCCAGCGCCACCTCGACATCGCACTGAGCCACCTGCGCGCGGGTGCCGTGCGGCTGATACTGGTCGGCGGCGGTCCGGGAACCGGGAAGACGACGGTGGCCGGTGCGCTTGCCGAGTCCCTGGCGAAGTCTACTGTCACCCAAGTTATTTCGACCGACGATGTCCGTGCGGAGCTGGTGCGGCGCGGTGAGCTGACCGGCGAACCCGGCGTGTTGGGCCAGGGGCTCTACAGTCGGGAGAACGTCGATGCTGTCTACGACGAAGTGTTGCGGCAGGCGCGGGGTGGACTCCGCGAAGGTCGTTCGGTGATTCTCGACGGCACCTGGCGTGACGAGGGCTACCGCGAACGTGCCCGACGCCTGGCGGCTGAAACCTCCGCGACGATGGTGGAGCTGGCCTGCGTCGCTGCTTTGGACGCCAGTATCACCCGGATTCGTAGCCGAACCGAATCCTCCTCCCAGGTCACCCCGGAGATCGCGACCGCACTGGCCGATCATCCCGGGACCGGCGCCTGGCCGGGCGCGCATCCGATCGACACCACCCGCGAACTGGCCGAGTCCATCGCCGAAGCCACTGAAGTCTGCTTGACCGCCCAAAACCCCGTCGCCCAGAAAACCAGCCGTCCTAATGAACCCACCCGTTAAGGAGAATCCCATGCGTTACGTCGAAGACATTGCCAACCTGGGGATGCCCGACGCCGAGGAGGCCGGCGGAAAGGGCGCCAACATGGGGGAGATGGTCAAGGCCCAGTTGCCTGTCCCGCCCGGCTTCGTGGTGCTGCGCGACAGCTACCTGATCTCCATGAGTTCAGCTGGGGTATCCGACGAACTCAACGCCGCTCACCGGGAGGCGATGCTGCATGCCGGTGACCCGGGGCGGTTCGAGGAGATGTGCGCGAAGATGAAGGCGCTGGTCATCAAGGCCGGCATGGCCGACGAAGTCCGTGAGCGGATTTTGACGGCCTACCGGGCGATGGGCTCCAATCCCTATGTCGCGGTGCGTTCTTCGGCCACCGGGGAAGATGGCGCCGACGCCTCCTTCGCCGGCATGAACGAGACCTTCACCAACATCCGAGGCGAACAGGATCTGATCGAAGGTGTGCAGAACTGCTGGGCTTCTCTGTTCGGGCCTCGGGTGGTCGCCTACCGGGCCAGCCGAGGATTTAGCGCCGACCCCGCGATGGCGGTGGTGGTGCAGCAGATGATCGCCTCGGAGCGCTCGGGAGTGGCATTCACCGCCGACCCGACCACCGACGCCACCGACCGGGTGGTCGTCGAGGGTGCCTTCGGTCAGGGCGAAGTGGTGGTGTCCGGGTCGGTGGAGCCGGACACCTATGTGGTGTCCAAGGACAACGGCGAAATCCTCTCTCGCCGAATTGGTTTGAAGTCGTTCGAGATCGTTCGCGGTCCCGATGGCAAGGATCAGCGCATCGAACTCGATGAGGCGCAGGCCGAGGCCCAGGTGCTCAACGACGACGAGGTGCGGGAGATCGCCAACATCGCGATCCGCAGCGAGAAGCATGCCGGTTGCCCTCAGGACACCGAGTGGGCCATCGCCGGTGGGAAGACCTACATCGTGCAGACCCGGCCCATCACCACCCTGCGACGTGCCGAACATCCCGCCGCCGAAACCCACGAGGTTCTCGTCCAGGGACTGCCGGCGGTTCCGGGTGCCGCCTCTGGTGTGGTGCGGGTGCTGGCGAACGTCAAAGACGGCGCCCGCCTGCAGGACGGTGAAGTGCTGGTTGCCCAAATGACCAACCCGGACTGGCTACCGACCATGCGCCGTGCCGCCGCACTGGTCACCGACACCGGAGGCATGACCTGCCACGCCGCCATCGTCGCTCGCGAACTGGGCGTCCCCTGCATCGTCGGCGCCCGCACGGCAACCAAGGATCTCACTGACGGCATGGTGGTCACCGTGGATGGCACCCATGGCCGGGTGCTGGCCGGCCGGGCCGAACCGCAGTCGTCGGGAGCCGCCGTGGTCACCGCGCAACCCGTTGCTGGGCAGGCTGTTTCAGCGGTCTCTGAAGTGACCGCCACCAAGATATACGTCAACGTCGCGATGCCCGAGGCCGCCGAGAAGGCCGCTGCACTCGATGTTGACGGCGTGGGTTTGCTGCGGGCCGAACTCATCCTCACCGACGCGTTGCGCAACCGCCATCCCCGCGATCTGATCGCTCGTGGCGAGCAGGACACCCTGGTGGACTCGCTGGCCACCGCCGTCGGCCGGATCGCCGCCGCGTTCGCGCCACGGCCGGTGATCTATCGGACCACCGACTTCCGCAGCAACGAGTTCCGGGGACTGGAGGGCGGAGAGGCCTACGAGCCCGTGGAACACAACCCGATGATCGGTTACCGCGGGTGTTATCGGTATGTGAAGGAGCCAGACGTCTTCGCCCTCGAGTTGACCGCATTGGCCCGGGTTCGTGAGCGGAATCCGAACCTGCACATGATGATTCCGTTTGTTCGCACGAAGTGGGAGCTCGAGGAGTGCCTGTCACTGGTGGACGCCAGCCCGCTGGGCCGCCAGCGTGGGCTGCACCGCTGGGTGATGGCCGAGGTGCCGTCGGTGGTGCACTGGCTGCCCGAGTACGTCGGCATGGGAATCGACGGGGTATCGATCGGAAGCAACGACCTCACCCAGTTGATGCTGGGGGTCGACCGTGACTCCGACCAGTGCGCCGAACTGTATGACGAGTCCGACGGCGCCGTGCTCGACGCGATCGGCCAGATCATCACCACTGCACGGCGGCTGGGGATCACCGCCTCGCTGTGTGGGCAGGCCCCGTCCACCAGGCCGGAGTTCGCCGAGCACTTGGTGCGGATGGGCATCACGTCCATCTCGGTCACGCCGGATGCGGTGCCCAAGGCGCGCCGAATCGTGGCTGCCGCGGAGCGGCGAATACTGATGGAAGCGGCCCGCGATGGCGTTCGGGCATGACCGTCGGCTAACTGAGGTCGCAGCCGCCCTGGCCGGATGTGGCCTGGGTAGCTGGCTCCTCACTGATTATTCGTGAAATCACTGTTCGTGGGCTGCGGCGGCGTCTGCTACTGTCGGACCCAGGGTTGCTAAGAGTGTGATTATTATCACCAGGACGAGGTGGGCGATGTCCGTGACCAGTTCAACGGGAAGGGCCGGAGCAGCCCTGGGCGCTGCGGCATTCGCGCTGGGCCTTTCCATTGCAGGTCCTCAAGCGGGCAGCGCCTCGGCGGCTCCATCCGATAGCACCAGCTCCGCCCAGACCGGCGGTAGCGCAGCCGGTGACACCGGTCGGACCGTCACTCGAGGCAGGGCGACGCGGGGCTCGATGCCGAATCGCTCGGGTTCGGGCGTTCCCCAACCGGCGGCAAGTCCGGTGTCTCGCACGCCGGGTGCAATGGCGACCGCTCGCCAAACCCTCCGGTCCGCCGAACGGCGAGGTGGACGGTCCGCTGCGGCGATGCCCGTCGATGACGGCATTCCCGCGGCGGCGCGGTCCGCGCTAGCGGCTGCCACGGCTATCGTGCCCGCGACGGCCACATCTATCGTGCCGACGCCGGCCGCCGGCGCGGTCGAGCTGCCACAAGTCCCGGCGACAGTCTCCACGCCCGCCCTGGCCGCGGCCTCATCTGTCATTCCGAAGATTTTCCGCGCGACCTCGGCCGCAGTGCCTGCGCCGGCCGCGGCAACGGCGGCGCTCACTGCATCGGGTCCGGCGGCCAGTGCGTTGGCCGCGGCCAACTTCCTGAACTTGGGGTCCGCCAATTCGATCGGCGACTTCATCAGCGGCGCGTTGTTGATGTTACGGAGGACGTTCCTGAACCAGGCGCCCAGCGCCTCGGCTACGCAGGCGCTGGTCCGGCCCAGCGGGAAGGTCTTCGGTTACGTCTCGGGATCCGATCCCGAGGGTGAAAAGCTCACCTACACCGTGAAGAAAGCCCCACAGCACGGCTACGTCGAGATCGACGACTACGGCGTTTACACTTATATCCCGGCGGCCGATTTCACCGGAACCGACAGCTTCACCATTGTGGTCGACACGCCGGGTTTCCACATCAACCTCTTGAACGTGCTGAACCCGTTCGGCGGCTCCAAGAAGGTGGTCAAGGTGGCGGTCAACGCCAACGCCGCTGACCCCGCCGGAACTGTGTCCGACGCCTTCAACGGAGCGGCGGGTTCGCAGCCCAACCCCTCGCTGTGGACGATCAACACCGGCCAGTGGATCGACAGCGGCGTGCAGACGTATACGAACTCCACCGAGAACGTACGTCTGGATGGGCAGGGCAACCTCGTCCTGGAGGCGCACCAAGCGCCCGATGGCTACACCTCGGGTGAGGTGATCACCAAGGGCCATCTGGACATGACGTACGGCACCATGACCGCGCGCATCAAGTTCCCAGCAGGCCAGGGAATGTGGCCCGCTTTCTGGATGCTCGGGTCGACCTATTCTCACGACACCTGGGATGCGTTGGGGCCCACGGGCTGGCCGGGGGCTGGCGAGATCGATGTGATGGAACTGATCAACACCGGGACCACCTACCACGTCGCCCTACACGGCCCACAGGCCAGTGACGGGGCCGACTACTACGGCGGATCCGGCGAATTCGTCGGTTCGGCCGGCCCCACCCCCGACCTCACCACCGACTACCACGATTACTGGGTCATCCGGGCGCCCGACCTGATCATCATCGGCGTCGACGACAGCAGGCTCGGGACGTTCACCCCCGACTCACTGCCCGCCGACGGTGTGTGGGTGTTCAACCAGCCGATGTACGCGATCCTGAACCTCGCGGTCGGAGGCACCTGGCCCGGTCCGCCGGACGAAACCACACCATGGCCGTCGACCATGCTGGTCGACTCGTTCAAGTACACGCCGCTGTCCTGACGGCTGGGTGGCGCGCCAGCCGCTTGGTCCTCCGTGCGGTCTAGGGTGAGCCGCATGTCAATGTCGCGACGCGACCTGCTCAAGTTCGCTGCAGTAACTCCCGTGGGGCTCGGCGGTCTGGCCGCCACCGGGATTGCGAAAGCGTCGGCCGATTCGTTGGGACTACTGCTGGACTATGCGGCCGGCGTCCTCAGTGCCGCCGACCTCAAAGCAGCTGGGGCCGTCGGAGCCATCCGGTATGTCTCCGACCGTCGGCCGGGCGCGAGTTGGATGCTGGGAAAGCCGATCCAAATTTCGGAGGTGCATCAGTACGAGATCGATGCGCGCAAGGTTGCCGGCGTCGGGGTGGACCTGAACAGCATCCTCAAGCCGCAATTCGGCCAGTGGGACTGAATAGAGCTCTACTTACCGAATGGTAAGTATTTGCCCAGCAAACTTGGCAGAGCAATTTCGGTGAACAATTGTCGACCGAAGTGCTCGACCATCCCACCGCACGAGGCGCTCTGGGCGATCTGAAGTCGTGTAACGATTTGATAACGGTCATGCGCTGATCAGGGTAGTTATGGCTACTCCACCGTAACCACCCGCATGCAGGAGGTTTGTCACCAGCCGGTTTGGCTGGACGTTATCAGGCCCCTGGTTACTGATCGGTAGAACTCATTAGTAACCAATCGAAGCGTGAAATAGCGCCGCATTTCATGCCATTGTTGAGGCAGTTCGACGGGCTCGGCCCGGCTACTGGCCGGGCTGGCAGTGGGCACGCGTCGGCGCAATCTTGAGGGAGCCGGATACCTGTGACGATCCATGAGCACGACAGCCTGCCCGCGAGTGGGTCCGAACCACGGGCCGCCGCGCATGCTCTCGTGGACCGCCTCAACGGGGGCGAGCCCTATGCGCTCGTGTTCGGCGGTCAGGGCAACAGTTCCTGGCTCACCAATCTGGAGGAACTGGTCACCACTGCGGGGATCGAATCGGAACTGTCCAGGATCGTCGGCGAGGCCGAACTGCTTCTGGAACCGGTGGCCGAGGAACTCGTGGTTGCCAGGCCTATCGGCTTTGAGCCGTTGAACTGGATGCGCGCATTGGCCGCTGAAGAGCCGGTACCGACCACCAGCCAACTCACCTCGGCGGCGGTGTCGCTTCCCGGGGTCTTGCTCACCCAGATTGCGGCCATCCGCGCGCTGGCTCGTCAGGGCCTCGACTTCAGCGACGCGCCGCCCGTTGCGGTGGCCGGACACTCCCAAGGTGTGCTCGCCGTCGAGTCCTTCAAGTCCGGCGGAGCTCAGGACGTCGCGCTGCTGGCGCTCGGTCAACTGATCGGCGCGGCCGGCACCCTCGTCGCCCGGCGGCGGGGCATCATCGCCCTGGGGGATCGCCGGCCCATGGTGTCGGTGACCAATGCCGACCCGGAGCGCATCGCCACCCTGCTCGACGAGTTCGCAGCCGACGTCCGAACCGTGCTGCCGCCGGTGCTGTCGATCCGCAACGGACGTCGTTCGGTGGTGATCACCGGAACCCCGGAGCAACTGTCGCGTTTCGAGTTGTACTGCGAGCAGATCGCCGAGCGCGAGGCCGTTGAACGCAAGAACAAACTGCGCGGCGGTGCCGTGTTCGCCCCCGTCTTCGACCCGATCGCGGTCGAGGTCGGATTCCACTCGTCGAGACTGGCCGACGGCGTCGACATCGTCGGCCGGTGGGCCGAGGCGGTGGGACTGGACGTCGAACTCGCCCGCGCCATGACAGACGCCATTCTGGTCCGGCAGGTCGACTGGGTGGAGACGGTCACCGAGATCTCCGACGCCGGGGCACGCTGGATTCTGGACCTTGGCCCAGGTGACATCCTGACCCGTCTCACTGCACCGGTGGTTCGCGGTCTGGGCGTGGGCATCGTGCCCGCCGCCACTCTCGGCGGGCAGCGCAACCTGTTTACCGTCGGCGCCGCCCCCGAGGTGGGCCGAGCCTGGTCGACCTACGCACCGGAGGTCATCAGCCTGCCGGACGGCTCGGTGAAGCTCTCGACGAAGTTCACCCGGCTCACCGGGCGCTCGCCGATCCTGTTGGCCGGAATGACCCCCACGACGGTCGACGCCCGAATCGTGGCGGCAGCGGCCAATGCCGGTCACTGGGCCGAACTGGCCGGCGGCGGCCAGGTTACCGAGGCGATATTCGATCGCCGGATGACCGAACTGGGCTTTCTGCTGGAGCCCGGGCGCGCGATCCAGTTCAACGCGCTATTCCTGGACCCGTACTTGTGGAAGCTGCAAGTCGGCGGAAAACGCTTGGTGCAGAAGGCCCGTCAGTCCGGTGCGCCGATTGACGGCGTGGTGGTCAGTGCCGGCATCCCCGACCTCGACGAGGCGGTCGACCTGATCGAGGAGCTCAACGACGTCGGTATCTCCCACGTGGTGTTCAAGCCCGGAACCGTTGAGCAGATCCGGTCGGTCATCCGGATCGCGGCCGAGGTTCCCGGCAAACCCGTCATCGTCCATGTCGAGGGCGGACGGGCCGGTGGTCACCATTCCTGGGAGGACCTCGACGACCTGCTGCTGGCCACCTACTCCGAAATGCGCTCGCAGCTCAACCTCACCATCTGCGTGGGCGGCGGGATCGGTACACCGGAGCGCGCCGCGGAATACCTCACTGGCAGTTGGTCACTGAACTACGGCTACCCCGCCATGCCTGTTGACGGCATTCTGGTGGGCACCGCCGCGATGGCCTGCCTGGAGGCCACCACCTCGCCGTCGGTGAAGCAGTTGCTGTTGGACACCGCTGGCACCGAGCAATGGGTGGGTGCTGGAAAAGCCCTGAACGGTATGGCTTCTGGGCGCAGCCAGCTGGGTGCGGACATCCACGAGATCGACAACTCGGCGTCGCGCTGCGGGCGGCTTCTCGATGAGGTCGCCGGGGACGCTGACGCCGTTGAGCGTCGGCGCGAGGAGATCATCACCGCGATGGCCGCAACCGCCAAGCCGTACTTCGGCGACGTTGCCGACATGACCTACCTGCAATGGCTGCAGCGCTATGTCGAACTGGCGATCGGGCCGACTTCCTGGGAACCTTCCGATTCGCCGTGGCTGGACATCACCTGGCGGGATCGCTTCGCCGCCATGCTGCAGCGCGCCGAGGCCCGACTGGACGCCCGCGACAGCGGCCGGATCGAGACACTTTTCGACGCCGACACAGTCGAGGGCGAAGGGCTGCTTGACCACCCGGCCTCGGCGCTCGCGCGACTGCTCGACCGCTATCCTGACGCCGGGACGGTTCTGCTGCACCCCGCCGACGTCCCGTTCTTCGTCGAACTGTGCAAGACCCTCGGTAAGCCGGTCAACTTCGTGCCGGTGATCGATAAGGATGTTCGCCGATGGTGGCGCAGCGACTCCCTGTGGCAGGCGCACGACCCCCGCTACACCGCTGACCAGGTCTGCGTCATCCCGGGCACTGCCGCGGTCGCGGGCATCACGCGGGTCGACGAACCCGTCGGCGAACTGCTCGACCGCTTCGAGGCTGCCGCGGTGCAGGAAGTGCTGGCCACAGGGGCGGCGCCCCAGCCGGTGGCCTCGCGCTTGCATGTCCGGGCCGACGTCGGCGGTCCGCTGGGTATCGTGCTGGACTCCCCGGATGTGTTGTGGGCCGGCCGGACCGCGGTCAACCCGGTCCACCGGCTGGCTCCGCCGGCTGAGTGGCAGGTGCACGGGGGCAGGACGGCGACAAACCATTCCACCGGTGCGCGACTGGAGGCCGTGGCCAAGGACCGCGTGATACTCAGCGTGCCGCTCTCGGGCACCTGGATCGACATCGCCTTCACCCTTCCGCCGACGGTCGCGGACGGCGGGGCACCGATCGTCATCACGGCCGATGCCGCCGCCGCGATGCAGTCGGTTCTGGCCATCGCCGCCGGCGTGGACGGCCCGGACGCTCTGCCCAGCCTGGTCGGGGGCTCGGCCACCGTCGCCGCGGAGTGGGATCCCGAACGTGTCGCAGACCATACCGGGGTCACCGCGACGTTCGGCGCGCCGCTGGCCCCGACCCTGACCACGGTTCCCGACGCGCTGGTCGGCCGGTGCTGGCCCGCGGTGTTCGCCGCGATCGGCGGGGCGGTGACTAAGACGGGGTTCCCGGTGGTCGAGGGGCTGCTCAGTCTGGTCCACCTCGACCACGCCGTTCAGCTGCTCAAGCCGCTGCCGCCGCACAAAACCCAGTTGATGGTCACCGCGACCTCGGCACCCGCCGTCGACACCGAGGTCGGGCGGGTAGTGCCGGTGACCGTCAATATCAGCGACACGGCCGGCACCGTTCTGGCGGTGCTCGAGGAACGATTCGCCATCCGCGGACGAACCGGCACAGCCGCACTCACCGACCCGGTACGGGCCGGAGGAGCGGTGTCGGAGAACGCCACCGAGACCCCGCGCCGCCGACGCCGCGACGTCACCGTCACCGCGCCGGTCGGCATGCGGCCGTTCGCCGTGGTGTCCGGCGACCACAACCCCATCCACACTGACACCACCGCGGCGCTGCTGGCCGGCCTGGAATCGCCGATCGTGCACGGCATGTGGCTCTCGGCCGCGGCCCAGCACGTCGTGACCGCCACCGACGGTAAGCCCGCTCCGCCGAGCAAGCTGATCGGTTGGACGGCCCGCTTCCTGGGAATGGTGAAGCCTGGTGACGAGGTCGACTTCCGCGTCGATCGGGTCGGAATCGACTTGGGTGCCGAGGTTTTGGAGGTCACGGCCAAAGTCCACGGTGAACTCGTGATGTCGGCGACCGCCAGGTTGGCTGCCCCGAAAACCGTGTACGCCTTCCCCGGCCAAGGGATCCAGCACAAGGGCATGGGCATGGAGGTCCGGGCGCGGTCCAAGGCCGCCCGGGCGGTGTGGGACCGCGCTGACGCCTTCACCCGGGAAAGTCTCGGATTCTCGGTGCTGCACGTGGTGCGTGACAATCCCACCAGCCTGATCGCCGACGGTGTGCTATTCCAGCATCCCGAGGGCGTGCTCTACCTGACTCAGTTCACCCAGGTGGCGATGGCGACGGTGGCCGCCGCCCAGGTCGCCGAGATGCGGGAGAAGGGTGCCTTCGTCGACAACGCGATCGCCTGCGGGCACTCGGTCGGGGAGTACACGGCCTTGGCCTGCGTGACCGGCGTTTATGAGTTGGAGGCACTGCTGGAGGTGGTCTTCCACCGGGGCAGCAAGATGCACGACATCGTCCCGCGTGACGAGTTCGGCCGGTCCAATTACCGGTTGGCCGCCATGCGGCCGTCGCAGATCGACCTCGACGACGCCGACGTCAAACAGTTCGTCGCCGACATCGCCACCCGCACCGGTGAGTTCCTGCAGATCGTCAACTTCAACCTGCGCGGTTCGCAATATGCCATCGCCGGCACCGTGGCCGGCTTGGACGCACTGGAGGAGGAGATCGAACGTCGTCGGGAGATCACCGGCGGCAAACGGGCTTACATCCAGGTTCCGGGCATCGACGTGCCGTTCCACTCCGACGTGTTGCGCGTCGGGGTCGACGAGTTCCGGCGCTCGCTGGAACGGATCATGCCCGCCGATGCCGATCCGGCCGTTCTGATCGGCCGTTACATCCCCAACCTGGTGCCTCGGCTGTTCACCCTGGATCGTGACTTCATCGCCGAGATCCGCGACCTGGTGCCCGCCGAACCGCTCGACGAGATCCTGGCCGACTACGACACCTGGATCGCCGAGCGCCCCAAAGAACTCGGCCGCCGCGTCGTCGTCGAACTGCTGGCCTGGCAGTTCGCCAGCCCGGTGCGCTGGATCGAGACGCAGGACCTGCTGTTCACCGAGGAAGCCGCCGGTGGCCTTGGCGTGGAGCGCTTCGTCGAAATCGGGGTCAAGTCTGCGCCCACGGTGGCCGGCCTGGCCAACAACACCCTGAAGCTGCCCGAATACGCTTACAGCACAGTCGAAGTGCTCAATGTCGAGCGGGACGCGGCGGTGCTGTTCGGCACCGACGAGGATCCTGCCGAAGAACCGGACGCCGAACCCGCCGAGACGGTCGCTGTCGCTGAAACGCCCGTCGTGGCAGCGTCGCCCGTCCCGGTGGCGGCGCCGTCGGGACCGCGTCCGGAGGACATCCCGTTCGACGCCGCCGATGCCACGCTGGCGCTGATCGCCCTGTCGACCAAGATGCGCATCGACCAGATCGAGCCCCTGGACTCGATCGAGTCGATCACCGACGGCGCCTCCTCGCGGCGCAACCAATTGCTCGTCGATCTCGGTTCGGAGCTGAACCTGGGCGCCATCGACGGAGCCGCCGAAGCCGACCTGACAGCACTGCGCGGCCAGGTGAGCAAGCTGGCCCGGACCTACAAGCCGTTCGGCCCGGTGCTCTCCGACGCCGTGAACGACCAACTGCGGGCGGCCCTCGGCCCGTCCGGCAGACGGCCGGCAGCGATTGCCGACCGGGTGACCAAGACCTGGGAGCTGGGACCGGGTTGGGTCAAACACGTCACCGTGGAACTCGCACTGGGCACCCGGGAGGGCAGCAGTGTGCGGGGCGGATCGCTGGGGGGCCTGCACGACGGGCCGTTGACCGATGCCGCCGCGGTGGACAAGGCCATCGACGCCGCGGTGGCGGCCGTGGCTGCGCGCCGGGGAGTTTCGGTGGCACTGCCGTCAGCCGGAGGGGGCGGAGCGGGCTCCGTGGTGGATTCTGCCGCCTTGGACGCCTTCGCCGAGACGGTGACCGGCCCCGGCGGCGTGCTCGCCTCGGCAGCCCGGCTGGTGCTGGGACAACTCGGCCTGGACACCCCGGTGACTGCCCCTTCCGCCACCGCCGACTCCGAGCTGATCGACCTGGTGACCGCCGAATTGGGTTCGGACTGGCCGCGTTTGGTGGCCCCGGTGTTCGACGCACGCAAGGCTGTGCTGCTCGACGACCGGTGGGCGAGCGCACGCGAGGATCTGGTCAGACTATGGCTGGCCGAGGAAGATGAGATCGAGGCCGACTGGGCCCGGCTGTCCGAACGATTCGAGGGTACCGGTCATGTGGTGGCCACCCAGGCCGACTGGTGGCGCGGCCGGGCGCTGGCAGCGGGCCGCCTCGTGCACGCCTCACTGTTCGCCCGTATCGCCGCCGGCGCGGAGAATCCTGCTACCGGCCACTACGGCGAGGATGTGGCTGTTGTGACCGGAGCCTCGAAGGGCTCCATCGCCGCTGCGGTGGTGGCGCAACTGCTCGACGGCGGGGCCACGGTAGTCGCCACCACCTCGCGCCTCGATGACGAGCGACTGGAGTTCTACAAGTCGCTGTATCGCGATAACGCCCGCTTCGGCGCGGCGCTCTGGGTAGTGCCGGCAAACATGGCCTCCTACGCCGACATCGACGCGCTGGTGTCCTGGGTGGGCAACGAACAGTCCGAGAATCTCGGTCCGAAAGCCCTGCACATCAAGGATGCTCAGACTCCGACGCTGCTCTTCCCGTTCGCTGCGCCGCGGGTGGCCGGTGACCTGTCGGAGGCGGGGTCGCGCTCCGAGATGGAGATGAAGGTTCTGCTGTGGGCCGTCGAGCGGCTGATCGGCGGGTGTGCGGCGATCGGCGCCGACCGTGACATCGCATCGCGGCTGCACGTTGTGCTACCCGGCTCGCCCAACCGGGGAATGTTCGGCGGCGACGGCGCCTACGGTGAGTCAAAGGCCGCCTTGGATGCGGTGGTGGCCCGGTGGGCTGCCGAGACCTCGTGGGCGCAGCGGGTCACCCTCGCGCACGCCTTGATCGGCTGGACCAAAGGCACCGGCCTGATGGGTCACAACGACGTCGTCGTCGACGCCGTCGAGGAGGCCGGCGTCACCACCTACTCCACTGCCGAGATGGCGGCGATGTTGCTCGAATTGTGCACGCCGGAGGCCAGGGTGGCCGCCGCCGGAGCTCCGCTTCGGGTGGACCTCACCGGTGGCCTCGGCGATGTCCAGCTCGACATGGCCGAACTGGCCGCCAAGGCCCGCGACGGGATGAGCCGGGAGACAACGGATTCCAGCGACGAGCCAGCAGGCACCATCGTTGCGCTGCCCTCGCCGCCACGGGGGTATCGTGCGGCGCCGCCGCCGTCCTGGGCGGACCTCGACGTCGACCCCGCCGATCTGGTCGTCATAGTCGGTGGAGCGGAACTGGGCCCCTACGGATCGTCACGCACGCGTTTCGAGATGGAGGTTTCCGGTGAGTTGTCGGCAGCCGGCGTGCTGGAGTTGGCCTGGACGACTGGTCTGGTCAAATGGGAAAACGATCCCAAACCCGGCTGGTACGACACCGCCGGCGGTGACCTGGTCGATGAGGCCGAACTGGTCGAGCGCTACCACGATACTGTTGTCGAACGTTGCGGCATAAGGGAATTCGTCGACGACGGCGTCATCGGCCCGGGGGCCAAAGCGCCGTTGTTGGTCAGCGTCTTCCTGGACCGCGACTTCAGCTTCATGGTGTCCTCGGAGGCCGAGGCCCGCGCTTTCGCCGATTCCGATCCCGAACACACTGTGGTGCGGCCCGTCCCCAACTCCGGCGACTGGGAGGTGATCCGCAAGGCGGGCACCGAGATTCGGGTGCCGCGCACGATGAAGTTGTCGCGCACCGTCGGCGCGCAGATTCCCACCGGTTTCGACCCGACGGTCTGGGGGATCAGCCCCGACATGGCCACCTCGATCGACCGGGTGGCACTGTGGAATATCGTCGCCACCGTCGACGCGTTCCTGTCCTCGGGCTTCACCCCGGCGGAAGTGATGCGGTGGGTGCATCCCAGCCAGGTGGCCAGCACCCAGGGCACCGGTATGGGCGGCATGACGTCGATGGAGCGGATGTTCCACGGCAACCTGCTGGGAACCTCGAAGCCCAACGACATCCTGCAGGAAGTTTTGCCGAATGTCGTTGCTGCCCATGTCATGCAGTCCTACGTCGGCGGCTATGGAGCCATGGTGCATCCGGTCGGCGCCTGTGCCACTGCGGCGGTGTCGGTGGAGGAGGGTGTCGACAAGATCCGCCTCGGCAAGGCCGATCTGGTCGTTGCCGGGGGCTTCGACGATCTGATCATGGACGCCGTCATCGGCTTCGGTGACATGGCCGCCACGGCCGATACCGAGATGATGCGTGCGCGCGGCATCAGCGACGCCAAGTTCTCGCGCGCCAACGACCGGCGCCGGCTGGGTTTCCTCGAGGCCCAAGGCGGAGGAACCATCCTGTTGGCCCGCGGCGACCTCGCGCTCAAGATGGGCCTGCCGGTGCTGGGCGTGGTGGCTTATGCCCAGAGCTTCGCCGACGGGGTGCACACCTCCATTCCCGCTCCGGGACTCGGTGCACTCGGTGCCGGTCGCGGGGGGCGTGATTCGGCGCTGGCGCGGTCGCTGGCCAAGCTGGGGGTGAGTGCCGACGACGTCGCCGTGATCTCCAAGCACGACACCTCGACGCTGGCCAATGACCCCAACGAGACCGAGCTGCACGAGCGGTTGGCCGACGCTCTGGGCCGTTCGCCCGGCGCTCCGCTGTTCGTGGTGTCGCAGAAGAGCCTCACCGGTCACGCCAAGGGTGGTGCCGCCGTCTTCCAGGCGATCGGGCTGTGCCAAGTCCTGCGCGACGGGGTCATTCCCCCCAATCGCAGCCTGGACTGCGTCGACGAGGAGATGGCCACCTCCGCCCACTTCGTGTGGCCGCGGGAGACCCTGCACCTCGGGGACAAGGTTCCTTTGAAGGCGGGTCTGCTGACCAGCCTGGGTTTCGGGCACGTCTCCGGGCTGATCGCACTGGTGCATCCGCAGGCGTTCCTGGCTGCGGTGAACCCCGACGAACGGGCGGCCTACGTCCAGCGGGCGCACGCACGGGTCCTGGCCGGACAACGCCGCTTGGCCGAAGCCATGGCTGGCGGGCGGTCGATGTACGAGCGGCCGGCAGGCCGGCGGTTCGACTCCGGGGCGGCCGAGAAGGGCGAGGAAGCGCACATGCTGCTGGACCCGGCGTCACGGCTGGGCGCGGACGGAGAGTACGTCGGGTAGGTCCGCTTAGCATCGCCGTCTAGCATCGCCGTCTAGCATCGCCTGGTGGGGCAGCGGGAGCAGGTCAGCGGGCTGGCGGCAGCCATGACCACGGTGGCCATGGGGCTGGGCAACGCCGTTGTTCTGGGTGATCTGCGGATCATGTCGGCCAACATCTCCGTCATCCGCGGCGGCCTGCAATTCTCGCCCGGTACGACGATCTTCGTGACGTCTCTGGCGACCCTGACCCTGGGTGCTTCCGTTCTCGGAGCAGGTGTCCTGGGGGACAGGTACGGCATGAGGCGGATGTTCGTCGCCGGTGCGTGGGGCGCGGTCGTATTCGGGTTGCTCTCCGCCGCCGCCCCCAACGTCGCCGTCATGTTGATCGCCAGGGCGTGCATCGGGGTCGCGTTCGCCTTCCTGAGCGCTCTGTCCCTGGCGATCATGAACTCGGTTTTCCCGGCCGAACAGCGCGCGGGGGCGATCGCGATGTTCCTCGGTGCGGTCTACGCGTTCGGGGTGGCCCCCGCGGCGGTCGGCAGCCTGCTGAGCGAGCGAATCGGTTGGCGCAGCGGCTTTCTCGTCACGCCGGTGGTCATGATCGTCGTAGTGCTGATCACCCTGCGCTATGTCCCGGATACGCCGCGTTCACACCACCGGACCGATATCCCCGGGCTGCTCCTGGTAGCCGCCGCCCTCATCGGCCTGACCTACGGAATCACCCGACTGCAGAGCGGGGTCAACCTCGGGGCGGCAGTGCCGATCCTGGTCGGAATCGTCGCGGGCATCGTGTTCGTGTGGTGGGAACTGCGCTGCGACGAACCGGCCCTGGACATGCGCATCTTCCGTTCGCCCCGCTTCAACGCCGTGGTCAGCGCGGGTGCCGCCAACAACCTCGTGCAGGGCGGGTCGATGATCATGGTCACCTACTACCTGGTTGTCATCCGGGGACTGTCGACCGTGTCGTTCGCGCTGCTTCTCATTCCGGCCACTCTGCTCTCGGCGCTGGCCGCCGTCGCTGCCGGGCGGGCCGCGACTCGGGTGGGGAACGCCACCGTCGTCGTGGCGGGTCTTGCGGTGTTGGCGGTCAGTCTGCTGGTCCGACTCTCCTTCCAAACCGACACCCCGATCGCTGCTGTCGCGGCTGTCATGACGCTGACGGTGGTCGGTGGCGCGATCGTGCAGACACCGCAGGCGACGGTCATGATGTCCAGTGCACCCACCCACCTCGGCGGCGTGGTGTCGGCGGTGAAGGCATCGGTCGGGGGGACTTTCAACGGTCTCGGGTCGGCATTGTTCGCCGTTTCGGCCATCGCGCTGTTCACCCGTGGCGCCGACGCGAAACTGGCGGGCACCGGCATCGACGCCAAGCAGGCCGGTGAAATCCTGGGCGCCACCGCCGACGCGCCGGTTGTAGGCGGGCTCGACCCCGAGCGCACAGCGTGGGTCATCTCCCAGGCGAGATCGAGCATGCTCGAGGCAGCGCACGATCTGAATCTGGTGATGACCGTCGTGCCAGTCACGGCGATAATCGTCGTGCTGGTGTTGTTCCGGCGCAGCCGCAACGCGAGTTCCATCGCGGCGCTTTAGCGGTTATGGTCTGCGCGTGGCGATCGTAGGTGTGGGCATAGACCTGGTGTCTATTCCGGACTTCGCGGAGCAGGTCGACCGTCCGGGCACCGTGTTCCACGAGACATTCACCCCGGGGGAGCGCCGCGATGCCGCGGACAAGAGTTCGCTTGCCGCTCGGCATCTGGCCGCCCGCTGGGCCGCCAAAGAGGCCGTCATCAAGGCGTGGTCGGGTTCGCGGTTCGCGCAGCGCCCGGTGCTGCCCGAAGGCATCCACCGGGATATCGAGGTGGTGACCGACATGTGGGGACGGCCCAAGGTCCGGCTCAGCGGAGCCGTGGCCGAGCACCTGGCCGATGTGGTCATCCACGTGTCGCTGACCCACGAGGGTGATACCGCCGCGGCCGTCGCCATCATCGAGAGCCTCGGCTGACCTTCCCGACCCGTGACTCTGGCGTCACGCTCGGTGCCGACCGTGACGCCAGCGCGACCTCGGCGGCTAGTCTCGGCCTGGTGAGTGATCTGGTTCAACGTGTCCGGGAACTGATGCCCGATGTCCGCCGCGACCTGGAAGATCTGGTGCGCATCGAGTCGGTCTGGGCGGACCCTGCCCGCCACCCGGATGTCCACCGCAGTGCCGACAAGGTGGCCGCACTGTTGCGGAGTGCGGGCTTCGCCGATGTGGAGATCGTTGCCGAGGGAGGCGCGCCTGCCGTCATCGCTCGCCACCCCGGCCCACCCGGAGCGCCCACCGTCCTGCTCTACGCCCACCATGATGTCCAGCCGGAAGGCGATGCAGCGCAATGGGATTCCCCGCCTTTCGAACCGGTCGAACGCAACGGCCGGTTGTACGGCCGCGGCACCGCCGACGACAAGGCCGGGATCGCCACCCATCTGGCGGCCTTCCGGGCTCACGCCGGCCGGCCTCCGGTGGGCGTGACGGTGTTCGTGGAGGGGGAGGAGGAGAGTGGTTCGCCGTCCCTGAGCAGATTGTTGGCCGCCCACAAGGACAAACTTGCCGCCGACGTCATCGTGATCGCCGATTCGGACAATTGGTCAACCGAGATCCCCGCGCTGACGGTGTCGCTGCGGGGGCTGGCCGACTGCGTCGTGGAAGTGGCGACGCTCGACCACGGGTTGCACTCAGGCCTGTGGGGTGGAGTGGTCCCCGACGCCCTGACTGCGCTGGTGCGCCTGCTGGCCACACTGCACGACGATGACGGCAATGTGGCGGTTCCCGGGTTGCATGAGGCCGACGCGGCGATCGTCGGCCGCGGCTCGGACTGGGTGCGCGCCGAATCCGGCTTGCTCGACGGCGTGGCCGAGATCGGTTCTGGCACCGTGGCTCAACGGATGTGGGCTAAGCCGGCTATCACGGTCATCGGCATCGACACCACGCCCATTGCGCAGGCGTCCAACACGTTGATCCCGCGGGCCAGTGCCAAAGTCAGTCTGCGGGTTGCCCCGGGTGGCGACGCCGCCGGACATCTCGATGCCTTGCGTCGCCATCTCGAGCAGAACGCTCCCTGGGGAGCTCAGGTCACCGTGACGCCGGGCGACGTCGGCCAGCCCTACGCGATCGACGCCAGTGGCCCGGTCTATGAGGCGGCACACGCGGCCTTCCGGCAAGCCTGGGGGGTCGAACCTGTTCATATGGGTCTGGGTGGGTCCATCCCGTTCATCGCCGAATTCGCCGAGGCGTTCCCCGACGCAACCATCCTGGTCACTGGTGTGGAGGATCCGGGCACCCAGGCACACAGCGTCAACGAGAGCCTGCATCTGGGGGTACTCGAACGGGCCGCCTGCACCGAGGCTCTGCTGCTGGAGAAGCTCGGGGCGGGAGATCCGGCCGATCAGTTGAGGAAGTAGGTTTCCCCGCCCTTCGGAAAGCCACCACCGTAGGAGGAGATGTGCACGTGGGTGTAATGGTTTGCGTCGGCGCTGCCCCGATCCTCCATCAGGTGGGGCTTTCCGCTGGCGGGACGGTAGGTCCGCTGCCAGATGACGTACTCGAGCCCGAACTTGTCGGCATTGGCGAAGGTGAAGGCAACGATGCGGTCGCCGAGAGCCCGACCCTCCGGTGCGTTCCAGTTCGGAATCATGACATCGATGGCCAGGCCGTTGGGATGCCATTTCATGCCGTCCGGCCGGACGCCGCTCATTTCGCGGATCTGCGGGAACCTGGCGCTGATGGCGCGCTCGGCCATGATCGTCTGGACCTGAAGCCCGCGCTCACTGCAGACGCCGGGGGGTAGCGCCCGCCGGCTCACCCGAACGTAGCTTGCAGCGACCGGGGCGGCGTTGGCGGCCACGACCTGGGGCTGCCACCCGGGGGCTTCCGACGGGTGGACAGGGGAGAATGCCACCGTTGCAGGGACCGCCAGGGCAGCCACGATCCATGCGAACACGCGTCCGAGCCGTCCCATCGATCCTCCGGATCATTCACCTGCGGCCTGTGTACCGCAATCGTTACTTGAGCGTGATGTCGGTGAGATTGGGAGCGGTGTTACATCTGGTGCCGATGTTGACGGTGAGCTTTGGGGCTGGGCCTTAGGCTAGTCCCGTGGGGCGGATCATCTTCGATACCGCGACAACCCTGAACGGTTGGATCGCCGACGACGAGAACTCCCTGGATTGGCTGTTCGCTGTCGACGGCAGTGGGATTCCCGATGGGGCGCTGGGCCCGCCGGATGCAGCGGTGATGGTGGAAGGCTCGTCGACGTATGAGTGGGTTGTCGAGAAAGAGCACATCCTCGACCAACCTGAGAAATGGCGTCAGTTCTACGGCGACAAGCCGACGTTCGTCTTCACCACCCGCGAACTCCCGGTACCCACCGGTGCGGACGTCCGCTTCGTCTCGGGCTCTGTCGCTGATGTGCTGCCCGAGATCCGTGCGGCCGCCGGTGCGGGGGATATCTGGGTTGTCGGCGGCGGTGAACTGGCGGGGCAGTTTCTCGACGCCGGCGCATTGGACGAAATCAGGTTGTCCGTCGCTCCGGTCGCGCTATCCGGCGGCGCGCCGTTGCTCCCGAGGCATGTGGGAGCGGACCGCCTGCGGCTGGTCTCTGCGTCCGCCCTGGGTCAGTTCGCCCGTCTGGTCTACGCGGTTACCGAACAACCGCGGCCTTGACGGACCGGTCGGGGAATTACCCTGGACCGCGTGGCGAAGATCAATTCTGGTGGTCGCCGGCGCGCCCCGCTGGCAGCCGGCCTCCTGCTTTTGTCCGTGGCCGCCGCATTCCTGGTGGCCTACCGAGTGATCGGCTCTGATGTTGAGGCCGACGGACGGCTGCATGAGCCGTTCGCATTGATCCCGCTCGCCTGGCTCTCCGGGTTGGCCGGGGCGGTCCTGGTCGCGGTCAATTTCTGGCGCGTCCGTGCTAAGCGCTGAGCGAGCGTGCCCGACTCGCGTTGAACCCTTCAGGAATTGGCGGCGATCATCTTCTGGATCAGCGTGGCCGTAGCGGCAGCCTTGACGTTGTAGTTGGCGACCGCGATCTTGCCCTTCTCGTCCACCAGGAACGTCGACCGGATCACCCCCTGAACGGTCTTGCCGTACATCTTCTTCTCCCCGAACGCACCCCAGGCCGTCAGAACTTTCCTCTCAGGGTCAGAGAGCAGCGGGAACGTCAGTCCCTCGGCGTCGCGGAACTTGGCCAGCTTCTCCGGCTTGTCCGGCGAGATCCCGACCACGTCGATCCCGGCGTCGTTGAGTTCGGCCAATCCGTCACGGAAGCTGCAGGCTTGTTTGGTGCAACCCGGAGTCAGGGCGGCCGGATAGAAGTACACGATCACTTTGCGGCCTTTGTAGTCCGAAAGCTTCACCGTGTTTCCGTCATCGGCGGTCAGGTTGAACGCCGGTGCGGTGTCGCCGACTTCCAGTCGTGCTGTATCGGTCACGATCCATCCCTTCTCGAGCCTTCTGAACTAGGGTAGTGCCGCAGCATCGTATTGGCCGGGGCGGTATCGGCTGGGGCAGAAGCGAGGACGAAAGTGGCGGACCGGGATCCCGAGGTCATCAAGCAGGAGATCGCCCAAGCGCGCGATCGCCTGGCCCTGACGGTCGACTCGCTCGCCGAGCGCGCCAACCCCCAACGGGTGGCCGACGATGTCAAAGCGGCGGTTCTGGAGTTTTTGAAGAAACCCGCCGTCATCGCCGCACTGGCTGGCCTGAGCACCATCACCGTCGTGGTTGTCGTGCGATCCATCCGCCGGTAGATCCACGCTCGGCAAGTCCTACACGAAGTACGATTCGACCCCGGTCGGGTAGCCGCCACCGTGAGTGGCGATATGCACGTGGGTGTAGTGGTTGGCGTCATCATCGCCGAGATCCGCCATGAGCTTCCCGTCACCGGCGGCTGAATGGTAGACCCGCTGCCAGATGACGTGTTCTATGCCAAACCTGGCGGTGTTGGCCAAGGCGAACGCCGCGATACGGTCACCGAGGTCCTTCCCCTCGGGCGTGGACCAGTCCGGGACCATCACATCGATCGCCAAACCGTTCGGATGCCATTTCAGCGCGTCGGCGCGGACGCCCCCAATCTGATGAATCTCGGGGAATGCGGCACTGATAGCACGCTCCAACCGAATCGTCTGGACCTGCAGCCCGCGCTCGTCGCAGATTCCTGGCGGTAGCGGGCGGCGGCTGCGAATGAACGTGGCAAGTCGACTCGCCGCATTCTCGGCGACGATGTAGCGGGCAGCCACGGCTTGGCTTTGGGTGCCCGAAGCGGCGGCAGTGACGATCTGGGGCTGCCAGTGTGCCTGCCTGGGTGAGACGGGGCTCGCGCTCGCGCCGGTGGTGGCGACGATGGCCGCCGGCATCGCTAGCGCTGCCGCAGTCAACGACACCACGCGCCGGTGGCGGGTCTTGGTTGGAGCGGTCATGGAATTTCAGGGTATTCGGGATTGATGTCAGGGCCTAAATCGAGCTGGAACCGAACCGCTGGCGGACGGCCACACAGCGTTCAGCGCCGGCGCCGAAGACCGCCAAACGGGCCCTTGGTGTCCGGCGGGTTTGCCTGCAGCCCGAGCCGGCTGCAGTCCCAGACGCGAATCGGCACCTGGCCGTCGCTTCGGCGCCCCTCCGGCGGGACCGGGGTGCCCGACGCATTGGTGGCCATGTCTGTACTGGAGCCTTCTTGGGTTGGTGGGCATTCGGTAGCTGATACTTTTGCGCTCTTGCGTAGCCAGCAAAGTAGAGATTAGCAGAGGGCGACTGATTTATGCACGTTAGAGGTTTATCGTCCGATGGGCGGGATATCACGGCAATGTCATGGCAGTGTCCGTTTCGGCACCTTCGACTTTGCGGGCTCAGTGTTTTCGGCTCCCGGGACCGAGGCCGGCCAAGTGAAGGCCGGCCTAAGGGCCTGTCGATTTCCGCCGTATGCGATCGGAGCGTTTGTTAGCGTCGGCTCCGACATGCCGATTGCTCGAGTGACGTACGGGAGGTCCGTGGTGATGACCGTCGGAAGAAGAGCGGGTGCTGCGGTGCTTGTCGCAGCAGGCCTGCTCGGCTTCGGAATTTCGGGCTGTTCAGCCAAAGATGATCATGACAAGGGCGATACCAAGGCCTCGGCCACCAACACACCGTCGATCAGCGCTGAGGACCTGCAGAAAAGCCTCACCAGCCGGATCTCCACGGCCACGCCGCCGAAGTCGGTCACGTGCGCTTCCGGCCTGACAGGCGAGGTCGGCAAGACCGCAACGTGCGAGGTGGTGGTCAACGACACCACGTCGGTTCAGGCGATTACGACGGTGACCAAGGTGGACGGCGGCAACATCGACTACGACTTCGCGCCGTCGATGACCAAGGCCCAACTGGAGAAGGCTTTCGCGGCGAACGTATCGGCCGAGGTTACCTGCGACGCCGGACTGGAAGGCAAGGTTGGCTCCAGCACTACGTGCCATGTCACGAAGGACGGGACCACCGACGACACCACCGTCTCGGTCAGCAAGGTCCAGGGCCTTTATATGAGCCTCTCCACCAGCCAGTCATGACGGGTTGTTGGCGGCGCGACTCCGCCGCGGTGACCGCAGGGGTTGCGTTCCTGGCGTTGGTGTTCGCCCCGCCCGGACATGCCCTCGACGATTGCGGCGTCGGCATGTTCTACAACAATGCCAATGGGCAGTGCGAACCCTGGGCGCCTGCCGGTGTGGATTTCGCGCCTGCCGTTCCGGTGCCGGTCTTCAATCCCGTCCCTATCGGGATCGGATTCGACCCGCTCCCCATAGGAATCGGTTTCGACCCGGGCTTCGGCCTCAACGTCCCGAATATCGCCCCCTACCTCCGAGTTCCTGGCATACCTGGCATACCCGGCATCCATGTGCCCGGCGTGCCGGTTCCGAACATTCATGTACCGGATGTTCGGGTTCCGGATGTGCGGGTTCCTGATGTTCATGTTCCGGAGATTCACCGACGCTGACACGCACTGGGTCGGGGTCCTGACCGTCGCGGTCGTTGCGTTCGCTAGGTCCCGGATGGTGTGGGGCGCACCTCGATGTTGAGTTGCTCACGCACAGCCGGCACTCCGTTTAGTTGGATGTCGTTACGTTTGATGGCGTTCCACTGCTCGGCCATCATCGTGAATTCGATCATGGTGTCCAGCCGGTCTCGCCGTCTTTCCTGCGTGGTGGCGGTCTGGGTGTACGGCAATGATCGAGTCACAGCCACCGACGCCGCGTTGTCGTGCCATGCCCGGGTGACGGCGCGCTCCGCACCGAACCCGGCGAATAGCAGGTGCAGGGCGGCCTGACGCATTTCCCGACCGAGGCCTTGTCCTTGGAAGCCCCGCCCAAGCCAGGAACCGGTGGTGGCGCTACGTCGGGTCGGGAAGTCATCGCCGTGAAGGGTGCAGACTCCTGCCGGTTTTCCCTCGACCACGACGCCGAGGCACAAGTCCCAGTGCTCGGCGGTCGTCTCAGCGCGACACTTCCAGAAGTAGCGCAGCGTGTTCTGTTCCAGCTGTGGTGACGGCACATCGGTCCAGGGTTCGGAAAACGGTTGCATCGCCGGGTCGTGGATCCCTGCGGCAGCCAGGTGCGCGAGTTCCACGGCCAGTTCGTCACTGATGTAGCGCAGGGTCAGCCCTGGTGTCACCACGGAGAGTTCTGCCGGCGGCCAAATCTGATGTCCCACGACCACTATGCCAACACATGGTTCGCCACGGGTCGAGGGAATCTCCCGGGGGGCCGCGCAGTCGCCGGGTAATCCGGAGGCCCGACGCCGGGGAGTTGGTTTCGCCGGTTAGGGTCGCTTGAGTTCCCAGCGAATCAACCCAAGACCTAAGTCAGCATCGAACGAAAGCCATCATGTCCGAGGACCAGACCACAGACACTCCGCCGAATCACCTCTCCATTGATCCGCGCAGCCCCTTCTACAGCGAAGAGGTGCTCGGCCGCGACGTGGGTATTCGCTTCAACGGCGTCGAGAAAACCAATGTGCACGAATACAACGTCGCCGAGGGTTGGGTGCGTGTTGAAGTCCCCACCGCCAAGGATCGCCGGGGAAATCCCATGGTCATCAAGCTCAGCGGCACGGTCGAACCCTATTTCCGCGTAGCGGAATAGCGACGAAAGCGAAGTCAGAAGTCCAGCTCAAGGGGCATAGGCCCAACCAAGGAATCGGTTCTGGCCGAGTCGGACAACGCGGATTTTGGGTGCTACTACGTAGTTCGCCGTCAGATAGGTTCCATCGCCTTGGCTGAGCATGACGTGGCCGTATCCGGCGTCAAAGCGAGGATCGCTGGTGAACACCAGTGCCCCGGTGGGGATGCCGTTGGTGTCGGTGAAGATCTTGCCTTTGGCGTTCAGGTCGTTGAACGCCTCTATCGCTGAGCCGTACCGGAACGAGTGGTTGTAAGCCTGTTCCACGAAGGTCTCACACTGCACCGGGTTGTCCGGGTTGGACGCCATCTGATCGCGTGCCCAGTCCAACGCTTGTGCGCCCCGGTCAACGACGTTCGCGGCTCCCATGGGTGGCGCGGGTGCGGTGGATGCATCTGCTCCCGCAGGTCCGGCCATACCCGTGGCGATGGCAGATGCGGTGGCCAGCACCGCACCGACAATCAGTCTGTTCACCGCCACACCAACTCCTTGTGGGCTTTGATCCCGGAGGATTCGGGCAGCCTAACGGGTGTGTGGTTTGGTAGGCGGCTAAATCCAACAACTCTCTGGTGCGCCGCGACTTTGACGATGTGGCGGACGTGGTGTGACCGAAATCAATAGGTCGGTGGGCTCAGAATGAGAAGACGCGAACGATGAGGTCCGCTGGGCCCAATGCTGCTTTATCGTGTCGATCATGACGAATATCGATCGCCCGAAGCAGGGATTCTGAGGGCGGTTTGGCAAGTTGGCGGCACCATTTCCCGTTCCCGAGAACGAACCGGCGAGGCTGAACGCGCTGCGCGAGTACAACATCATGGATTCCCTGCCAGAACGGGCCTACGACGATGTCGCAAAACTCGCCGCAGCGATCTGTGGAACTCCGATTGCGGTCGTGACCTTGCTGGATGCCGATCGCCAGTGGTTCAAGGCGAAGGTTGGCATTGATGGGGAGGGGACACCGCGCTCAGAGGCGTTCTGCGCACACGCGATCATGCAGCCAGACGACGTCATGACCGTGGAGGACGCCACCCTCGATGAACGATTTGCCGCCAATCCTTCAGTCGTAGGTGATCCGAATATCCGCTTTTACGCCGGCGCACCCCTGGTCACGCCCACCGGTGAAGCGTTGGGCACGGTCTGCGTGGTCGATCGCGAACCCCGCAAACTCACCGAGACTCAACTGGAAGCCTTACGAGTCCTGTCCCGCCAGATCATCGAGCAGTTGGAGCTGCGCCACAGCATTGCCACCCTGGAACAGGCCGTATTGGACCAGGAGCAATATGTCGAGCTCATGCAGGAATATCAGCGGGACATGGAGAGGGTCCGCACGCATCTGGAAGCGCAGTCGGTCACGGATGTGTTGACCGGGATAAAGAACCGTCGCAGGTTCGACCAAAAACTTGAAGAGGAGTTCACCCGGGCGAAGCGCGATAGAACCTCGTGTTCGCTGCTCATGATCGATATCGATCACTTCAAGGCAGTCAACGACAGTTTCGGCCATGCGGTGGGAGATGAGACTCTGCGGGCAGTTGCGAGTCTGCTGCAGTTGGACTCGCGTTCTGAGGATTTGCTCTTCCGGTACGGCGGGGAGGAATTCGCGGTAATTTTGCCGAACACCACGCTGAAAGGTGCCTTTGTGATCGGGGAGAGACTCCGCCGCACCGTCCAGCGAGCCCCCTGGCCTAAACGTGCGATCACCGTCAGCATCGGAGCAGCCTGCGTTGATGAAACCATGACATCAGCGATCGATCTCCTGCAGGCTGCCGACCGCGCTCTCTATCACGCCAAACACACCGGCAGAAACCGTGTCAGCAAGGGCACCGACTGACTTTTGACGCCCCGACTCTGGGTGGCGTCGGTATCCTGTTGGTCGATCAACGGCGAATTCGGGGCCGTCAAACGGTTGTGGTCCGGCGGCCTTTGCCTGTGGGAAGCTCAGACGTGGCGGCCTGGGTTTTCCTGCATTCTGGTGGCTTGCCGGCTTTAGAGTAAAAATCATGCTTGCCGTGTGGAGCCGCCAATGCCTTGGGGGAGCCTCGCGCGGATGCTCCGGGGTTGCGTGGCTGGCCGGATCGCCAAGGTTTGAACGTCCTCTCGGCGGCGGGTGAGATGGATGGAAGGCGTCTCAGGACTGACTGATGACACTGCGGCGACGCACGCGGCCCAGGCTCTGCTGCGGGTGAGCTCCGACGCGTTGCTTGATCCTCAGGTGCTGTTGGAAGCGGTGAGGGCTTCCGATGGGCGGGTCGTTGACTTTGTTTACCGTGAACTCAACCAGGCGACATGTGACTACCTCGGGTTGTCCCGTGAGGAATTGCTCGGTCGCGGGGTGGTGGAGACCATGCCGGGCATCAAGGACACACTGCTGCCCGGTTACATCCGGTGCGTGGAAACCGGAGAGCCGCTGATTCTCGACGACTTCGCCTATGACAACGAAGTCCTTCGCGATACCCGCCGCTATGACCTCCGCGCCAGCCGGGCGACCCCAACCGCCATCGTCGTGACTTGGCGTGATGTCAGCGATCGATTCCTGATAGCACAGCGCGCCGCCGCGGCTGAGGCGAAATTCCGCCAGGCGATGGACAATGCCGCTATTGGCATGTGCCTGATTACCCCGGATGGTCGCTTCGAGGAAGTCAACGACGCGCTTTGCGAGTTGTTCGGCTACCCGGCCGACACCTTGACTCAGAAGACGTGGCAGGAGTTGACTGCGCCGGAGTTCCTGGAAGCCGACCTTGACAAGGTGAACGACGTCCTCGCGGGCCGAATCGATTCCTATCGGATGCTCAAGCAGTACATCCATGCCGATGGTCAACTGATCTGGGGGGACCTCGCGGTGAGCTGTGTTCGCGACGAGCACGGTGCGGTGGTCAACTTCATATCCCAGATCACCGATATCACCGACAAGGTGAACGCGGAAGAACGGAACCGCGATCTGGTTCAACAGCTTCAACGGCAGCGTGACCTGATCGCAGCCTCCGAACGGGAATATCGTCTGCTCATCGAGAACGTCGGCGACGTTGTCTGCCACATCCGTGATGACCGCGTTGTCTGGATTTCACCGAATGCCGAAGAGGTACTGGGGGCACCGGCTGAGTATTGGCTGGGGCGAGGAGTGTGGGAGATCGTCCCGCCAGAGGATATGCAGGCCCACGCCAACCGATGGCAGACGCTCGGCGATGGTGGTGCGATCAAGGGGCGGGTTCGGGTCAATTCAGCCGATGCCGTCACGCATTGGCTCGCGCTGCACGCCAAGCCTTTCCACGACGACCATGGTCACCGAGACGGTGTGAGCGCCGTGCTGCGCCTGATCGATGACGAGGTGGCTGCGGAGCAGGAACTGGAGGAGGCGCGCAGGCAGCGGGCCAGAGCCGACGCACGCTACCGCCGGTTGATGGAAAGCGCCGCCGTCGCTATGTGCCTGGTCACACCCGAGGGGCGCTTCACCGAGGTCAACGACGCGGCGTGTCGGTTCTTCGGCCTCGACGCCGAGGCGCTGAAGCAGGTGTCGTTTGCCGATCTGACCCCGCAGGAATACTTGGACGCCGAATTCAAGAACTTTACGGCCATCCTGGAAGGTCGTATCGACGCCTACCGGATGGTCAAGCACTTCATCCGCGCTGACGGCCATACGATCTGGGGCGACCTCGCGGTGAGCTGTGTCCGCGACCGGGGCGGGCGGGTAACGGAAATCATCGGACAGATCATCGACGTGACTGCCGAGGTGGAAGCGCGCCAGCAGATCGCTGAGCAGAATGAGCAAAACCGGGCGATGGCTGACCAGCTTCAGCGGCAGAACGACCAGATTGCGATCGAATTGAACACGCTGGCAGCCGTCGCCGAACACAGCCCCTTGGCGATTGCCATCTTCGACAAGAAGATGAATTATGTGTTCGCTTCCAATCTTTGGTACCAGCAATACAAGATCACGGATTTAGATGTCAAAGGAAAAAGCCATTATGAAATTTTTCCCGAAGTCTTGGATATGCCAGAATGGCTGGACGTGCACCATAGGGTAATGCATGGGGAATCGCTTTCATCGCCTGCCGATGAATTTCATCGCGATGACGGCACCGTTCAGTTCGTGAGATGGTCGATGATCCCGTGGCTCGACCGGACGAGCGGGGAACAAATTGGCGCAATTATGTACAGTGAGGATGTGACTGAGCAACAAAATCTTTTCCTGGAAAAAACGCGTTTGATCCAACGGCTGGAAACCGAAAATGGAGTCCGAAAAGAGCTTGAGGGCCGGCTGCGTGTGCAGGCTGAAATGGACCAGTTGACTGGGATGTTCAACAGGCACTACATGACGGAATTGCTCATCCGGAAGTTCCAAAGGTCGGAACATGATTCAACTCCGTTTTCAATAGCCTTGATCGACGTCGATCATTTCAAAGCCGTCAATGACCGGTATGGCCACCAAGTCGGAGACGCGGTGCTGGAGAAAGTCGCCGAGATCATACGAGGTTGTGTCAGGGGTTCGAATGTGGCGGCAAGGTGGGGAGGGGAGGAATTTCTGATCTTGTTTGGTGATTCAAATATCAATTCCTCACGCGCCTACGCCGAACGTATCAGAGCGACTATTGAGGCTACCGACTTTGGAATTCCTGAAACCGTCTCGATCAGCATAGGCCTATCCGGCTACGGTCCCGGTGACACCCCAGAGTCTGTGATCAAGAAATCCGACGAAGCTCTCTATACCGCCAAAGCTAAGGGGCGCAACAATGTGGTGTGCCATTAATAGGTAGTCAAATTGGCGACAGCGCGCGACTGAAAGGCCGACCGGCCCCACTCCGCCCACGCGGACCTCACCCCAGCCCAATTCGCTGCGTCAACGCTGCGGCGCGAGCGCGCGTCGTTCGCGCCAGCGTGGCCGCCACCGTACAGCCGACCTGCGGCCGGTTGGCACTGTCCCTCAGGAAGGGCTGTCTGAACGCTGCGGGCGAAGTGACGGGTTGGGTGAACGGGCAGTCCGGTTTGGCGGCTCTTCGAGTTTAAGCGGGCAATGCCTGGTCAGGGTCCCGGCGTGTCGTTGAGGTGAGGCGCCCCTGGCTTTCGGGAATCTGGATGTTGCGAAGCAAACAGATTCTGCAAGGAGAGCCAGGGGCATGGTCGAGCCTACGTCGTTGTTGTTGGGGCTGGAAGGACT
>JAGQTV010000065.1 GCA_020438845.1 Mycobacterium sp. | reverse complement strand
TTGAACTCCATGCTGGCCAACGCGCCCGCAATGCCGGCTGCCACCACAGTCTTGCCGACGCCCACGTCGGTTCCGGTGACAAAGAAGCCCTTGCGCATGTGCAGCGTTCCGGCGCGAACCAATCGCGCGGCCAGACGTAGCCGGAGGATTGTAGTTTCCGCACCTGGCCGGCGGAACAGTAGGCCCGAGGCACGGGTGCACCATCTCCGTGGACAGCGGCACAACCTAGACGGGATCCGACCCTCGCTCCGGCTTCGGTGCGCCGGGCAAAGCTCGGCATGACGGGAAGGAGGTAGTCCGATGGACTGACCAACGGAAAGTCGTGTTTGCAACCCAGCGGGTTCAAGTCCCGCCCGGCAAAGGTCCGGACCAGCCGGAAGCGAGTCTTGCGCGAGTCCGATCGCGAGGTCGGCCGCGAAGCGTAGACAGCAAGGACGCAGGCCGTGTGATGGAGCCCCGAAATGAGCGTTAGTCGTACGGGCCGACCGTTTCGAAGCGCGGGAAGGCAACAGGTGCTGGAGAGAATCAATCCGGTGAGCAAAGGCCAGCACCCCGGCCGGGGTCGAAGAGCAGGGCATGCTTTCGAATGGGTTGCCCGGGAACCCGGGAGGTCTCCACGATCTGACATCAACGGACGGGCCGACGGGAGCCCGTACAGCAATCCCGCGTTTGCGATCGGGCGCGCGCTGCCGGCACGCGCGTCCGCGACTGCGAAAGCACGTCGGCGACGATGTCAGCGACAGCGCGAGGCACACACCGAAGCGCTGGCGTGATCGAACGTGGAGATGTCGGATGACCTCGTAGTACCGATGAAGTCGGGGAAGTCGCGCCACGGCGACCCGATGGAGGGAAGGGGGTCACGTCACAGGTTCTGTTGGAGCGGAAAGGACTGCGGGATGTCGATTCCGGTAGCGGTCTCAACAAAGCGACAACAGATTGCGGAACTCGTCGAGAGGTTCCGGGACAAGCCACTGCTGTCACTCTATTCACACCTGGACGAGGCGTGGCTGGACGAGGCTCTGCGCAGGGTTCGCAAGAACACGGCGCCGGGTGTCGATGGCCAGCGGGTGGAGGAGTACGCGGCGACGTGGGAATCGCGCAGGCCCGTCCTGCTCGACCTGCTGCGCGGCGGCGAGTACCGGCCACCGCCGGTGCGTCGCACCTTCATTCCGAAGGCCGACGGCCGCGAACGACCGATCGGGATTCCGACGGTCGAGGACCGGGTGGCGCAACGCGCGATCGCGATGCTGCTGGAGCCGCTGTACGAGCGGGAATTTCTGGATTGCTCGTACGGCTACCGGCCGAAGCGATCGGCACACGACGCCGTGAAGGCGACGCGCAACGCGCTGATGGAACGGGGTGCAGGGCTGGCGCTGGAAGTGGACATCCGCGGATTCTTCGATGCGGTGCGTCACGACCGTCTGCGGGAGATACTCGACGAGCGGCTGAAGGATGGCGCAGTCCGCCGGATCATTCACCGGTGGCTGAAAGCCGGCGTGCTGTACGACGGGTGCCTCTCGCGCCCGGAAGACGGCACGCCACAGGGCGGCGTGATCTCGCCGCTGCTGGCGAACATCTATTTGCACGCGGTGCTGGATCGTTGGTTCGAGAACGAGGTGAAGCCGACCCTTCTCGGTCGGGCGAAGTTGATCCGTTTTGCTGACGACTTCGTGATCGTCTTCACCGATGTGACCGATGCAGAGGGCATGCGAACCCGCCTGGAAGGCCGCTTCGCGGACTACGGGCTGGAACTGCATCCCGAGAAGACGCGCCTTGTGGATCTGCGCGAACCGGCTTCACGGCCGGATGATGATCGCGACGATTCGCCGGGTGGCGCCGGCCTGCCGCGCACGTTCGACTACCTCGGGTTCACGTTCTATCGAGGGCGAACGCGGCGCGGCAACCGGACGGTGATCAAGGTGAAGACGGCCGCCAGTCGGCTTTCGCGCTTTCTGAGCAAGATCGCCGAGTGGTGCCGGAAATGCCGTCACGATCCGCTGGACGAGCAGCGCGACGCGCTGGCTCGCCGGCTGCGCGGTCACTTTCAATATTACGGTGTGACCTTCAACACTCCCGCACTGTGGCAGGTGCTCCATCAAACGGAGCGCCTGTGGTTCACCTGGCTGTCGCGCCGCTCGCAACGGGCACGACTCCTGTGGCAGTGGTTCAGTTCCGCGCTGACAACCCGGCTTCGATTGCCCCGTCCGCACGCCTGCCATCCACTGTTCTGAACCTGATGCCAGCCCCGCTGTATCCCTGCAAGGGGGCACTGCCTGTGAACGAAGAGCCGGATGCGGGAAATCCGCACGTCCGGATCTGTGGGGGGAGGGGAGCCGCTTCGGCGGCTCTCCCTCCTACCCGACCCTCCGCTTCGGGCTGGCACGGCTCAGGATGGTGAGACCTACTTGATTCTGGCGCGCTACTTTAGCGCCCATCGGTGTCGGCCCCCCGGAGT
>JAGQTV010000008.1 GCA_020438845.1 Mycobacterium sp. | reverse complement strand
GTCGACAGTCGGCGCCTAGCGCCTCCGGCGTCGACAGTCGGCGCCTAGCGCCTCCGGCGTCGACAGTCGGCGCCTAGCGCCTCCGGCGTCGACAGTCGGCGCCTAGCGCCTCCGGCGTCGACAGTCGGCGCCTAGCGCCTCCGGCGCCCCGTCCCGAAGATGCTGCGAGTGATCTCCCGACCGATGACGGTGCCGGCTGAGCGCATCGCGCTCTTGAACGCTGGATTACCCATCATCTGCTCGAGCATGCTCGGCTCGGCCTTCTGCACCGGGGCGGGCATCGGCGGCAAATCGATTCCTGTCGGAATGGGTGGCAGATCCATGGGCTCGCCGGCGGGTCCTCCGACCGAACCCGGCGGAGCCATCCGGACGGCCAACATCTCGTATGCCGACTCTCTGTCGACCGTGGGCCCGTACTTGAGGAACAACGGACTCGACTGCGCGGCAGCTTTGATGTATTCGGGACCGATGCTGTCCATCAGCGAGCGCGGCGGACGTAATCGTGTCCAAGCCACCGGCGTGGGAGCACCCCGCTCGGAGAGCACGGTGACGATCGCCTCGCCGATACCCAGAGCCGTGAGATCGGTGGCCAGGTCGTAGACACTGGTCTTGGGATAAGTGCGGACCGTCTTGGCCAGCGCCTGCTGGTCGTCAGGGGTGAATGCCCGCAGCGCATGCTGGACACGGGCACCGAGCTGGGACAACACGGAGTTCGGCACGTCGGTGGGTAACTGGGTGCAGAAAAACACACCGACACCTTTGGATCGGATGAGTTTGACCGTCTGCTCGACCTGGCTCAGAAAGGCCTTCGAGGCATCCTTGAACAACAGATGCGCCTCGTCGAAAAAGAAGACCAACTTGGGCTTGTCGACATCGCCGACCTCCGGCAGGAAGTTGAACAGGTCGGCGAGCACCCACATCAGGAAGGTGGAGAACATCACCGGGCGGGCAGCCCGATCTCCGAGTTCGAACAGGCTGATGATGCCGCGCCCCTGCGCATCGACACGAATAAGATCGGCCGGCTCGAGTTCCGGCTCACCGAAGAATGTGTCGCCACCGTCGGCCTCGAGATTGATCAGCGCACGCAGGATCACCCCCGCGGTCTGGCTGGACACCGCGCCCAGGGTCTTCAGTTCAGTCTTACCCTCAGGAGTGTTGGTCAGGAAGGTGATGAGCTGCCGCAGATCCTTCAGATCGAGCAGCGGTAGGCCTTGCTGATCGGCGTAGTGGAAGATCAACCCTAGACTGGACTCCTGAGTCTGACTGAGCCCCAACACCTTCGACAACAGAATCGGTCCGAACGCCGAGATCGTGGCTCGCACCGGCACCCCGATTCCGCCGGTCCCGAGCGACAGGAACTCCACCGGGAATGGCGTGCCGATCCATTGGTCGCCGGTGTCCTTGGCACGCTCGTCGACCTTGTCTCCGCCCCCACCCGGCCGGGACAGTCCGGAGAGGTCGCCTTTGAAGTCGGCCATCACCACCGGAACACCGGCGGCCGAAAGCTGTTCGGCAATGACCTGCAAGGTCTTGGTCTTGCCGGTGCCGGTCGCCCCTGCGACCAATCCGTGGCGGTTCATCATCGCCAATGGGATGCGGATCTGCGCCGTGGGGTCCACCTCGCCGGCCACCACCACCGAACCCAGCTCAAGAGCCTGCCCGGTGGTCGCGTAGCCGGCGGCGATCTGCTGGGCAGGGGTCGCTGTCGCGTCGCTCATCGGGAACCCTTCCGTCATTGCTGTTTAGGCCGCTGTTTAGGCCGCTGTTTAGGCCGCCGTTTAGGCCGCTACGACACTACTTGGTCTGCTAGGCCCGCAGTTGGGCTTACTGTGAGCGCTGTGCGCGACGAACTGGTATGGATCGACTGTGAGATGACCGGGCTGGATCTGCGGGCTGACCGCCTCATCGAGATCGCGGCTTTGGTGACCGATTCGGAACTGAACATCCTGGGCGACGGAGTCGACGTCGTCATCCACACCGACGAGGCTGCACTGGACGGAATGATCGACGTCGTCGCTCAGATGCACAGCCGGTCCGGGCTGATCGAGGAGGTCCGGGCGTCGAGCATCGACCTGGCGACTGCCGAGACGCTGGTGCTGGACTACATCCACTCCCACGTCAAAGCGCCCAAGACAGCGCCCCTGGCCGGGAATTCGATAGCCACCGACCGCGGTTTCATAGCTCGGGACATGCCCACACTCGACGACTTCCTGCACTACCGGATGATCGACGTCAGCTCGATCAAGGAATTGTGCCGGCGTTGGTACCCGCGGATCTATTTCGGGCAACCGGACAAGGGCCTGGCACACCGGGCTCTGGCCGATATCCAGGAATCGATCCGCGAACTCCGGTACTACCGGCGCACTGCCTTCGTTCCGCTGCCAGGGCCGTCCAACAGCGAGATCGCCGAGATTGTGAGCGAACTGGGGGCCGAACGTACTGCAGCCGGGGGTGCGGATTCGGCCGACGGGGTGGAATACGGCTAGTATCGAAGAGCCGCCGTGCGCGGCGCATGGTGGCTGTAGTTCAGTTGGTAGAGCACCAGGTTGTGATCCTGGCTGTCGCGGGTTCGAGTCCCGTCAGCCACCCCGAACGGGAAAACCGCTCCTGATCAGCGCAGGGGCGGTTTTCTGTTGGCCACGGAGGGCGCGGTGACCGGTAACAGTCCGCGGGAGGACCCTGGTGTTTCCTCACACCCGGAATACGTGCCGTACTCCTACGGGACACCAGACCCGACCCTGCCCGGCAGCGCCGATCCCGGCTTCCAACGTTATTCGTACACTGGACCGCCCAACCCGGCTCAGGACCAGCAATACCGATCCCGGGAAGGCAAAGCAACCTACCTCTCAACGGGACGGAAGCTGGTCAAGTGGGCCTGGATCGTCCCACTTGCCGTATTGGTGGGCATCTGGCTCATGCAAGCCGTGTTGTTCGCGTGCTCGCGGCATCAGGGGCCGACGCAGGTGCAGATAACGCACTCATCGACGACCGGGCCCACACACCGAGCCTGACCAGCCACCCCTCAAAAGCCCAGTGCCAGAAGTCTACTCAGCTGCAGCCGACCTACTGGTGGCATTACCCGGCCGGCCGGCAGCATGGGAATGAGCTGCGGCCTTCGACCGAGATGCAGCCAGGGCCGACACATCCGCTGGTTTGAGGGCTGGTTTGACCACAATGCTCCGCGGCGAAACGGAATCCACGGACTCAGCGGTTGCAGCCCCGGACGCAGTGGCAGCGGCCGCCTTCGGAGCGCCGGAATCACCTGGGCCCCGCGCCGGAACCCGCGCGGCCCGCGACGCAGCGCGCAAAGCGACCGCCGCAGACGGGGGCACCTCGGCTGCCGGAAGCGGGGAAACGGGAACCGCGGCATCGGGTAGCGCAGCAACAGCAGAGGCCGGGACCGCCGACGCAGCGGGAGCCAGGGCAGCGACAGAGGCGGCGCCTGCAGACGGTTGAAACCGGCCGATCAGGTTCGAGAGGCCCGCGATAGCGTTCTTGACCAGGTCGGCGACAGCCTGGAAGTCCTTGGTCACGACGTCTTTGACCACGGTGACCAGCAGGTTGGGAATCGCGACCACCAAGTCGTTGATCCGGTGCTGCACATCAACCTGGATTGCCTTGACGGCATCGTTGATCACCTGAACGACTCCGGTCAGCGGCGCGGTGACTCCAGCTACCAGCTGCTGCAGAGTTGCGGGAATGCCGCCGGAACCCAAAGCCTTCACCGCGTCGATCAGGGCCTTCGGCATACCGACGATCGCCGTTGCGACAGTGCGGACCACTGAGTCCGACCCCACAATCAGGCCCATGGCCACCGAACCGACGTCGCTGATAATGCCCTTGGCGGCCACCGCGAGCAGGGCGAGTGCCTGGTCGCTGAATTCCGCCACGAACGAGTTGAGGAGGTTCGAAGGCAGCAGGTCAACGACGGGGGAAATCGCATCGCTTAGTCCGATTTTGCCCAGCACTCCGACAATCTGGTTGAGAGACAGGTTGAGTCCGGTCAGCGAGACCTCGGCCACCACAGGGGGCGCAACAGTCGGCATGGCGACCGGGACCGGCGGCGCCAGGGCGATGGCACCAGCCCCGACCACCGCCACCGTCCCCGCGGACAGATATGAGCGAACGGAAATCTGCATCGTGGATTCTCCTACCGTTGGCTGCACCGGTGTGCCAGCCCGCGAGCTGAGACTAAACCGACCGAGTGGTTTCCGCTAATTGGCCGGCATTAGCCGGGAACCATCGCGACAGCCGGGAATCACCGCGAGCTTGCGTTGCCCGCCTTCCACTGATCCCATCCGATGTTCCAGTCACCGAGGCCCTCAGTGCCCGCGAGAACAGGGCCAACGGTGTTGCGAACCTCGACGATATCTCCGCGTTTGGTGTTGTTGTAGAACCACTGGGCGTTGTCCGGGCTCACGTTGAGACAGCCGTGACTGGTATTGCTGGAACCTTGCGCAGCGACCGACCACGGCGCCGAATGCACATAGATGCCGCTATAGGACATCTGAGTGGCCCAATCCACTTCGAGCCGATAGCCGTTGGGTGAGTTCGACGGAACCCCATAGGTCGACGAGTCCATGATCAGGCGTCGATACCGGTCCCCAACGATGTAGACGCCGTTGTTGGTCGGCGTGCTGTCCTTGCCCATGGAGATCGGCATGGTCTTGATGACCTCACCGTTGCGGCGGATGGTGAGCATCTTGGTCGAATCGTCGGCAGTGGCGATGACCTGGTCACCGATTGTGAAACGCGATTTGAGGTTCTCCTGCCCATAGAGACCTTCGCCGAGGTCGACACCGAACGTGTTGACCGTGACGTTCACCGTGGTGCCCGGCTGCCAGAACTCCCGTGGACGCCAGCGCACCTCGCGGTTGCTCAGCCAGTAGAACGCCCCCTCGGCCGGCGGGTCGGTGGTCACTGTGATGGCCTTTTCCGCTGCGGCCCGGTCAGGGATGTTCTCATCGAAACGGACCGCGATCGGCAGACCCACCCCGACTACTTCACCGTCACCGGGCATTAGGTAGGGCATGGTGAGATTTGCCGGCGAATGCGACTTGAAGGTCAGCGTCTCGGTGCTCACCCCGCCGAGTCCTAGCAACTGTGCGGTGACCGTGTAGCGCTTGTTGTAGCCCAGCGGTTCGGCGGCCGTCCAGCTGACACCGTCCGAACTCGGCTGACCCGGGACCTCGTTGCCGGCATCGTCGAGCATGGCAACCTGACCGAGCACGCCTCCGTGCGCGGTGACGGTGACGGGCTGCTCGACGGGAACTCCGACGGCGCCGTCCTGCACCGTTGCCGTCAGTTTGGGCACCAGCAGGTCGCTGTAGGGCGTCCCCTTATCGGCCAGGACGTCGACGGCGCCGCGTTGCCCCGCGCACGCGCTGACACCCGCAACAAGGGCGGGAACCACAGCAAGCGCAGCCAGTCCTCGGCGCAGCCGCGTACGAGGCGCAGAAACGCTATGCCTCATAGCTCGACCTCGCAATCATGGTGAAGGATGTGGCGCACGCCGGCATCATCGCCGGGGCCTTTCTCGCCACCCATCCTAAGGGCACCCCAACCCACGATAGGGATCGCGCAGGTCAAGGGCTATAGATCCGAAGTTTTTTCGCCTGGCCGCGGTAAGCCTGTTATTGTCGCTCTCGCGGTCCTCGCGCCGTTAGCTCAGTTGGTAGAGCAGCTGACTCTTAATCAGCGGGTCCGGGGTTCGAAACCCTGACGGCGCACCGGCAATACCCCTGCTTAGCAGGGGTTTTTTGCTTTTCTCATGACGGCCATTGAGCCGGGTTCAGGACTCCTGATATGGCGTTGGCGGCTGTGCGGTAGTTCCGTGCGCTGATCTGCGGATTTGTCGTTGTGTCGTG
>JAGQTV010000064.1 GCA_020438845.1 Mycobacterium sp. | reverse complement strand
GCCAATAACGCACTGCTTCGGAGCCTCTCCGACGCCTTCTTCAACACCAAGGGCGTCGTCAGCCAGGTTTGGGACACCTCGTGGACGATTGTCGCATCCTTCGTCAAGAACGTGCCCTTTGTCGGCCCCGTGATCGCCGGCGGCATCGACGCGGGCCTGAACGGCGTGATCACCGGGTACACCGAAACCTTTCCAGGCAGTGGCGTCTACCAGCCGGTCCGCGGCCAGATTGGTGGTTCCGGCGTCCTGAACTACTCCCTCCAGGTGCTGACCAAGAGTGTGCCTGTCGACCCGTCGGCGTCAGCTGCGGCCACTGCTGCCACGGTCGTCGAGTCTACCGCCAGCAAGGCCGCGGTCGCGGCGACGGCTGAGACGGATGGCGCCGAAGCCGCCACCGGTGCGGGTTCGAATGAGGAGCAGGCCGGCGCTTCGGAATCGGCGACCTCGGTCGTCGAGGCCGAATCGGCGACTGCGGCCAGCGAAGGAGCGTCCACCTCCAGTGCCAAGCAGCAGGCATCGTCCACGGAGGCCGGGACGGACAGCTCTTCAGCCACTGACGGTGCCGCGTCCGGAACCGGCTCCGCGGATTCCTCCGGCAGTAAGGCGGCCGAGACCGAGTCGGCTGACAGCCCCTCGGCTGCTGTTTCAGCCACCAGGTCGCATGCGCCGTCGACAAATAGGTCAGCCGACACCACGACGTCCAAGACCCGCAAGCGCCCGGTGCGCGACGCGGTTCAGAAGGCGGCCAAGCAGATTGCTTCCGCACTCGGCGGTGCGAAGGCGGGCGCGTCCGTCGGCGCCGGTTCCGCTCGGTAGCATTCGAGAGTTCTGATCGTTGGCCCCCTCCTGCCGGAGGGGGTCAACGGCGTTTTCAGCCTGATTCGATGGACTTGCGTCCGCGGCGTTTTATGCCGACTCCGCCCCACAGGGAGAATCCCTTGATGGTCACCGTCGGCGCGCCTGGGGTCCCAGTGCCCTCAGCCCGGTGGTCGAAACCGCCCATGACACCGTGACCCTTGATCGCTACGTTGACTTCGGGCGGAAGCAGGATGGTCTGGCCCCCCAGAATCGAGTAGGCGTGTATTTCGACATCGGACGAGGTGAAGTCGGCATAACGCAGATCCAGGACGCCACCGCCGAACAGCGTGAAGGTGGTCAACCGGCCGGGCACGTTCCAGCGGCCGCGACGCTCGAAGCCGCTCAGGATAGCCAAGAGCATGGTCGAGGGCGCCGGACGGCACTGCCCCCGCCGAAACTCCATCGCTTCGGGAAGGTCGTCCGCCAAGCGTTCGAGGTCCTCGTAGCTGGTGGCCTGATAGGCCTTTGTCAGCCGCTTCTCGTACTCCTCGAGTGTCAGCCGGCCATGTGACGCGGCTTCGGAAAGCAACTGCGCGACCTGAATCCGGTCGTCTTCGGAGGCCAGCGGCGACCCGCCGCCGGGCGTCAGCTTGGCGTTCTCACTTTTCCGATCCACGGTGCCCTCCCACAGTGCTCTTGAGCCTACTGTTCGGGATGCAACCGAAGCCAGGTACGCCTGAACCGTTAGCAAACTTAGTTGTCGGCCCAGCGTGGTGGCCGCTTCTGCAGAAATGCCAACATCCCCTCGCGGGCCTCCTCGGAGACGAATAGCCGGGCCGACTCCTGCGCCAACCGCTCTGCGTCGCGGTCGAATCCGGCCAGCACGCTTGCGGTGGTCAGCGCCTTGGAGGCTGCCAAACCTTGCGGCGAGGCCTTGGTCACCTCTGCGGCCACAGCGTTGACGGCGAGGCCGACGTCGTCGGCCGTTGTCGTCACCAGCCCGATGTCGGCCGCCTGTCCGGCGTTGAAAGTCTCCGCGGTCAGGTAGTAGCGGGCTGCCGCGCGCGGCGAGAGCTTCGGCAGAAGGGTCAGCGAGATGATGGCCGGGGCCACCCCTATGCGCGCCTCGGTGAGTGCGAAAGTACTTCGTGGCCCGGCGACGACGATGTCACAGGCCCCGACGAGCCCCATGCCGCCGGCACGCACGTGGCCGTCGATCGCGGCGATCACCGGCACCGGGCATTCCACGATCGACCGCAACACTGCAGCCAGTTCGCGGGCCCGTCCCACCGCCGCCTCATAGGGGTCCCCGCCGGAGGCTTCGGACAGATCCGCACCGGCACAGAAGGTGCCGCCGGTATGGCCCAGCACGATCGCCCTCACCGCAGGGTCATCGGCCGCTGCGTGCAATCCGTCCCGCAGTTGCGTGACAAGGCGTGCCGACAGAGCGTTGCGATTGTGCGGCGAGTCCAGTGTGAGCCGGGCGACCGCGCCATCTACGTGATGGTGGACGAGAGTGTCGGTCATTGTTCAGTACGACCTGGGCAGACCCAGTGATGTCTGGGCGATGAAGTTGAGCACCATTTCCCGGCTTACCGGGGCGATGCGGGCCAGTCGGGAACCGACCAGCATGGCGGCCACGCCGTACTCCTGGGAGAGCCCGTTGCCGCCCATGGACTGCACTGCTTGGTCGACGGCGCGGGTAGAGGCTTCGGCAGCGGCGTACTTTGCCATGTTCGCCGCCTCGGCGGCGCCCATGTCGTCGCCGGCGTCGTACAAGGTGGCCGCCTTCTGCATCATCAACTTGGCGAGTTCGAGTTCGATGTGGTTTTGCGCCAAGGGATGTGCCAGACCCTGATGAGCGCCGATCGGTGTTTTCCACACCTGTCGCGTCTTGACGTAATCGGTCGCCTTGTTCAGTGCCAGCCGGCCCATGCCGACCGCGCTGGCTGCACCCATGATGCGTTCGGGGTTCAACCCGGCGAACAGTTGGGCGATGGCGGCATCCTCGGCGCCCACCAGAGCGTCGGACGGTAGCCGGACTTCGTCGATGAAGACCTGGAACTGGTTCTCCGGACTGACGATTTCCATGGGGATCTTGGTGAAGGTGAACCCCGGGGCATCGGTGGGTACCACGAACAACGCAGGTCGCAGGTTGCCGGTTTTCTGCTCCTCCGTGCGGCCGACGACCAGCACGTACTGTGCTTGGTCCAACCCGGAGATCCACACCTTCTGCCCGGAGAGAATCCAGTCGCTCCCGTCCCGGCGGGCGGTCGTGGTGATGCGGTGGGAGTTCGAACCGGCGTCGGGTTCGGTGATGGCGAACGCCATGGTGATCGATCCGTCGGCGATGGGGGGAACCCAATGCTTCTTCTGCTCCTCGGTGCCGAACTTGGCGATGATGGTTCCGTTGATGGCGGGGGAAACCACCATCATCAGCAGCGGACAACCGCCAGCGGAAAGCTCCTCCATCACCAGCGACAGCTCGTACATCCCAGCGCCCCCGCCGCCGTACTCCTCAGGAAGGTTCACTCCGATGAAGCCGAGTTCGCCTGCCTCCCGCCATAATTCGTCGGTGTGCTGACCGGCCCGAGCCTTTTCCAGGTAATACTCCGGCCCGAAATTCGCAGCAAGGGCTGCGACGGACTTGCGCAGCGCCTGCCGCTCGGGGCTCTCGATGAAACTGGTGTCACTCATGACTCTCCCTCTCTTTCCGGTTCAGGGTTTTGCATTGCTGCGTTCCGCCGGGGCTTCGACCCGCGCGAGCACGGCACCCATTTCGACCTGTTGGCCGACCGAGACGTCCAGTTGGGTGAGCACGCCGTCCTCCGGCGCGGTGATGGTGTGCTCCATCTTCATCGCCTCCAGCCACACCAGGGGCTGCCCGGTGGTGACGGTGTCGCCGAGTGCCGCGCCCAACCGGATCACCGTGCCGGGCATCGGTGCCAGCAGCGATCCCTGCTCTACCAGCGAGCCGGGCTCGGGAAACCTGGTTAGTGCAGTGAAGGCCACGGCGCCGAGTGGGGAGTCGACGTAGACCTGCTCGCCGTACCTGGCTACCGCGAAGGCCGTGGCCACGGCGGCGCCGTCGGATTCGTCGGACAGAACCACTTCGGCCGGGGTGGCCGAAACGAGCGCCACGTCTGGATCGTTCGGCAGGTGCAATCCCGTGCGAGTATGTCGGTAGGCGACCGAGTGTTCGGTGCCGTCGGCGTCGCGGAACGTCTTGTGCTGGTTACCCGACGAGACGTTGCGCCAGCCGATGGGCATACCCGCCATGACGGTGGCCGCGCGCCGGTTGTGTGCGGCGTCGGCCAGTGCGGCTGCAATCGCCGACAAGCGCACCGCGCGCTTCCCGGCCAGGGGTGCGGCGAGCGTGTCCAGGCCGTGAGTGTCGAAGAACGCAGTGTCGGTGTGGCCGGCGATGAACGCCGGATGCCTGAGCACGTTGACCAACAGGTCCCGGTTGGTGCGCACACCGTGCAGGCGGGTGCGAGCCAGTGCGTCGGCGAGCACGCGGGCGGCGGCAGTCCGGGTGTGCGCAAACGAGATGAGCTTGGCCAGCATGGGGTCATAGTGGATCGACACCACCGAGCCGTCGACAACGCCGGAATCCAGCCGTATCCCGACCCGATGGGTGAGACCGAATTCCGTTGTGAGGTTGGGCAGCCCGAGGTGGTGCACGTTGCCCACCTGAGGTTGCCAGTCCCGGGCCGGATCTTCGGCATAGAGGCGTGCCTCGATGGAATGCCCCTGTGCGGCCGGGGGCTCGGCGGGAAGGCTCTCGCCGTCCGCGACAGCGATTTGCAGTTCGACCAGATCCAGTCGGGTGGTCAATTCGGTAACCGGATGCTCGACCTGCAGGCGGGTATTCATCTCCAGGAAGAAGAACTCACCGGCCTCGTCTGCGAGAAACTCGACGGTGCCCGCGCCGGTGTAGCCGATGGACGTGGCGGCAATTCGAGCCGCCTCGAACAGGCGGTCCCGCATACCCGGGATGGAGTCAACCAGTGGGGACGGCGCCTCCTCGATGACCTTCTGGTGACGGCGCTGGATCGAGCACTCCCGCTCGCCGACGGCCCAGACGGTGCCGTACCGGTCGGCCATCACCTGGACCTCGATGTGGCGGCCGCGCGGAAGATAGCGTTCGCAGAACACCGTTGGATCGCCGAAAGCCGACCGCGCCTCGCGGCGGGCGGCCTGAACCTGTGCGGCGAGGTCGGTCAGTTCGTCGACCACCCGCATGCCGCGACCACCGCCGCCGGCCGACGCCTTGACCAGCACGGGAAGCTGGGTCGCGGTGACAGCCTCGGGGTCGAGTTCGGCCAGCACCGGCACCCCGGCGGCCGCCATCATCTTCTTGGCCTCAATCTTGGAACCCATCGCCGTCACGGCCGCCGGTGGCGGGCCGATCCAGGTCAGACCTGCATCGACCACCGCCCGCGCGAAACCGGCGTTTTCGGAGAGGAATCCGTATCCGGGGTGGACAGCGTCGGCACGCGCTGAGTGGGCCGCCCTGATGAGTTCGTCCGGGTCGAGATAGCTGTCGATCCAGACCCGGGCATCGGCTTCGGTGACATGCGGAGAGCGGGTGTCGGGTTTGGTATAGACGGCCACGGTGCCGATGCCGAGTCGGCGGCACGTCGCGAAGACCCGGCGGGCGATTTCCCCGCGATTGGCGACCAGAACCTTCGTGATGGGCATGGTGGTCACATCCTGAAGACGCCGAATTTCGACGTCCCCTCGATCGGGCCATTCGCGATGGCGGACAAACACATTCCGAGCACGGTGCGGGTATCGCGCGGGTCGATCACCCCGTCGTCGTAGAGGCGGCCGGACAAGAACATGGGCAGGGACTCCGCTTCGATCTGGGATTCCACCGCCGCCCTTAGCGCTGAGTCCGCGGCCTCGTCGACGGCCTGCCCGCGGGCTTGGGCCGCCGCTCGGGCCACGATGGACAGCACGCCGGCCAGTTGCGCCCCGCCCATGACTGCCGACTTCGCCGACGGCCAGGCGAACAGGAACCGGGGGTCGTACGCTCGCCCGCACATTCCGTAATGCCCGGCGCCGTAGGAAGCGCCGATCAGTAGCGAAATGTGCGGGACAGTCGAATTCGAGACGGCGTTGATCATCATCGCCCCGTGCTTGATCATGCCGCCTTCTTCGTAGGCCTTGCCGACCATGTAACCGGTTGTGTTGTGCAGGAACAGCAATGGAGTGTTGGACTGGTTGGCCAGCTGGATGAACTGGGTGGCCTTCTGGGCTTCTTCGCTGAACAACACACCGCGGGCGTTGGCCAAGATGCCCAGCGGGTAGCCATGTAGGCGGGCCCAGCCGGTGACCAGGGAGGCTCCGTACAGGGGCTTGAACTCGTCGAAGTCCGAGCCGTCGACGATGCGGGCAATGACATCGCGCGGGTCGAAGGGGATGCGCAGATCGGGTGGGACTATGCCGAGCAACTCCTCGGGGTCGGCCAGTGGATCGACCACCGGGTGCGGAACGGGACCCTGTTTCACCCGGTTCAAGCGCGCTACGATGCGCCGGCCGATCCGGATGGCGTCCGTCTCATCCACCGCGAAGTAGTCAGCCAAACCCGATACACGGGAATGCATTTCGGCCCCGCCCAGAGATTCGTCGTCAGACTCCTCGCCGGTTGCCATCTTGACCAGCGGTGGCCCGGCCAGGAACACCTTGGAGCGTTCCTTGATCATCACCACGTAGTCGGACATGCCTGGGATGTAGGCGCCGCCGGCTGTGGAGTTGCCGAACACCAGGGCGATGGTGGGAATTCCCGCCGCCGAAAGCCGGGTCAGGTCGCGGAACATCTGCCCGCCCGGGATGAAGATCTCCTTCTGGGTCGGCAGGTCGGCGCCCCCGGACTCCACCAGTGATATCAGCGGTAGTCGGTTCTCGTAGGCAATCTGGTTGGCGCGCAGCACCTTCTTCAGAGTCCACGGGTTGGAGGTGCCGCCCTTGACGGTGGGGTCGTTGGCCACCAGCATGCATTCAGTGCCCTCGACCACGCCGATGCCGATCACCACGGAGGCGCCGACCTGGAAGTCGGTGCCGTAGGCGGCTAACGGGCACAGTTCGAGGAAGGGCGAGTCCTCGTCCACCAGTAGTTCGATGCGTTCCCGTGCGGTAAGCTTTCCCCGGGCGTGATGCCGGGCAAGATATTTGGAGCCACCGCCGCTGAGTGCCTTGGCCAGGCTGGCATCGAGTTCAGCCAGTTTCGCCGACATCGCACTGGCGGCTTCGGTGTAGGCCGGAGACGAGGTGTCGACGGTACTGCGCAGCCCCGTCACGCTTGGAATCCCAGCGTCTTGGCCGCCAGGCTGGTCAGAATCTCGGTGGTCCCGCCACCGATACCCAGGATCCGCATGTCGCGGTACTGGCGCTCGATCTCGGACTCGGCCATGTAGCCCATGCCGCCGAACAACTGCACTGCCTGGTTGGCCACCCATTCGCCGGCCTCCACTGCGGTGTTCTTGGCGAAGCACACGGGGGCGATCAGATTCTGGTCACCTGCCAGCGATCGCTCGATGACGTCGTGCGAGTACACCCGCGCCACCTCGATCCGCCGCGCCATTTCGGCCAGGGTGTTCTGCACCGGCTGGCGCGCGATCAGCGGTCGGCCAAAAGTCTGCCGGTCCCGGCACCACTGAACAGTCAGGTCCAGGCAGCGCTGCGCGCTCGAATACGCCTGCACTGCAAGGCCGATGCGCTCAGCGACGAAGGCCGCTGCGATCTGCAGAAAGCCTGTGTTCTCCGGCCCGACGAGGTTCTGCACCGGAACGCGGGCGTCGGTGAAAGACAACTCGGCGGTGTCGGAGGAGCGCCACCCCATCTTCGCCAACTTGCGGCTCACCTCGAATCCGGGGGTGCCCTTTTCAATCACCAGCAGTGAGACCCCCGCCGCCCCGGGACCGCCGGTGCGCACCGCCGCCACCACGTAGTCGCCCCGAACTGCCGAGGTGATGTAGGTCTTGGATCCGTTGACCACGTAGTCGTCACCATCGCGTTGCGCCGTCGTGCGCAGGTGGCCGACGTCGGAACCTCCCCCCGGCTCGGTGATGGCCAGCGAGCCGATGAGTTCGCCACGCAGGGTGGGTTTGACAAAACGCTCGATCAGCCGATCGTCGCCCGAGGCGATCATGTGCGGCACAGCGATCCCGACGGTGAACAGTGAGGCGAAGACGCCGCCGGGAGTGCCGGCCTCGTGGAGTTCCTCGCAGATGATTGCGGTGTCGGCGGCATCGCCGCCCTCGCCACCGACCTCTTCGGGGAAGCCCACGCCGAGTAGGCCGGCCTGGGCCGTGCGCCGGCTCAGGTCCCGGGGCAGCTCGCCGGCTTCCTCCCAGGCGTCGATGTGCGGCAGTATTTCTCGTTCAGCGAAGGCACGCACTGACTTTCGCAGCTGTTGGCGCTCCGGTGTGGTCCAGATGCTCATCTAGATGATGCCTTCCGGTATGTCGAGATGACGGCTGCGGAGCCATTCCCCCAGGCCTTTGGCCTGCGGGTCGAACCGGGCTTGGTAGGCCACTCCCTTGCCGAGAATGCCGTCGATGACGAAGTTGATTGCGCGGATGCGCGGTAGCAGGTGGCGCTGGATAGGCAGTTCGGCCGCCTCCGGCAGTAGCTCGCGGACCTTCGCGACGGTCAGCGTGTTGGCCAGCCAGCGGTACTGATCGTCGGTGCGCACCCAGAGCCCGATGTTGGCCCCCCCGCCCTTGTCGCCGCTGCGGGCGCCGGCGATGGTTCCCAGGGGTATCCGCCGGGTAGGACCATCGGGAAGCGGCTCGGGTGCCCCTGGTTCGTCTGCTGCGGCCAACTCGAGCGTCTCGGCCGCCGGGCCTATCGCAACCCGGCTGCCGTCGGCGTGCACCGCCTCGTGCGGCACGGTGTCGGCGGGTACGTAACCCGGGGTGAACAGGCCGTATATCGCGGCCTCGGCCGGCGGGGCGGTGGTATGGAAGCCTGGATAGCTGGCCAGCGCGAGTTGAACTGCGGCCGATGAGAATTGACGTCCCACCTTGTTGGGGTCGGGATCGCGCACGGTGCAGGTGAACAGTGCGCTGGCGGTCTGCTCGGTGTCGGCGTCGGGCCGGTCGGTACGGGCCAACTCCCATTGCAGTTCGGCGGGTTGGGCGGTGTATGCGGCCTGCAACTGCCGGCGGAGCAGCGCGGCTTTGGCATCGATGTCCAAGCCGGTCAGCACAAAGGTCGCGGAATTGCGGAACCCGCCGATGCTGTTCAGCGAGACTTTCAGCGTCGGCGGCGGCGGTTCGCCGCGAACGCCGCTGATCCGCACCCGGTCCGGCCCGTCGTCGCTCAATGCAATGGTGTCGAATCGGGCCGTCGCGTCCGGGTTGGCATACCGCGCGCCGGTGATCTCATAGAGCAGTTGCGCCGTGACGGTGCCGAGGCTGACCTGTCCGCCTGTGCCTGGGTGCTTGGTGATCACCGACGAGCCGTCCTCGTAGACCTCGGCCAGCGGGAACCCGGCATATCCCAGGTCGGGAATCTCGGTGAAGAAGGAGTAGTTCCCGCCGGTGGCCTGGGCGCCGCATTCGATGACATGCCCGGCCGCCACCGCCCCGGCGATCCTGTCGTAGTCGGCGCGTGTCCAGCCGAAGTGGGCCGCGGCGGGGCCGACCACCACCGAGGCGTCGGTGACCCGCCCGGTCACCACGATGTCGGCTCCGGAGTTCAGGCACTCGACGATGCCCCAGGCGCCCAGGTAGGCGTTGGCGGTCAGGACACCGGGGAAGCCCAATTCGGCGGCCCTCGGCAGCAGGTCGTCGCCCTCGACGTGGGCCACCGCCGTCGGGATGCCCAATTTCTCGGCCAGCGCCCGCACCGCGTCGGCCAGGCCGGCGGGATTGAGGCCGCCGGCGTTGACGACGATCCGGACACCGTTGTCCCGGGCCAGGCCGAGGCAGTCCTCGAGTTGGGTGAGGAAAGTCCGGGCGTACCCGCGTTCCGGATGTTTCATCCGGTCGCGGCCCAGGATCAGCATGGTGAGTTCGGCCAGGTAGTCGCCGGTGAGGTAGTCCAACTTGCCGCCGGTCAGCATCTCCCGCATCGCCGACAACCGGTCGCCGTAGAACCCCGAGCAGTTGCCGATGCGCACCGGCCCCTTCGCCGAGGCCGATTTCTCGGGCGCGCCATCCAAGGCAACTGCCACTGTGAATCCTCCTCGCGTAACCAACCAACCGGTAGGTTACCCCGTTCCTTGCGCAGCCAACGTGCGCGTCGGCCGGGGCACGCCGCCCGGGGCGGCGTGCCCCGGGCGACCGAGGTGAGGCGGCTGATTTGCCCGAAGCGGCCATCGGCTTTTGGCGCTGCCGACATCGGGCGGCTATCCTTGACCCAACGTGCCAGCGCCAGTTAGTCGCGCGGCAGCAATCACGAGGAGACTTGTCGTCATGGCTGTGCCCAAACGCCGGATGTCGCGTTCGAACACCCGCAGTCGGCGTTCGCAGTGGAAGGCGACCGAGCCCGGGCTCGTCACCGTGTCCGTGGGCGGCCGTCAGCACAAGGTCCCGCGTCGGCTCCTCAAGGCCGCGCGCCTGGGCCTGATCGATCTCGACAAGCGCTAGTCGGACATCCCTGCCGACTGCGGCGGCGCGCCTCTTAGCCGAATCTAAGTCGATTGGTTGACACTAGACACCGTGCGAATTCTTGTGGTCGACGACGACCGCGCGGTGCGTGAGTCACTGCGACGTTCCCTTTCCTTCAACGGCTACACGGTCTCCCTCGCCGAGGATGGCGTGGAGGCGCTCGACGCGATCGCCAATGAGCGCCCCGACGCGGTAGTGCTCGACGTGATGATGCCGCGACTGGATGGCCTCGAGGTCTGCCGCCAGCTGCGGAGCACGGGCGACGATCTGCCGATTCTGGTGTTGACCGCCCGCGACTCGGTCTCCGAGCGGGTGGCTGGACTCGACGCCGGCGCCGATGACTACCTGCCCAAGCCGTTCGCGCTCGAAGAGTTGCTGGCCCGGCTGCGGGCGCTGTTGCGCCGTACCGGCCCGGAGGACAACTCCGACACCGCGGTGATGACCTTCGGCGATCTCACGCTGGACCCGGCAACCCGAGAGGTCTACCGGGGGAAACGCGCGATAAGTCTGACGCGCACCGAGTTCGCCCTGCTGGAGATGCTCATCGCCAACCCGCGTCGAGTCCTGACCCGCAGCCGGATTCTGGAAGAGGTCTGGGGTTTCGATTTCCCCACCTCAGGCAATGCGTTAGAGGTTTACGTCGGCTACCTGCGCCGGAAGACTGAAGCAGAGGGGGAACCGCGGCTGATCCACACCGTGCGCGGGGTGGGTTATGTGCTGCGCGAGACGCCACCTTGATCCGACTGAAGCGCCGCACCAAGGCGATTGCCGGGCCACCCCAGGAGCCACCGAGCCAGCCGCAGAAGCGATCGCAACGGACCGCCACCTCCCTGTCGTTGAGATGGCGGGTGATGCTGCTGGCCATGTCGATGGTGGCGATGGTCGTGGTGCTGATGGCCGTCGCGGTCTACGCCGTTGTGTCGGCCGCCCTCTACACCGACATCGATAACCAGCTGCAGAGTCGAGCGCAGCTGCTGATTGCCAGCGGCTCGTTGGCTGCTGATCCGGCTAAGGCCATCGAGGGCACCGCGTATTCGGACGTCAACGCGATGCTGGTCAATCCCGGGAAGTCGATCTACACCGCCAATCAGCAGGGGCAGACGCTGCCGGTCGGGCAGCCGGAGAAGGCGGTGATCCGCGGCGATTTGTTCATGTCGCGACGCACCGTCGGCGACCAGCGGGTGCTGGCCATCCACTTGCCCAACGGTAGTTCGCTGCTGATCTCCAAGAGTCTGCAGCCGACGAACGCCGTGATGACCAAGCTGAAATGGGTTCTGCTGGCGGTCGGCGGCGTCGGTGTGGCGATCGCCGCGGTGGCCGGTGGAATGGTGGCGCGGACCGGGTTGCGGCCGGTGGGGCAGCTCACCGAGGCTGCTGAGCGGGTGGCGCGTACCGACGACCTACGGCCGATTCCGGTGTTCGGCAGTGACGAACTGGCCCGGCTCACTGAGGCATTCAATGCGATGCTGCGGGCGCTGGCCGAGTCACGGGAACGGCAGGCTCGGCTGGTCGCAGATGCCGGGCACGAATTGAAGACGCCATTGACCTCGTTGCGTACCAACCTCGAGCTGCTCATGGCCTCAAGTAGTCCTGGCGCGCCGCCTATCCCGGACGAGGAGCTCAACGAGCTGCGCGCTGACGTGATCGGCCAGATCGAGGAATTGTCAACCTTGGTAGGCGACTTGGTGGACCTGACCCGCGAGGACAACGCCGTCATCGCAGTGCTTGAGGACGTCGAGATGACCGATGTCATCGATCGCAGTCTCGAGCGGGTCCGGCGGCGCCGCAATGACATTCAATTCGACATCGAGGCCGTGGGATGGCAGGTGCACGGCGACGCGCCCGGGCTGTCCAGGGCAGTCCTTAACTTGCTGGACAACGCGGCGAAGTGGAGTCCATCCGGCGGGACGGTCGGATTGACGCTGCGCCAGGTGGATTCCGCCCACGCCGAGCTCGTGGTCTCGGACCAAGGCCCCGGAATACCGCCCGAGGAAAGGGCTTTGGTGTTCGAACGGTTTTACCGGTCGGCCTCGGCGCGCGCCATGCCCGGTTCGGGTCTTGGGCTGGCCATTGTCAAACAAGTTATCGTCAGACACGGCGGGGTGATTCGTATCGGGGAGACGACACCGGGTGCGGCGTCGCCCGGAACGTCGTTCTACGTTTTGCTGCCCGGCCGGCCGAGTTCCTCGGTATACCGATCCTCTTCCGCTTTCAGCGAAATCGCAGGAACTGGTGGGCTGGTCAGCGTTAACAACATGAACACTTCAACCGTGTCGAGCGTCATCTCAGTCGATTCTCAGTAGTGCCCGGCAAGCTGACGGTCGACATGGCGCCCCTTTACGTGGATCGCCCTCGAGAAAGAGCAAGTGAGCGAAATGACAAACGACCCGCGGTACTCACCGTCGCAGCAGGCCGGTCAGCGCGTTCCGAATCCGCAAGCGTCAACAGGATTTAACCCGGCCGGAGGCCACCGGTACGGGCAGCCTCAGGGTTGGCGGTACCCGCCCACCCAGCAGATGCCGCAGCAGCCGTATGGCCACCAGTACGCTTCGTATCCCCAGCCGGGCACTCCCGGCGGCCCCTCTGCCCCCAAGCCGGGACGGCAGCGGAAGAGTTCGCGCACAATCGGTTTGGCCGCGGGCGCGCTGACCATAGCCGTGGTGTCCGCAGGCGTCGGTGGGCTGGTCGCGACAGTGGCTCAGCCAGAAGGCGGTTCGGTGACTACGGTCACAAGCGTGGCGCCGAACGGACGTGCCGTTCCGACCGCCAACCTGCCTGTCGGATCAGTGGAACAGGTGGCCGCCAAGGTGGTGCCCAGCGTGGTCAAGCTGGAGACCAAAATGGGACGGCAGTCCGAAGAGGGCTCGGGAATCATCCTGACCGAGGACGGTCTCATCCTGACGAACAGCCACGTCGTGGCTGATGCCAAGGGTGCTGCGCCGAGCGGGTCAGCCACCCCGAAGCCGACCTTGCCCGGCCCCCAGCCCGGCGGGCCGAGCGGTCCGGCGGCTGGCAGTGCCATGACCACCATGGTGACCTTCGCCGACGGTCGGACCGCGCCGTTCACCGTCGTTGGCACCGATCCGGCCAGTGACATCGCGGTGGTCCGCGCGCAGGGGGTGTCGGGCCTTACTCCGATCGCCCTGGGGTCGTCGGCCAGTCTGCGCGTCGGCCAGGACGTGGTCGCGATCGGCTCCCCGCTGGGACTGGAGGGCACGGTCACCACGGGCATCGTGAGCGCCCTGAATCGTCCGGTGTCCGCCGGCGGGGACGCCAAGAACCAGAACACCGTGCTCGACGCGATCCAAACCGACGCGGCAATCAACCCCGGCAATTCCGGCGGCGCCCTGGTCAACATGAACGGTGAGTTGGTGGGCGTGAACTCCGCCATCGCCACCCTCGGCGGCGATTCACCGGATTCCCAGAGCGGTTCGATCGGTCTGGGTTTCGCGATTCCGGTCGACCAGGCCAAACGCATCGCCGACGAGCTCATCAGCAGCGGATCCGCCGCGCATGCCTCGCTGGGGGTTCAGGTCAGCAATGACACCACCGCGCACGGCGCGAAGATCGTCGAGGTCGTCAAGGACGGCGCGGCGGCCAAAGCCGGCCTGCCCAGCGGCGTGGTGGTCACCAAAGTCGACAACCGTGTCATCGGCAGTGCCAACGCGCTGGTGGCCGCCGTCAGGTCCAGGGCTCCCGGAGACCAGCTGACCCTGACCTACCTCGATCCGGCAGGCGCCAACCAGACCGTGAACGTGACGTTGGGTAAGGCTGACCAATGATGCGGGTCGTCGATGACCGGCTGCAGGCCATGATCCGCGGCGTGCGGAGCGTCTCGGGGCCGTCTGCACCCGGATCGACGGTTCCCGGATATACGGTGACAGCCATGGAAGAGCCTCTGGGTGTAGCAGGGCGCGCGTTGGTAGTGGTCGTCGACGACCGCCAAGCGCGGGGTGTAGACGGCGACCACAACGGTCCGTTGGTGACCGAGTTGCTTCACGAAGCGGGCTTTGTGGTCGATGGGGTAGTAGTGGTCTCGGCCGACGAGGTCGAGATCCGCAACGCGCTGAACACCGCGGTCATTGGCGGCGTAGACCTGGTGGTTTCCGTCGGCGGAACGGGCGTCAGCGCTCGGGACGTCACACCGGAGGCCACTCGTGCAGTGCTGGACCGCGAGGTTCCCGGCATCGCTGAGGCGCTTCGCTCCTCCGGCCTGGCGGCCGGCAGCACCGATGCCGGTTTGTCGCGCGGTTTGGCCGGGATCTCCGGCAGCACGTTGGTGGTCAACATCGCGGGTTCGCGTGCAGCGGTTCGCGACGGCATGGCGACCCTCGGACCGATGGCTGCGCAAGTGATCGCCGAACTTTCCAGCCTTGAGCACTAAGCCAGGCAACCGGCGGGTAAACCGAATGTTTCAGGCCTGTGACGTGGGCAAACGATCGGGTTGTGACCTTAATCACAAAGCCTTCCCGCTGTGACCGGTTCGCAGCGGTCCGATAAAGCGGCAGTTAACTTCGTCTTTGGGGCAGAGCTTCCGTTGGCGTCAGCCGACGAACGTGACTCGGACGGTGAGTGCCGGTCCGAGGAACGAGACCGGTGGCTGCGTGAAAACGTTCCGCCGCACCATGTTTGACGATTTCACGGGTCTCGTTCCATGGGCGTTTTCGCTGGGCGGCGACGGTCCGCCCGGGTGACCGCTGATTCGCGGGCCCTCTGGTCAGCCGCAGGAATCGGGTATGTCGGCAAACCCGGCAATCGCGGAATCGGTGAAGGAATCTGACCGGTTCGCGTTGCTCGCACCGTTGCCCTACCGATATCTTCCTCCTGTCAATGAATAGGAACTGTCGCCGTCGGACTGGCCCCGCCCCCGACGGGCGCAAGACTGGTGAGCCGTAATGCTCACCGTCGACTCAGCTAGGGAGACCATGAAGGCTATCGGTCGATTGCTGGTGACGATGCTCGTCGCCGTCGCGGCATTGTTCGTCGGCACGGGGTCCGCGCAGGCGGCGATGGACAATCAGCAGAGTCTGGTTGACGGCAAGGGTCGCACGATGACGATCCAGCAGTGGGACACCTTCCTCGACGGGGTGTTTCCGTTGG
>JAGQTV010000063.1 GCA_020438845.1 Mycobacterium sp. | reverse complement strand
TTACACAAAAAACTTGACACGCTGGAAGGTGTTGCTACGCCCAGCCACGATCGCGGCTTCCCCCAGTACACGAGCCAGATACGGATTGCCGTGTCCGCGCGATACGACGCTCTTCTTACCTGCTGAGGCCTTCACGGCGGGAGCGAACTTCGCCCACGAACACAGGTGGGCCGCGGTGGGAAACCGGGACATGTCCACCCCGATCTCGGCGATGATGGCCGCAGCAGCCACCGGGCCGATACCTGGCACCTCATCGAGTCGAGCGATCGCCGTGGCGAACGGAGACAGCAGCGCCTCGATCTGCTCATCCACCGCGGCGATGTCGTCCCCGATGCCGTCGATGCGGGCCAGCATCCGCTGCAGCAAGAAGCGGTGGTGGGCACTGAAGTGCCCGTCCAACGCCTCTTCCAGCCGGCCGATCTTGGCGCGCATCCGGCTGCGTGCCATCTGGGCCAACACTTTGGGGTCGCGTTCACCGGCAATCAACGCACCCAGCATCTGGCGTCCCGATACCCCGAAGATGTCGGTGGCCACTGTCGACAGTTTGATGCAGGCGTCCTCGAGTAACTTCTCGACGCGGTTCTTCTCCGCGGTGCGCACCGCCACCAGCTCGCTGCGGTAGCGGGTGAGATCCCGTAACCGACGGATCGGCCATGGCGGCACGAAGCTAGGCCGCAGCATCTGCCGTTCGGCAACCTTGCACAGCCACACCGCATCGAGCACATCGGTCTTCGGACGCCCGGGCAGGTGTTTGACATCGCGGGCGTTGACCAGCCACGGGTCAAGACCGTGTGCCTCCAACGCGTAGAACACCGGCTTCCAGTACGACGACGTCGCCTCCATCACCACCCGCTCAACCCCCAGCGCCACCAGCCGGTTGGCCAGCTCGGTCAACGCTGCCGGCATTGTGGAATGGGTGCTCACCTCCTGCAATCGTCGGCGAGCACCTTCGGGTGCGGGCAGCCGCACGCAGCACACCAGCTCCGCCTTGCCGATATCCAACGCCGCAACCCGGGCGATGATGTTCTCCTCGTCGCGAGACTCGCTGAGCATTGTGTCAACCTCCTTACTGCCAGTTACCGCTTCAAGGCGTGGTCGCCCGCGGATATCGCTACGGAGAAAACGATTCTGGTCCTCGTGCTCGATACAGCGGCAACAGTGAAGGGCCCATACGCGACATCCGACGCCCGGCTTACACACGGCCTCACAGAACCACAGTGGATACGACCTCGACAGGCAACCACAGCCAATTTTCACCCCGGAACGGGCGACCAACAGTCAGAAAGGCTTACACCAAATTCCGGACAGTCCCCCGGCCGACGGGCAGGTACGACACGTGTACCGACGGGCTTGACGTCGGGATTGTTGTAGCGGAGGAAAGACTCAGCACTGGTCAGCGAAAAGAGCCTTGACGAAGCCTGTGGTTTGATACACATATTCGTACACCCATTGGGCGGGCGCGATGTCCGCGGGGCTCGCGGCCATGATCAGGTCACCGTGGAAGCATCGTTGGAGGATTAATCGCGCACGGGAGATATGCGGTCGGAAGGTTACTGCTATAACGGTGTGCCAACCGTGCTGTGCCGCCAAGTCGCGCAGCGCTCGCGCTTCACCAAGCGTCGTCGCAGGCTGTGGGCTCGGACAATATCTGGCGGACGTGGGCCACTGCCTGCCGTTCGAAAGGAATTCCGATCCCCACGTAGACGACCTGCACCAGCTATTGGTCCACATAGTCGGATAGCTTGGTTCGTACGGGCCGATTGGATTCGACACCACCACATTGGGGGCCCAGCCTTGGTCGTACAAAGAAAACCCGTAGGCTCTTCTGTCCCCAGGACCTCCCAGGATGAAAATAGCGTCCGCCTTGCGAAGAGTATCGGTCCTGGGATGAACGTAAACCGGAAATCCGGCGACAATTGCGACGGGGATGAGCAGGAGAACGACTAAGAGGAGAACCCTGCGACGCCTCCGTCGTCTGTGCCATCGTGCGCACCCAAGGCACACGCCGGCAGCGTTGGTAACTTCCGGTGGCACTTGTATGGATTGGACTCGCTCAGCGGCCGGCTGCTGCTCGTCAGCCATGGTCTGATCATATCGGGCCCGCTGGGTCAACAGGTGCGGTCGAACGCTAGCTTGGCGAAGCCGACGGTTTGGTAGGTGTACTCGTAAGCCCATCGTGCGAGGGAGATGGAGACAGGACTTGCCGCCATGATCACGTCCGGGCCGAAGCACCGGTGAAAGATCAGCCGTGACCGTGCTACGTCAGGTCGGGTGGTAACGACAATGACAGTGCGCCAGCCGTTCTTCTCGGCCAAGTCCCTAACCGCCCGGGCCTCGCCTACCGTGGTCTGGGGACTCGGTCGCGGGCAGAATTTGCTGGAGGTGGGCCAAGGCCTGAATTCCGGAAGATAGTCCGATCCAAAGGTTCGCGAGGTACACCATAAGTCAATCCACTTGGTCAGTTTTTCGGGTTGAGTTGCGGCAAGGTTCGGTATCACCACATTGGGGGCCCAGCCCTGGTCGTATAGAGAGAATCCGTAAGCCCTCCTATCACCGTAGCCGCCAAGAATGATTATCGCGTCTGCTTTTCGAAGGGGGTCGGTTCTCGGGTGAACGTAAACCGGCACCCCAGTGGCGTAAGCCGTTGAAATAAGCGCCACCATGGCCGCAACGCAGAGCCTCCTTCGGCGTTGGCGACGGCGTCGCGCTTCGCAACTTGGGCAATCCGCAGTCATGTAGCCAAGCCTCCTAGAACTCTTGCCGCGAGGTCTCGGTTTCCCACGTCGGCCGTTCCGGCCGCCTTTTTCGCTGGGCGTTAGCTGGTTCTGTGATCGACAGGCAATGGATGGTCCGTCGTGAAAATCGCTGTCATCGGCATCAACTAGACTAATAAGTCGACTGCTGTCGCGCCCTCCACCACCGGCTTGGCCACTCCCCTGGCCGCCCGCGGGCACGAAGTCCGCGTCATCACTGGTTACCGCAATGCCCCGACTGACCTCGGCAGACGGACAGGGTGACGCTTCATTCGAACGACACCACCGACACAGTGCGTGTCCACCGCGTGAAGCATCCGGTGCCCGAAGCGCTTTTCCTGGCTTGGCCGGGTGGTGATGGAACTCGTATTCGGATAGCAGGTGGTTACCACTCGATGGGGCAAGCCCGATGTCTTGGTGCGCGTCACTCCGCCACTGTTGGCCGCAACAGAAGTCTATCGGTGGCTAGAGCACCTTGGTCGCTAGAGCACCTTGGTCGCTAGAGCACCTTGGTCGCTAGAGCACCTTGGTCGCTAGAGCACCTTGGTCGCTAGAGCACCTTGGAGCACCTTGGTCGCTAGAACGTTGAGAGTTGTCTTGAGTTTTCAAGCTGCCTTCGGCAGTAGGCGAGCCTGGTCGATAGTGTCGCTGATGTGAATATCGATGGTGTGCAACGCTTTTCGTATAGGTGGTGGCTTGGGGCTGGTCGGCGGCGAGCAGCGGGCGCAAGAGCCGATCGTGGACCTTGGTGTAGAAGATCGCAAACCGCAGCCCGTCGCCGGTCAGCCGGTAGCGATTCCGGCCCGGGATTCGGGTGATCAGCGCGTTGACCCGAAGCCGGGCCAGGTCGTAGCTGGCCTGGTTCATCGTGTAGTTCGCACCGCCGAGCAATCCGGTCATCAAGGCGCAGGCTCTTGTTGGTGATGCCGGTGACGGCGAGCACGCTGGTACACAGGGCGCCGGCCAGGGCCTGAACCCGAGGGTCGCCGAACCGCAAGGCCGGGGCCCTTCTGCCATCCTCATCGAGGGTGGGCTGGGCGATCCGCTCAAAGGCTGGACTCGCCAGGACGCAGCCCTGACCGACACGTTCAGTATCGAGCAGGGCGGTGTTGACCGCGCGGGCGCGGGTCTGCAGCTCATCGAGATGCACCAGGCGCCGCAGACAGCCCAGGTCGCCTGGATCGTTGATCACGGTCTCGATCCGCAACGTCCGCCCGTCCTTCAAGTACTGCTTGATCCGGGAGTGCCGGTAGAAGACGTTGACGTTCACCGCGGTGCCGTAGGTGACGACCTTCGTCTTGAACTCACCGGCCGCCGGGCGTCCCCGCCGCTGACCCCGCCGGAAGATCAGCTCGATCACCTCCGGGCGGCCGATGTCGAGGTTGTCGGTGACCAGGGCCTCGAAGAACCCGCGAGCGTGCCGGGGTGCATCGAACACCAGCGTGCGCGAGGTCTCCACCTGCCGCATCGACAACTCCCACCATACCCGGCGGCGCGGTCGTGCTCGGTCAGCGGCAGCGGCAGTATCGACCACCAGCGTTCGGCGAACACCTGAATCGTTCCCGGGCCGAGCCGGTCGCAGATCGCCTGCAACCCATCGGGATCGGTGCACGTGGCGAACCCGTTGGACAGCTCGGTGAACCCGATGCCGGCCTTGGTGGCTTGGCGTTTGGCCCACTCGTGCCCGTTGACCCAGATCTTCATCGGGTACGGGAAATAGGCACATACCTTCACAAACGCCGGCCCAAAGTCATCGTCCCAGAGGTAGAAGTAGTAACAGGTAACTCGCCGCTGGGCTTTGGTGAACGAGAACCACACCGCCGCACCGGCACCCTTCTTGGTCGCTAAGAACACCGGCGCGAACTCCTGCGCCACCCCGATCGCAGCCACCCCCGCCCGACCGGTCGCCGCCTGCCGGGCCAAATACGGCCGCATCCGATCGATCTTGCGGTCGTCCTTGCCGAAGCGCACCACCGAGATCTTGTTGTCGTCGGCGAAGCGGTCCACCGCCTTGCGGAACGCGGTGCCGATCTTCTCCAGGATCGCCGGCGAGGGAATCGGACAGCCCAGATGGGCAGTCATAAACGACGCCACCTGCCCGCTCACCTGCAGATTCGGCAACATAGCCGTTCAGATAGATCCGATCCATACATTCCAGATCCAGGCCCACATGCCCGTCGAGCACATCATTCACCGTCACCATCGCAGCCCTCTCTGTCAACCTGGGTTGAGGTACCCGCTCCCTGACAATTAGTGACCCTGAGGGCGGGGATGGAGAGATTCCCCGAAAATGACGAGCACAGTGGCGAGGTTGGCCTGCGCGGCCGGGATGGA
>JAGQTV010000062.1 GCA_020438845.1 Mycobacterium sp. | reverse complement strand
GACCATGTCAGGCAATTCATCAGAGACCTCCTCGCGGTAGCGGTGCCGAAGACGGCGCATCGCATGATGGCGGGCGATCGAGTACAGCCACGGGCGGAGTTTGTCGGGTTCGCGCAGACCCCCGAGGTCTTTCGCAGCAACGCAGAAGGTGTCCTGCACGCAGTCGGCCGCGGCGTCACGGTCCCCGATCAGTCCGACACAGAAGTCATAAAGCCGGTCAGCGTAGCGATCATAGATCTCGGCGAACGCTTGCCGATCACCTTCTGCTGACGCACGCGCCAAATCACCGTCGCCGAGGCTGGGATCCAGCTCCAGTGCTTCGGTCATGACGCGGACCTCCATGGCCAGCAAACTTTGTTACAGCGTAGACCCGCAACCGGTCCGGTACCAGCGAATGACGCTCGCCGGTACCGGACCGCCGGTTTCACCAGACGAGCTGTGAAAACTGCGGAGCAGCATTGGGGCACTCGACCGAGACGTTCCAGGTCGAGCCGGTCGGATAGCTGGGGAACCACAGGCGGGAGCTTGCCCCCGCCCCGGGCCCGTTGTCCGGCAGATAGAACGGAACATTGATCGCCGGAAGGGGCTTGCCGATCGGGTTGCCCATCACCGAGGCGTTGTAGGTGCACCAACCGCTGGGCGCGGATTCGCCGGGGTTCGCCGGCCACGTATTGATAAACACATCGACGCCGCCCGGGGCGGGAGCCCCCGATGCGGTCATGTTCGCCTGCGCGGTACCCGCGCCGAGGAACAACATCGCCGGCGCCGTCACAGCGGCGGTCATCGCACCGAGTTTGGCGAGGATGGAGTTGGTGGTCATTTGAGTCTCCTTATTGATGTTCGCCGCCCCTGATGGGCTGCTTTCACAGGTAGGTGCAGCCGCCACCCTCCGGTCGCACACTTTTTTCGAAACTTTTTTTCTGGCCCGATGAACAGGTATTTCTCGCCGCGAGAGGCGGAGTTTAGGGCTGCAGTCGGATGCGAGATGTTGCGGACGGAGCTCTCCGAGGAGGGCCGGAAGAGATTTCCCCAAAAAAGTGTGCGCCAGATCCTGGCTGGCTGCACCTACCTGTGAAAGCAGCTCACCAGGGGCTGCGACGAAACGAAGGTGAGACCGATGCCGAGCACAGCCATGACGCACGAAACGTCCGAGCCGACGGCTGCAGGCCCGACCGCGGCATGTCAGCCCGTCACTGGCCGAACCCCGAGCGCGTGGTCGGCGGGCCTCGAGGCCGAGTCGCAGTCGGCGACCTTCCGGGCACTGGCCTGGTCGCAGGACGACTTCCTCGCCGAGCCGCTGCCCTATACCGGTGAGGAGTACTCCGTACCCGAGGTGAGCTCGCCCCCGGCGGTGCCAATCACCGATGCCGACGAACCAGCTTCCGAACCCCGGTATCGCCCGTCGATGCTGCTTTACGGAATTGCGGCGGGCTTCGTCGCCGCGGCCATCGGGGGGCTGGTGCTCACCGTTGTCAACACCGATGCCTTGCCGACCACAACATCTCCGGTGGTCATTCAGCCCGCCAAGAATGCGGCTATCCCCCAGCCGGGCGGCGAATCCGGAAGCCAGGGTGTCGTAGTCCCTTCGGCGTATCCGGCGCCGGTGAAGGCAGCCGGGTCTCCGGCGCACACCATCCCCCCGGTCGCGAACACCCCGGCGGATCCGGTGAACGCACCCGCGCCCACTGTTGCCCCGGTAACACCGGCCGCGCCACCACCTCCCGCTGCGGAGGTCACGGCACCCGAAGTCGCTGCTCCCGCGGTCACCGCGCCCGTGGTCACTGCGCCCGAAGTGAGGACACCGGAGGTCACACCTGCGGCCCCGGTGCCGCCTCCAGCCGGTTCGCCGCCCCCAGCCGTGTCACTGCCGGAGGTAACACCGCAGCAGGTACCGCATCCGATGGGTCCGATCGACTTCCATGCGCCTGTGGCATCGGAAGGACCCTTTGCACCGATACCCAATCCGGCCGGATCAGTGCCGCCCGTCTTTGACCTGCCCGCCGCCCCGGCGGCACCCAATCAAGGAATCACACTGAAATCAGGATTCGACGTTCCGCTTATCAGTCCGACCCTCACCATCGGATCCGGTCAATAGGAGGCCTCACCCAACGGCGCTGGCGGTCAGCTGCGATCCAGGAACCGGGGCACGTCACCAAGACGGTCCACCCGCTAACCACCCGCCGACGATGCGGGCCGCCCCGGATCCAGCACGTCCACGCCATCGTCGCGCCAGGCCTGGCGCATCGCCTCAGCGCCCTTCAGTCGCACCCACGCCGCTTCGGTACGGGTGACCGGCACCGCGGCAATGAACTGGACGGGGTCGCACGGCGGAGCCAGCGGCAGGTCCGTAATACCGGTGCAATCCTCCTCGGAAGCGCCCAGCAGAACCGCCGTGAACGGAGCTCCCGTCCACAGCGGCCCCGACAGGTCGACCAACGAGCCTTCACAGAGAACAACGCCTTCGACGGCCGGCGTGGCGGCCAGCACTGCCAGGCTGCGAGCCAGACCGGTGGGGGGCACGGCGGCCCGAAGACTTATCACCAGTTCGGCCCGCGGCCCGCGCAGCGGGTCGGGATGCTGAGTCGCCGGATCGGTCATCGGATATCGCGAACACCCAAGGGAAACATAGTGAAACACCCCCTCCAGCCCTGCACGGCGGTCGGGACCGAAGCGCTGCACTTCGATGCGCTCCACGCCCACGAACGTCACGCTGGCCACTTCGGGGTTCGAGTCGATTCCCGCACTGGTGAAATGCTCACGCAGGTGCTGCCGCACGGCGGCCAACACCCCGTCAGCTGCCACGCTGCTCACACCGGCGAAGCGGTGAGGTTCAACCCGCTGTCGGCGTCAAAGACGTTCAGCTTCGTGGTGTCCAGCGCCAACTCGACCGGAGCACCGGTGGTGACGGGCGAATCGGCGGAAACCCTTGCCACGAAACGGTTTCCCCCCAAACTGGAGCCAGACCTCGGATCTGCCGCGAGCTCATCCAACTGATCGGACTGCGCCTCGGCCCCCGCCGTCGAGAAGTAGACGTATTTGTCGGCGCCGAGTGACTCGACCAGGTCGGCAGTCACCTGGAAAGTCAACGAGCGGCTGCGCTCGAGAGGGTCGATCAGCGCGGCGTCCTCGAAGTGCTCGGGTCTGACGCCGACGATGATGTTCGCCGGTCGGGGATGCCGTCCGAGTGCGGTGCGAACCCGGTTGGTGAGCGCAATCTCGCCGAAGGGCAGTCGGAATCCGATCTCGGTGGGTGTGGCCGGGAAGAAGTTCATCGACGGTGACCCGATGAAGCCGGCGACGAAGATGTTCGCCGGGGAGTTGTAGAGCTCGTCGGGGGTGCCGATCTGCTGGGCCTCCCCTGCCCGCAACACAACGACCCGGTCTCCGAGCGTCATTGCCTCGGTCTGGTCGTGGGTGACGTACACCGTGGTGGTGCCCAGCCGCTTCTGCAAGCGTGCGATCTCGGCCCGCATCTGCACCCGAAGCTTGGCGTCGAGGTTGGAAAGCGGTTCGTCCATCAGGAAGGCTTTGGGCTTGCGCACGATCGCCCGGCCCATGGCCACTCGCTGGCGCTGACCGCCGGACAGCTGGGATGGCTTGCGATCCAGCAGCGCGGTGAGGTCGAGGATCTTGGCGGTCTCCGCCACCTTCGCTGCGATCTCGGCTTTGCCCATCTTGGCCAGGGTCAGTGGGAAGGCGATGTTCTGCCGCACCGTCATGTGCGGGTAGAGCGCGTAGGACTGGAACACCATTGCGATGTCGCGGTCGCGCGGAGCCTTCTCGTTGACCCGCTGGCCACCGATCAACAGCTCGCCGTCGGTGATGTCCTCGAGTCCGGCAATCATGTTGAGCGTGGTCGACTTTCCACATCCGGACGGTCCGACGAGGATGACGAACTCACCGTCTCCAATGGTCAGCGAAAGGCCCTTCACCGGGGTGGCGCCGTCGGGATAGCGCTTGGTGACGTGGTCCAAGACGATCTCGGCCATAAAACCCGCTACCCCTTCACTGCGCCGGAGGTCAGCCCGGCGACGATCCGTCGTTGGAACATGAGAACGAACACGATGATCGGAATGGTGATGACCATCGCGCCCGCGGCGATCGACCCGGTCGGTTCCTCGAACTGCGAACTGCCGGTGAAGTTCGCGATCGCGACCGGCGCGGTGATGGCCGCCTTGGTGGCGGTCAGCGACAGCGCCAACAGCAGGTCATTCCAGGCGAAGATGAACACCAGGATGGCGGCGGTGACGATGCCGGGGGCGGCCAGTGGGGCGATCACCCGACGGAAGGCCTGCGCGGGGGTGGCACCGTCCATCTTGGCGGCCTTCTCCAAATCCCAGGGGATCTCCCGGAAGAACGCCGAGAGCGTGTAGATCGCCAGCGGCAAAGCGAAAGTGATGTACGGGATGATCAGGCCCGGCCAGGTATCGAAGAGCCCGATGCGGCGCTCGATGTTGAACAGCGGGGTCACCAGCGAGATCTGCGGGAACATGGCGATCAGCAAGGCGGCCCCGATCAGCGCCCGCTTGCCGGCGAACTCCAGTCGGGCGACCGCGTAGGCGGCCATGCCGCCGATGACCACCGCGATGACGGTGGTGATCAGGCCGATGCCGATCGAGTTGATCAGCGCCGAGGAGAACACGTCGCCGGTGAAGATGCCCTTGTAGTTGGCGAAGGTGATCGACGACGGAATCAGCTTGCCGTCCTTGACAGTTGAGGTGGGCTTCAGCGATAGGCTTAGAATCCACAGCACCGGCAGCAGTGCGTAGACCACCACCAGAATGTTGATGATGGTCCAGCCCGTGGCGCGGCGCGCGCCGACGTGTTCAGACATCTCTGCTCATTTCAGCCCCGGGTGCAGACGCCCCGAACAGCTTGATGTAGATGAATGCGATGACGGCTACCGCGCCGAAGACCAGGACGCTGATCGCCGAACCCAGGCCGAGGTTGAAGGCCTTGAAGAGGTTGTCGTAACCCAGGATTGACACCGACGCGGTGTCGTTGGAACCGCCGGTGAGGACGTAGATGTTGTCGAAGATCCGGAAGGCGTCCAAGGTGCGGAACAACAACGCCACCAGAATGGCCGGCTTCATCAGGGGCAGGATCACCCGGGTCAGCCTGGTCCAGGCTCCGGCGCCGTCCACCTCGGCGGCCCTGATCAGGTCCTCGGGGACCAGGGCCAGTCCGGCAAGCAGCAGCAACGCCATGAACGGCGTGGTCTTCCACACCTCGGCTCCGATGATGACGGCCAGGGAGGGGATCTGCTCGGTCAGCGGGGCGGTCCCCTCCGGCAGCAGGTTGGCTAGATAGCCGGTGCCTGGAGTCCAGGCGTAGTACCAGCTGTACGAGGCCGCGACGGTGACGATTCCGTACGGGATCAGGATCGCGGTGCGCACCACACCCTTGCCGAAGATGGTGCGGTGCATCACTAGCGCCAGGACAAGGCCAAGCGCGAACTCGATCGCCACCGAGATCACCGTGATGATCAGGGTGACGAAAAATGCTGTCCACCAGTACTTATCAGACAGGATGGTCTGGTAGTTGGCGAACCAGATGAACTTGGTGTCGTTCGGGCTGGCCAAGTTGTCCCGGAACAGGCTGAGCCAGAACGCGTAGAAGATTGGGTAGGCGGTGACGCCCAGCATCAGGACGACGGCCGGTGCGATCAGCCAGTACGCCAGCCGCCGCTGCGAGGCGCGGTCATCGGCCCGGGCGACGCGTGTCACCGTCACGGGATCAGCCCCTTCCCGTCGACGGCCTTCTGCACCTCGACGGCCAGTTCGTCGGCCGTCCGCTCCGGGTCGATCCCGGTGATAGGCGCCAGGGTGGCCGAGATTCGGGTCGACACCGCCTGGTAGTTCGGGGTGGCCGGGCGCACCGCGGCATTGGTCAACTGGTCGCGGATGATCGCGTACTGCGGGTACTTCTTCTGGAACGCCGGATCGGAGTACAACGACGTGCGGACGGCAGGCAGGCCGCCTTCGATGGAGGTGTAGCGCTGGTTGCTTTCGCTGCGGATACAGCGAACCGCCTCGAAAGCCTCCGCCGGGTGCCTCGTGGTGGAAGCCACCGCGAGGTTGAGGCCGCCGAGGGTGACCCGCGCCGGCTGGCCCGGGATCACCCCGGGATAGTGGGCGAAGGCGAATACCTCCTTGCTGGCGCCGAAGGCGATCTCGAACTGATCGTCGCTGGGAGTGAAGGTGCCCAGTTCGCTCACACTGCCGGCGAGCTCGGGCCTGGTGTTCAGCGGCAGGAACGGCACCCCGCCCTTCACGCCGTTCTCCAGCATCGAGGCGAATACGAATGGCCAGTTGACTTCCAATGCCGCTTTGCCCTGTTCGAGAGCGAGTCGAGCGGTGCCTTCGTCCGTCTGGGTGATCGACGGATCCGCGCCCGGGGCGGTGGCCACCGACTTGATGATCTGCAGCGCCTTCACGGTGGCTGCGCGATGCTCCGGGGTGTCGGTGAGGGTGACGGTCTTGCCGTCCTCGGCGAGCACCCGGCCACCGGCGCTTTCCAGCAGGGTGTTGAACCACACCACCAGGCCCTCGTACTGCTTGCCCTGCACCGCGATCCAGCTCGGGCCACCATCGTCGTGCAGACGGGTGGCGTTGGCCACCATCTGATCCCAGGTCGGCGGCGGGGGCGACACCAGGTCAGGGCGATACCACAGCATCTGGGTATTGGTAGTCACCGGTGCGGCGAACAACTTGCCTTGCCATTTCGCCGTCTCCAATGGCCCCGGCAGAGTGTCGGCGGCAGCGTCGGCCTCCGCCTGACCGGCCGGGTCGGCCGACAGCGGCAACGCCCAACCGGCTTCGGCGAACTCCGCGGTCCACACCACGTCCATCGCCATGATGTCCAGCGTGTGGTCGTTGCCGGTGATCCGGCGGGCCAGTTGCAGCCTCTGGTCATCAGCGCCCTTGGGCAGACTGAACTGCTGAATGCGGAAGCGCCCGGCGAGTTCGTCGTTGCACCGCTTGGCCACGGCGGTGAACGTCGCGGTCTCGCTGGCCGGGGTGTACAGGCTGACTACCCGACTGTCGGCACCGGACCCGCAGGCCGTCAATCCGGTAACCGCAACCAACACGGTCAACGCGAGAGCGCCAAACCGTTGAGGGCGCGCCTTACCGATAGCCACGAGGCGTACCTTAACCGAGTTCTACAGCGTCAGCCGGGACAGCATGTCCCGCGCCTTCTCCGCGCTCTGCGGATCGCACAGTACGTCATAGCGCCCGGCAACCAATTGCAGAGTGGAACTGAAATCCCTTGTGCCCTTTGACATTGCGTAAGGAATGGCCGAGGTGATCAGGCCGAACACCACGCCGGCCACGATACCGACGAGCAGGGACTGCAGCGGGTTCGGACTGAAGAAGCCCAACACCAAGCCGATGAACACACCCAGCCACGCCCCGGTGAGCATGCCGCCGAGCAGCACCTTGGTCCAGGTGAGCCGCCCGGTGACCCGCTCCACCTGCATCAGGTCCACCCCGACGATGGTGACCTGCTGCACCGGAAACTGATTGTCGGACAAGTAGTCGACGGCCCTCTGAGCCTCGGCATAGGTGGTGTAGGAGCCGACTGGCCAGCCTTTCGGCGGGGTCGGCAGTCCCAGCGGACCACGGCGCGAGGAACCCGCGGAGCCACCCGGAATCGCACCCGGATTTTGTCCTGGTGAAAAAGGACTGGTCATGGTTGGCGCGTTCCCTTCGTCGTTCATCGAGCCACCGGCGGGCCCGTCATGCATACGCTAAGTTGAATAGCATGACAGGCCCCAGCGGCGAGACCGGGGAGACGCCCCAGACCCGGGGGCAGCACCCGCCCTCGGGCGGCTATGAGGCACCCCCAATAGAGCAGTCGCCCGCATACGGCGGCTTCGAACAACCCGCTGCACCGAGCTATCCAGGCCAACAGCCGCCCGGCGGCTTCCCCCCGCCACCCCCGCCGCCCCCGGGCGGCTTCGCTCCGCCCGGTGGCGCTTACAACCCGCAATACGGTGGCCCGTATCCGCCGCCGGCCCCCGGCTACGCGCCGCCGCCCATGCCAGCCGCCGACTACGGAACCCCTTACCCGGCCGACTACGGCTACCCGGCGGCCCTGCCGGCCAAGACCAACACTCTGGCCATCATTTCCCTGGTCGGTGCGGTGGTGGGCCTGCTGTGCGGAGTCGGCTCGATCATCGGAATCGTGTGCGGGGCGGTCGCGCTGAACCAGATCAAGCGAACCCGCGAGGGCGGCCACGGTCTGGCCGTGGCCGGCATCGTGATCGGGGTCGCATCGTTGGTGATCAGCATCGTCTGGATGACCTTCGCCTGGCGTTAGCCCGGCGGGACGAACAGCGGCGACTGCCGCGTCATCCCGGCCGCCCGTCCCTTGGCGACCACCACCAACGCCATCTTGCGACTCGCCTCGTCGATCATCTCGTCGCCCAGCATCACCGCCCCACGTGCGCCACCGGCCCGGGAGGTATGCCACTCGTAGGCTTCGAGGATGAGTTCAGCCCGGTCGTACTCCTGCTGCCGCGGACTGTAGATCTCGTTCCCGGCCGCGATCTGGTCCGGGTGCAACACCCACTTTCCGTCATAGCCCAACGCCGCCGAACGGCCCGCCACTCGGCGAAACGCCTCGACGTCGCGCACCTTGAGGTAGGGACCGTCGACGGCGGCCACACCGTGGGCGCGCGCGGCTATCAGGATGGTCATCAGAATGTGGTGGTAGGCGTCTCCGACGTCATAGCCCGCCGGTTGCTCGCCCACCACCAGGGTGCGCATGTTGAGGCTGGCCATCAGATCGGCCGGCCCCAGCACCAACGCCTGAACGCGCGGCGCCGCGGCGATGGCGTTGATGTTGGCGAGCCCCCGGGCATCTTCGATCTGGGCGTCGATACCGATCCGCCCGACCGGAAGGCCGTGGCTGCGTTCGAGTTGGGTCAGCAGGAGATCCAGGGCGTGGACGTGGCTCGCGTCGGTCACCTTGGGCAGCACGATGACATCGAGGTGGGCACCGGCTGCCGATACGACCTCGATCACGTCGGTGTAGGTCCATTCCGTGGTCCAGTCATTGATGCGGACTCCGCGCAACTGGCCCGCCCAGCCCGGCCCGGCCAGTGCCGTTCCGACGAGGGCGCGGGCGGCGGCCTTGGCGTCGGGTGCCACGGCGTCCTCGAGGTCGAGAAAGACCTCGTCTGCCGGCAAGGATTTGGCCTTCTCCACCATCCTCGGATTGCTGCCCGGAACCGAAAGACAGGTTCTGCGGGGGCGATAGGCGGGTCGAACGGCACCGTCCATGCCCGGCCTCCTAACCTGTCACTCATGGCGTCGGTGAACAGGGTATATGCGGCGCGACTTGCGGGAATGGTCGTACTCGGTCCCGATGGGGAGTCCCTGGGCAGGGTACGTGACGTCGTCGTCAGCATCAGCATCGTCCGCCAACAGCCGCGCGTTTTGGGCCTTGTCGTCGAATTGCTCACCCGCCGAAGAATTTTCGTCCCGATCCTGAGGGTCACCGCGATCGAGCCGAATGCCGTCACGCTCAACACCGCCAACGTGTCGCTGCGTCGATTCATCCAACGGCCCGGCGAGGTGTTGGTTCTCGGCCAAGTGCTCGACAGTCGCGTCCGGGTCAATGATCCCGAACAGCCGCAGTTGGCCGGGGTGGACATGGTGGTCGTCGATCTGGGAATCGAGCAGACACGCACGCGGGACTGGATGGTCACCCGGATAGCGGTGCGCAGCCAGCGACGCCTGGGCCGACGATCGTCGGTGGCTGTGGTGGACTGGCAGGACGTCGTCGGCCTCACCCCCTCGGCGCTGGCGATGCCCGGTCAAGGCGTTGCGCAGTTGCTGCACCAATTCGAGGGGCAGCGTCCGATCGAGGTGGCCGACGCCCTGCGCGATCTTCCGGCCAAGCGGCGCACCGAGGTGATGACCGCCCTTGATGACGAACGACTGGCCGACATCCTTCAGGAACTGCCCGAGGTCGACCAGACCGAATTGGTGCGCCAACTCGATACCGAGCGCGCTGCCGACGTGCTCGAAGCCATGGACCCCGACGACGCGGCCGACCTGCTCGGGGTGATGAACCCGACCGAGGCCGAGGTGCTGCTTCGCCGGATGGATCCGGAGGACCGCGAGTCGGTGCGTCGGCTGCTGAGCCACTCGCCCGACACCGCAGGCGGCCTGATGACTTCCGACCCCGTGGTGCTGGCGCCGGACACCACCGTCGCCGAGGCGCTGGCCCGGGTGCGTGACCCCGACCTGACCCCGGCGCTTGCCTCGATGGTGTACGTGGTGCGACCGCCGACGGCAACTCCGACCGGCCGATATCTGGGCTGCGTGCACATCCAGGCGCTGCTTCGCGAACCGCCGGCCAATCTGGTCAGCGGCATCGTCGACAAGGACCTGCCTCAGCTGTCCCCGGACACGCCGCTGGCGGACCTCACCCGCTACCTTGCCGCCTACAACCTGGTCTGCGGTCCGGTGGTCGACGACGAGAGCCACCTCGTCGGGGCAGTCACCGTCGACGACGTGCTCGACCATCTACTTCCGCACGACTGGCGCGCGACCTACGCCGATCCCGTCCCCGGCCGGTCGGCCACGACGAAAGGCGGGACGTGAGCGACTACGGAAGGCTCGAGACCCCACGGACCTCCCGGCGGCCGTCGTTCAACATCGACCCCGAGGTGGTCGGCCGGTTCAGCGAATCGATTGCGCGATTCCTGGGCACCGGCCGGTACCTGCTGTGGCAGACCGTGGTCGTCATCGTCTGGATCTGCCTCAACCTGTTCGCGGTCGGGCTTCGCTGGGACCCCTACCCGTTCATCCTGCTCAACCTCGCCTTCTCCACCCAGGCTGCATACGCAGCCCCGCTGATCCTGTTAGCGCAGAACCGCCAGGAGAACCGCGACAAGGTGTCTCTGGAGGACGATCGCCGGCGCTCCGAACAGACCAAGGCCGACACCGAGTTCCTGGCCCGGGAACTCGCGGCCCTTCGGCTCGCGCTCGGTGAGGTTGCCACCCGCGACTACCTGCGCCGGGAACTCGAGGAGTTCCAGCGCGAACTGCTGGAGGTGCTGGCTCCGAACCAACCGTCTGAGCGTCGGCCGAAAAAGGGCAACGGGTAAGCAAGCACCAGTAAGTCCAACAATTGCCAGCCATTGCCGTCCCGTGGGCGCGGCGCGCTATGTAAGGTAGCGAGGTTCACTACGATTCTTCTTTGGGATCCCTTCGGGGATTCTTATCGAAGGATCGCTCCGAAAGTCAGTTCAGGTCAGGGGTTACGTTGAGGACGGACGAGTGCCGATGAAGCGCCGGACCGGCAGGTTGGGCCGACCTGCTTTCGGCATCGCCGTGCTTACTCCGGTCGTGCTTGCCGGCGCGGTGGCCGCGACGCCGGGTCATACCGTCGCAACGGCCCGCGGCGCCGATGCGACACCGCAGGCCGCGGCTCAAACCTCCGGAGGCGAACTCCGGGGCACCACGGTCGTCGCTGTGACCAAACCCCCCGCCGACTTCCGCTTCGCCGCCAACGTGCCGTCGCAGCCGCCGCCGGCCGCGGTGGTGAGCGCCGCCGGCGGTATGCGGATTCCGGCCATGGCCTTGTCCGCCTACCGCAAGGCCGAGCAGACGATGTCTGTGGCCGCACCGAATTGCGGGGTGAGCTGGAACCTGTTGGCCGGAATCGGCCGAATCGAGTCCTCGCATGCCAACGGCGGGGCCACCGACGCACGCGGGACGGCCATCCGACCGATCTACGGCCCGGCGTTGGACGGCACCCTGCCCGGTAACGAGATCATCGTGCAGGGCAATGCAGGTGGCCGGCCGATCTACGCCCGGGCCATGGGTCCCATGCAGTTCCTGCCCGGAACCTGGTCGCGGTTCGCCTCTGACGGAGACGGCGACGGCAAGGCCGACCCGCAGAACATCTTCGACGCGGCGCTGTCCACGGCGCGGTATCTGTGCAGCGGTGGGCTGAACCTGCGCAACCAGGCCCAGGTGCTGACGGCGATTCTGCGGTACAACAACTCGATGGCCTACGCCCAGAACGTGCTGGGTTGGGCAGCCGCTTATGCCACCGGGGTGGCGCCGGTCGACTTGCCTGTTATCACCGGGTCGGTTCCTGCCCTGGGCAATAACCACACGGAGCCTTCGCAGGGCCTCGGTCCCGGCATGCCGGACGTGCACGGTGGCGATCCGTTGGCCGTGCTTACCGCGGGCTTGAACGACAGCCAGGTGGCCGGGCAGATGATCATGCCCGGACCCGGCGAAAGTGTGCTGCCCCAGCACGGCTGCGAGGTCATCTGCATGGCTTCGCAACTGGCCCCCCAGGAGACGACTGCGGAGAACAATCTCCCACCGTGGATGCAGCAGATGCCGTGGTTGACCCCGGGCGCTACCCCGCCATGGATGGCTCCACCTGAGGCGACGCCTATGCCGGGTCAGGGCTTCGGCGCCCTGCCGGGGCCGGCCGCTGCCCCGCTCCCGGGACCTGCTGCTGCTCCGTTGCCGGGCCCCGCTGGCGCGCCGCTGCCTGGGCCTGCCGGTGTTCCGCTTCCTGGGCCGGCCGCCGGCCCCATGCCGGGTCCGGCACCCGGACCCGGGCCGCTGCCGGGATCCCTGCCCGACCAGGTGCCCGGACCTTTCCCCGGCCAGGCGCCCGGACCCATGCCGGGCCAGGCTCCGGAGCCGGCCGCCGACAACGCGCCGTGGATGGCACCTGCCCAGCCGTGGATGGCGCCGCCATCCGCCGAGGCCGAGGTTCCGGCCGACGTTCCCCAGGGACAAGGTGCGCTGCCCGGACCAGCCAACTAACGGCCGACGCCGCCGCGATTGTGCGGTTTTGTACGGAACACGCCGCAACGGCGTAGAAATCCGCACCGTCGCGACAGGGGCAGCCGGTTGGGTAACTCGCCCACGGCCTAAACTCGGCGTCAATGTCTGACAACAACACTGAACGGGCCGTGAAAGCCGCGCTGGCCAGGGTCATCGATCCGGAACTGCGGCGCCCCATCACCGAACTCAACATGGTCAAGAGCGTTGCAGTCGCCGACGACGGCACCGTGAACATCGAGATCTACCTGACCACGGAGGCCTGCCCCAAGAAAGCCGAGATCGCCGAGAAGGTCCGGGCCGCAGCGGCCGACGTGCCGGGGACGGGCGCGGTCATGGTGAGCCTGGATGTGATGAACGACGAGCAGCGCACTGAACTTCGCAAGCAATTGCGCGGCGAGCAGGGACTCTCCGCTGAACCGGTGATCCCGTTCGCCCAGCCTGGTTCGCTGACCCGGGTTTACGCGGTGGCTTCGGGCAAGGGCGGGGTCGGAAAATCCAGCATCACCGTCAACCTCGCTGCCGCACTGGCCGCGCGCGGCCTGTCCGTCGGACTGCTCGATGCCGACATCTACGGCCACTCGGTACCGCGGATGATGGGTACCACCGACCGGCCCACCCAGGTGGAGTCGATGATCCTCCCGCCGATCGCGCACGAGGTCAAGGTCATCTCGATCGCCCAGTTCACCCAGGGCAACACCCCTGTGGTGTGGCGAGGCCCGATGCTGCATCGGGCGCTTCAGCAGTTCTTGGCCGACGTCTACTGGGGCGACCTGGACGTGCTGCTGCTGGACCTGCCGCCCGGCACCGGCGATGTGGCGATCTCGGTCGCCCAATTGGTCCCGAACGCGGAGATCCTGGTGGTCACCACCCCGCAGTTGGCCGCAGCAGAGGTGGCCGAACGGGCCGGGGTTATCGCACTGCAAACCCGCCAGCGGATCGTCGGCGTGGTGGAAAACATGTCCGGGCTACTCATGCCCGACGGCACCACCATGCAGATCTTCGGGGAGGGCGGCGGCCAGCAGGTGGCCCAGCGATTGTCCCGTGCGGTGGGCGCTGACGTTCCACTGCTCGGTCGTGTGCCACTGGACCCGGCGTTGGTTGCCGCCGGCGACTCCGGCGTGCCACTGGTGTTGTCGGCGCCTGACTCGGCGCCCGGGCGCGAACTGCGGAGCATCGCCGATCGGCTGGCGACACGGCGGCGAGGTCTGGCCGGAATGTCGCTGGGCCTCGATCCCGCCGGGCGATAAGGAAAGGGTCCGGCCGGCAGATAGATCAGGTCGCGTCGGGGTCGAACGGAACAGCTTGTCCCGGTGTCCCCTGAGCCGGTATCCCCTGTCCCGGTGTCCCCTGAGCCGGTGCGGCAGTATCGAGCGGGCGGGACGGGGTGCTCTGTGGCTTGACCGCCGTGGTGTCGAAGTTTCCGGTCAACCACGAGTCATCACCGTCGAGCAGGTGCTTGGTCAATGCAGCCCGCGGAGTCATGCCCCGCAGCTTCTGCAGTTCGGAGAGCGGCTCGCGGAGCTGATCGAACTCCGGACCGAGTTCTTCCCGCAGTTGGCTGGTGGCACCGCTGAGGTAGTCGCGGGCCTGCCGAACGGCCCCCGACGTCCATCGGATCGCCCCCGGAAGACGTTCCGGACCCAGAACGACCAGTCCGACGACGACCAGCAGGAGCATCTCGCCCCAGCCGATGTTGTTGAACATGTCTCTGGCTTCTCCGGGCTCTAGGGCGTGATATCCGGAGCCGGATTGACCGTCAGCGTGACCTCGCGCCCCTCCCGCATGACCTGGATCTGAGCGTCCTGACCGATCTTGAGTTGACGGACCGCGACGACGAACTCATCGCCGTCGGCAACCTTGCGGTCACCGACCTTGATCACCACGTCGTTTTCTTTGATACCGGCTTTGTCGGCCGGCCCACCGGGCTTGACGTCGGCGATCTGGGCACCGGAAGCGAGGTCGTTACTCACCGACCGGGCCGTGAGCCCGAGCGTCGGATGGGCGACCTTACCGTCCTTGATCAACGCCTCAACGGTCTCTTTGACCTCATTGACCGGGATGGCGAAACCCAGACCGCTGGCGCTGTCGGACAACGACTTTCCGGCGGTGTTGATTCCGATGACTTCCGAGTCCATGTTGATCAGCGGGCCGCCGGAGTTGCCGTGGTTGATAGAGGCATCGGTCTGCACGGCGTCGATGACGGTGTCGGTGTCGGATCCCTCCCCCGACAGCGGAACGGGACGGTTCAGCGCACTGATGATGCCGTGGGTGACGGTGCTGCGCAGCCCGAGGGGCGCTCCGGCGGCGATGACCTCTTCGCCCACCCGGAGCTTGCTGGAATCGCCCATCCGGGCCACCGTCAAGTTGTCGACGTTGTCGACCTTCAGCACCGCCAGGTCAGTCTTGGGGTCACGCCCGACCAGGTTGGCCGGTACCTCTTTGCCGTCGTTGAACACCACGGTCATCTTGAATTTGGCCGGCAGCGCCGCCGCCTCCGAGACCACGTGGTTGTTGGTGACGATGTAACCGCGGCCGTCGACGACGACACCGGATCCCTGCGCGCCTTCCTCGTCGCTCTTGGCTTCGATGGTGACCACCGAGTCGGCGACCGAGGCGGCCACTTGCGCAAATCGACCTGCGGGAACTTCACCGCCGCCGGAGGTGGACAACGTCACTTTCGAGGTGGTGAACGCTTGGACGACCTCCGCGGTCTTTCGCCCGACCCAGCCACCGATCAGTCCGATCAACAACGCGATGATCGCCAGGGTGACCAGCGCCCAGTAGGAAACCCGCCCGCCGAACAGAACCTCACGCACTCCGAGCTTGCCGGTTGGGCCGGCGATCACCTGAGGTGCCGGCTTCTCCAGCGCCGGTGTACCCAGCGCCGCTGCCGCAGCGGGGTCGCGCCAGGGATCGTCGGGCTCTTCGGCCAGCGGGTCGCCCTTGGCGTCGAGTGCGCCGGCGTCCGCGGGATGCCGCTGCAGGGAGTCGCCGCCGGGATAGGGCCGACTGAACGCCTCGGCCAACACCGGGTCGGCCTTCTTGTCGCTGGGCGAGAATTCCTCGGAGCGACCGTATTTCGCCGGACGCAACTCCTCGGCAACGAACGATCCATTTACACCGTTCGGGCGTCCGAAGGCACGAGAAGCCTGCGGGTCCACCGGCGGCCGCGAAACGGGCCGCGGTGCCAACCTGGGACCGACGCCGGAACTGTCTTTGTCGGGGCTCAACTGCACCTCAATCGCGTTTGGGATAGATCCGCCGTAGCAAAACGGCGCTGCCGGTTCGCGCCCCAGCCTACCGGCGCTTGCGCCGACCGCGGTGCGCACCGTCGGTGAACTGGGGAGACAGCACCGGCGGTTTCTTCTGAGAGGCCGGGTCGTCCTGGGACGCCGGATCCTCCGGAGCAGACTGCGGAATCTGGGATAACAGGCCCATCAGCGCCCTCGGCATGTCCACCGGCTGGCAGTCGCGCAGCGCCGCACTGGCCTCCCCCTGCCCTTCCACCTCGGCGGCGCACTGCGAACAGAGCGACAGGTGATGCGCGGCACGCAGATAGGCCTTCATCGGCAGTTCCCCGTCGGCGTAGGCCGCGACGGCCTCAATGGACAGGTGTTCGGTCGAACGGAACTGGCGCGGGGCGCCGACGGGCGCGTCGTTCTGTGAGGCGAACTGCGAAGGCAGCCACGAGAAGGCTCGGCGGAACACATCGCCGGGGTCGACCATCCCTGTGCTCCTTTCGCGCCGGCCTGAACGGAAAAATCACAAAATCGCATACCGCTAATTTGAATGTAGCGCGCCAGGGAGCCCTTATGCGCTGTTACCGGGCCCGACGGGCCAGACAGATCCACAACAATGCCGACACGGCTCGATTCAGGCATCGATCCGGGGCTCCTATCGAGCCCTTACGCCACGCCCCCAGACCGAAGGCACCCTGCAGTCAAGCCGATTCCGCGGCGCGAGCCGAGTGCGCGCTGAGGTAATCACGCAGCGCCTGACGGCCGCGGTGAATACGGCTTCGCACCGTGCCCAACCGCACGCCCAGCGTGGCACCGATCTCCTCATAGGACAAACCCTCTACATCGCACAAAACCACCGCCGCGCGGAATTCCGGCGTGAGAGAGTCCAGTGCGGCCTGCAGATCAGGACCCAGTCGCGCGTCGTGGTAGATCTGCTCCGGATTGGGCTGATCTCCAGGCACGCGGTCGTAATCCTCAGGCAGGGCCTCCATGCGGATCCGCCCACGACGACGGACCATGTCGAGAAAGAGGTTCGTGGTGATGCGATGCAGCCAGCCCTCGAAGGTTCCGGGCTGGTAATTCTGCACCGAACGGAACACCCTGATGAAAGTCTCCTGGGTGAGGTCCTCGGCGTCCTGCTGATTTCCCGAGAGTCGGTAGGCCAGCCGGTAGACCCGGTCGGCATGCTGACGCACCAATTCGTCCCAGGACGGCATCGCCGCACGGTCGCCCGTCGCATCGAACACCGCGGTGCCCTGCAACTCGTCGGACGCCTCAACCCAATCGATGTCGGTGTCCTGACCGACGTGCGACATGGTGGCCGGGGAAGTCAAGGTGGTGATCGTCGGATCCTCCTGGTCTAGATGGTCGCGAGAGTCGTCCAGCGGCCACAGCCGCGTGCCGACCGGCGCCTCACATGTCACAACATGAACCCGCGACGACGTATTCCCCGCGCTGGGGCCGGTCCGAGGAGCATGGAGTTCCATGCGGATCACCTTTCCCTACCCTGTTGTGTAACCAATGTGAGCAAACTGAATGTCATCTGAGAGATAGGCTAAGTATAGCCCACTACCAGTGAAAATAAGATGGCGACACTATTTCTCAGCAATCCCTTACTGCTGGCGCGTCGGGCAGCATCGCCGACCCGTCGCACCTCGGGTGTAGCATCCGCCGACTGCGCAGATGGAGTTGCTCTACGCTGCTGAGAATGTCCACCACCGATCAGTCGGATGGCCCGCCGCCGACCCGCGCCGACCGGATGCTCTCCCACGCCGAAGGCTCCATCTCCGAGGACGCAATAGTCGCGGCTGCCCGGGAGCGCGCCGCCGACGCCGGCGCCGGTGCGGTGACCCCGGCGGTCGGCGCGCTGCTCAGCCTGCTGGCGCGCCTTGCCGGCGGCAAGGCGGTTGTCGAGGTGGGCACCGGCGCGGGTGTCAGCGGTCTGTGGCTGCTGGCTGGCATGCGCGAGGACGGGGTCCTGACCACCATCGACATCGAGCCCGAACACCAGCAGTTGGCCAAGCAGGCCTTCACCGAGGCCAAGGTCGCCCCAGGACGCACCCGAGTGATCGCTGGACGCGCCCAGGAAGTCCTGACCCGGTTGGCCGACGAATCCTACGACCTGGTTTTCGTCGACGCAGCGCCAGTCGACCAGGGGCATTTCGTCGGCGAGGGCGTGCGCCTGCTGCGCCCCGGCGGCGTCATCGTGGTACACCGTGCCGCGCTTGAGGGACGCGCAGGCGACCCGGCCGCCCACGACGCCGAGGTGGCCGCGGTCCGGGAGGCGGCGCGGCTCATCGCCGAAGACGAGCGCCTCACCCCGGTGCTGGTGCCACTGGGCGACGGGTTGCTGATCGCGGCGCGCGACTACACCGCACAGGCCTAGCGGACGTTTTTCGGGCTTAACGGACGTTTTCTCGGGGACGTCCGCTCCGGGTGCGCGGCACCCGCCACCACCCATGCCGCCAGCGGCGTAGTCCAAGAAACCCACACCGAGCCCGAGGCGGGAATTCAGCCAACTTGACCCGCAACCGGTACGGGGACGCTCATCCTGTATCCAGGAAACCGTTCTCCGCCGGGAGGCGCATGGAGCTGATGACGGGATTCGGCCTGGCCACTGCAGCCGGTCTGAACGCCTACATCCCGATGCTGCTGCTGGGTCTACTCGGCCGATTCACCGGCCTGATCCATCTGCCTCCAGCCTGGTCGTGGCTGGAGAACGGCTGGTTGCTGACGATCGTCGGCGTGCTGCTGGCGATCGAAATCGTGGCAGACAAGATCCCCGCGCTGGACTCGGTCAACGACGCCATTCAGACCTTCGTGCGGCCCACCTCGGGCGGCATCGTCTTTGGCTCCGGCACCGCAGCACAGACGGCCGCCGTCACCGATCCGGGCGACTTCGCCCGCACCGGGCAGTGGGTGCCGGTTGCCATCGGGGTGGTGACCGCATTAGTGGTTCACCTGACCAAGACCGCCGTACGCCCAGCGGCCAACGTGGCCACCGCCGGAGTGGCTGCCCCGGTGTTGAGCACCATCGAGGACTTCACCAGTGCGGGACTCACATTCGTCGCGATCCTGCTCCCCGCGTTGGTACTGATCGTGCTGGCAGGCCTGATCTGGGCAGCGGTGCGGCTGTCAGGCCGCCGACGTCGCAGACGCCGGGCGGCGCGAACCGGCACGGGAGAAGTCGACCGCTAAATCCAGACGCCCTTGCCGACGGCGACCACGCCGCCGGTGCTGATGGCGAAGCGGGCCCGGTCCCGGTCCAGGTCGACGCCCACGTGCTCGCCCGGTCCGACGACGACGTTCTTGTCCAGAATCGCCCGGCGGACGACCGCTCCCCGGCCAACACGCACTCCCGGCATCAGCACGCTGCCCTCCACGATGGCCCCGTCCTCGACCACCACGTTGGACGACAGCACCGAGTTGCGCACCGAGGCCGCCGAAACGATGCTGCCTGCCCCGACCACCGACTCCTGAGCCGAACCACCGTTGACGAACTTCGCCGGCGCAAGGTTCTCCGACGCCCCCCGGATGGGCCAACGCTTGTTGTACAGGTTGAACACCGGGTGCACCGACACCAAGTCCATGTGGGCGTCGTAGAACGCGTCGAGGGTTCCGACGTCCCGCCAATAACCGTGATCGCGTTCCGTGGCACCGGGCACCTCGTTGTCGTTGAAGTCGTATACCGACACGACGCCCTCGTCCACCAGCTTCGGAATGATGTTGCCGCCCATGTCGTGATCGGAGCTGTCGTCGTCAGCGTCTTCCCTGATCGCGTTGATGAGCACATCGGTGGTGAAGATGTAGTTGCCCATCGAGACAAACGTCTGATCGGGGTTGTCCGGGCAAGCGGGGGGCTCCGCTGGTTTTTCCGTGAAGCTCCGGATGCGACCGGACTCGTCGGCCCCGATGCAGCCGAAGGCAACGGCCTCCGAACGCGGCACCCGAATGCCGGCCACTGTTGCGCCGGCGCCGCTCTCGACGTGAAACTTGACCATCTGCTCGGGATCCATCCGATACACGTGGTCGGCGCCGAACACCACGATGTAATCGGGATCCTCGTCATAGATGAGGTTGAGCGACTGATAGATCGCGTCAGCGGAGCCGGTGTACCACCGCGGTCCAAGCCGCTGCTGGGCCGGCACCGGAGTGATGTATTCGCCCGCCAGGCCGGACAGCCGCCAATTCTGTGAGATATGCCGGTCCAGGGAGTGCGACTTGTACTGGGTGAGAACGCAGATCCGCAGGTACCGGGCATTGACCAGGTTCGACAGCACGAAGTCGATCAGCCGGTAGGCACCGCCGAACGGAACCGCGGGCTTGGCCCGGTCTGCGGTGAGCGGATAGAGCCGCTTGCCCTCACCCCCGGCCAGGACGATTCCCAGCACATGCGGCAACTCCCTCATGAACACAAACCTAACCACCACCGGCCGGTAACGGCGAGGGCATTCACGGTTTCGCCGGGGACGGTGTTTCGCTTAGCCCTCTTGCGTTGATCGGCGTTGCATTACGGTCGGCTCTATGCGCGTGGCGATGATGACCCGTGAATACCCGCCGGAGGTCTACGGCGGAGCCGGGGTGCATGTGACCGAGCTCGTCGCCCAGTTGCGCCGGCTCTGCCAGGTAGACGTGCACTGCATGGGCGCCCCGCGGGATACGGCCTTCGCCCACCAACCGGACCCGGCACTCGCCGACGCCAACCCGGCGTTGTCGACTTTGTCGACCGACCTGCGGATGGCTCAAGCCGCGAGCACTCCGGAACGCCCCGCGACGGTGGTCCATTCGCATACCTGGTACACGGGAATGGCCGGTCATATCACCTCGCTGCTGCACGGGATTCCGCACGTGGTGACCGCGCATTCACTAGAACCCAAGCGACCGTGGAAGGTCGAACAGCTCGGCGGCGGCTATCAGATCTCGCTGTGGGTCGAGCGCACCGCGATGCAGGCGGCCGACGCGGTGATCGCCGTGAGCAACGGCATGCGTGCCGACGTGCTGGAAACCTACCCGGCCCTCGATCCGGCGCGGGTCCACGTGGTGAAGAACGGCATCGACACCGACGTATGGTTCCCGGCTCCCCCGGACCCCGAGGACTCGGTGCTTGCCGAGCTAGGGGTGGACCCATCCCGGCCGATGGTGGCATTCGTCGGCCGCATCACCAGACAGAAGGGAGTGCCGCACCTCATCGCCGCAGCGCACCGCTTCAACCCCGAGGTGCAACTGGTGTTGTGCGCCGGCGCCCCCGACACTCCCGAGATCGCGGCCGAAGTCGAAGGCGCAGTCGACGCCTTAGCCGCCCAGCGCAGCGGCGTTTTCTGGGTCCGCGACATCCTGCCGACGCATAAGGTGCGCGAAATACTGACGGCAGCAACGGTTTTCGTCTGCCCCTCGGTCTACGAGCCGCTGGGGATAGTCAACCTTGAGGCTATGGCCTGCGACACGGCGGTGGTCGCCTCGGATGTCGGCGGCATTCCGGAGGTGGTCGACGACGGAGTCACCGGCACCTTGGTGCACTATGACGCCGGAGACCCCACCGGGTTCGAAATGGGTCTGGCCGACGCGGTCAATGCCCTGACCGCCGACGCGGAGAAGGCCCGACGGTACGGCGCGGCCGGCCGGCAGCGCTGCATCGATGAATTCTCCTGGGCACGGATCGCCGAGCAGACGCTGGAGATCTACCGCAAAGTCTCGACGTGAGCCCGACCCTGTTCCTAGGGGCTGTTGAAGACGTTGGGGTTGTTCGGCCGGGCCTCGAGCTGGTTGTTCTCTTCGGTCAGACCAATGCACAGGCCGGTGTTATCCCCATTGCAGGGGATTCCGTTGACCTCGGGAAGTTGGCCCACGTCGCCGGTCGCTGACGAGGTGATGCTTCCGGGTTGAAGGGGCGCGTTCTCCGGATTGATCGGATCGAACGTCTGCGGCGGCTGGTCGGTCATCGGCCGACAGGCACCGCTGATCGGGTCATAGACTTCGTTGGCCGGACACGAGGCGACGCGACTGGTCGTCGGCTGGGCGCCCAAACTCAGGAGAACGGGGCTGCAGATGGCGGTGGCAAGACCGCCCAACAGCACTGCGCGGCGAAGGGATACGGGGTACACAGCCATGGCAGGCCTTCCTTATTCAGCGATCACCGATGACTAAGCCGCATCGGCGCCAAACCACGGCGATGAAACCATGATGACTTATGCCTACCCGGCACAGACCGTCTCTACCCCAGATTACGGAAAACGGGGGCTAACTGGTGACGCCCTTGAGTTCGTCACCCAGGGCGGCGGCCTCGTCGGGAGTCAATTCAACGACGAGCCTGCCGCCGCCTTCCAGCGGCACCCGCATAACGATGCCGCGCCCCTCTTTGGTCGCTTCCAGAGGACCGTCGCCGGTCCGGGGCTTCATCGCCGCCATCAAGTGCTCCCTCCAGGTCCCTGCAGGCCCGTCACGCCGACCAGATCGGCGCCATTTCTATTCTATTGGCCCCTATTCTTCCCTATTCGACAGGCCGCCAGGAATCAGGTGCCGAGAAACGGGCGGGTGTCATTCCGTCTGCAGCGGTACCCAGCAGTCCTGCAAGTGGTCATCCACCATGCCGGTCGCCTGCATCAGCGCGTAGGCGGTGGTGGGGCCCACGAACCGAAAGCCGCGCCGCTTGAGGTCTCGGGCCAGGGCGAGAGATTCCGGCGTGCGCGCGGGCACGTCGGCCAAGGTGACGGGTCGCGCCCGGCGCCCGGGAGCATATGACCAGAGCAGGTCGGACAGATCGACGTCGAGGTCCGCGGCAACTTGGGCGTTGGCGATGGCGGCCTCGATCTTGGCCCGATTCCGGACGATGCCCTCATCGCCCATCAACCGGTCCACGTCGCGGCCGGAGTAAGCGGCCACGGTTTCGATATCGAACCCGTCGAAGGCGCGCCGGAAGTTCTCCCGTTTTCGCAGGATGACCAGCCAGGACAAGCCACTCTGGAACGCCTCGAGCATCATCCGCTCGAACAGAGCAACCCGCCCACGCACAGGACGGCCCCATTCGTTGTCGTGATAGTCGCGGTAGAGCGGCGTGCTCAGGGCCCAGTCGCATCTGCGCCGGTCATCGCTGCGCGGGTCCGGTGCGCTCACTCGGCGGCCGGATGGAAGGCCGGCTCGGGGTCCGGTTCGAGTGCATGCCGATGGGGCACGGCGGGCTCAAAGAGGCCCGCGGCCTTGCGCAATGCGGCGACCTCGGCGTGCAACTGCTCGAGTTCGGTACCCAGCCGGTCCAGCACCCAATCCACCTCGCTGGTCTTGTACCCACGCAGCACCTGGGTGAATTTGACTGCTTCGACGTCGGCGGCCGTTATTCCGATCGCAGGCAGCACCGTCACGGTGGTGGCGCTCGGCAGGGGCGGAAGCTGTTCACCCCGGCCGAACAGAATGCTGGCGATTCCGAACAGAACGATCGACACCACAATCAACACCATCAGGTACAGCAGGATCAGCGTCACGGCAACGATCCTGCCACTGATCCCGCCTCCCCGACCGCGGCCGACAGCACGGTGCTCATGGGGGGCCGATCGAGTAGTGAAACGGCGGAAGTGCGGGTCACGTAGCCGCTACCGGCCTGCTCATCAGGAATGAACTGGGTCAGCCCCACGCCGGAATCTGCCACCCCGCAGCGGTCTAGCAGGGTTGCGACCACCTGTCTGCTCATCGGGCCCAGTTCGCTGGTCGGCCGGTTGCGATGAATGCGAACCCCGAGGTTCACCTGGGCAATCGCGTCGAGCCCACGCCGATCGTAGGTGTCGATGAGGATCCCGATCTCCACGCCGTAGCCGGGGGCGAACGGCACCGAGGTGAGCAATTCGCGGGTCCCGGCATACTCCCCGCCGAGGGGTTGTAGCACGCACCCGAGTTCGGGCCGCAGGGCGGCCAGCAACGGGCGCGCCACCAGTTCGGTCACCCGGCCACCACCGGTCGAGTCCTCGCCGCTGCCGAGGATCAGCGGACGGCGGTAGTAGCCGCGAACCAGGTGGATACCCGTTCCGGTCAGCAGCGGGCCGACCAGTCGCGGCACGAACATCGGATCGGGGTCGATGAGGTCGGAGTCGATGAACACCACGATGTCACCGGTTGTTGCGGCCAGCGACCGCCACAGCGCCTCGCCCTTTCCGGGCTGCGGCGGAATCTCCGGCAGGACATCCTCACGGTGGACGACCCGGGCTCCGGCCGCATATGCACGCGCCTCGGTGTCGTCGGTGGAGCCGGAGTCCAGCACGATCAACTCGTCGACCAGTCCGCCGAGCATGGGCGTGATCGTGTCGACCACTTGGCCGACGGTCTCGGCCTCGTTGAGCGCGGGCAGCACGACCGAGACGGTCCGGCCACGCTTTTCGGCCACGAGTTCATCGGCCGTCCAAGTGGGCCGATGCCAGCTGTGGTCAGCCAGCCAAGTGTCGGGCGAAACGCTCACGCCAGCCCCCGTACGGTCCGGGCCGGCGGGCGGGTGCCCTTGATCGAGGCGACCATCTCCAGAACCCGCCGGGTGGGACCAACCTCGTGCACACGGAACATTCGCGCCCCGTCGGCCGCGGCCAGCGCGGTGGCCGCTAGTGTGCCGTCCAGACGTTCGGTCAGTTCCACCCCGAGAGTCTCCCCGATGAAGTCCTTGTTGCTCAGCGCCATCAGGACCGGCCAGCCGGTGGCCACCAGATCCGGTACGTGCCGCAGCAGGGTCAATCCATGGAAGGTGTTCTTGCCGAAGTCGTGGGTGGGGTCGATCAGGACACGGTCACGCGCGACGCCGACACCGGCGGCGTGTTCGGCGGCGGCGGTAACCTCGGCCAGAACGGCGTCGACGACGCCGGTGACGGTAGTGCCGTAGTGAACCCGGAACGGGCGGGTCCGCGGCACAGCGCCGCCGGTGTGCGAGCACACCAGTCCGGCGCCGAACTCGGCGGCCACTTCCGGCAGGGCGGGGTCCGAGCCTGCCCAGGTGTCGTTGATGATGTCCGCTCCGGCCGCGCAGGCCTTCCTGGCCACCGACGCCCGCCAGGTGTCGACGCTGATCAACTGGCCGGGATAGACGCCGCGCAACCATTCGATGAACGGCACTACTCGCCTGATCTCCTCGTCGGCGTCGACGACCGTTCCCGGGCCGGCCTTGACCCCGCCGACGTCGACGACGTCGGCGCCCTCGGTGATGACGCGGTGGGCGGCCTCCTTGGCCGCCTCATCGGTGAAGGTGGCCCCCCGGTCGTAAAACGAGTCGGGGGTGCGGTTGACGATCGCCATGATCAGCGCGCGGTCACCGGCCACCGGCCGCCCGCAGAACGTCACGCTCACCCCCCTATGGTGCCTGCCCATTCTGTCGGCGGGCCGGGCAGCCGGGAGATCCGGTCGAGCAGTCCGACCGAACGGGCCGTCAACGCTTCCTGGCGCACAGTGCAAGCGCGGTGTCGACATCGTCAGTAACCAGCAGTCGTTCCAGAGCGGCCGGGGCGACGTAGCCGGTGGGAACGAGCGACTCCAGCCAGCGTCGCAGGCCATCGTAATGACCGGCCGGGTCGAGCAGCACCACCGGCTTGTCGTGCATGCCCAGATATCCGGCGGTCCAGGTCTCGAACAGTTCCTCGCAGGTTCCGATCCCGCCGGGCAACGTCAGGAAGGCGTCGCTGCGGTCCTCCATGATCTGTTTGCGCTGTCGCATGCTGGTGGTGACGATCAACTCGTCGGCCGCGACGTCCGCCAGTTCCCGGTGCATCAGCGCCTGCGGGATCACCCCGACGGTCCAGCCACCGGCCGAGCGGGCAGCCGTGGCCACCGCCCCCATAGCCGAGACGTTGCCGCCGCCGGACACCAGCGTCCAGCCACGCGCGGCAATGCCCGCCCCGACGCGCCGGGCCAGATCCAGCAGTTCGGGGTGGTGCGGGCTGGCGGCGCAGTAAACACACACCGACCAGTCGTCTTGTTGGTCCTTACCTGGTTGCTGCACACCCGAAACCTAGACCAGGGTCGGGCCGCGCCCAATAGAGTTCGATGCATGCCCACTACGTCGGCCCGCAATGTCGTCTAAGTCGTCGGCTGAATCGTCGGCTCAGTCGACCCCCCTCGTACCCCGCCAAGCACTGGAACGCCTGGTCGAGATCCTCGACACCGATCCGCCCGGCGGGGTTGCCCTGCTGGGCAGCGAGGGCGTCGGGAAGACCACGCTGGCGGGGCAGGCCGCCGAGCGGCTGGGCCGGGGGGATCCGGTGTGGGTACTGGGCACCGCGGCTCTGTCCATGGTTCCGTTCGGCGCATTCGGATCGCTGATCGAAATCCACGACGTCGGCAAACCGGCCGCCCTGATTCAGTCGGCGGCGGAGTCGCTACTGGTCCGGGCCAACTCGGCGCCGATCATCGTGGACAACGCCCGCCTGCTCGACCCCCTTTCGGCGACGCTGGTCTATCAGCTGGCTTTGGAGGCCTCCCGAGCCCCGGCGAGCCCGCTGATCGTCAACGTGCGTTCGGTTCTGCGGGCCCCGCAGGTTGTGAGCGCCTTGTGGGAGGACGGGCTGCTGCAACGGTTCGACGTCCCGCCCCTCGATGCGGCCGAGACCGCCGCCATCGTGGCCGCCGCACCGGGCCGACGTGGAGCCGACGCTGCAACGATGTACCGGCACAGCGCCGGCAATGCGTTGCATCTACAGCTACTGCTGGCTACCGGCGGCACTGAGGAGACCTTGGCCGGCGCCATCGACCGCTACCTGAGCCAGCTGCCGCAGCCGGTTCGCGATGTACTCGCCTATCTGTGCATTTTCGAGCCGCTGAACCGCGACCATCTCGTCGCACTCACCGACGAGGAAACCGTGGCGAAGTCGCTCGAAACCGGGGCTATCCAGTCGCGGGACACCGGCGTTTACGCCGGGCACCCGCTGTTCCTCGAACGGCTCGCCACCTCTTTGGACAAGGCCCTGGTGCAGAGACTGCGCACGGCAGTCGCCGGGCGGCTTGCCACCGAGCCCAGCCAGACTCCCGCCGACCGGCTGAGCCGAACCCTGCTCGCCCTGCAATGCGACGCACCGGTGGACGGCGATTCGGTGGTCGCCGCCACTCAAGAGGCGCTCAGGCTCGGCGACCTCGGCCTTGCCGAGCGACTGGCGCGCGGCGCACTCGACCGCGGCGAGCAGTTCAGCCGCCAGTTCGAAGCCCGACTGGCGCTGAGTTCCACCCTGGCCTGGCAGGGTCGCGGCCGGGAGGCCGACGCCGTGCTCGCCGCGGTCGATACGACTGGCCTCTCCGACCAGCAAGTCATGGACTGGGCGGTGCCGCGGGCCGCCAACCAGTTCTGGATGCTCTCCGAACCGGAGCGGGCGACGGCGTTCCTGAACAACGTGCGGCGCCGAGTCATCACACCGTCAGCGCGGATCACCCTGGATGCGCTGTCTGCCACCTTCGCGATGAACGCGGGCAATGTGCACCATGCCGTAGCCGTGGCAGAGCAGGTACTGGCCCATCCCGACGCCCCGGACATGGCGGTGGCATGGGCCGCCAGCGCGGCGGCGCTCTCCTCGGCCCGCATGGGTCATTTTGCCGCGGTCGCCCCCCTGGTGGATCGTGCGCTGTCGTCGGAATACCCCGGCCTGCTGAGATTCACCGTCGGCCTGGCCGAAACCACCACGCTGCTGATGGCCGGGCAGATCCAGACGGCCTATGAGACTGCCCAACTCTTCACCGACTTCGCCGAACTGGCCCAACCCGGCCGGGCGATCGGCGAGGTTCTGCTGGCCCAGGTGCTGCTGGCCCGCGGTGAGGCCGCCGCAGCCGAGGAACTGCTCCGGCCGGCGTCAGCCACTCTGGAGCGGACGGGTTACTCGTGGGGTCCGCTGGCGTTGACGTTGCTGGCCACTGCGCTGGGCTACCAGGGCAACGTGCCCGAGTCGGCCAAGGCACTGGCGCGAGCCCAGGCTCGCCACGGCACCAAGTCGGCGATGTTCGCTCCCGAACTCGGTGTTGCGCGCGCCTGGCGGTTGGCCACCATCGACGACCGGCCCGGAGCAATCACCGCGGCCCGCGACGCCGCCCGGATGGCGCAGCGGTCCGGACAGAACGCGATAGCGGTGCGCGCCTGGCACGAAGCCGCACGACTCGGAGACCGCCGAGCCGCTGCGGGCCTGGCTCAGATCATCGACGCGGTCGACTGCGCGTACACCCGGATGGCAATGGAACACGCCAGTGCGTTGGCTGCCGGCGACGCCGCGGGCCTGGCTGCAGCGGCCGAACAGTTGGCTGCCGCGGGATTCAATGGGGCCGCCGAGGACGCCCGCACGCAGGCCGAAATGGTCGGTTAGCGCCTTACCGGGCGGTCGCACCCCGGTGCCCGGTCAGCCGCCCAGGTAGCGGGCCAAAGTGGCGGTCACCGCGGTGATCTGCGCGATCGACACTCGCTCGTCACGCCGGTGGGCCAGATTCGGGTCACCCGGGCCGTAGTTGACGGCCGGGATGCCCAACGCGGCGAACCGGGACACGTCCGTCCAGCCGAATTTGGCCCGAACCATCCCGTCGGCCGCGGCCACGAGCGCGGCGGCAGCCGGCTGATACAGCCCCGGCAGTGCACCGGGTGCTGCGTCGGTCTGCTCGACGTGGACGTCGAGTCCGTCGAACACCTGACGCACGTGGTCCAGCGCCTCCGCCGGGCTGCGGTCGGGCGCGAATCGGAAGTTGACCGTCACCGAGGCCGCATCCGGGATGACGTTACCCGCCACTCCCCCATCCACATGCACCGCCGAGAGTCCCTCGCGATAGGTGCAACCATCGATGTCGACGATGCGCCCCGCATAGGACGACAATCGGTCCAGCACTGGGCCAAGCTTATGAATAGCGTTGTCGCCCAGCCAGGATCGCGCTGAGTGTGCCCGCACCCCGGCGGCCGACACCACCGCGCGCAGGGTGCCCTGGCACCCGGCCTCGATATAGCCGCCCGACGGCTCGCCCAGGATCGCGACGTCGGCCAGCAGCCAGTCGGGCAACTCCCGCTCGATGCGGCCCAGGCCGTTGGCCGATGCCTCGATCTCCTCGCAGTCGTAGAAGACCATGGTGATGTCGTGGCGCGGTTCGGCAATCGTGGCAGCCAGGTGCAAGAACACTGCGTCGCCGGACTTCATATCCGACGTCCCGCAGCCATAGATGTGGTCGGCGTCGCGATGGGAGGGGACATTGTCGGCGATCGGCACTGTGTCGAGGTGGCCGGCCAGGATCACCCGGGTGGGACGGCCGAGATTGGTCCGGGCCAGCACGGCGTCGCCGTTGCGGAGGACCTCGTAGTCGGTCTGCTCGCGCAGTGCCTGCTCGACAGCGTCGGCGATCCGGCTTTCATCGCGGGAGACGCTCGGGATGTCGACCAGCGCGGCGGTCAATTCGATCGGGTCAGCGCGCAAATCCAGCACAGCTGACCAGGCTAGCCTGTGTGGCGACCCCGAGCCTTGACCTCGATTTCCGGCCGGTCGGCCGTCCAGCGCCTCCGGCCGACAGGATCGGGCCAGCGGGGGCGAGTAGAAGGTCTGCCCACAGGACCGGCACGCGGTCGTACGGTGAATACCGCAGGGGCACTGCGCCGATCCAACCAGAATCTGGTACGGCCCCCAGGATGCCGCACAGAGGGGACACCGGGCCGGGCGGGGTTCCACCCAGCCGCGCGGTGTGCGCCGCAGCCGCATGGTTGAATCGTACATATGTTCGAAGGATTGTGGCCGGGTACGGTGGACCACCGTGACTTCTGCAGCGGGCTTCGGGCTGGCCACCATCACCGACGACGGCACTGTCCTGGACGCCTGGTTCCCGGAGCCCGAATTGGGCGCCTACAGCCCCTCGGGCACCACCCGCATCGCCTCCGAGGACGTCTCCGAGGCGATGGCCGCGCTGGCGGGACCCGACCCCGACCGCGGCGTGGAGGTCGTTGCGATCCGGACCGTGACCGTGCTCGCCGACACCCCGGCCGACACCTATGACGCCTACCTTCGGTTACACCTGATCTCGCATCGGCTGGTCGAACCGCACGGCCTCAATCTGGACGGGGTGTTCGGCGCGCTGACCAACGTGGTGTGGACGAACTACGGGCCCTGCCGGATCGAGGGCTTCGAGGACGTACGACTTCGGCTTCGCCGCCGCGGTCCGGTGACGGTCTACGGGGTGGACAAGTTCCCCCGGATGGTCGACTACGTGGTGCCCACCGGGGTCCGGATCGCCGACGCAGACCGGGTTCGCCTGGGCGCGCACCTGGCGCCGGGCACCACCGTGATGCACGAAGGCTTCGTCAACTTCAACGCCGGCACCCTCGGCGCCTCCATGGTGGAAGGCCGCATCTCGGCCGGTGTCGTGGTGGGCGACGGCTCCGACGTCGGCGGCGGTGCCTCCATCATGGGCACGCTGTCCGGCGGGGGTACCGAGGTGATCTCGGTGGGCAAGCGCTGCTTACTGGGCGCCAACTCCGGGCTGGGCATCTCGCTGGGTGACGACTGCGTCATCGAGGCCGGCCTGTACGTGACGGCGGGCACCAAGGTCACCATGGCCGACGGCGCCTCGGTCAAGGCCCGCGAACTGTCGGGCGCCGATAACCTTCTCTTCCGGCGCAATTCGGTGACGGGTGCAGTCGAAGTGGTGAGCCGCGACGGAAAGGGCATCACCCTCAACGAGGCGTTGCACGTCAACTGAGAGTCCCCTACATCAGGTCCTTCTTGAGCACCTTGCCCATCGCGTTGCGCGGCAGTGCCGGGACCAACCGCACCTCCCGCGGCCGCTTGTGCACCGAAAGTTGCTGCGCGACATAGGTGATGAGCTCATCGGGCTCGGCGTCGCCAACCACGAACGCGACAATGCGCTGGCCAAGGTCTTCATCCGGCAGACCTACCACCGCGACCTCGCCGACACCGGGATGTCCGAGCAGAGCGGTCTCGATCTCACCGGCCCCGATCCGGTAGCCACCGGATTTGATCAGGTCCACCGATTCGCGGCCGACGATTCGGTGCATGCCCGTCTGGTCGACGGCGGCGACGTCGCCGGTGCGGTACCAGCCGTCGGGTTCGAACGCCTCGGCGGTAGCTGCCGGCCGGTTGAGGTATCCGTCGAAGATGGTCGGGGTGCGGACCTGGAGGCGTCCAATGGTTTCCCCGTCGTGCGGCACGGGCGAACCGTCCTCGCCGACCAGTCGGGTCTGCATACCCGCCAACGGGTACCCGACCCAGCCGGGCCGGCGTTCACCGTCGGCGCGGGTACTGACGGTGATCAGGGTCTCGGAGCACCCGTACCGCTCAACCGGGGCATGCCCGGTCAGTTCGGCGAGCCGGTGAAACACCGGCACGGGCAGCGCCGCACTGCCCGACACCAGCAGTCGGGCACCGGACAGCGCCCGGGCCGCCCCTGGGTTGGCGGCCACCCGCGACCAGACCGTCGGCACCCCGAAATACAGGGTGCCCCGTGCCTCCGCATAGGCCTCCGGGGTGGGTTTGCCGGTGTGCACGAAGCGGTTTCCCACCCTCAACGACCCGAGCAGGCCCAGCACCAGACCGTGGACGTGGAACAGCGGCAGACCGTGCACCAGCGTGTCGTCGGCGCTCCACTCCCAGGCCTGCGCCAGTGCGTCGAGGTCGGCCGCGAGCGCCGATCGGGATAGCACCACGCCCTTGGGCGGCCCGGTCGTACCCGAGGTGTACATGACCAACGCCTCGCTATCGGGGGCCGGTTCCGGATAGCGGTGCCACGACCGGGCATGCAGTCGGACCGGCACATGCGGGAGTCCGGCGGAGTCGTCCGGGCGTTCGCCCAGCCAGCCCTGCGCTCCGGAGTCGGTGAGGATATGAGAACGCTCGGCGACACCCACGTCGTCGGGGACCGGGACGAAGGGCACGCCGGCGATCAGACAACCGACGACCGCGAGCACAGTGGCAGGCGTCGGGGTAGCGAGCACGGCGACGCGGCCGGCACCGCCAACCCGCTCAGCCACCGACGTCGCCGCCCCGACCAGATCGCTGCGAGACAGGATCGCCCCGCCGATCCGAACGGCGTCACCGATGTCGGCACCACCGGCCACGGCAGCGGGATTCAGGGAAGCCAGCAACACCCAGCGAGGCTATCGCGGCGCGTCGCGTTACGGATGCGACAGGTGGGGTGCCACCAACGACTAGCCTGATAGCCATGTCGGGCTCGGCCAATTTCGCCGGCTGATGCGGCCGATTCGTCGCTCAGTCCCTCCACTGCTCGCCGCGATTCTCGCGGCGGCCGCTCTCGCCACCGCAGTCCATTCCTCGGCTGCTCCAGCCTTGCCCACTCCGAAGCCTTGGCAGGGCCGCTACCAGCTGATGACCTATGCGTCGCAGAAGGCGGGAACCAGCCCTGCCGCTCGGCAGCCCGAGACTGACTTCGGCGCGGTGTTCACCCTGGCGACAGCATGCTCCTTCGATCGGTGCGTTGCCACCGTCGTCGAAGGACCGCCGCCGGGTAACCCGACGGTGCCCACTCCGGCCCGTTACACCTGGAACGGCACCGGATGGGCCACCACTTACGACTGGCTGTGGGACTGCACCGTCAGCAGCGGCGCCCAGAAGCAGTGGGCCAAAGCAACGTCGTTCGCGTTGTATGCGCCGCAGGCTGACGGGTCTTTGCGGGGCACCTGGCACACCGACATCAGTGAAGGACCGTGCCGGGGTACTGTGTTGATGCCAGTGGCCGCCTTCCCCGCTTAGTTCGTGGGGCAATCTCTGGCGAATTGGGCCGAAACCCGTAACACTGTGGTTTCTGTTGTCGATGAGAAAATTGTCAACCCAGCTGGGCCTTCCTCGAAGGCGGAAATGAGGACACCATGAGGATTGGGCGGCTCCTGGTGACGATGCTCGTCGCCGTTGCAGCATTGTTCGTCGGCACGGGGTCCGCGCAGGCGGCGATGGACAATCAGCAGAGTCTGGTTGACGGCAAGGGTCGCACGATGACGATCCAGCAGTGGGACACCTTCCTCGACGGGGTGTTTCCGTTGG
>JAGQTV010000007.1 GCA_020438845.1 Mycobacterium sp. | reverse complement strand
TCTTGGGGTGCGCAATCTCGACGGCCAGCCGGGCCAGGTAGGCCTCCAGCGCCGCCCGGTCCAGCGTGCCCGGGCCGGCCGAGTTCGCCAACCCGGGCGTGAACCGCGAGAAGCGCACAATGGCGATACGGTCCTTGCGCAGCTGGCCCAGCCCGATCCCACACGACATGCGCCAGCGGCACCACCGCTTGGCCAAATCCCGCAACCAGACTGGTTGCACCGCAGTGAAATCCAGGCGGGCGCCCCCGTGGCCGGCGATTCCGAGGCGGCGCAACAGCCACACGTCACGTTGGTATTCGCTGTCCCAGCCTGTCCCGTCACGCAGGTCGAGCAGGCAGTCGATCGCGTAGCTCAGAAACGCACGGGGGCTGTGCAGGGCGGCTCCTGCCGGCAGCCCGGCCAGCCATTCAGTCAGCGGACGCTCCAACAGCGACTCGGCGCCGCTGGCGGCCAGATGATCCAGCAGCGGCTTGATGGAACGCGGCGTGGTGCGGGTCCGCTTGGCATCGACCCGGCATTGCAGTCCGTAGCCGATCTCCAGCCGCAGCGCCGGCGGTAGCGCCCGCAAGTCGAAACGGTCCTCTCCGTAGCTGGCGCAGTACGCGATGAACTCGGCGGTCGGCGGGCGGCCCCGCAGCCGCCACCGAACGTGGTGCGACCGGCACCAGCCCCCATCCAGTTCCGCCCACAACACACACCCCGGTAGCGCACACACCGGCGTCGGTGCCTCGGCAAGCACCGGGCGCCACTGATCCAGTGGTGGCCGCCCGCGTTTGTCCCACAGTTGGGAATGCTTGTAGCACAACTGATATCGGTGCTGACCGAATCCGCACTCAGCCACCAGGCAAGGTTGAAGCGGTCGATGACCCATCACCGCGGGATCCGCGGTCTGCGCCCACTCCCGCCGGTCCGGGCGACCGGCCTGTTTCCAGCGGGCCAGGTGCGCCAGACACAGCCCGCCGTATCGGCTGGAGTGCACACACCGGGGCACCGCGCACGCAGGCGACCCGAGGATAGGATCACCCACTGCGGGCACCAACACCGCGGCCCGGAACTCCGGACGCACCACCGTATTCAGGCGCTCGGCCAGCGTCGGCCCGGGTGCGCCGGCCAGCGCCTCGACGCTCACCGCGGTTCATCCTGATCGGCCAGCCACCCCGCGGCCACCAACGCACGGCGAGCGTCTTCGACCTTCAAATGCGCATACGTGTCGCCGGTCGTGGCGATCGAGGAGTGACCCAGCAGGTGGGCCACCACCTCCACCGCAACCCCGCGACGCAGCAACTCCGTGGCATACGAGTGCCGAAAAGTATGCGGCCCGAACGAGATTGCGGTCCGTTCCCGAATCCGGCATACCAGGTCATAGACACTGGCATACGTCAGCGGATGCCCGGTCGGTCCCGACCACAGGTTGACGAACACGTAGTCACTGTCCAGGTCGCCGTACTCGGTGTGCAGATAATCGGCGTAGAGCCGGATCACCCCGGCGCCCACCGGCACCCGCCGACCACTGACCCCCTTGGCCCGCGCACCGTTGGCGTTGCGCCGCGGCACCACTGACACCAACCGGGCGGCGGCGTCGATATCGCTGTGCCGCAACCCCAGCGCCTCACCAATCCGTAAACCCGACGCAGCCAGCACAGAGAACAGGAACTGGTCACGCAGCCGATCACAGGCCGCTACGATCGACGCGATCTGCTCGGCATCCAACGTTTCAGGGATGCGCTGCTCGGCTCGTAGCCGGATCCGTCGGCTGCGTTCCGGTCGAGCTCCCAAGTGCGCCAACAGCGGACGCCACGATCCACCACGTGTTCCGCGCCGCTGCCAGGTCGTCAACAGATCACCCAAGTCCACCCCGTGACGTTGATGAAACTCGTAGAACGCCGAGATCGCCGACAGCTTCCGGTTCACCGTCGCCTCCGTGCAGACACTGTCCGCCGTCGGCAGCGCCGCGACGTTACCCAGCCGTGCGCCGCCCGGCAGCCGCAGCCACGCCACGAACCGGCCCACGTCCTCCAGCCGCACCTGCGACCACACCAGGCCACGCTGGTCGAGGAACTCAAACCAGTCCCGCAGGTCATGCGCATACGCCTTGACCGTGTTCGGTGAGCGCTCCACGGCATGCAGATGCGACAAGAACGCCTCGGCCGGCTCGACCACCACAAAATCGCGATCGAGCAGCGTCCACGACTGACGATCACCAAACGGCATCACCACCGGCTGCACCCGCAGCCCAGGACACGTCATAGACACCGAAGATAATCAGTCCACAACGCATTTTCCGGCACCGTCGACGGCGTGTCGTCTACATCGTGGACAGTCTGCTCAGGCCCTCAGATAACGATCGAAATCCTCAAGGCAGCAACGACTTTCTTCGTGCGGGAGAGCGACCCGCGACATCGTTGATCTGTACGTTCATCGCCGAGCATCGTGCTCGGTTCGGGGTCGTTCCGATCTGCCGGGTGCTCACCGAGCACGGATGTGCGATCGCCCCGAGAACGTTCTACGCCTGGCTCAACCGAGAGCCCTCGAAACGGGCCCTGTGGGACATGACGATCACCGAGGTCCTGGCCGGCTACTACGAGCCCGACGAACACGGCCGACGCGCCCCGGAGAGCCTCTACGGGTCCACCAAGATGTGGGCCCACCTGCACCGGGAGGGCATCGAGGTAGCCCGATGCACCGTGGAGCGGCTGATGCGGGCCAATGGCTGGCAAGGGGTGGTACGGGCGAAGAAAGTCCGCACCACCGAACCTGATCCCGGGGCCACCCGGGCTCCGGACCTGGTGGACCGCCAGTTCACGGTTCCGGCTCCCAACGTGCTCGTTGTCGCCGATTTCACCTACGTGCGGCTGTCAACCGGGGCGTTCGTCTACACCGCGTTCGCCATCGATGCGTTCGCCGGGCGGATCGTGGGCTGGCAGTGCAGCGGCAGCAAACACACCGTGTTCGTGGAGTCCGCGATCCGCCAAGCCGCGAGCTTGCGACGGATGGATGGTAAACCATTGACCGGCAGCACTATTCATCACTCGGATGCGGGCTCTCAATACACCTCTGTGCGATTTTCAGAGACCCTCATGCTGGCTGGGCTAACACCCTCGATCGGGACGGTGGGGGACGCCTACGACAACGCCCTGGCCGAGACGACGATCGGGCTCTACAAGACCGAAGCAGTGCGCAAGGACTCACCCTTCCGGCGGGGCCCACTGGACCGGCTGGCCGACGTGGAACTGCTCACCGCGGACTGGGTCCATTGGTACAACACCAGCCGGCTGATGCACCGCCTGGGGCGCATACCCCCAGTCGAATACGAGGCCGCGTACTACGCTCAGCGTGCAACCGCAGAGACGGAGGCACACCAGTAACCGAGTGTGCACGAAACCCGGGGCGGTTCAACCCGGTGAAACCCTTGTCTCGCGTGATGAGCTTTCGGCCACCGAGGACTGTCGATGTGGTTGTCGACTGCCTAACTGAAGGAGACCGAGATGACCTATCCCGATGGCCCCGGCCCCTACCCGCAGCCTGGGCGGGCGCCCGGGGCGCCGCCACCAGTACAGCCGTCAAAGGCGCCGCGCGGCAACACATGGGCACGCCTCGGGGTGGCCGCAACGATCCTCGCCGCCGCGATCGGAGGCGGCATCATTGGATCACTACTGACCAACCGCGCCGACTCGACAACAGCCGACACCTCGGCAACCACGGCAGCGGATGGTGCTCCAACACCTGAATACGTCCACTCTCAAGACATCAAACTCTGCACCGAATACGCCCTCATCACCGTTGCGCGACCCCAACCGGTGACCTCAGACGATCTGCTGCCTGCCGTGGCAGCGGTACGAACGTCGCTGGCGGCCTACCCAGAGGCGAGTGCGGACCTGCGAGCGGCACTCAACGATGTCGTCGACTCCTACTTCGCCGAGATGTCCAACTTGGAAAATCGGGGCGAAAAGGGGCTCGTTGACCCACCGAAGTACGACCAGGCGGCGGTTCAGGCAACCTATGGCCGCGCGTGGGCGATCTGCGGACTCAAGTAAAAGGGGCGAATGGTGGCGTTAGCGGCGGGTGATGTGCCGCGGCCTTCTGGCCCGGCTGCGCAGCAGTTGGTGGCGGCGTCGTGGCCGGGAATGAGCGAGACCGCCCTCGGTGATCTGGCGACCGAGCAGGCCGGTATCCCTGGTTAACTCCCAGCACCCTGAGTCTCATTTGTAAAGAAACGAGACACCCCAACAGGGCCTACTCCCCCGGTCTATCGGCCCAGGTCGCGGTGTCTCGTTTCTTGTCTCACACGGCGTGTCTCAGATCCTTGATGTCGGTGGGCAATGAGACAGTCGCCGGTATGGCGACGATCCTGGGTTATGCACGGGTCAGTACCACCGGCCAAGACCTCGACGCGCAACTGGCCGCGCTCACTGCCGCCGGGGTCGACGCCGAGCGGATCTACACCGACAAACTCTCCGGGTCAGCCAAGGTGGAACGTCCTGGTTTGGCTGCGCTACTCGATTACGCCCGCCCTGGTGACACCGTGGTAGTCACCGCGATCGACCGACTCGGCCGGTCGGTCGCTGAAGTCACCCGTACCATCGCCGAACTCGGTGAGCGGCGAATCTTGTTGCGCGCCTTACGCGAAGGCATCGACACCGCCACCCCTACCGGCCGGGCCGTGGCTGCGATTATGGCGACGTTGGCTGAACTGGAACTTGAACTCGGCCGGGAACGGCGTGCCGCATCGCGGGAATCCCGGCGGTCGCGAAGCCTGCCAGCCACCAAGCCGCACAAGCTCAGTGCCGATCGTCAACAGCTGTTGCATCGCCTGGCTGCTACCGGTGAGCCTGTCCGAGAATTGGCCTCTGCCTTCGGGATTAGTCGGGCAACGGCATACCGCTACTTGGCTTCCCCGCCCCCTGCTGCACCGCAGTAACGGGCGGATGCCGGGTTGGGTTAGCCCCAGAAGATCCCAGTGGAGTCGCGGTCGATCTCGGCGAGCAGGTCCTCGACATGTGGCGAGGGCGTAACCAAGTCATAGAGGTGGAAGCGTAGGTTGCGGTCGCGCCAGTACAACGTCCACGACTTGGTGGCCGCGGTGTAACGCAGACGTGCGATCGGGACGCTGCTCCATTCTGGACCGAAGTCCTCACGCCAGGGTGCTCGGCGCTCAATGAGCGTGAGATGTCTTGGGGCTATGGCGCATTCGACGCGTACTTGATGGCGTGCATGCTCGGGCACCCGTGCTGCACACCACCGCTGCACTCGCGCGACATCAAGGTCTAGCAAGGCCACAGCGTCACCTGCCGGTGAGGGTTTGGGCTGCGGCGTTGAGTGCGTCGAACGCGGAATCGAGGCGACGCTGGCGGCGTCGATTGGTTTCGTGGTTGGCTTCGGCGGCCACGCCGCCGATCAGTTCTTCAAGGTCGCCTTCGCTGGCGTGCAGGACGGCGCCGCCGTGGTGGGCGTGCATGCTGAACACCAGCCGTTCACAGTCGGGGTCGAGCAACATTAGCTCGCGCAGCGCGGTGGCCACCTCATCGGTGATGTTGATTTCGTTAACCGTCCCCACCGCGGTGAGGCGTCGTCGTCGCAGGTCATAGGGCGAGCCTTCCCAGTTGCTGATGACTCCCTCGTCGGCGCACACGTTGCACCGCCACTGAATCGGTGCTGGCGGTTGTTGCCGCACGATGGTGATCCGCCCTGGACAGGGTCGGCGGCCCGGTCGCCGCCGACACGGCAGCGCGCTGGTCCACCAATCACCGACGCGCTCATCGCCGGCGGTGGCTGCCCGCACGATGTTGCCGAAGTGCTGCGCTAACCGCCACGCGGGAGCAGGGGCGCCGTCAGACAAGTCCAGGAAATGGTTCAGGTCGCTGACCAACATTCCGCAGAACCATACCGGCCGGGTGGACGTGGCAGGAGACGCCGCGGACGGTGGGTACCGTCTCGTTGTGGGAACCAAGGCTGAGCGCCAAGCTGCCAGGAAAGCGGTTTCCGACTATCACGAAGCGCAGCTGGGTGAACTCATCGAACATGTTGCGATGGCGATCGACCGCTACCGCACCGGCGAGGTCGACGCCTACACCGTCGACGAAACGATCCACCACTACCATCGGGCAGCTCGTGAGCTGTGGAAATTCTGCTGGTCCGGCGGTGGAACACATCTTGAGATGATCGCTGCCATCCTCGATCAGAGGACCACCGATGGTGAAGCTATCAACTGGTGGGAGCGCGTCTCACCACGACAACCGCACTGAATCCCTTGAGGCCGCGCCAGCAGCTCGTATGCGTCGGGGGATGTAGTCAGGCCGCGGTGTGGTCGACGTGGTCGAGTTTTTCGGCGATCCAGACTTCGTGCCGTAGCCAATCCTCACGCACTGGAATGTATCGCGAACCCCCGACAGGGTGACGTTGCCGCCGGACACAGCAACCTTTACATGACCGACCTGCGAAAATGTTGATCAGCGCGGAGGGTCTCGCGAACGATCGTTTCCGATCCAACCCCGGACAGATCGATAAACCGGGGACTACCCCGTATCCGTTGGTTTTTCGGGCGATTACTACCGGAAAACGCCGAGATCGGCGGCCGTCGCCGTAGCGACTACTCCGGAGCAACCTCGGGCTCAGTCAGAACCGCCTCGTAATCTCGGCCGCCATAGAAGACGCCAACGATCAACACGCACTCGCTGATAACGGCGAACGCAACGACCAATCGTCGCTTGTAGCCGATTACCCGAAGCCCTGACCCGATGTCGTCGCGCGCTTTGCCTCGATACGGGAACGTCGCCAACTCCTCGCAGAACGCCATGATCGAATCGGTATACCGCGCTGCGGATTCCGGAGATCCGGCCGCTGCGATATAGCGATAGAGATCGACCAGTTGTTCCTCGGCCTCTGGAGTGAAGACGACACTGAACGTCACCCGCTTCCCGCCTGCTCCGCGGCCAGGCGATCCCGTACCGCTTGTGCAGAAACTGTGCGCGTGGGATCTGCGACTGCGGCGTCATAGGCCGCGGCCACCTCTGTCTGAAGCCAGGCTTCAACCGCTCGATCGCGGGCGAACAACGCCCGCAGACCTTCCCGGATCACCTCGCTCTCACTGGCGTAGTCGCCGACGGAAACTCTGTTGCGCAGGGCATCAGCCATATCGTTCGGAAGCGTGATGCTCAGCTGGCGGGTGGTTCGCACACTCGACTCCTCACATAAGTAGGATTTAATCCTACTCCCCCGCGCAGTGCAGGAACATGGGACCGGCGGGCCACCAACCTCTCCCCCGTTTGCTGTTGGCGGGTCGGCTCCCGGGCCGCGCCCCGCTGTCCCGAAAACCTTCGTTATCGAGACACCTCTCTGCCGACACGACACCAGTGCGCGCCGTGCTTGCTCGGACGTTTGCGGCTGTTCGCCGTAAACCGTCGGTATTGCGAACACTTCCGCACGACTGAGCGCGACGTGGTGTGTCGCAACGCGGCCAGGTCTCCCCCACAACCGTGTCCCTAAATCGCCCAGCCCGAACGGGGGAATTTGGGACACGTACGGGGCTCCCGGCCCGACCCCCTGCGGGTCCGAATAGTGCTGGTCACGCGGGCGTGCACCCCTGACCTATAGCGTCTCTGCCCATGCGAGTAGGCGTGTACATCGACGGTTTCAATCTCTACTACGGCGGCCGCGGCCTGTGCGGCAAGGGCACGGTCGGTTGGCGGTGGCTCGACGTGCGCGCCCTGGCAGCGCGCCTGGTGGCCAATAACTCGACCTGGACCGGCGCGACGATTGAGCGGGTCGTCTACTGCACGGCGGTTATTTCCGGCGCGGATAACCCGGTGGGTAACCGTGAGCAAGACGCATACCTGCGGGCTCTGCGGCGATCCCAGACGACCGATCGCATCGAACTGGGCAACTACGTGCACCGCATCGCGCGGGCACCGCTGGCCACCCCGAACCGCAACGGCCGCCCGGTCCTCGTACACCCTGGCGGGCCCCTCATGGTCAAAGACGCTGCCGGGCAAGACGATCCTGACGCGGTGTTCATGGTGTCGGTGGCCCGCCGCGAGGAAAAGGGTTCGGACGTGAACGTGGCCGCGCATCTGTTGCTCGATGTGCTCGAACAGCGCATCGACGCGGCCGTGATGATCAGCAATGACAGTGACCTGCAATTCCCGGTGCAGACCGCGCGCGACCGCGTCCCGGTCGGGACCATCAACCCGTCACGCAGCCACACAGCGGGCAAGCTCCGCGGGTCACCAGCTGACGGCGTAGGCAATCACTGGTGGTACCAACTCGCCGCGGCCGACTTCGACGCCTGCCAACTACCCAACCCCGCGGGTGGCGTATCCAAACCTGCGCCCTGGTGAGTTCACCGGGAACAACGTTGTCTGACGCCCCGCTTGACGCCCCCCGTTTTACGCCCGCTTGACGTATGCTTACCGCATACCACCCGTCCCTACTGGGGGCGGGTTTTTTCATGCCCGGAACGTCACGCTCGCCGAACTTGAACTAGAGCTAGGCCGCGAGCGCCAGGCAGACACCGTGGCGCGCCGGGAGTACATTTAGTGGTGTCTTGGTGAAGAGCCAAGGAAGTGAAGCCGGGAGCTCGCACGTTTTGCGTGGTCGCCCGGCTTTCGCGCTTCCTGGGGGGGGGGTTAGCGCAAGTCGTGAACCGTGACTAGACGTTGTGTCCTTCTTCAGGGACGCCCAGCCCTCAGTAGATCAGTAGATACGCGTATCAGTACTTCCGTGCTTTATAGTTCCTTTGCAGCTTTGGGCTTACCGACACGGCCCCTCTCAGCAACTAATGAAATCAGTATCTACTGAAATGCGCAGCTCCGTATCTACTGAAATGGACAGTCCATGGCGCCCGTTCTCACCATCGTTGTGGCCAACCTCAAAGGGGGCTCCACCAAGACGACCACCGCGGCGTACATCAGTCACGCCCTCGCTGAAGCCAGCCTGTCCGTGCTTGCCGTCGACGCAGACGGCGAGAACGAATCGCTTCTGTCCTGGTCGGAGGCGGGAGAGTGGGACATTCCAGTTATTGGTATGCCGGTGTCTGATCTGCACCGCAAGCTTCCCGGGGTCGTGGGGGACCGCTACGACGCAGTGGTGATCGACACTCCCCCCATGAAGGAGCGGCGCGGAGTCGTTGCATCCGCCATCCGCCTAGCCACCCACGTGCTGGTCCCGATGGCCCCGACCGGCATGGAGTACGCCCGTGTACCCGCCATCCGCGAACTCGTCGGCGATGCAGCCGCCCTGGCCCCGAACCCTGCTGAACTCGCTGTTGTCCTCACCCGCACCGTGCCCAACGCCGCAAGCACCGGCGTATACCGCCAGATGCTTACCGATGACGGCGTGCGAGTACTAGGTCCCACGGTGGGCCGCCTCGAGCGCTACGCCCAGGCGTTCGGGCTACCGATCAGTAAGGCGGCTGCGACCGCCTACGGTGATATCGCTGCCGAACTCTTGGGTGTCACAACCACGTAAGTACTGATCTACTGATCTACTGATACTTCATCTGAGCAGGAGGGACGCACACGTTGACCACCGCAGCGGAGAAAATCAAAGCCAACGCTGAACGGCTACGACAAACGGCGCCGGCCAAACCCGCAGCCTCAGAAGGCGCCGCACCGGCCGCGTTGGACGCGACACCTGTCGTCGCGAACCAGCCGATCGTTGTTCGTCAAAAGAATGTGCGCCGCACGGTCGACCTATCTCCTGCTGCTCACCGCAACCTTGACAACTGGCAGCGTGACGCGGCCGACCGGCTCGGCCTGGCTCGCGTCACTGGCCAAGAGGTTTTAGCGGCGCTTGTCGACCGCCTCCTCACCGACACCCAGCTGACCGAAGAAATCATGCACGCCGTTGCCGGTCGTCGAGCATGAGCAGAAGCGCTCGCATCCTGGACTCTGGCGCGCCGGCTGGTCCGGGCCAGGTCCGGGGGTTTGCGTAAACACTTACGACACAGTCGACGACGTGCGTGAATCCTCAGGCCCCCGACCAGGGTGACCGCATGGCCACCGCACTGGCGGGGCCACATCTGGAAGTGATGAGACAAAGCGCGCGACGTCGTTGCTTTCAGTGACGGTATGAAACCTCAGGTGTCACAGAAGCATCCCCTATTGCGGCGTGTCGTTATCAGGTAAGTCCGGATTCGCTGGCATGGTTCTCACCATGGCTCAATCGCGCAGCACGCACAAAGGTGATCGCGCTCAGATCATGGCGCGGCCCAATCGAATCGTCTACGACATCGTCAAGCAGCAATCCGCTGAGCTTGGCATTCCAATGGGTCAGTACGTCGCTGATGTCCTGGCCAAGCATGTCGGTCATCCCGAGCTTGTGCGGGAACTCGACAAGGAGGTCTTGCCTCTGGCGATGTGATCACCCGCGGCCCGGCGCGCGGTCGGGCAGATGAACAAATTCATAGAGGTGCGGATCACCTGCTGACATGACGAAGGCCCCCGAAGGGGCCTTGTCTGAGGGTTTGAACCGAGTTGACGCTCGGTTCCGGGTCCGCACCCGTTGCCCTTGAAAGGGACGTGTCTTGGCCGACTCGTCTCACGGTAGCGCATGCCTTGCCGAGGTTCCAGATACGGCACGCAATCGGTGCGCAAATCGTGATGTAAGCATTGGCCGGCTCAGCGCCGGCCTCACTCAACAGCGTTGTAGCGCCCCTGTCCGTCTTGAGCGGGCAGTGGCCACTGAGAAACGACGCGGCTGGATTATGCGCGCCGGAGCGACCTCTGCGTGTACTCCGGTATGGACCAGCCGTGAAGCCTGGCTGTCGGCCTTGGGGGAGTGGGCTCGCTCACCCCGTTTCGCAGCGTGCGCCGAAGCAGCGCGAGTGTCGATGTCGACCACGACGCTGCTCGGTATCGCGTCGGTGATGGCCGAGCACGCCGACCACGCCACCGGCCGCCACGTCGCCGTTACGCGCGCCACGATCGCCGCGGTGGTCGGTTGTAGCACCGACACCGTCACCGCCGCCTGGCGACTCTTGCGGGTGTCAGGCTGGGCGGTAGAAGCCCAACGCGGACACGGCTCACCGGGTACCCCGGCTGCCGGCCGACGGCCCTCGATCTATCACCTGATACCCCGCCGGGAACCCCAACCAGTTGTGCACAATCCCGACCTACCGCCGAAGGCGGGTGTTTGTCTTTTACCTTCTGTTGGTAATAACTCACCAAGCACGCGAACGCGTGCAGAAAAGGTTTCCCCAACCACTAGACACCGGCCGAGCCGGCGCTGGCGCGCCGAGCCACGACCGCTGGGGGTGCAACGGTTGGCTGCGGGCCTGGTTGCCCGCTGTCACGGCTTGCACCACGCACACATCGGCGCGATCTGCGACGTCCTGGCCGCCGCTGATGTCGACCCGAGCGTCTGCACCGCCACCCAGATCACTGCCGCGCTGGAAGCCGACATGCGCACCACCGGCTGGCGCTGGCCCGATCACATCGACAACCCCGCAGCATTCCTGGCCCACCGGCTAGCCCGACTACACCTGCCGACCAACCCCCACCCTGCGCAACAACCCAACAATGACGGCGGCTCCGCCGCCGCCGGCCCGGACAAGAAACAGGCCCACCCCGGCAGCGAAGCGCCCCCAACGGTGATGACCGCCGAACAACACGCACGCATCAACACCGCACGCGCCCACATCCGGGCGATCCTCACCGGCCGCCACCAACCATCACACGCGTTATCTACACGAGCTGGCTTGAGCTGGACGGCATCGTCGTCCACTGGAGGACGATGACTGGTCGCCCGGTTCCAGCACGCGCACTCGATCCGGGCCACCGCAACCCCACCTTCGGGTTGTTATTGCCGGTGCTGTTGGTCGGTGTGGGATATGCGGTGTGTGGCGCGTTCGCGCCACCGTGTGACCAGCCACATCTCGATCAGCTCGGCGGGTACCTTGGCTTGGCCGGCCCAGGCGTGCAGCAGTGCGCAGTAGCGGGTGTAGCGCGCCCAGGTGAACTGCGCCGCCACTGGGTTGGCCACCCATCCCAGATGAATCAGCGATGCCACCGCCTGTTGATCGAGTAGCTGCGGACGCACTTCGGTGGGTTCGGCGGTGTCGTGGTGGGTGGCCCAGCAGTACAGCGACATCACTGCTGCCCCGACACCGGGAGTGCGCGGCCAACCTGACCACCGCCGGTTCGAGGCGGCGATCTGTGGGATGGACAACAGGTGCGGTTGGCGGCAGGCCGCCAACGCTTTGGTGATCATCTCGAAGCGGTGTTCCGCCCTCGACGATGTGGTGCGGACATCGAGGAAGCGGCGCAGCCGGTCCCGGTCCCGGTGCCCCGACAGCCACGCCGCCGCGGCGTAGAGCACCCCGACCTCACCGAGCCCGCCACCGGCAGGGTCAGCGGTGAGGTCGCCGCGGGTGATCACCGCGACACCGCGGTCGGTGATCGCGCCGTCAGGATCGCGACCGGTCAGCCGTACCGGGATCGCATGTTTGGTGAGCCGGTCGTTCCACCAATCCAAATCCACGGTTGCCATGTCATCGAGCACCAGCACTCCGTACTGCTGGACCCGACACCACGCCACACATTCGGCTGGCACCACCAGATCCTCATCGCGTGCGTCCACACCCCGATGCTGACACCGACCACCGACACCTGCTTCAGCCTTTGCGTTGAGCGTTTCGATCCTTGGCGTGCCCGACGCTTCCCGCTTCCGTCTCGTCTACAGCCTGTTGTTCGTTTTCGTTCGTTCCGGTGTTGCTGACCAACACTTGCTGCGTTGATCTCAGACCCCTACTTTCAGAGCACCCCAAACACCACACACCTCTTGCATTTAGGCGGCCGGGAGATAACGGTGTTTCGTCGGTACGAAATTAAAGTAGCGTTTCAGTGATGACCGAGGCACCCCTCTGCCCACGCTGTCACGCCGCGCTACCGACGCCGTCGGGTCGCGGCCGGCCTGCGGTGTGGTGCTCTCAGAGATGTCGTCGCGCCGCCTACGAGGAACGCCGCGCGGCCCGTACGGGTGCGATCGGATTGCGTGTCGAGCGCGTCGTGCAGCGGGTTGAAAAACCGGTGTGGTGTGTCGAGTACCGCGACCGGATCGTCGAGAAACCCGCGCCGCCGCCGAGCGCCGCCGAGGCCGCTGCGATCGTGCTGTCCTCGCCACCGGCGTGTCGAATCGTGCTCGAGGGACTCACTGAAGCCGCCGCTGCGGGCACACTGCCCCGCCAGGACGGTGCCGCTGTGCGCGCCGCTGCCGCTGCGATCGTGGGGTCCTCGCCGCGCGCGTGCCGAACCGTTCTCGAGGGACTCACTGAAGCCGCCGCCGCCGGGACACTGCACCGCAGCGAGCACACACCCACCGTGGGAGCCGCCCAACGCCTCCTGGCAGCGCTATTGAAAGCGCGACTCCTGCGCTAGTTGGGGGGTTGAGGAACATCCACGAGAAGAGCAGGCGGTAGCGGCGACAACGGCGAGGCGCTTGGGCTGGCACTGGCCTATGTGCGCGAGAGCCAACTCGTCGTCCGCTGATGTAAAGATCATTCCTATGTTGCCCAAGAATGATCCGGGGAAGACGCTGCGAGCGCTTGACGCTGCCATCGAAGCTGCTGGCAAGATTGCCAGGCACCGCGTGGAGTCTCTTCGTCGCAGTAATCCGCACCTGACCGACGCTCAGCTGGGTAAGAAAGTCGACAGGGCTTTCACCTCAGCGGTGGTCAGTACCGGGGCAGCTACAGGAGCGCTTGCCGCCGCGCCAGGAGCCGGCACAGCTGTCGCCTTAGTCGCCGCGGGCGCTGATACGTCGTGGTTCCTCACTGCTGCCTCCGGATATGTGCTCAGTACCGCGGAGCTTCGCGGTATTCAGATTGACAGCTTCGAACACCAGCGAGCGCTGGTACTTCTGGTCGTTACCGGTGGGGGCGGTTCTACCTTCTTCAGCAAGGCCGCCGCCCGCACTGGTCCACATCTCGGCAAGGTCGTGACCAACGCGGTGCCGCTGACCACTATCCGGTCAATAAACAAGATTCTTGGAGCACACTTCGTGACGAAGTACGGCGCCAAGCGCGGGATTATTACGATCGGCAAGGTTGCACCGTTTGGGGTCGGGTTCACCATCGGTGCGGGCGGGAACCTGTTGATAGCCCGCGGTGTAGTCAAGACCGCGAAAGCAATGTTCGACTCCGCGGATCAATTGAACGCAGCAGATGGCGACGACGACCTGACGCGGGACCGCTAACGCCCAGGGGTGCTTGACCTGTTCAGGCTTCGCGCGATCGTGAGCCGGGAGCCCGGACACAGCTCCCGCCCGACCCTGGCGGGTCGGTTGGGCCTGAAGGTGTTTCGTACCCCCCGGCTGGGACGGGGCGCTAGGACTTGGCCGGGCTGTTTTTGGTGCTTTTGTTTACGGTGTCGAGGATTTCTCGCAGGGTGCGGGCGGTGGCTTGCGCTTCGGCGGTCAGTAGTTCGGCGGTGTGGGTGGCGGCTCGGGCGTCGGTGGCCTCTTTCGTCGCAGCCGCCGCCAGTGCTGCCTGTTGGTCGCGGGCAGCTTCGGTGGCGGCCAGTGCGGTGGCCAATTCGGTGAGCTCGCGGCGCAGTTGCGTGATCTGGGCTTGGGCTGCCTCAGCTTGGGTGGTCGCGGCGGCCAGGTCGGCGAGTGCGTCAGCTTCGGCCTGTACGAGGGCGGCCCGCTCGACGGCATCGGCTTCGGCCTGCTCGTCGCGGGCAGCGGACACCGCTGCTGACCAGAGCGGATCAAGAACACGGGCCAGTACGTCGGTCGGGACTGGCGAAACGTCGCGGGCCGGCCGATTCGTTCGCAGCCATTCACTGGCCGCATCAGTGCTGACCCGGGCCCGTTCACGCAACGAGCGCACCGTCACGGGCTTGGCTTCCACGCTGAGCGCGGCGAAAGCGTCGGCCAGCGCCGACGCGGTGGCAGCAGTGTTCTTAGCGGGCACGGTGAGCACTCCCCTTCGGTAACCAATAAGTACGTCGCGCGTTCCGGGTACGTGCCTAGTGTACCTATGTGGGTTGTGTAGACGCAATGGATGACCTGGTGGTGGCATTGATAGGTCACCGGGGCGACTCCGGTAAGGAACAATAGGTACGTTACGTGTTTCCGGAACGTTTCTATCGTACCTAAAATAGGTCCGTCATTCGTTCGGTGTCCCAGCTCCTGGGAGCTCCCCCACCCCGCTGAACTCCCTGGTGTCAGTGGTCGGGGCCACTATCGTCACAGGACAGAACACGCGCACACAGTGGACGTACCGGCTCAAAGGGGCAGTTGTGGGGTCGATCAACGACGTGATCGAGGCGTTTCGTCGGGCGCCGACCAACGTCGACCGGGGCACGTTGTTCGAGAAGTTGATGGTGCGTTTCTTCGAACTTGATCCCGCTCTGGCTCAGCAGTACGAGCAGGTGTGTCGGTGGATCGACTGGGAGGGCCGTAAAGGCAAGGGTGACACCGGCATTGATTTGGTGGCCCGTGAACGCGACACAGGGGCCTACACCGCGATCCAGTGCAAGTTCTACGAACCGACCCACACGCTGGCCAAAGCCGATATCGACTCGTTTTTCACCGCGTCGGGGAAAAAGCCGTTCACCAACCGGGTCATCATCTCCACCACCGACAAGTGGGGGAAAAACGCTGAGGATGCCCTCGACGGCCAAACCATGCCGGTGCAGCGGATCAACCTCGCTGACATCGCTGAATCCCCGATCGACTGGGACATCGCCTGGCCCCAGGACGGGTTGACGATCGCCCTCGCCCCCGCCGAACGTAAACAGCCCCGCCCGCACCAGCTCGCGGCGATCGAGGCGGTGCGGTCCGGGTATGAGGTCGGCAACGACCGCGGCAAGCTGATCATGGCGTGCGGCACCGGAAAGACGTTCACCGCACTCAAACTGGCCGAGCAGCTTGCCGCTGATGCCGGGGGCGCGGCCCGCGTGCTGTTCCTGGTCCCCTCGATCTCGCTGCTGAGTCAATCGTTGCGGGAGTGGACCGCCCAAACCGCATTGGATATCCGGGCGTTCGCGGTCTGCTCGGACACCAAAGTTGGGCGGCTGCGCAACACCGAGGACTTCAACGTCTACGACGTCCCGATCCCGGTCACCACCGACCCGGCCACCCTGGCCGAAGCGATGGCGCATCGCAAACGCGCCAAAGGCCTGACCGTGGTGTTCTCCACCTATCAGTCCCTGCCCGCGGTCGCTGACGCCCAGGGGCTCGGTGTGGATGACTTCGATCTGGTGATTTGCGATGAAGCGCACCGCACCACCGGGTTCACCCTGGCCGGTGAAGACGACTCGAACTTCGTGCGCATCCACGACAACACCTACCTACGGGCCGCACGCCGGCTGTACATGACGGCCACCCCACGCATCTACGCCGACGCGGTCAAAGACAAAGCCGATCAGCATTCCGCCGAGCTGGTCTCGATGGATGACGAACTGCGCTACGGCCCGGAGTTTCACCATCTGTCCTTCGGCGAGGCCGTGGAGCACGGCCTGCTCACCGACTACAAAGTGTTGGTCCTGACCGTCGATGAATCCGTGATGGCCGCACCTCTGCAACAGCAGCAAGCGATCTTCGGGGAGATCCCCAACCTCGATGACGCCTCCAAGATCATCGGTTGCTGGAACGGGCTGGCCAAACGCGCCGGTGCCACCGCTGATGGCAGCCCCAGCTTCTCCCCCGGAGAACCGGCGATGCAGCGTGCGGTGGCTTTCGCTAAAGACATCGCCACCTCCAAACAGGTCGCCGACCTGTTCCCCCGCGTCGTAGCGGCATATCAGGAGTCGCTGACCAGTCAGGAAAACGACGGCCACCAGGTCGAGGGCACCAACAGAGACCTGATGTGCGAGGTCCACCATGTCGATGGCACCTTCAACGCCTTGCAACGCAACGAACAACTCGCCTGGCTGAAATCCCCAATCGCCGAAGGGGAATGCCGAATCCTGAGCAACGCCCGCTGCCTGTCCGAAGGCGTGGACGTCCCGGCCCTGGATGCGGTGCTGTTCCTGCACCCCCGCAACTCGATCGTCGACGTCGTGCAATCGGTGGGCAGGGTCATGCGGCTATCGCCGGGCAAGGACTACGGCTACGTCATCCTGCCCGTCGCCGTGCCCGCCGGGATCGACCCATCCCAAGCCTTGGCCGACAATCAACGGTTCAAAGTCGTGTGGCAGGTGCTCAACGCGCTGCGCTCCCACGACGAACGTTTCGACGCCATGATCAACAGCCTGGCGCTCAACCAGGCCGACACCAAAACCGGGCAAGGCAACAACCGGCTTCTCGGCGGCCACATCGGGCCCAGCACCGATGATCCCGATACCGACAGCGAGGTGTCGACGGGTGCCTCGGCCACCCAGATGGCGTTGTTCTCTCTCTCGGCGTGGCAGGAAGCGATCTACACCCGCATCGTCGACAAGGTCGGCACCCGCGTCTATTGGGACCAATGGGCCACCGACGTCGCCGACATCGCCCGATCCCAGATCGCCCGAATCAACACCATCCTCGGCGACCGCAACACCGATTCTGCGGTGCGCGAGCAGTTTGAGCGGTTCCTGAAAGGGTTGCGTGACAACCTCAACGACTCCATCAGCGGC
>JAGQTV010000006.1 GCA_020438845.1 Mycobacterium sp. | reverse complement strand
CCGAAGCGAAGCGGTGTTGCGCGATTACGGGGTCGAAATTCCAGATAAGTGTCAACAAGTCACCCGTCCAGTTTAGGGCCAAGTCCCAAGACTATGACTTGTGGTTGGATAAATTGAAAAAAATGGATTTGCCGGGCAGTAATATTGTGATCGAAATTACCGAAGGTCTGATGATGAACAACGATTCGGCCATCATCGAGAGATTTATTCAGTATCGCGACGCCGGCATCCAGATCGCGATCGATGATTTTGGCACCGGGTATTCCTCATTGGCGTATCTGAAGAAGTTCGATATCGACTATCTCAAGATCGACCAGTCGTTCATACATAATTTAGCAGCCGGATCCGCGGACGTCGCCCTGTCGGAGGCCATTGTGGTGATGGCGCATAAACTGGAACTGGCCGTCATCGCGGAAGGTGTGGAAACCGAGGAACAGCTCACCCTGCTGCGGAAAATCGGATGCGACTTCGGACAGGGCTATCTGTTCTCGCCACCCGTCCCGGCCGAAGAATTCGAAGCTCTACTGACCCGCAAATACCGTCGACATCATCGCCGGCTCAGATCGACGAACAAGGCCGGATCGCCGTGATCGCGGCCCGCTCCTAGACGGCGGGATCCCATCGCACCCAGTCAACGAGCATCGAAGACGGGAACTGTGTTGTGCTGTCCGGGGCTCCCGCCCAGCTGCCGCCGACCGCCATGTTCAGGATCACATACATCGGCTGGTTATAGACCCACTCCGATCCGGGAACCAGCGAGTCCGGAGTGATAGTGCCCAACGTGATGTCGTCCACGCCGAAGGTGATCTCGTTGGGAAGGTGCCTGACCCAGTAGTTGTGGTAGTAGGTCGACAGATCGGGCAGGTCCGACGAAACGATCTGCGCCTGGAGGGTGTCGGTAGTTCCCGCGATGGGCCCGTGCACGGTCGAGCAGATGGTGGTGGTCGTGCTGGGAAGTTCGAGAACGTCGATCTCCCCCGATTGGGGCCAGGAAATTGTGTCTTCGTTGGCGCCCTTTATCCAGAACGAGGGCCAGAGTCCTTGGCCCTGCGGCACTTTGATGCGCGCGGTGATGGTGCCGTAGCCGAAGCTGACCTTGTTCTTCGTATCGACCCACCCGGACGAGTAGCCGCCCCGGCCCTTGCTCTTGGCGGCCTCGATTTTCAGGTTCCCCTGACCGTCAAGGGTGGCGTTGGCGGTCTGATAGGTCTGCACACCGATGTCCCAGCCTTAGCCGACGTTCGCAGTCCAGTTGCTGCTGTCAGGAGCCGAGCCCGCACTGCCGGTGAAATCTTCGACGACCGAACCGGTGGTCGCCGTCACGGTGTCGACGTAAAGGCTGCGCTTGGACGTCGCATTGGACGACGCGATGCTGATCACATGGGACCCTGCCGGGATCACACCGGTGAACGTGTAGTTCGCCCACGACGTCCCTTCGACGATGACCGTGGTGACCGGAACCCCGTCGACGGAGAGGGTCAGATTGGGCGCCCCCGACCTCAGCGTCGCCTTAGCGCGGATGACCAGAGCGGTGGACTCCGGCAGGTTCACGGTTGCTGATGCCATCGAGTTGAAGGTCAGCTGAATCGCCTTACCCGCCGAGGCACCACTGTCGGAAACGATGCGTCCGCCGTTCGACGGCGAGATGGTCATCGTCTCGGCTTCGAGGAAACCACCGCTCGCGGTCTGCGAGGTAACGGTCGTCGTCGTTGAACCGGTAGTGACCTTCCCGCGCCGCGCGGCGGCCAGCATCAATGCCAACGGACCGTCGGTCGGTACTGCCGGCGCATGGCCGTATAGCACGTTGGACAGTGCCGGCGAGAGCCCCGATTCGCGCTGCGTGAATCTTCGGGGCGGGCGCCGCAACTATCTGGTTGCGGTGTGTCATCCGGCTCATCTGCGCCTCTCCCCTGCCCGCTAATCTCCTGCTGCGACGCAAACGGCGGTCCGGTCGCGGTGTACTCCCGGGGAGTATGCGCTTACTCTGGCAGCAAACCTCTGCAATATGGACCTTGCCGCAGGAAAAGTGCTGGTGAACGGCAAGGACAGATGTGCCGGCGCTGCGATCCGGTGCGACTCTCCGTAGCGCCTCTGACGGGTTCGGTCAGTCGTATCTGTAGCCTGACGGACGTGAATTTCCCCCGAGTTCCCTCACCCGTTGCGCTGGCGGTGTGCGCCGCGTCGCTTGCCGTCGCCCTGTCCGCGTGCGGGTCCAAAACGGAATCGGCCAGCCCGCCGGCGGTCGCATCCACCATCTCCAAGGCGACGACCAGCGTGTGCCCGACAGCGGCCCCAGCTACCGGTGTTGCGCCCGAGTGGACGCTCGCCGGGGCTACCGGCAGCGTGGCGGTCACCGGCTCCACCGACGCGGCAGCACCGTTGGTGAAGGTGGACACCCCGTTCAGCGTCACCCAAACCCAGGTGCACACGCTCACCGCCGGCGACGGGCCGGTCGTTCCGGACACCGCTACGGTGTCCGTCTGCTACGTGGGTGTCGACGGCCGTAACGGGTCTGTGTTCGACAGCAGCTACGAACGGGGCGAACCCGTGCAATTCGCCCTCAACCGTGTCGTGCCGGGATTCCAGAAAGCCATCGCGGGGCAGAAGGTCGGGTCCACGGTCGCTGTGGCCATGGTGTCCGCCGACGGCTACCCCGATGGCCAGCCCAGCGCGGGAATCGAGCCCGGCGATTCGCTCATTTTCGCGATCAAGATTCTCGCCGCCTCAAGCTGAGGCGCGCCGGTCGATGTACTCCAGGTAGCCCCGGCCCTCAAGTGGGCGTCCCCTCCACGTCGACTGGTGCCGGAATCCGGTGACGAAGCCACTGCCGAGGCCGAAGGTGAGACTGGTGTCCAGTTCTGCCCGTACGTCGAGGGTGAGACCGTCGGCATCCATCGCCCGGAATCTGGTGGCGGCCGGAATGCGCATCGGGATGCCGTACGGGGTGTCCTCGGGCGTCGGCCGATACTCCTCGACCCGAAACTCCGCGTGGCGGAAACGCCGACCGAAGTCAGTACGACTGCGTTGCAGGGCGGTCGTCATGAATGGCCGGCCCCCGAGGCAGTAGTGGCTCAGCAGCACTTGGGTGTCGGAATCCAGATTGATGATCTGGTAGACGAAATAGTCCAGAGGCGCTTTCAATCCGGGAGGCAATGGCTTGGAGCGCAACTGATACAGGCTGGGGCAGGCGCCGTACTCGAAGGCACACAGCCCCTCCACCTCGGTGCGCCGCCCGGACGCCGTCTCGGTGAACCCGCCGCGGTACTCGGTCAGCAAGCTGAAGTGCTTGTAGACAGGGCTCCGGAAGAACCAGTTGACCTTGTCGGTGTTCGTCAGTCGGAGATCGACGTCCACTCCGCCCAACCGTCCGGCCAGGTGATAGTTCGGGTAGCCGCCGGCAATGGTCAGCGCGTCGCCGAACTGGATCAGCGAACCATCGCTGCGCGAGACGAAATCCCTTGCCGTCGAGTAATTTCCGAAATGAGCCGGATGCGATGCAGCAGTCCCGGCGACCACCGACGCGTTGCGACGAGGTTGATCGGCGAGTGCGTGGTCGGTATCGAAGGCCAGTGATCCGGTCGCACCGATCAATGACATGGTGGAGAAGAAACGGTGCGGCTCAGGCAGATCCGGGATCATCACCCCGAAGTGTGTCCAGCCATACCTTTTCGATCCGACGTTGGGCACCATGATGCCCGGCTCGTCGAAGGGGCGGGCGGACCATTTGTCAGCGCTGTCCAAGCCGCGGTTCAGCGTGGTGAGAGTACGACGGATCGCCGGTGCCGCCAGGTGCATCATCGGTTTCAACGGTGGTGCGTCCACCAGGATTGGGGTTGCCGGTCCGCCCACCGGTTGAGGTCCTCCAACTCCGCGGCCAGGGACACCAGCAGCGGTTCGCTGTTGGCAGGCCCCATCAACTGAACACCCATCGGCAGCCCGGACTCGGTGAAGCCGGCCGGAACATTGATTGACGGCCAACCCAGCAAATTCCACGGAAAAGTGACCGGGCAGGCGCTGATGATGGCCCGGTCGGTGGCGGTGGGTCCCAGCCGGTCGAACGCATCCACCTTCGGCGCCGGTTGCGCGGTCGTCGGGGCCAGAACGACGTCGACGTCATCGAAGATCCGACCCACCCGGCTGGCGGTTGCCGCTTCGTTCGCCCGTGCCCGGCGCAGCATGGACCGCGACATCACCCGGCCCAGGCGGACGTTAGCGCGGGTGCGGGGATCCCAGTTGACGTCCTCGCCGAGGCGGTCGCTCCATTCGACGAGCCCGGAGGTGGAGCGGGACAGGAAATCCACCGACAGACGCAGCCCGTAGTCGGGGTCGCGCTCGACCACGGTGTGGCCGCGGGCGGCAAGCTGGTCGGCCGTGGTCCGCACGGCAGCCTGAATCTCCGGGTGCAGCTTGGCGCCGAAGATGGTGAACGGGAAGCGGGTCGACACTGCGATCCGCAACGGCCGCCTAGGCACGTCCAGACCGTCACCGGCCCGCACCGGCGGTGGCTGGTGAACGTCCCCCTCCACGTTGCCGGAGACCGCGTCGAGCACGAGGGCGGCGTCGGCCACGGTGCGGGCCAGTACCCCGTACACGGTGATGCCGTTGAACGCCTCGGCCAGCGGCCAGGTGGAGATGCGGCCCCGCTGCGGCTTGATGCCCACGAGGTGCGTCCAGGCCGCCGGAACCCGGACGCTGCCGGCCCCGTCGGACCCGATCGCCGCGGCCACCAGGCCCGCCGCGACAGCGGCGGCACTGCCGCCCGACGACCCGCCCGGGGTGTGCCCGGCAGACCACGGGTTGCGGGTGTGTCCGAAACCGGGCCCGCTGGTGAAGGGCCATTGTCCCAGTTCGCAGGCGTTGGTTTTGCCGACGATCACCGCACCGGCGGTACGCAGGCGTCGCACCACCTCGGAGTCCTCCGCTGCCGGCATGGCTTCGCCGTGGGCGCCGAACATCGTGGGCACGCCGGCGATGTCGACATCATCCTTGACGGCAATCGGCACGCCGAGTAGTGCTCCGGTCTCTCCTGCTGCGCGCCTGCGATCAGCGTTTGAAGCCTCGGCAAGTGCCGATTCGGTGAGGACCACCCGAAAGGCATTGAGCGTCGGCTGGCTGGCCGCGATGGCCGTCAGCCCGCGCTGGGTCAGCTCCACCGACGTGACAGCGCCAGCGGCCAGTTGCTGCAACTGGTCTCGTACCGTGGGCCATCGGGTTTCGGTGCGTTCGTCCATGCCACCTCCACTGTCTCACAACGCCGGTAGCTGTTATTTCGGCCGGGTTCCGACCTCTAGGCCGGCCAATTCCGAAGTACCGTCGAACAGGAGCCGCCCTGACTCCCGCACCGTGCAGCGCAGTCGCGCGCCCAGATGCTCGAAGTCGGTGTCGATGTTGCGTCGCTCGCCGGGCAGTGGGACCGGCAGCACATGGGGAGGCAGGTGAGTGCCGTCTCCCTCCAATTCGACCTCGTACCGCAGCGAGCGGCCACGCAACAGCCACCGGTTGTCCCCGATCTGCGAGCGCACCAGCACCGGCGGGGTCAGCCGGATGACCTTGGGACCCACCCGCACCACTACCCCGTTGACGTCGCGGGCGATCGGGCCCAGTGACAGCAGGCCCCCGGAGAAGGCCACGCAGACATCCCTGTCCGGGGTAGATCCGCCGAAGTCGTGTGCTTGACCCCACCACCACCGCAGTGGGAAGCCGGCTCCCCAGTTGCGTTCGGCGTAGAGCTTCGCGTCGCTGAAACTCCAGCTCTCATCGCCGTAAGTGACTGTGCCAGTGGCCTTCCCGCCGAGATAGTAGGGATGCCAGTACTGGTTGAGGAACGGAATCGCGGAGAAAACACCACCACCGCCGAACGCTTTGGGCCAGGTGAGCGGATCGTGGATCTTCATGTCAAGCTTCAGGTCGCCTAAGGAGAACCGCACTCGATCCGAGTTGACGGTGAAGCCCTCGGCGTCGCCGCCGGCGCTGACTTCGAACGGGGACTGCCGCGCGTGTGCCCCGGGCAACGCAGCGGAGCGCACCGTCAGGCCTGGGTGCACCGCCACTGCGGCGGTCGACCAGTCCCCCTGCGGGTGGCGATTGACGCTGCATAACGCAATGAGCGCACGACCACTGGCCTCGTCGGACACCCGCCAGAACCAGCCTTCCATCTCGGTGCCGTGTGACGGTAGCGGGTTGCCGAACGGAATGTCGGCACCAGTCCTGCGGTACAGATCGACGAGTCGGCTCAGCATCAGAGGGTCCGCCCAACCAGTGTGCCGCTAAGGTAAGCCGCCTTGGCGGCTTGGCGGGCCAGCTTGCCGCTGGTAGTGCGAGGTATAGCCCCCGCCGGTAAGAGCAGGATGTCGGCGACGTCCACGCCGAAGCGCTTCGATACCTTGTCACGGACCGCCGCGATCTCCGGTTCTGGATCGACACGGCCTGTTCCCGTAGCTCTTTCGGCGATGATCACCAGCCGACTCCGTCCCTCCTCGACCGGTGCGCTGACGGCGGCGACGTACCCGCGCCGCACCAATGGTGAGGCGTCCGCCGTGGCGGCCTCGATGTCCTGCGGGTAGAAATTACGGCCGTCAATCGTCAGCAGGTCGACGATTCGACCTGTCACAAAGAGTTGTCCATCGAAGAACATCCCGAGATCACCGGTTCGCAGCCAGTCAGCGTCGGGCGGCACCCCCTCGGCGCGACTGCCGGCGGGAAGGGGCGCCGCAAGGCGGGCATGGAACGTCTGACAGGTTTCCTGCGACCGGTTCCAGTAACCGCGTCCCACGTTGTCGCCGTGCAGCCAGAACTCGCCGACCCGGCCGTCCGGAAGTTCTTGTCCGGTCTCGGGATTCACGACGACGGCACGCAAACTTCGGGCCACGACCCCGCACGCAACATGCGCTGCAGCGTTCGGGGCGTCGGCGGCGACCTCGACAGCCTCCCCCGCAGCCAGGCGGTCGCCATCGAAGTACGTCACCGTCGGTCGGGCGTCGGGTGGAATGTTGGCGATGAACAACGTGGCCTCCGCGATCCCATACGAGGGTTTGATCGCGGTGGGTGGAAGGCCATGGGGCGCAAAGGCTTCCTGGAAGCTCTCGATTGCCGCTGCGCTGACCGGTTCGGAACCGATGATCATGACGACGTTGCTCAGATCCAAGGTCTCACCGGGTGGTGGAAGGCCCCGTTGCGCGGCCCATTCGTAGGCGAAGTTGGGTGCCGCGGTGACTACCCGGCCCTCCCCACAGCCATCGGACAACGCCCGGATCCACCGATACGGCCGGCGCACGAACGAGGTCGGAGACATCAAGGTGGAATGCCCGCCGTAGGCCAGGGGGAAGCCGATCATCGATAAGCCCATGTCGTGGTACAGCGGCAACCAGCTGACGCCGTGGGTGTTTCGGTCCAGCAAGTCGATCGACAGGATCATCTGAACGAGATTCGTACAGAAGGCCTTGTGGGTGATCTCGACCCCCACCGGAGGCCGGGTGGTGCCGGACGTGTATTGCAGATGTGAGACGTCGTCGGCCTTGACGGCGACGGGAACGAACTCCTCGCAGTCGGAATCGGGAACCTCGTCGACGACGATGACCGGCGGACGGGGTCCCGCCAGCTTGGCGAGAAAACCCTCGACGGCCGCGGCAGCAGCTCGTGTCGTCAGCACGAGCGCTGGCGTGGCGTCGTCCAAGGCAACCTCTAGCCGCTCAGCGTGGCCGGGGAGTTCGGGCGCGAACAGCGGAACCGCAATTGTTCCCGCCTTGAGCGCTGCGAAGAACGCGCAGACATAGTCGAGATTCTGGGGCACCAGGATTGCCACCCGATCCCCGCGCGACGCGGCCCTCTGTATGCGGGCCGCGATGGCTCGCATACGTACGTCCAATTCAGCCCAGGTGATTTCGACCGCATCGCCCCCGAACGAGACTGTCGCGCGGGCGAAGTCGAGGTATCGGTAGGCCACTGTGTCCCCAACGTTGGTGACGTTGCGCTCGATCAGCGAGACCAGCGTCGTACCGGGTGGCAAAGCTATCTCGCCGCGGGAATCAACACAGTCGTCGATGTTCAGCAGCCCCGTCAGGGATGGTGCGTTCCTCGTGGGGTCAGCATCCCTCTCCATAGCCGTAGCTTAGTTGCGTCGCCCCAACCGGCGGTCCTACCGGCCGCGTTTTTCAGCGCCGCTTCCCCGGTTTGAAAGTGGCATAACAGGGGAAATCCCCACGGCATGCAGGCCGCAGGGTCTGAACCGGAAAGGCACGGCCCATGACTATTGACTACGACACTCCCCGTCGCGCCCGGATCGAAGCCCAGGACGAACCGCTCGACGAGTTGACCCGGCGGCGCAACGAGACCTCGGTGGCGGCCGTCGACGTCGACGACGATGCTGCAGAGTCCTTCGACCTTCCTGACGCCGATCGCACCGGCGAAGTACTCATGGTTCGGGTGATACCTAAGCAGGCAGACGAATTCACCTGCAGGAGTTGTTTTCTGGTCCAGCACCGAAACCGCCTGGCGAGTGGGTCCCCTGGGAAGGAGATTTGCACCGACTGCGCGTGACGTCATGGGTCATACTGGCCCCGGTCGCAATTAGCAGTCAGGGGGCAATCGGTGCGCAACGTCCACCACGCGTCGCGGCTGGAAGCGCAGATGCTCAGATTGACGAGCGCCGCCGTCGCGGGCGTATTTGTGCTGGCCGTTGTGAACTGGACCGGATGGGCGACCGGCCGAAGCCGACTGACGCGCTTTCTTGCTGACTGGCCGGTGATGACTCCATGGACCGCTGCACTCGTGGCTGCGGTCGGGTTGGCGATCCTTCTGCAGTCGGGGCGTCCGCCGCGAACGCGGGTGCGAATCGGCCGCGGTGTTGCATTGGCAGCGGGCGCTCTTGCGGTGGTGTTCCTCCTCGAGTACGTGACGGGTCGGTCGTTTGGTCTGGATCTTCTGTGGTTCCCCGACTCGGTGCGGACACTGCATGGAACGTGGCCGGGCCGCCCCAGTCCCCAAACGTCGTGGGCGGTGGTGTTGCTCTCGGTGGCGGTCGGTCTGGCGCGTGAGGATCGCCGGTGGGCCCTCGCCGCGCGGGCGGTCGGGCTCACGGGCGCCTTCGCCCTGGGGTCGGTGGCTGTTGGAGGTTACCTGTTCGGCGCCCTGTCGCTGGTCAGCAGCACGCCGTCAACCGGAATGGGGATCTCAACGGCCTTGTGTGTCATCGTACTGAGCCTCGCAGCAGCGGGTGCGCGTCCGGATCGCAAGCCAATTGCCTGGCTGCTGGCCCGACCCGACCGGACGGCGCTGGTTCAACTGGCCGGCGTCAGCGTGGGCACTCCGGTTCTGGTCGCTCTCCTGAGTTGGATGGTGTCGTTTTCCGGCATGCGCCGGGAGGCCGCGTGGGTCATTTCGCTCCTGATCGCCGTCATGTGTACCGGTCTGACCGTGTTTTTCATCTTCGAACGGGAGCGGCGGCGAAGGGTGGAAGGCGAGGCGCGGTTGCAAGCGATCATCGCCAATGCGCCGAACTCGATCGCCATACGCGACCCTCGGGGCGGCTTCGAATACGTGAACCAACGCTTCTGTGACCTTTTCGGCCTGACCGAGAGCGAAATCGTCGGCCGGACGCCGAGGGATCTTGTTCTCCCGGATGCGGAGTTGGCGAACGATATCGCTACGGCCGAGGCCGCGGTGATGAGCGGTGAAACCGCGAAATTCGAGCAGGATTTCCCGGGTGGTGTGACGCTGGAGTGGCAGTTGTTCCCGGTCCGTGACGGCCGGGGTAGGACATTCGGCTTTGGCGGGATCGGAACCGATGTCACCGAGCGTGTCCGCCAGGCTGAGGCGCTGAAACAGGCCAACGCGGACGCGCGGGCCGCCACAGAATGCGCGGAGGCGGCGAATAAGGCGAAAAGTGAATTTCTGGCCACGATGAGTCATGAGTTGCGGACCCCGTTGAATTCGATTATGGGGTTTTCGGATTTGCTGCGCCGGGATCCGACGATGACGGCCGATCAGGGCGACGATCTGGACATCATCAACCGCAGCGGCACGCATCTGCTCGGGCTGATCAACCAAGTACTGGATATGGCCAAGATCGAGGCGGGCCGGACCGTGCTGGAACCGTTGCCGGTTAACCTGCCGGCGCTGATCGACGATGTGGATCTGATGATGCGCGCCCGGGCCGAGGCGGCCGGGTTGCAGTTGTTGGTCGAGGTGACCGACGGCTCTGCCGGCTTCATCGTCTGCGACGCACAGAAGGTGCGCCAGATCATTCTCAACCTGCTGGGCAACGCCCTGAAGTTCACCACCGAGGGGGGTGTGAGCCTGCGGGTCAAGACGGTGTCTGATTCTGGGTCCGACTCGCGGGTGCGGTTGGTGATCGAGGTCGAGGACAGCGGTGCGGGCATTCCCGAGGAGCAGCAGAAGCGGATCTTCGAGCCGTTCGTCCAACTGCAGGAGGTGGCCGCGCCGGGTACCGGGTTGGGTCTGTCCATCGTGCGGGAGTACGTGCGTTTGATGGGCGGCAGTGTCGAGTTGAGCAGTCGGGTCGGGTCCGGGTCGCTGTTCCGGGTGGAGATCCCGGTCGAGGAGGCCCGGGCGCAGGACATCAGCGTGGCCGATGAGTCCCGCCACGTGGTGGGATTGGCTCCCGGGCAGCCGCAGTGGCGGGTGTTGGTCGTCGAGGACGAGCAACTGAACCGTTTGCTGCTCGGGCGGCTGTTGGAGGAGGCCGGCTTTGAGGTGGCCTTCGCCGAGAACGGTGCGGAGTGCCTGAGAGTCTTCCCGGAGTTCCGCCCGCATTTCATCTGGATGGACCGCCGCATGCCGGTGATGGATGGGCTGGAGGCCACCCACCGCATCAGGGAGCGCGAGGACGGTGCTGAGGTCAAGATCGCGGCAATCACCGCCTCGGTATTTGAGGATCAGCGCGAGGAATGGATGCGCGCCGGTATCGACGGCTTTATCCGCAAGCCGTTTCGGGAGTCGGAGATCTTCGACTGCATGGCGGACCTGCTCGGCGTGGAGTACCTCTACCGGGACCAGGCCGAGCCAACCCACGCTCAGACCTCCCCCAACCTGTCGGCTGCGTTGTCCGACCTGCCCGCTGCGCTCCGCACCCAACTGGCCGATGCACTAGTGGTCGGCAGCACCACCCGATTAGCCGCCGCACTCGCGGAGGTCCGCGACGTCTCCCCGGGACTGGCCGACCTACTCGGTCGCTACCTTGAGGACTTCAACTACGCGCCGGTGCTCGAAGCGTTGGAGACGGGAGCGTCGGAGTAGCAGCGCGTCAGGCAATGATCCGGACCAGGTAGGGCGCCATGCCGGTGGTACGCACAGGTGAGACCGCGACGCCGGTGTCGGTGACCTCCAGCATCTGGTTGTTCCCCAGGAACATCGAGACACTCTCAGTGCCCTCAGGTCCATAGAAGATCAAGTCCGCGGGCAGGGCCTGCGCCGGCGTGACCCGCTGCCCCACGGTGTACATCGCTCCCGAGGAACGCGGCAGTTTCGCTCCCACGCCGGCGTAGATGTACTGGATCAGTCCCGATGCGTCGAAGCCAACTATGGTCGCGCCGTCTCCCGTTCCCAGGCTGGGCCCGTCGATACCGCCGCCACCCCACGAATACGGCACCCCTCGCTGGGCAAGCCCCCGGGAAATGACCGTGTTGACCATCTGGTCGCGAGTTACCGGCGCGGCGGTAGCTCCGCCGGTTCCGACCAGCAAGCCGGCCAGCAGGATCGCCATGGTGACGATCACCGTGTAGACGCGCTTCATTTCAGACCACCTTTCTGGTGTCGCTTCACGGCGTTGATTCACAACAGCCACTGCAGTCACTTTTACAACAGCAGACCGACTCCCGCCAGTAGCCTTAACCCGCTGAACAGGACTTTTGGTGAAAACCGTTGCGAAACGGTGTCCCAAGTGGAGCCGGGTCGTTGCCGTGCTCCTGGCTGACCTGACGGCGACGTCGACGGGTAAACTTCGCCCGCAGCACCGCCGATAGATGTGGGAGATGACTCCGTCGATGACTACCACCGAAACCGTTCTGCCCAACGGCCAGGATCTCGCTGCCGCGATCGCCGAGGGACGCCGGGCCTACGAACTGGACCGCAAGCACGTCTTCCACTCGTGGTCCGCCCAAGCCCAGATCAAGCCGATGACCATCGTCGCCGCCGAGGGCTCCTATGTCTGGGACGGCGACGGGAACCGCTTGCTGGACTTCTCCGGCCAGCTGGTGTTCACCAACATCGGCCATCAGCACCCGAAGGTCATCGCGGCGATCGCCGAACAAGCCGCCAAGCTGTGCACGATCGCTCCACAACACGTCAACGCAGCGCGCTCCGAGGCGGCGCGGCTCATTGCCGAGCGCACCCCCGGCGACCTGAATCGAGTGTTCTTCACCAACGGCGGCGCGGACGCGGTGGAGCACGCGGTCAGGATGGCCCGCCTGCACACCGGCCGACGCAAGGTGCTCTCGCGCTACCGCTCTTACCACGGCGGGACCGACACCGCCATCAACCTCACCGGCGACCCACGCCGGTACCCCAACGACCACGGAAGCGCGGGCGTCGTGCACTTCAACGGCCCGTTCCTCTACCGCTCGTCGTTCTTCGCCGACACCGAGCAGCAGGAGTCCGAACGCGCGTTGGACTACCTCGAACGCCTTGTCGCCCACGAGGGTCCGGACTCGATCGCGGCGATCATCCTGGAATCCGTACCGGGCACCGCGGGCATCATGGTGCCCCCGCCCGGTTATATGGCGGGTGTGCGGGAGATCTGCGACCGCCACGGCATCGTCTTCATCGCCGATGAGGTCATGGCCGGGTTCGGGCGAACTGGAAAATGGTTCGCCATAGATCATTTCGACGTGGTACCCGATCTGATGACGTTCGCAAAGGGGGTCACCTCGGGCTATGTTCCGCTGGGCGGGGTGGCCATCAACGACGCAATCTACTCGACTTTCGCCGACCGTCCTTACCCCGGCGGCCTAACCTACTCGGGCCATCCGCTGGCGACCGGGTGCGCGGTGGCGACGCTGAACGCGATGGCCGACGAGGGCATGGTGGAGAACGCCTCCCGCATCGGGGAGCAGGTGCTCGGCCCCGGTCTTCGCGAACTCGCTCGGCGTCATCCCTCAGTGGGGGAGGTGCGTGGTCTGGGGGTGTTCTGGGCCATCGAATTGGTGGGCAATCCGGAAACCCGCGAGCCGTTGGCGCCGTACGGTGGGACCAGCCCTGCGATGAATGCCGTTGTGGCGGCGTGCAAGTCAGGCGGCATGCTGCCCTTCGCGAACTACAACCGCATCCATGTCTGCCCACCGTGCAACGTCAGCGATGCCGAGATCGCCGAGGGGCTTGCAATTCTCGACGCTGCGTTGGACGCGGCCGACGAGCACGTGGTGCGCTGAGACGCATCAATATGGTGTCGCATGCTGAGTAAGCACGAAGAACACCAGACCCAGTCCGAGCAGGAGATTCAGCGCGACCGCGACCGCCGCGGTCACCACCGCCCAGTGCACGACACGCCGTTGCAGCCGAACGCGTCTGGAGCGTCGGCGTTCGCTGAGCAGGTGCACGGCCGCCAGCGCGAAGTTGACGTCCACCCACTCTTGCTCATTGGCCGGGCCGTCGACGGCGATCTGGCGCAGCCGGGCCGGCGCGATCTCCACTCCCACCGCGCTGAACCGTCGGCTCAGTCGTCGCGGCCGCAGACCCGCTCCGTCGATCCGCACCGATTCCGGCCATGTCGTCATGGCTCTCCCGCCGCCGTACCCGCTCTCTTGAGCTATACCCCACGAGCCGGGGTTCTATCGGCGGATCGGTACGAAATCAGTAGTGGTAGGTATCCGACGGTGCGGTGACGTGCACCGCCTGATCGTCGAACTCCGACACCTCGATTTCGTAGGCGCGGGCCAGTTCGATGATCTTCTTCGCGCGGGCGATACGCGGGAGGTCGGAGCCATTGCGGATCTCACCGCCGTCACGCTCGAACTCGGCGAAGAACTCCTGGGCCCAGCTGATCTCCTCCTGCGACGGCGAGAGTCCCTCGTTAACGGTCGGACACTGGTCGGGGGTGAGACAGATCTTGCCGGTCATGCCGAACTCGGCCGATACCGCCGTCGCCTCACTGAGTTTCAGCGCGCTCGATCCCACCGTCGGGCCGTCGATCGCACCCGGCAGATGTGCCGCTTTGGCCGCGATGGTGAACCGCGACCGTGCGTATGCCAGCGTGCTCGGGTTCTCACCGAAGCCGGTGTCCCGGCGGAAGTCGCCAATGCCGAAAGCCAGCCGAAACGTGCCTTTGGCGGAAGCGATCTCGTTCATCCGCTCCAGGCCGCGGGCCGTCTCGACCAGGGCGACGATCGGAACGTTGGGCAGCTGCTTGGCGGTTTCGGTGACGTGGTCGACCGACTCGACCATGGCGAGCATGATTCCGCCAACAGTGGTGCCGGACAACATGGCGAGATCGTCGGCCCAAAACTGGGTGCCGAACCCGTTGACCCGAACCCAGTCGTTCTTACCGTCGGCCAGCCAGCGCTGCACGTTCTCCCGAGCCGCCACCTTGCCTTTCGGCGCGACCGCGTCCTCGATGTCGAGAACCACGATGTCGGCCCGGGAGCGCGCCGCCGGGGCGAACTTGTCGTACTGGGCACCATTGACCAACAGCCAGCTGCGCGCCAGTACCGGGTCGATCCGGTATCCCGGATCGTGGACGTCGGCGATCGAATTCCAGCCTGTGGTGCTCTGGTCGTACATACGGTCGATGGTGCCTTCCATGGAGGAGTCGGGCTCAATAGTCGCACCGGCGGCGGTGCGCGCCAAACTCAGCCGAACTAGAGGTAACTCTGAACGCACTCCAGCCTGGCGCGCCACCAGGCGACGGTCTGCGGGTCGGCTACGGCGAACTCCCGCAGCCGGTCGGGATCGGGCCTCGGGGGCATGGGAGCGACCGGCACGTGGCCGTCGAAGGGGACCATCGAACGCGCCTGACTGACAACGTCGCCGCTCAACAGGCCACGGGCGCCGAGTTCGGCGGCGAACCCGACGTCGGGAAGGACGCCGGCAAGCGCCGCGCCCCCGGCGAGCCCGATGCTGCTTTCCAGGTCGGCTGCTGCCACGCAGGGCAGCCGGCACGCCTCGGCGACCCGCAGCGCGCGGCGCACGCCGCCGAGCGCACCCACTGTGAGCACAGCGATGTCGGCCGCTTCGGTGAGTGTGAGCCGTAGCGGGTCAGGTGCTTCCCGAATGCTCTGGTCCACCGCAACCGCGACATCGATCCGGCGCCGCAGGGCCGCAGTCTCCCCCAGGCTCGGACACGGTTGTTCGACGAATTCCAGACCTCCGGCGGCCCGGTCCAACTCCGGCACGGCCCGGGCGGCCGACTCGACATTCCAATGTCCATTGGCGTCACAGCGGATCGCCCCCGACGGGCCCAACGCCTCACGTACCGCCTCGACCCGCGCAAGATCCTCCGGCAGCGATTCCGGATGCTCGGCGACCCGAACCGCAGCGGTGTGGCAGCCGGCCTCGGCGACGATCCGGACGGCGAGATCCGGGGGTACCGCAGGCACCGTTACCGCCACCGGCACCCGGCCCCGAACCGGATCGGGCCAGCCGACCGTCCCGACCTCGATGGCTGCCGTCAGCCAACGGGCCGCCTGGCGGTCGTCGACGTCACGGGGAGGGCTGAACTCTCCCCAGCCCTGGGGTCCCTCGATCAGCATGCCCTCGCACACGATGCGATCCCCGAGAGGGCCACCCCCGAGGGGATTTGTCAGGGGAATCGAGAAGATCGGCGCTGCGGCGAAGTCGATCCAGGTCTTCACGGTGACCAGTAGGCCAGCATCTCGGCGAAGGTGTCGAATGCCGGGGCGGAATACCCGTAGGTGGCCTCCAGATGGATGCTCATCGGGAAACCGAGTCCGGCGACACCGTCGACCACGCGTTTGTAGAGGTCGAGCATCAGCCGCCGCTTCCCGGCGGGGTCGGCGGCGGCCAAGGACTTGACGAAGGCCTGCTCCTCGGCGACCGCCGGGTTGCCCGGATCCTGAATGAGCCAATTGATCAGACCCACACGGCTTTCCAGCTTCGGAACGAAACCGAAGGAGAGCAGGATCTCGGGTCGGTGATCGCTGTGGTGGGCGAAATCGGTGAGGAAGGCCACGATTGCATCGGAGTACAGCAACTGGGTCATGCCGTAGGTGGCACCCCGGTCACACTTGAACCCGAAGCGACCCCTCTCCTCGGCCCGAGTCGGGATGAGAATCGCACCGCGGTTGGGCACCAGATCGCGGTAAAGCGTCAATGCGTCGGTGGGCGCGATGCCCGATCCCTCACCATCGCTCATCGTGCGAGGCACTCCGACGAAGGCGATGCCCTCCATACCGGCGTCGACGAGGTCAGTCAGCCGCCCGCGCAGGGTCGGTTCGTCGGAGAACGCGGTGACCTGGGTGCACAGCCCCCGAACCCCCGGCAGTTCCGGGGAGATCAACCGCCAGTAGTCCAGTACGTCGAGTTTGGGTTTCAATTCGAAGGGACGATCGGCGTCCTCTTCGATCATGCCGGGGATCATGACGTGCCCGATGCGGTCGGCGATACCGGCTTCCGCAGACAGCAGAGCTATCTTGCGGGCTTCCTCGAGTTGCTCATCGGGACTGCGGTCGGCGTTGGGGGGCACCAACTCGACGGCGACGGTGTGTAAAGGCACGGTGTTGTGAATTATGAGGCGACTAGCCGCAGGTGCTCGCATTGACCCAACGGCCGTTCCACCCGACGCAACCGTTGACGGCGTCGCCCGGCATCGGCGCGTAGGCGTCGGGCCCGACCACGTAAGGCGCCATCACGTCGGAGAGATTGGCGCATCCACCGACGGTGATACGGCGGCCGGCGCTGGCGCAGACGTCAGCGTTCGCCTCGCCGCTCGGAGCGATGACGGCGACGGCGGCGGGCACGGCCGTGAGGGCGAAAACGGCCGCAGCGGCGCCAAGCCCCGTCCGTTGCCAGATGCGTTTGGACATGCCGCAAAGTATATCGGTGGCCGATATTGCGGCCTGCCGCGGCGACGGTCGACCCCAACGATTCGGAGCCGCGCGTTTCTCACCAGAGATTTAAAAAATGCTCTCACCTGCCGCGAGGCTTCGGGCTAGCGTCAAGTGAGAGGGCCCTGCTTGCGGGCGGTCAGGAGGTAGTTTCAATGACCAGCTTCACATCTCGCTACGGGGATCCAGCGGTCGACTATAAGGGTGCCCATATCCGGGCACACGTCCGCCACACCGCGATGGTGGTGGACGTGGCAGGCCGCATCGACGCCGCCAATCTCGACGGAGTAACCGACCTGGTTCTCCAGTCCGTCGTCGCCGACACGCCGTTCGTCCTCGACCTGAGTGCGGTCAGTTCGTTCACGCCTATGGCGGTCCGGTTGCTGAACGCCGTCGACGAGCGGAGCGCGCAATTGGGAGCGGACTGGGCTCTGGTGGCCAGCGACGCGGTCATCCGTCGGCTCAGATCCGGTGACGGGGATGCCGGTTACCCGGTTTTCGCATCGGTGGTAGGAGCCGAGCACCAATTCGACGACGACATCCTTGCGCGGCGGCGCATGCTGTTGCCCCTGCTCAGCCGCACCGCCTGACGGGCTTGGCACCTGCTGCGTAACCTGGTCGGCGTGGGTGCGAGGTTGCTGCGGTCGGCGTCTGTTGTTGCTGCTGTCTCTGCGGGTATTCCCGCTGTCGCTGCGGGCTGGATCGGGGCCGCCTGGGCCGACCCGGCCACTCCGGAGCCCTCCCCCGCACCTCCCCTGTCGGCTGAAGCCGGTCCTGCCGTCGCGTCTGCGGCAGGGCCGGGTCCTTCGGGAACCTCTGCGGCAGGACCGGTCGGCGTCATCGACCACGACGGCATCTACACGGTCGGAACCGAGATCCTGCCCGGGGTGTACACCTCGGCCGGGCCGGCGGAAGGCACCAAGTGCTACTGGAAGCGGGTCGGCGACGGGGGCGCGATTCTCGACAATGCCTTGACGGCGCAACCGCAAGTGGTTCAGATCGAACCAACGGACGTCTCGTTCAAGACCCGCGGTTGCCAGCCGTGGCAACTCACCGATGGCGCCACACCGGCGGGCCAGAACCCACCATGGCTGTCGCAATTCCAGTTCCGTCACCAGCTTGACGTGCTCAACGGATTGGCCGGCCAGTCCGGCAACGGTCAGCTACCCCCGTACTGACCCCGTACTGACAGGGGTACCCCCGTACTGACAGGGGCGCTCCCCCGCAGTAGTCGTGGTCCTGAAGTTGCTCGCCCCCGGCGAAGTCACCGTTCTCGCCGTCGGCCCGGTCCGCCAGGATCACGAACCCGACTCCGCCGTCGCCGCGGTCCCGACCGATGACCACGACCGTCTGCGATCCCATGTCCCCGCTGCCGAACGCATCTGCGACCAGTTGGAAGGGGTTGACGTCGAGGTCGGCACCCTCGACCCCAAGGGCGCTATAGGTATGTCCAGCGAGCGGAACGGGGAACGTGGTCCAGGTAGGACCGATCTGCGCGCCATGCTCGGAGAGCGCGTCGTGGACGTCGCCCCGAACGCAGTCGACGTGAATGTGCAACTGGTTTTGCGAGCGAAACTGAATCGAGTTGACCGCCAGGCTCATCCAGTCCCGCGGCACCGGCCCGCCCGCGGCAGCGTCAGTAAACGACCTGGCTCGCCAGGCGTCGGAGAAGTAATTTGGCGCGTCTGGAGCGAGCAGTTCGGGACTTTCGATACCGGTGATTCTGGCGGTGGGGATCAGAAGGAACTGCCGGGGCCCCACGGAGTCCTTGAACACCGCGAAGCCCCGCTCCACGCCGGCGTCGAGGTCGACGGCGGCGCACGGGGCGGGATCGTCGAACTGCTCCTCGTCGGGCACGCACTGCTGGCTAACCAACTGCCACAGGGCATCCGGATCGGCGTGGGCGGCAGTCCCGGCCGGCAGCACCACAGCCGACAGCGTCAAGGCAATCGCCAGGGCCCCCGTGGGGCGGCCAGTGCGTAGGCGCATCTGCCCACCCTATGATCCCGGGCAATGCTGCTGCGTTACCGTGCCCGGGTGCGCAGGACAGCCCGAACGGTCGCCACGTTTGGTGTCGCGCTGCTGCTGTCCGGGTGCGGTCCGGGCATGCCTGATGGCCACCTCGTGGTTTTCGCCGCAGCCTCTCTGACGAAGGCGTTCACCGTCATCGGCGATGACTTCACCGCCACCAATCCCGCTTCGCCGGTGGAGCTGTCGTTCGGCGGCTCCGCAGATCTGCTCACCCAGTTGAGCCATGGTGCCCCAGCCGACGTATTCGCCGCGGCCGACGCCGCGACCATGGACAAAGCGATAGCCGCGGGATTGGTGGCCGGCCAGGCCGTCACCTTCGCCACCAACACCCTGACCATCGTCGTCGCACCCGGAAACCCTAAGGGCGTCAGGACATTCAGCGACTTGACCAAGGTCAGTCTGGTCGTGTGTGCGCCGGAGGTTCCCTGCGGTGCGTCCCTGCCCGGGCTGGAGAAGCGGACTGGGGTGGACCTCTCACCGGTCAGCGAGGAATCCTCAGTCACCGATGTCATGAACAAAGTGGTCAGCGGTCAGGCCGACGCCGGCCTGGCCTACCGCACCGACGCCCTCGCAGCGGGTGGCAAGGCCACCGCCGTTCCCTTCTCGGAAGCCACGGTCAACACCTACTGGATTGCGGTGCTGAAGCAGGCCCGGAGCGTCAGCGCGGCAAGACGATTCGTCGATCAGGTGACGGGCCCTGCAGGCCGATCCGCCCTCGCGGCAGCGGGGTTCGGCAGGCCCTGAATCCGTCGGCGGCTACCGTCTCCAAGTGTGATCGTGCTGCTCCCGCCCTCGGAGACCAAACGCGGCGGCGGCGACGGGCCTGCGCTGCAGCTGTCCGAACTCGCTACGCCGGAGTTGACGCCCCTGCGCGCCGAGCTGGTCGACGAACTGGTGGAACTGGCCACAGATACGGAGGCCAGCCGTCGGGCTCTTGGCCTGTCGGCAGCCCAGGACGCAGAAATCGCCCGCAATGCCGCATTACGGAACTCACCCACCATGCCTGCCATCCACCGCTACACCGGGGTGCTCTACGACGCCCTCGACTTCGAGAGCCTCGGTAGGGCCGAAGCGGCCCGCGCCCGTTCCCGGCTGGTCGTCGGATCAGCACTGTTCGGCTTGCTGCGCGCCGACGATCCGATACCGGCCTACCGATTGTCCGCCGGCTCGAAGCTGCCCGGCCGTCCCGGACTGCCCACGCGCTGGCGTCCGTATCTGGAACCGGTGCTTGCCGACCTCGGCAGCCGGGAACTCGTGGTTGACCTGCGCTCCGGCAGTTACGCCGGGCTCGGCCGGCTCGCCGGTGCAGTCCGGGTAGACGTCGTGGCGGAGCATGCCGACGGCCGCCGCACCGTGGTCAGCCACTTCAACAAAGCGCACAAAGGCCGCCTCGCCCGCGCCCTGGCCTCGACGAGGTCCGACCCCGGCGACGCCGCCGCGGTGGCCGCTGTCGCCCGACGCGCGGGAATGGCCGTGGAACGCGATGGCAACACCCTCCTCGTCGTCGTCGGTGCGTGAGCTGAGGCTGCGAGAATGAGATGGTGACCAACCGTTGGCAGCGGGCGGACGTCCCCCGAGGCGACGACTACGACGCCCGCTGGCGGGCACTGGCGGCGACGGGGACGAACATCCACGGCGAAGCCGATTTGGTGGAGTCCATGCTGGCTGAAAACGGCGGCCGCACCGTCTTCGACGCCGGTTGCGGCACCGGCCGGGTAGCCATCGAACTGGCCCGGCGCGGTATTGCCGTGGTCGGTGCCGACGTCGACGCCGGCATGCTGGGCACCGCCCGGACCAAAGCCCCCGACTTGACCTGGATCGAGGCCGATTTGGCCGACTTGGCGGAGGTGGGGGGCCCATTCGACCTGGTGCTACTGGCCGGGAACGTCATGATTTTCCTGGAACCCGGGACCGAGGAACGGGTGGTGGCCAATCTGGTTGGTCTGCTGGTCCCGGGGGGCCTGCTGGTGGCCGGCTTCAGTCTGCGCCCCGGTCGGCTGTCCGTCGATCGCTACGACGAACTGACCGCGTCAGCGGGAATGACGTTCTGGCAGCGGTTCTCGACCTGGGACCGCGAGCCGTTCGACGGTGGCGACTACGCGGTGTCGGCGCATCGCCGGACCGCCCCGGGGTAAACCTGTCAGTGGTGGTGGCCCCGCAACTTCCCCTCAGGCACCGGGGCCACCCGGCCGTCCAGCAGCGGCCGGGCCGGATCCCAGCGGGTTCCGTTGGCCTCGTCGTAGCGTTTGCGGGCAATGGCCGAAAGCGCTTCCAGAACAACCCGATTGGCCAACGCCGCGGTGATGTCGGCGTGATCGAACGGCGGCGACACCTCGACCACGTCGATGCCTTTGACGGGTAATTCCAAACAGATCCGACGTACTGCGTCCAGCAGCTGGCGCGCCGAGAGCCCTCCCGGCTCCGGGGTGCCCGTTCCCGGTGCGTGCCCGGGGTCGCAGACGTCGATGTCGACTGACAGGAAAACTCCGTCGCAATCGTCGGTGGCGATGCCGAACGCTTCGGTCAGGCAGGTCTCGAGACCCCGGTGTCCGATCTCGGTCATCTCGTAGGAGCGCATACCCTGGGCTGCCATCCAGTCCAAGGTTTCCGGGCCGGGCCAGTAGCCCCGCAATCCGATCTGCAGGAACCGGTCACCGCGCACGGCGCCGGACTCGATGAGCCGCCGCATCGGCTGGCCGTGCCCCCACAACGAGCCGAACTCGATATCGCCGGTGTCGGCGTGGGCGTCGAAGTGGATCAGCGACACCCGGCCCTGACCCAGGACGTCGGCAACCCCGGAAGCGTCGGAATAGGTGATCGAATGGTCCCCACCCAGAACCACCGGAATGCAGCCCGCCGAGGCGATTGTCGCAACCGCCTCCCGGATTTGTCCCAGCGACCGCACAATGTCGCCGGCGTAGATCTCCAGATCGCCGACGTCGACCACGGTTAAGTCCTGTAACGCGTCTGTTCGCAGCGCCAGCGACGGTCGCGAGCCGTCGTGCGGCAGGTAGTCGGTGCCCCGAATGGCCTGTGGACCGAACCGGGCACCGGAACGATAGGAGACGCCGCCGTCGAACGGCGCGCCAAGGATGACGATGTCGGCGTCGGCATAGGTTGCCGGTTCGTCGAGGTCGGCGGCTGGCACGCCGAGGAAGGTGAAGTCCGGTCCGAAGAGATTGCCGATGCGGCTCATCGTGCAATTATTACCGGCTCCCCCGCCGTTCTGTTCGCTTCGCGGGATCTGCTCCACAATCGTGCGACACTGGCGAAATGACGCTTGGTGCTGCGAAATTCGCCATGACGATCGCACTGTGTGCGGGGACGATCGGCAACGCCGCACCTGCCGCCGCGGATGATCTGGCTCCGAGCGATTTCGTCGACCTGCACGCTGTGGCCCCGACCGTCCTGGACGACATCCGTTATTTCACGCCGCACAATTTCACCGGCGACCCGGTAGACGGATACCTCGCGCCGATGTGCATCCTGACCCGCCCGGCCGCCGAGGCCCTGGCGCGCGCTCAGCACGACTTCCTGGAAAGCGGCTACACCCTCAAGGTCTACGACTGCTACCGCCCGCAACGGGCCGTCAACGACTTCGTGGCCTGGGCGGAGAACCTCGCCGACCAACGGATGAAACCCGAGTTCTACCCTCGCGTGGACAAGTCGACGCTTTTCGCCGACGGCTATATCGCCGAGCGGTCCGGTCACAGCCGAGGTAGCACCGTCGACCTCACCCTGGTGGCGCTGCCCTCGGACCAGCCCGCGGTCGAGCCCTATGTCCCTGGCCAGCCGCTGGTGGATTGCGCAGCGCCGCAGGCACTTCGATTCCCGGACGACTCCATCGACATGGGAACCGGCTTCGACTGCTTCGACACCCTGGCCAACACCATGGACCCGCGGATACACGGTGACCAGGCGAAGAACCGGCTACTCCTGTCCGAAGGACTCGAGCGCCAGGGGTTTGTGAATTACGACAAGGAATGGTGGCACTACACATACGAGCCCGCGGGCCAGGGCGAGCCGTACCCCGACACCTTCTTCGACTTCCCGGTCAGTCCGGCGTCACTAACCGTTCAGTAGCGCACGGCGCAGCAGGTGCATCGCCACCGTCGTAGAACGCTCCCGGACGTCGGCACGCTCACCCGGAACCTGCACCCGCCGAGTAACCGTCAACCCGCCTGACAGCGCCACGCAGAACCACACCGTGCCGACCGGCTTGTCCTCGGAGCCGCCGCCGGGCCCGGCCACACCGGTGATGGCCACCGCGGTGTCGGCGTCGAACCGGTCCAGCGCCCCGGCGGCCATCGCCTCAGCCACCTCTGCCGACACTGCCCCATGCTCGGCGATCAGCCCGGACTCGACGCCAAGCAGTGCCACCTTGGCCTCGTTGGCATACGCCACCACACCCCCGGCGACGTACGCCGAGGACCCGGGCCGGTCGGTGAGTCGGGCAGCCAGCAGGCCTGCCGTGCATGACTCCGCGGTGGCGATCCTGCGGCCGGCCAGTAATCCGGCCACTTGCTCGTCGACCGTCGTACCGTCCTCGGAGAAGACCGTCGTGCCGTGGCGTTCGCGCACGAGCATCATCAGCTGCCGGTATGCGTCGGCGTCAGCCGGCTCGTACCGGGTGACCATCTCCAACTCGCCGCGCCGTAGGCAGGTGGTGATCTCCAGACCGTCGAAGCCCGGAATGGTCTCCGCGGCCCGCAACGTGTCGGCCAGACCCGATTCGGGCAACCCGAACATCCGCACCGTCTCCTGCCGGTAGTGGGTCCGGCCCGAAATCGCCTGCTGCGCAGAACTACTGGCAATTGCAGCGGGCCACATCGCCTGGAGTTCCTTCGGGGGGCCCGGCAGCACCATGATGGTGGGTCTGCCCGGAACCACCACTCCGGGTGCGGTGCCCACCGGATCCAGGACGGTGGCGCCGTCGGGGACCATGGCCTGCTTGCGGTTGGCGGCCTGCACAGCATCGGCGTCCACTCCCGGGAACCGGGCTGCCCACTTTTCGACGATGCGGGCGATCTTGGCTTCCATCGGGGCGTCAAGGACCAGAGGCCGACCGCAGAACCGTGCGACGGTCGCGACGGTCATGTCGTCCGCGGTCGGCCCCAGGCCGCCGGTGGTGATGATCAGGTCGACCCCTTCGGCGGCGAGGAAACGCAACTGCGCCTCGATGTCGGCGGGGCGGTCGCCACAGATGGTGATGTGGGCCAGTTCGACGCCGAGTTCGAGCAACTGTTCGGCCACCCACGGGCCGTTGGCGTCGGCCACCCGGCCGGTCAGCACCTCGGTTCCGGTGACCAGAATCCCTGCGCGTGCGCTCACCCGCTTCAGATTACGCAGCGCTTATCTCCGCAGGGGTGTCGCGGCTTTGAATTCCGCGGCCTTGCCCCCGGACTGCCACTGATACCAGCGCTCCCAGCCGTCCACCGCGAACTTCTGCCAGCGCCGGTCGACCCCAGGGATCACTCGCCGGGCCACCTCAACACCGGCGATCAACGGGGCCCTGGCCAGCAGCAACGCGATCCCCGGCACCGGCGAGGGCAACTGGTAACGCCGCCTGTTCCACGGCAGCATGAACAGCCCGGTGTAACCGGCCTGGACCCGGTGGTGGTAGGCGGCGCGCAGCCGATCGGGGCCTCGTTGTCCCGATTTGGGCGCGAACGCCGGCACGAACGACTGCACCAGCTCTGTGCCCGCCTCGGCGGAGTCATAGCTGCGAGCCGAGTCGGCCATGAACAGGATGCGCCAGGCGTCCAGCACCGTTTCGGGGAAGTAGTTGTCACAGCGCACCCCGACCAGGTGTCCGCAGTACCGGTTGAAGTGCAGCACCGCGCGCATCTCGCGCCGCGAAGTGAGATAGCCCAGCGCGGTCAGCCCCAGCGCCGGCGCCACACTTCCGCCCAGCAGGGTGAGCAGCATCGCCGACTGGCTGATCGGCAACCCGTACCGGTCGAAATCCCACTCGGGGTGCTTGCGCACCCGAGCCCTGACGCTGACGTGCATGATCCGAACGTGCAGCGAAATTGCTCGGGCCGTTGAGCCCGGCTGCATGACCGCACCGGGCTTGCTGACCTCCAGCCACCAACGCGAGGTTTCCATGTAGCGGTGCAACGCCCGCTCCCCGGCGTAGCCGCCGGACAACGACAGCGGGAGGGCAAGCCAGCTCTCGGTGTAGGTGTCCATGGTGCCGGCGTTGCCGACGGCTCCCAACGCGTAGGCCCAGCGCCGCCATACCGCGGCGCCCTCTTCGACCAACTCCGGGTCGACCCAGTCAGGCACCCTCTCGAAGTCCTCAAGCAGTGCCCGCAGCGAATCGGGTACTTCAGGCACGTTGTCGACTCCGAGCCGCTGAGCCTCCTCGACGAGCTCACGCGCCTTCCGCGCGCCCAGTTCGCCGTGGTAGGTCTCGGCGACGAAGCGCTCGGCGATCGAATCGCCCTCGGTCAGGCCTGCCTTGAACGCCGCCGCGATCTGGTCGGAGGGGAACAGGTCGACGCCGGTCAGGCGCAGCACCCGGTTCCGCAGCCGGGCGTGTGATGTGCCTTTCCTGGGGTATCGGAAGGCGCTCGGAGCCCCCTGCACCTGTCAGCGCATCGTGCCGGGCGTTCGCACCACCAACGGCGTAGCGGGGAAGACTTCGGCCAACTCCGACCGTGACCGGCGAAGCGCAGCCGTTCCGAAGCCCTTCTTCCGGTGGGCGGGATGGATCCAGATCCGCACGTTGACCTCACCGCCAGCCAGGTCGCCGAACACCATGCCGACCTTCTCGTCGCCGTCGAGGGCCACGAACCAGGCGGCCTCCTCGACGCGATGGAGTTCCCGCGCAGCGCGGATCTCGTCGTCGATCGAACCGGCCGGTGAGCCGGAACCGTCCCCGGCTGCTCCCATCTCCTCGGTCCGCGCGGCGAAGATGTCCCGGTCGGTTTCCGCCGCGAACGGCCGCAGCCGCAGGTTGTCCTCTGCGCTGGCAGGGCGCTCAGCAGCGGTGAAGCTCAGCTGACTGTTGAGGTCATCGAGTTCGGCGGCGATCCGGCGGCGGGAGTCTTTGGTCAGCAAGTCGAAGGACATCCCGATCACGGCCTCGCTGCCCACTCGCGGGGTGCCCAGCAGTTCGGTGATGGCGTCAACCGCGGCGTCGCGGTTGTCTGCGGCGACAATCACATCAAGAACCTCGTGGCGCCGTTCCAGCGCGTTGAGCAGAGCGTCGGCAATGGCACGCCGGGTGACGGCGCGGTCTTGGTCATGCGTTGGAGTCATCAGTCAAGCCTAGTTCCCCGGTGGCCGTTCGGCTCGGCCCGGCCCGACTCGCACAGCTGGTTCTTTGCCCTCTGTCAGAATGAAGGCCGATTCGGCCCGCACCACTCATTTGGGCCCCGCGTCCAGGAGTCCCGATCAGCTTGGCTAGCACCCCGCGGTCTTCGCCGAGACCCATACTCAGGGTCCTCGCCGTGTTGCTGCTCGTCCTGGTCTGCGCGGGCGACTACCGGCTGATCGCGGAGCCGCAGCCAACCGCAGCGCAGGACGTCGAACTTGCCGAAGGTTGGAAGCTGACGTCGGCCAGCGGCCTCGACGCCGATGGAAATGTGATCTCCTCCCCCGGCTATGAGGACACCGCATGGGTGCCGGTTCGGCGGATGCCCGGAACGGTTCTGCAGATCCTCGAGGACGCCGGGGTATATCCGAACCTCTACTACGGCAAGAATCTGCTCACCGAAGTCCCCCAGGACCTGTACAAGCAAGACTGGTGGTACCGCACGACGTTCACCGCGCCGGCCGGCTTCCGCTCGTATCAGTTGGATTTTCCCGGTATCAACTACCGGGCTGACATCTGGCTCAATGGCCACCGCATCGCCGACCGCCGCCGGATCGTCGGCATGTACAACGACCACACGCTGGACGTCACGGCCTGGGTAAACCCGGGGCAGCCCAATACCCTCGCTGTCAAGGTGATCCCCGAGCGGGCCATCCAGGACGTCGACGGCGTGGAACTAGCCGACAGTTGGTATGACTGGATCAACTGGCGTTACCTCGGCTACCAGGGCAGCAGTCTGGGCGACAACTCCGCCGCGAGCACCTCGTTCGTGCCCGATCGCAATGCCGGGATCTGGAAACCCGTCCACCTCCGGGCTTTCGGCCCGGTGGGCATCGGCGCGCCCACGGTCACGACCGAACTGCCGCTGCCCGCGACCGACAGCGCGAAGCTCACCGTTTACGCACCGCTGCACAATTACTCCGGAACCGTGATGCGCGGAGTGCTGCGGGCGACCATCAGCCGTCCCGGCAAGCCGTCCGTAGTGGTGAGTCAGCCGGTGACGCTGGCACCCGGTGAAGACCGTGAAATCAGCTTCAGCCCTGAAGAGTTCGATCAACTCACACTCAGCCATCCAGACTTGTGGTGGCCCTACACCATGGGCCGCCCAGACCTCTATGACCTCAGAGTGGACTTCGTTCAGAACCGGACGGTGACCACAACGTCGGCTCTGAAATTCGGCGTCCGTTCCGTCAAACAGGCACGCGATTCCGACGACCGGGCCGGACCCGGCCACGGCGGGGTTTCTGTTGAAGGATTGCAAGTAGACATCGCTGATGTAGGACCGTTTGAGCGCAGCATCGCTACCGATCGGTTGATCGTTGCGTGCCCGCTGAGATCGAGCCCTGGCCAAGTCGCCGAGAAT
>JAGQTV010000061.1 GCA_020438845.1 Mycobacterium sp. | reverse complement strand
GTCGACCATGAAGGGCGACTCCTTTCGTCATGCCCACGCCCCAATGGCATGGACCCGACGAAGGTCCCACCCAGCACCACTACCAACATCACCGCGGCTCAGTCACCACCGGAACCCTGGCTCACCGGCCAACGGAACACTGGCCCCCACCGACCGCAATATGCACCGACCCGGACCACCCGAACGGACCGGCGGTGGTGGTGCGCTCCGACACTGCCGGGGCCACCCATAAGTTCGCCCAGCCCTGCCGCGATCGCTGCGTCGGGTTCTCCTTCGGGTTTCCCGTCGACGCCCGGGTCTGGGACGCCGTGGACACCCTCAACCTCGCCGAGGGCTGGTACCCAGCCATCTACGCCAGCGGTGAGATCCGCGACGGAGCGTGGGTGGCCGAGGCCACGCCCCTGGTCAACCTGTCGACCTGGCCTGCCGGAACCCGACTTGTGCTGCGCAAAGAGCGCCCGCACCCCGGAGCGCAGCTGCGGTTCACCGACATCGACGGCATGCGCATCACCGCGTTCATCACCGACACCGCCCCCGGTGCCGTGCCGGGGCAACTGGCCGGTCTGGAGCTGCGCCATCGCAAGCACACCCGGGTCGAGGACCGCATCCGCGAAGTAAAAGCCGCCAGGCCTGACCAACCTGCCCTGCCAAGATTTTCAGTCCAATGCCGCCTGGCTGGAGATCGTGCTGGCTGCCGCCGACCTGGTCGCCTGGGCCCAGCTCATCGGCTTCACCGACACCCCCGAGTTGGCCCGCTGCGAGATCACCGCCTTCCGCTACCGGGTGCTGCATGTGGCGGCCCGCATCACCCGCGGCGCCCGACAACTCCGGCTGCGCATCGACACCACCTGGCGCTGGGCCGCCGCCATCGCCACCGCCTGGCAACGACTCCGCGCCGCCTTCCCCTGACCGTCGCAACACCTGTCCCGCCAACCCGAAAGACCCACCGGCCATAGGAAAGCCCGCTCACCCCGGCGACACGGGCGGGACAAACACACCCCAAGCCCAAAATGGCTGCTGCTCAGCGCTTTCCGTGGCTCAGCTTCGCCGGACCCCACCGGCATGCAAAATCGAGGGTAGCGCTATGAAAGCGCCGGATCATTGGAAATCAACAGCCGTCGCGACCCGAAGGGTTCCCGACTGCGTTAGGCCGACGCCCGCCGAGTACCAGCCAGTTCAGCAATCCACCGCTCATACCTGTCCAGCGCTTCCTTCTCGGAGAGAAGGTCGGAGCTATACCGGACCCCCGCGGCCCCCATGCTCGCGGACAGGATTTGGTCTGAGCCAAGCCGAACTGCCTCGCGCAACAACAGATCAGGACGGGCAGGATCGACAACCACGCCAGCGCCCGCTGCGGACAGTTCCGCGGCAGTCAACCCATCCGGATCGGCAGCTGCCAAGACCGGCTTACCCGTGGAAAAATACGATGTCAGCTTGCTGGGCACCGACATGTGCGCCACTCCAAATCGCTCATTGACCAGCAGCACGTCAGCAGCGCCCAGGACAGCAGGAAAATCAGCCTCATCGACGGGCGGGAGGAATTCGATCGCGGGCACCCTCGCCGCCAAAGCCTCCAGACGGGGGCGCTGGTTTCCGTCGCCAAGCAGCACGAAGCGAACAGGCATTCTTTGAGAACCGGCGAGCGACGCGGCTGCGATTACGTTCTCCAGCCCTTGCTTGTATCCCATATTCCCTGCGTGAAGAACGATTACCTCGTCGGCGGTCCAACCGCGAGAAGCTCGGAACTCTGCACTGGCGGCAGAGTCGGGGTGGCTGACGTGCGTCCAATTGCGGATTACGCGAATCTTGGTCATGTCAACGTCGAGGTTGTCATGTAGGTCGCGAGCGAATCCCGTGTGAATGACCGAAACGCCATCTGCAAGTTTGAGGGTCGTCCGCTCGACCAACTTAACTGCTTCGACAACCGACCTCGCTGCCACGGCAGTCTCTGTCAGGCCTCTACTGTAAATGTCCTGGACAAGGATCCCGAGCCGAGGCCTCCTGCGGGTCAACCTCACCCTAGCCGCTGCCATCGCGGCACTCAGAAGCGGTGGAGTTACGCAGATGACCACATCGGGCTTATTCCATCGACTGGTAATCACCTGGAGACCGAAGGCCAGTTCCATGGACACCCGGCCGAGCCACGGCAGCGCACCGGGGACGGGATGTCGGAACCTACGTATCCGAACGCCGTCCTGCCACTCCTCGGATCGTAAACGCCTGTCTCCATCAGGCTTCCAAGACGGGTAGTGCGGGTGGCCGGTTAGAACGGTGACTGTGTGGCCTCGCTCGGCGAGGGCCGCTGAAATAGCGGTAGTGTAGGGAGCGATTCCAGTGGGCTCAGGCGCGTAATTGATTCCGAGAATGGTCACCCGAAGCCGTTGACAGCGCGGGTGGCCCGAGGTGGTGACGCTCTTCGTGTCCCTTGGATCCCGCGTGTTGCGCTCCGTGTCAGGGACATGGCGGTCATCGTGCGCCATAGCTCAAATCACCAGGCGATCCCGCGGTAGTTCGCGCCAGAAGACAATTGACCGATGTTCGGTAAGCGAACCAAGTCCACAATTAGTCGATCCGCTCCGATACCGGATACCGCGTCGACGATCTCTGGGGCCTTTGATGTCACAACTACGATATCAGCTTGTTCCATTACCGCATTAACATCATCAACCAGGAGGTCGCCGATGTGCGGGAGACGTTCCCTGATGTAGGCGCGGTTGGCTCCAATGAGTCGAGACAAGGAGACCTCCGCATCGTAGATCTTGACGTTGAATCCCTTGCCTATCAAGCGTTCAACTAGTTCGACCATCGGGCTTTCGCGCAGGTCGTCGGTTCCAGGCTTGAATGACAGCCCGAATACTCCGACGTTCCGGCGACCGTCGGCTACGACCAGATCGAGCGCACGCCTGAGGTGACTCTCGTTAGAGTTGAGCAAATTTGCGAGCACCGGAGTGTCGACGTTGTTGCGGCGTGCTGCGTCGTTTAGGGCGCGGACGTCCTTCGGCAGGCACGATCCGCCGAAAGCGAATCCCGGTCGCAGATACGCCGGCCCCAAGTTCAGCTTCGTATCGGCGATGAAGATGTCCATCACGTCATGAGAATCGAGTCCCATTGCCGCGCAAACCGATCCAATCTCGTTGGCGAAGCAAACTTTTAGCGCGTGGAAGCTGTTCTCCACGAACTTAGTCATCTCTGCGATGCGCACCGGTGTATGGAAACGCTCACCTGGAAGGCCCGAGTAAAGGCTCAGAACCTTCTCGCCAGTTTGTGAATCAATCGACCCTACAACGGTTTTCGGGGGATTGAAGAAATCGCGGACGCTGGTGCCCTCTCGCAGGTACTCGGGGTTCACGCAAACACCGAAGTCAACACCGACCCGCTTGCCAGAGTGTTGCTCGAGAAGAGGAATAAGTAGTTCTTCACATGTGCCCGGCTGCATAGTGCTGCGGTAAACGACGATGTGCCGTCGGTCCTTTTCTGCTATGGCTGACCCCACCACCGCGGAAACCGTTTCGAGATAGACGGTAGATAGGCCGCCGCCCGCGGTTGATGGTGTTCCCACGCAAATCAACGAAATGTCGGACCGAAGGACCGCATCGTGGCTGTCGGAAGTGACTGTCAACATCCCCGATGCGACGACTTCTGCTGTCAGCTCACCGATCTTCTCTTCAACCACGGGCGATTTGCCTTGAGCCAGCAACGCAACTTTGTCATCGCTGACGTCGACCCCTATGACTCGAAACCCCATCGATGCTAAGCACGCGGCGGAGACACATCCAACGTAACCCAACCCGTGGACGCTGATGGTCGTCATACGATTCTCAACCACTTTCACCCCTAGGAATTGCCCGAATCCCGTTCGCCGTAATTCCGAACATGCGGTCGTAGAAATCAATGAGATTGCGCCTCGATGTCTCCCAGGACAACTCGGTCTCGACACGTTGCCGTCCGATTCTTCCCATCTGCTGACGCGCATCGGGGCAATCCAGTAAGTCGTCGATGGCTCTTGCGAACGCCAACTCGTCGTTGACGGGAACGTAGGTCGCCGACTCGCCCGCCGACACGCGGGCCTCAGTCAGGTCGAAGGACACAATCGGTCTTCCCATAGCCATGTACTCGACCACTTTGTTCATGGTGGAGACATCATTCAGTGGGTTCATGGGATCCGGCGAGAGGCATACGTCGGCAGTCGAAAGGCATCGTTGAACGTATTCGTCTGGCACTCGTCCGGGAAATTCGACGAAATCGTCGATCCCCAGTTCCTTGCCCAGAGCGACCATCGCATCGTATACGTCGCCGCTGCCCATGAAGATCGCTTGCACGTCGTCACGGCCTAGATCGTCGCGAAGGTGTTGCAGCGCACGCAATGCGTAGTCCACCCCGTCCTGTGGACCCATCACTCCGATGTACGCCAGCAAGTACTTTTTACCGCGCCTGAGGCTGTTGTCGGGAGGGCGCGCCATGAATCGGGTCAGGTCGGGGGCGCTTCTGACTACGGCGACGCGGTCGGCGGGCACACCGCCCCGATTGATCGCAACCTGGCGGTAACTCTCGTTGGTCGCGATCACCGCGTCGGCGCAGGCGAGGGTCAGCCATTCGACGGCCCGGGTCAATGCATAAAGTAGCGGCCGACGCCCGGGGAACCTCGACATGAACAACTCTGGAACAAGATCGTGGTGGTCGAACACGAATCGCGCCCCCCACGGGCGCAGCAGCAGGGCTACCAGGAAGAACAGGTCGGGCGGGTTGCATGCGTGCACGACATCGACCCTCGAAGCCCTGTTGACCTTAAGCGCCAGCCGGCTCGTCTGCCACAACGCTGTAGTGTACTCGCTGATGTAGCCTAGGGGACCGCCTTCGGCGGGACGCAATGGATACCGGAGGATGCGAACACCGTCAAGGGTGACATCGGGTTCCTTGTCCCGCTTGTTGCCGGCTGGACAAATCACCGTGACCTGATAACCAGCGTCTACCAGCGCCCGACTCTCTTGCCACACCCGCCGATCGAATGGAACTGACAAGTTCTCGACGAGTATGAGTACGTGACGGCCGCCGGGCCGGCGTAGCTTGCCCAGTGGCCGCCTCCAACGGCTGATTCCCGATCGAACAGCCAACCGTCGCGGGCTAACTGCAGACCGCCGGATGGCGGTAGGGCGGCGTCATGGAATTCCTCTGTGATTTGGAGTTAGCTGGGCAAACCCTCAAGGGCTGGTATGCGGCCGAAGAATTATTCATAGGCAAAGGCGATATTACTCTGCCGGTTGGGCGCGGAGACAGCGGGCCAGGACGTTCGGCCCAGAGCTTCGACTAGCCACCGGGCACACCATCCCGGCCGAACTGATAGCCCGCGCCAGACCGAAGCCTGGCGGTCCTGCTTCGTAGGAGACTCGCATTAGGGCGTGAGGCTGCGCAAGCCCAGGACCTGGCCGTGGTCCGGGCGCAGCCGAGCTAATCGTCCCTGAAACTTGCCGACCTCACCCGTCCCCCGGCGCGGGCGCGCTCGAATATTCCTCCAAGCACCCCTCACTAACCGCATGGCGGATGCTGTCGGCCAACTTCGGGCACGAAGGGGTGCGGGCGCTGCTGCCGCCGACGGCGCGTATCTCCGAGAAAAATGCACAACGGGCCAAAGCCTCGGTGCTCCACTGCACCGCGGTATGAGGGGCGCCCAGTTTCTTCACCTGAACCGAGGCGTGGCAGAAGCGGCAGTCGACTTGGGCAAGGCCTGAAGTCAGGTAGCGCTCGCGGTCACGGCGCGTGGCCTCGCGGACGACCGCCGCCCGCTCGGGGTTATTGGCGAAGTCGGGTGCCTTGGCCCAGAGGAGGATATTTTCGTCGTCGGCACCGGGCTGCCCGTCGTCGTGAACACCGTGCAACAGCAACATGGATCGGGCGAGATCGTCGACATCCGGACCCTGCTCGGTCACGGCGCAGCCCGTTCGGCCTGTCGGCGGAGGTTCTCGGTGACCTCAACGTTCCACTTCTCGTTGGCTTTGGTGGTGTCGACCTCGAGTTCGAAGCGGTCGGTCATTTCGGGCGTGATATCGGCGACGTCGACGTAGAACTGCTGGTACCAGCGGCGCATCTGGTAGACCGCACCGTCCTCCTCGACCAGTAGCGGATTCTCGATGCGCGTCTTGTGTTTCCAGATCTCAACGTCCTGCAGAAAGCCCTTGCTGACACCGGCCGTGAACGCAGTCGAGAGACGGTCGGCCATTTCCGGAGCCAGACCCGTCGGCTTCTGCACGATCACCCCCCACTGCAGCATGAACGAATTCTGGCTGACCGGATAGTGGCAGTTAATGAGGATGGACTCGGCTTTGAAGTCCCCATAGGTGTTGTGCAGCCAGTTGATCATGAACGACGGTCCGAAATAGCTTGCTTCGGAATCCAAATGGGATTCGCCGTAGGCGGTCCCCATGCCGCCGATGTCCGGCCGACCTACGTTGTGCAGGTACTGCGAAGCGATATGACCCTCGAAGACGTTCTTGAAATACGTTGGCAGACCGAAGTGGATGTAGTAGAAGTGCGCCATGTCGGTGACGTTGTCGACGATCTCCCGGCAGTTGGATCCCTCGATCAACATCGAGTTCCAATTCCAATCCGTCCACTCGTCGCTCGCGAACTCCGGGACGTCGGGAATGCGAACCTCAGGCGGCGGTGGGTTGCCCTCGTGGTCGTGCCAGACGAACAGCATGCCGCCGCGCATGTCGGTGTGCCAGGAGCGGGTTCGCGCCAGCTTCGGAGTGCGCTTTGCGTAGGGAACCAGTTTGCAGCGGCCGTCGCCGCCCCACCGCCAGTCGTGGAACGGGCAGGCGATCTCATCGCCCTTGATAGTTCCCTGCGATAGGTCGCCGCCCAGATGCCTGCAATAGCCGTCCAGAACGTGCAGATCGCCGTTCGAATCGGCGAAAACCACAAGCTTCGTACCGAAGGCACGGACCGAATGCGGTGTCCCGTCGGTGAAGTCGCGAACAAGTCCCAGGCAGTGCCAGCCGCGCGCGTAGCGGTCGGGAAGGGTTCCGGTGTCGATCTCGCGGATACCGGTGCTCACGGGCGCCTCCACACTCGTCTCTATAACTAGAACACGTTACAGTTTTGTCATTGTGTGACGCAACAAAGCGCCGCATCCCGGGCAGTGTTGATGAGCGCGGCGCCCCGCGCTGGGGTATATCTGAGCCATGCCGATGTACGCCATCGAAGGCCGCTCACCCAAGATCGACCCCACCGCATTCGTCGCACCCACCGCAGTCCTGATTGGCGATGTGACCGTCGAGGCAGGCGCGTCGGTGTGGTTCAACGCCGTCCTGCGGGCCGACTACGCGCCGGTGGTCATCCGGGAGGGTGCCAACGTGCAGGACGGATCGGTTTTGCATGCACCCCCTGGGATTCCGGTCGACGTCGGGCCGAACGCCACCATCGCGCACATGTGCACCATCCACGGCGCCCACATCGGCGCCGAGGCGTTGATCGCCAACCACTGCACCATCCTCGACGGCGCAGTGATCGGCGCCCGCACCCTGATCGCGGCGCATTCCCTGGTGGTCGGCGGCACCCAGATCCCAGCTGAAGTGCTCGTCACCGGTGCGCCAGCCAAGGTCAAGGGACCGATTGCCGGCACCGGTGCGGAGATGTGGGTCAATGCGAACCCGCAGGCTTACCGTGACCTCGCGCAGCGCTACCTGGTCGGGTTGAAAGAGGCCGGGCCCTCGGATCCTGGTCTGTCGGAGCCGACCACCCACATCGAGTAATACTGCGATCCGCCGCCGTAGGCGTGACCAAGGGCCCTGCGGGCGCCAGCCACCTGATGGTCGCCGGCGCGGCCCATCACCTGGATCGCCGCCTCGGCGAAGCGGATCATGCCCGACGCCCCGATGGGGTTCGATGACAACACACCACCGGACGGGTTCACTGGAATCTGTCCGCCGATGGCGGTTTCTCCGGCTTCGGTGAGTTTCCAGCCCTCGCCTTCGGGGGCAAAGCCGAGATTTTCCAGCCACATCGGCTCGAACCAGGAGAACGGGACGTAGATCTCAGCGACGTCGATCTCGTCGATCGGGCTCTGAATACCGGCCGCCTTCCACAATGCTGCGGCGGCGTCCCGGCCCGCCTGCGGATTGACCTGGTCGCGCCCCGAATAGGCCAATGGCTCGGTTCGCAAAGCTGTCGCATGGATCCATGCGACGGGGTGGCCACTTTGAACATGCTGATCGGCGATCGCCTCATCTCCGATGACGATTGCGGCTGCACCATCCGAGGACGGGCAGGTCTCGTCGAACCGGATCGGATCCCACAACATCGGGGACTGCAACACCTTCTCGAGCGTGATGTCGGGCTGGCGGAGATGGGCCAACGGGTTTCTTGCACCGTTGAGCCGGTCCTTGACCGCCACCATGGCCCCAATGTGCGACGGGGCGCCGGAACGGCGGATGTAGGCGCGGATGTGCGGGGCGAAGTAGCCGCCCGCCCCAGCGCCCACCGGTTTGGAGAAGGGGATCGGAATCGACAGTGCCCACATGGCATTCGACTCAGACTGCTTCTCCCAGGCGACCGCCAAGACGCGTTGGTACTTGCCGGACTGCACCAGGCTGGCGGCGACCACTGCGGTGGAACCGCCCACCGAACCGGCGGTGTGTACCCGGATCAGCGGCTTGCCGGTCGCCCCCATCGCGTCGGCCATGAAGAGTTCGGGCATCATCACGCCCTCGAAGAAGTCAGGCGCCTTCCCGACGACTACGGCGTCGATGTCGGCGAACGTCGACCCGCTGTCGGCCAGTGCCTTGTCGATGGCCTCCCGCACCAGTCCACTCATCGACACGTCATGCCGTTTGGCGACGTATTTGGTCTGCCCGGTGCCCAGGACGGCGGCGGGGTGCTTCACGGGTTGGCCCCCATCACCGCGACCAGATTTTGTTGCAGAACAGGACCACTGGTGGCATGGGCAAGAACCCGTTGCGCAGAGCCGTCGAAGATGTGTCGGGCTGCGAAGCCGATGCGCTCTAGTCCGGCGGAGAACATCGGATGGGCGGCCAGCGCTCCGCCGGAAGGGTTGATACGGGTCGACGGTCCCAGCCCAATCGCCTCAGCGAGGATCAACTGCTGATGGCTGAACGGCGCGTAGATTTCGGCGACTTCGATTGAGCGGACGTCGCCGGCGCTCGCAATAGCGGCGGACGCCGTGGTCGACGGCGAGGTGGTCAGGTCTCGGGCCCCGAGAACCGGAGTTTCGACGCGATGCTCGAAACCGGTGATCCAAGCTGGCCTTTCGCGCAGTTCACGGGCTCTGTCGTCGGCGGCGATGACGATCGCGGAAGCACCGTCCGTGATGGGTGCGATGTCATGGCGGCGAAGCGGATCGGCAAAGAATGGTCGGGCCAGTAGCTCCTCCACGCTCGCGGCCGGTTCCACCGAGTCGATGCGGCGTGCCGCGGTGAGACTGGCTAGCGCGACCTGAGCCATCTGCCCTTCGGTCCACTTGCCGGCATCCAGACCGAGGCGCGCCTGCAGTCCGGCCAGTGAGACCGCGTCGGGTACCAACGGCGCGACGGTATACGGATCGGTCTGTAGCGCAAGGACCCTGCGCAAACTCCCGGCACTGGACTTTCCGAACCCGTAGACCAGGGCGGTATCGACTTCGCCGGTGAGGACTTTGATATAGGCCTCGTAGAGCGCCCAGGCGGCGTCCATCTCGACGTGGGATTCGTTGATCGGCGGCACAGCGCCGATCGAGTCGATCGCGGAGATGAACGAGAACGCCCGCCCGGCAGGGTAATCCGACGACCCTGAGCACCAGAACCCGATGTCGCGCTGGGTGATGCCCAGCTCGTCGTACAAGTCGGCGAAGCACGGCATCAGCATCTCGACACCGTTGGTGGTGCCCTCGGTGCGGCGCACGTGCGGGGCATGGGTGAAGCCGACGACGGCAACTTCTCTCGTCATAAGTGCTGCTTGTAGGTCGCGTAGTCGGCGTCGGGTTCGCCGGTGGGCTCGAAGCATTCGATGTTGTCGATCCCCAGCCCCCAATCCTCGCGCGGTTTCCACACCGCCTTGACCCGCATGCCCATTCGCACGTCGCTGGCCTCTATACCGGTAACCAGGTGCAGAAACGGGATATCGGCGCCGTCGAGAAGGATGTAGGCGGCAACGTACGGCGGCTTGATGCGCTGCCCGGGAAACGGGATGTTGATGATCGCGAAAGTCGTGACCGTGCCGGTATCCGGAAGCTCGACGAACTGGTCGAGTTCCTTGCCAGTGGCCGGATCGGCCTCCCGCGGAGGGAAATACACTTTTCCGTGGTCGCCAGTGCGTGCGCCCAGCAGCGTGCCTTGCTGCAACGCGCGCAGGTAGATGCTTTCGGGGCGGGAAGCGCTGTGTTCAATCGAAATACTCGTCGGCACGGTAATCATCGTGACTGGGTCGCGGTCGTCGTAGAGGCCGGGGACCGCTTCCGGACTTTCCCCAACGACGAAATAGGCGACGTCTGTGATCGCCCCCACCGGCTCATCGACCCAGTGGGCGTACACGCGGTCACCTGTCTTGACCGGTCCGTTGACTGCGTGCAGTAGGGCGGTGTCGGCGCCGTCGAGCTTGATGAGCGCCCATGCGAACGGCCGGTCCAGCGGTTGGCCCTCGAGCGGTTCGGCCTGCCAGGTCCAGGACACCACTGTGCCGACACTGGCCACCGGCACGATCTCGGACAGCGGTTCACAGGTGACCGGGTCGTACTCGATGACGGGAACGTGCACGCGTCCGTCAGAACCGCGAATGCCCACGAAGTGCCGGTCGCGCAGTGCCGTGAAGAACGCGCCCAGGGTCGGACCGACCGAACGGGTGTAGTCAAAGGACAGTGTCAGCGGGGCCGATAGCGGAGGTTCGTGCGAATCTATCAAGGCAGAGATGCTCTGGCTGACGCTCACGGCATCGAGTAGAACAGGTTCTAAGAACCCTCGCAAGAAGCCCGGAAGGCGGCAGCGGATGAAGCTCGGTCTGCAACTCGGATACTGGGGCGCGCAACCGCCTACCAACCACGCCGAATTGGTCGCCGCCGCCGAGGAAGCCGACTTCGACACGGTCTTCACCGCCGAGGCCTGGGGCTCGGATGCCTTCACTCCGCTCGCGTGGTGGGGCCGCCAGACAGTGCGGATGCGGCTGGGCACCTCGGTTGTGCAACTCTCGGCGCGCACTCCAACGGCCTGCGCCATGGCTTCGCTCACCCTCGACCATCTCTCCGGTGGCCGCCACATCCTGGGTTTGGGGGTATCCGGACCGCAAGTGGTCGAGGGCTGGTACGGGCAGCGCTTCCCCAAACCCCTGGCCCGCACCCGCGAGTACGTCGACATCGTGCGACAGGTCTGGGCACGACAAGCGCCGGTAACCAGCCCGGGCCCGCACTACCCGCTGCCGCTGACCGGTGAGGGAACAACAGGGCTGGGCAAGGTGCTCAAGCCGATTGTGCACCCCCTGCGTGCCGATATCCCGATCATGCTGGGCGCCGAAGGTCCCAAGAACGTCGCACTGGCCGCCGAAATCTGTGACGGCTGGCTACCGATCTTCTACTCCCCGAGGCTGGCCGACATGTACAACGAGTGGCTCGACGAAGGATTCGCCCGTCCGGGTGCCCGCCGTTCCCGTGCCGACTTCGAGATCTGCGCCACCGCTCAGGTTGTGGTCACCGACGATCGTCCCGCGATGATGCAGGCAATCAAGCCGTTCGTGGCGCTCTACATGGGCGGGATGGGATCGGAGGACACCAACTTTCACGCCGACGTCTATCGACGGATGGGCTATGCCGAGGTGGTCGAGGACGTCACAAAGCTGTTCCGCTCCGGGCAGAAAGAGAAAGCGGCCGCTGTCATCCCAGACGAACTGGTCGACGACGCGGCGATCGTCGGCGACGTTGACCACGTGCGCAAGCAGATAGCCGTATGGGAGGCCGCCGGGGTCACCATGATGGTCGTCAGTGCACACAGTCGCGAGCAGATAGCCGATCTCGCGGCACTGCTGTGATGTCAGGGTACGACGTGAGCGTCGCCGAACGTCATCTCCACGTTGCCGATCGATCCGGACGTCATCGGACGTTTGGGCAGTCCGAGGGAGGCCAATTCCGCCGCGTATGGGTGGTCGCCGAGTCGCAAGTGAGCTCCGCCCGGCCGAAGGTGCACCCGCGACACTCGCATCTCCCAAGGCACTTCGCGGGTGGCACCCTCGGCGAAGGTGTAGGTCTTGAGAACCCGGGGGCGCGAACGCAACGACGGAACCGGCAGTCCGCTGCGAAAGTCCATCGCCGCGATCAGCGAACCGCCTTCGGACAGTTCGAAGCGGAACGGATGAGAGTCCCGAACGACGAAGTCCGCCATGATCTTCGGAAATCCCCAGATGCTCCTGCCTGCCTCCAGGGTGAATGCCTGGTCAACCGGCAGGTGATGGACGAAGGCCGCGGCGTCGGCCAGCGCTTTCACACCGCGGGCCGACGAGCCAAGCGGATTCACCATGACGCATGTACCGAACTCGTTGTAGCGGCCCAAATCGCCGTCGAAGTAGCGGGCCAGCATCAATGTCACCACTGCGCGGCCGGGCCGGAATTCGCACACCTGCAATCCGCTGTAGTCGATCAACCGCTGGGCGGCCTCGGCAGATACCGAGAACATCGCAGTGTGCACGTCGGCCTTGCGGACCCGGACAGGCATGGTCAAGACGGTTCCCGCGACCGTGTGCTGCGAACCGACCATGAATTCAACTGTAGATGGGATGAGCCCTGGTGAGTGGCAAACCGGATGTTGATCTGACCGACGGGCAATTCTTTGCCGACGGTGGCGCCCGGAGCACCTACCGATGGATGCGCGCCAACGAACCGGTGTTCCGCGATCGTAACGGGCTGGCCGCAGCGGCCACGTATCAGGCCGTGCTGGAGGCAGAGCGACGGCCCGAGGTGTTCTCCAACACCGGCGGCATCCGACCCGACCAACCGGCGATGCCGTACATGATCGATATGGACGACCCTGCGCATCTGCTGCGGCGCAAGCTGGTCAACGCCGGGTTCACCCGTAAGCGGTTGGCCGACAAAGTGTCCAGTATCGACATCCTGTGCGATGTGCTGATCGACGGGGTGTGTGAACGCGGGGAGTGCGACTTCGTCCGCGACATCGCCGCCCCGCTGCCAATGGCAGTCATTGGGGACATGCTGGGCGTGCTGCCCGCCCAGCGGGCGATGTTGCTGCAATGGTCCGACGACCTGGTCTGTGGGCTGAATTCGACCGCTGACGAAGCCGCTCTGCAGGCGCTGATGGGGGCATTCGCCGGCTACCAGGCCTACGCGTTGGAAGCGATCGCCGTGCGGCGGGAGGTGCCCGCCGACGACCTGTTCTCGATCCTCTCGCATGCCGAGGTCGACGGTCAGCGGATGTCCGACGACGAGATCGTCTTCGAGACGCTGCTGATCCTCATCGGCGGAGACGAGACCACGCGGCACACCCTGTCCGGTGGTGTCGAGCAACTACTACGCCACCGCGATCAGTGGGACCGGCTTGAGGACTCGACATTGGTGCCGTCTGCCGTCGAAGAGATGCTGCGCTGGACCTCGCCGGTGAAGAACATGGCCCGGACGGTACTGCGCGACATCGAGTTCCACGGCACGCAGTTAACAGCGGGGGAGAAAATGCTGTTGCTGTTCGAGTCGGCCAATTTTGACGAGGCCGTCTTCGGTGATCCAGATAGCTTCCGCATCGACCGAAATCCGAATAGCCACTTGGCGTTCGGCTTCGGAACGCACTTCTGCCTGGGCAATCAGCTGGCCCGCCTGGAGCTCACCACTATGGTTCGCAAGCTGGTCGCCCGGATGCCGGACCTTCGATTGGCCGAGGACTCGGCGTTGCCGTTGCGGCCCGCGAACTTCGTCAGTGGTCTGGAGGCGATGCCGGTGGTGTTCACCCCGTCGGCACGAGTGCTGGTGTGATGCACCCCGAGTGTGCGGATTTCTCCGCCGCACCGGCGTGTCGCGCAAGGAACCGCACAGTCGGCGGAAGGCGTTGCGCCTGTGGACCTACCGCCCTTTGAACGCCGGCGCCCGCTTCTCCTTGAACGCGAGAGGCCCTTCCTTCGCGTCCTCGGAAAGGAACACCTCGATGCCGATCCGGGTGTCGGTCTTGAACGCCTCATTCTCGGGCATGCCCTCGGTCTCGCGGATCGAGCGCAGGATCGCCTGGACCGCAAGGGGTCCGTTGGCCGCGATCACCTCTGCGATTTCCAGTGCCCGTTCCAGCGCCTGGCCGTCGGGCACAACGTGCCCGATCAACCCGTACTCGAGCGCCTCTGCTGCGGTGATGTGCCGTCCGGTCAGGAGCAGATCGCAGGCGATGGTGTACGGGATCTGCCGCACGAGGCGCACCGCCGAACCGCCCATCGGGTAGAGGCTCCACTTCGCCTCGGAGATCCCGAACTTCGCGCTCTCGCCGGCCACCCGGATGTCGGTGCCCTGCAGGATCTCGGTGCCCCCGGCGATCGCCGGGCCCTCGACGGCGGCGATCAACGGCTTGGTCAACCGCCGCCCTTTGAGCAGACCGTCGATGCGTGACGGGTCGTAGCTGCCGTCTCTGAACGAATCGCCCGGCGGTTTCGCAGTCGCCGCCTTGAGGTCCATGCCTGCGCAGAAGTAGCCGCCGGCACCGGTGAGGATGCACACCCGGATATCGGGATCGTTGTCGACGCGATCCCAGGCCTCGACCATGATCGACAGCATCTCGCCGGTGAGAGCGTTACGGGCTTCCGGGCGGTTCATTGTCACGATGAGGACGTGCCCGCGCCGTTCGATGAGGGCGTCAGCCATCTGTGTCCGCCTTCCTATGCTTGAGAAAAAATGTAACACGTTCTAGTTTGGGCACTGTGGCTCTGAACATCGCCGATCTCGCCGAGCACGCCATCGACGCGGTGCCGGACCGGGTGGCCCTGATCTGCGGAGAAGAGCAGATCACCTACGCCGAACTCGAGGAGAAGGCGAACCGTCTGGCCCACTACCTCATCGATCACGGCGTCAAGAAGGACGACAAGGTCGGCCTTTACTGTCGCAACCGCATCGAGATCGTCATCGCGATGCTGGGCATCGTCAAAGCCGGCGCAATCCTGGTCAACGTCAACTACCGCTACGTCGAGGCCGAACTGCGCTACCTGTTCGAGAATTCCGACATGGTGGCCCTGGTGCATGAGCGGCAGTACGCCGACCGGGTGGCCAATGTGCTGCCTAACACCCCGCACGTCAAGACGGTCCTGGTCGTTGAGGACGGTTCCGACAAGGACTTCCGACGCTATGGCGGCGTGGAGTTCCACGATGCCATCGCGCAGGGCTCGCCCGACCGCGACTTCGGTGAACGCAGCCCCGACGACATCTACCTGCTCTACACGGGTGGCACAACGGGCTTCCCCAAAGGCGTGATGTGGCGCCACGAGGACATCTACCGGGTGCTGCTCGGTGGAACCGACTTCGGCACAGGTGAATTCGTGCAAGACGAATATCATCACGCCAAACTGGCCGCCGCCGGCCCCCCGATGGTGCGCTTCCCGATACCGCCGATGATCCACGGCGCCACTCAATCGGCCACCTGGATGGCACTCTTCGCCGGCGGCACCGTCGTCATGGCGCCGGAATTCGATGCCGAAGAGGTTTGGCGCACCGTCGCCGACCGCAAGGTCAACCTGTTGTTCTTCACCGGCGACGCCATGGGCCGTCCCCTTCTCGACGCTCTTGAAAATTCCGGGTACGACCTGTCGTCGCTGTTCCTGCTCGCCAGTACCGCGGCGCTGTTCTCGCCCAGCCTCAAAGAGCGTTTCCTGGAACTGCTGCCCAACCGGGTGATCACCGATTCCATCGGCTCATCGGAGACCGGTTTCGGCGGCACCAGCATCGTGGCCAAGGGCGCATCGCAGGCCGGCGGTCCCCGCGTCGCCATCGACAAGAACACCGTTGTGCTCGACGCCGAGGGCAACGAGGTCAAGCCCGGATCGGGGATGCGGGGCATTCTGGCCAAACGGGGCAACATCCCGGTCGGCTACTACAAGGACGCGGCGAAGACCGCCGAGACCTTCCGCACCATAAATGGCGTCCGGTACGCGATTCCGGGCGACTATGCCCAGGTCGAGGCCGATGGGACGGTGACGATGCTGGGCCGCGGGTCGGTGTCGATCAATACCGGCGGGGAGAAGGTCTATCCCGAGGAGGTCGAGGCGGCGCTGAAGGGCCATCCCGACGTCTTCGACGCACTGGTGGTCGGGGTGCCCGACGATCGCTTCGGGCAACATGTGGCTGCGGTGGTGGCCCCGCGCAAGGGTGCTCGACCGAAGCTGACGGAATTGGATGCCTTCGTGCGCAAGCAGATTGCCGGCTACAAGGTGCCGCGGAGCCTATGGCTCGTTGACGAGGTCAAACGGTCTCCGGCAGGTAAGCCCGACTACAAGTGGGCCAAGGAGTTCACCGAACAGCGCCCCGCCGACGAAACCCGTGCCCGATGACTATCGACGTGTGGATGCAACAGCCGACTACCCAACTGCTGGCCAGCGACCTGTTCGCTCCGCTCGTGCGCTGGACGGGCGGAGCCATCCCCGAGCACGAGCCACCGATCGCCGCAACCGTCGAAGCAATGGACGCTGCGGGAGTCCGCCTCGGGCTGCTTACCGCTTGGCGCGGTCCGTACGGGCAGGACTTCATCTCCAACGACGAAGTGGCCCAGTGGGTCCGGCAATACCCGGACCGCTTCCGGGGACTCGCGACGGTGGACCTCGACCGCCCGATGGTCGCTGTCCGGGAACTGCGAAGGCGGGTGACGGACGACGGATTCGTCGGCCTCCGGTTGCTGCCGTGGCTGTGGGGCGTGCCACCGACGGACCGCCGTTTCTATCCTCTGTTCGCCGAATGCGTCGAACTTGGTGTGCCGTTCTGCACGCAGGTCGGGCATACCGGCCCGCTGCGGCCTTCGGAGACGGGTAGGCCGATTCCCTACATCGACCAGATCGCCCTGGATTTCCCGGAGCTGACCATCGTGTGCGGCCACGTCGGCTATCCGTGGACCGAGGAGATGATTGCGGTCGCCCGCAAGCACGAGAACGTTTACATCGACACCTCGGCCTACACCGTCCGAAGGCCCCCGGCTGAGCTGGTTGGTTTCATGAAGACTCGGACGGGGTCGAGGAAGGTGTTGTTCGGCAGCAACTTTCCGATGATCGGGCATGCGCACTGTCTCGACGGACTGGATGAACTCGGCTTGTCGGTCCCTGCCAGGTCGGACTTCCTGCACGGCAATGCCGAACGAGTGTTCCGGCTCTGAGTAGATGAACTACACCCGGCCAGCCGCGAAGTCCGCTGCCTGGGACACCAATCCATTCACCCCGTAGAGCAGGTGGGTGACGACATCGGGGCTGCCCACTTGTCCGTTGCAGATCGGGTCTCCGGCGATGCAGAGGTCGATGGTCTTTGTCGCGTAAAGCGGTCCGATCGTCACTGGCGGAATATCCATGGAGTTCAACAGGTTTGCTGACGGCTTGCCGAATAACGCTACCGCTGCAACCTTATCGGCGACCTGGGGGCTGGCGGAAGCGCCATTGGCGGTCACCAGAGCCATCACTCCCGCGCCCTGGGAGTAGCCGCCCAGCACCATTTTGGTCGATGGACACCTCGCCGCCATGTCAAGAACATGGGCAGTCGCGTCTGCTTGGCCTGCGATCGCCGACGAGTAGTCCATCGTGGCCGGGTAGTTCACCGGATACACGGTGACACTCTTGGCATCACCTAGATCAGACCTGAACGAGTCGACGAATTCCTGCCCTGTTCCGCCGAGGCCCGGCGGCTCGTTTGTTCCTCGGGCGAAGGAGACGTCCGCGTCGGGACACGCGTCGGCACCTGCAGTCGGCACAACGATCACGGACAGTGACGACACCGACGCGATAGCTGCGATTACCAGTTTGGGTATCACCGCGCCACCCTACCGGGGGATCTCGAAGACCGCGTCCCCACACTCGAGCGCCTCGGCCACGAGCACACGCTTGAGTACTTTAAACGTCTCGGTCCGCGGTAGGGATGTTGCGACGCGCACGTACGAGGGCCACTGCTTGGGTCCGAGATCTGCTTGCTCGGCGAGGAACTGTTGGAAGTGAACCGGATCGAATGCCATTCCCTCGGGTAGGACCAGTGCCGCCATCACTCGGTCGCCGATAGCATCGGGAATCCCGTAGACCGCAACTTCTGTTACCCCCGGGTAACGCATCAGCACCCGTTCGATCGGCGCGGTGCCGAGGTTCTCGCCGTCCACGCGCATCCAGTCGCCAAGGCGACCGGCGAAGTACACGAAGCCTGACTCATCGCGATAGGCCAGATCGCCGCTGTGGTAGACGCCCCCGCTCATGCGGGCCTTCTCGGCCGCGTCGTCTTTGTAGTAGCCGCGGAACTGGCCGACCCCTGAACGATTGACCAACTCGCCGACAACGCCCGGTGGGCACGACTCGCCCGTCTCGACGTCGACTATGTCCAAATCGTCGGTCAACGGCCCCAGCGAGCCTTCCGGAGTGTCAGGGGTGCGGCCGATGGACACCCCGCCCTCGGTGGAGCCGAAGCCGTCGATCACCGTGACGCCGAACCTCTCCGCGAACCGCTCCAGGTCGCGTGGCGCACCCTCGTTGCCATACATGATTCGCAGAGGATTGTCGGCATCGTCCGGCCGTTCCGGGGTGGCCAGGATGTAGGACATCGGCTTGCCGACATAGTTGGCGTAGGTGGCGTGGAAGCGCCGGACGTCGGGGATGAATTGCGATGCAGAGAACCGGCGGCGCAATGCAATCGACGCTTGCGCTGCGATTGCCGGCGACCAGCCCGCCATGACCGCGTTGGAGTGAAACAGCGGCATCGACAAGTAGCAGGTGTCGGACGGCCCCAGGCCCAAACGCTCGGCGAGCATCACCCCGGGAACGGCGACCTTCTCGTGGGTGCAGCGCACCGCCTTGGGCTCGCCGCTGGTGCCGGAGGTGAAGATCAGCATGAACAGATCCTCGAATCCACTGTTGACGAACGTGATCGGCGATCCGCGTACCGAGTCGAGTTCGGCAGACCACTGCGTGGAGCTGACATCCAGGATGGGCAGCGCGGCAGCTAGTCCATAGGTCGCGGGGTCGGCGTCGGTCAGCACCAGCTGGCAGTCGGCATGGGTGATGTCGCGAAGGAGTGCCGAACCGCGCCGGGTCGGATTGAGCCCGACGGGAACCAAGCCGCTGAGTCCGGCGGCAACCAGCACCGCTGAGAACAACGGGGTGTTTCCCAGCAGGACTCCGACATGCGGCGGCCTGTCTGGGTCCAGTCTTGCCCCTAGAAGCGCCCCGAGGTCCGCCGCATCCTGAATGTGTTCACGCCAAGTCGAATACGAGCTGTCATCGGCCCAAATCCCGCGGTCGTCGACCTCGGCCAACGGCTCAAGCAGGCGCGTGACGGTGGGGAACACTAGACGGGCGTGTCAGCCAAGCCGCGGCCGATGACGCGCAATGCAGCGGACGCACCGCCCAGAGCGAATTCAGTCTGCTTGGCGGCGATGAAATAGCGGTGCACCGGGTGGTCGACGTCGATGCCCACCCCGCCGTGGACATGCACCGTGGTGTGCGCAACCCGGTGGCCCGCCTCAGCGGCCCAGAACGCCGCGGTGGCCACCTCGCTGTCCGCTTGAAGGTTCTCCGACAGGCGCCAGGATGCTTGCTGCAGAGTCAGGCGCAAACCCTTGACATCGATGTAGCCGTCTGCCAGCCGCTGCGCGACCGCCTGGAAACTGCCGATCGGGCGGTCGAACTGCTCGCGAGTGCGCGCGTACTCGGCGGTCAACTCCAGCGCACGTTCCAGCACGCCGAGTTGATAGGCCGCCAGTCCTACTGCTCGCCGAGTGTTAAGCCAATCCAAAACCTCTACGCCACCTACCACCCGATCGGGGTCCACCGCTACGCCGGTCAATTTCAACTCACCGGAACTGGTAAGCCCGGTGGTCTGCAATGGCGTCACCGCAACCCCTGGATCGTCGGCCATGACCAGGAAAACCACTGCGCTGCTGTCATTTTCGGCGGGCACGAGGAAAGCGTCAGCCACCGGGCCGAACGGCACCTGGGTGCGGGTTCCGGTCAGGCGGAATCCCTGCTCGGAAGGGACAGCCTGCACGGGTGGGGAACCGACTTCACCGTCCACGGCGATGGTCAGCACCTTCTCCCCAGCCGCCGCCGTCCTCGCCCACTCGAGTGCCGTCCCGAACCGGGCCAATCCGCCGGCCCCCAGCATCACCGAGTCCAGGTAGGGCACCGCGGCCAACTGTCGGCCCAGTGCGGTGAGAATGGCCGTCTGTTCCAGTACCCCGAACCCGCCGCCGCCAGCCGACTCCGGTGCGGCGGCGCTCACGATGTCGGCGTCGATGAGTTTGCGCCACAGTGCCGTGTCGAAACGTTGGGCCAGACCGTCGAGGCTGCGCTGATGCTCCGGGGTGCACACCGCCGTGGTGATGGTGCCGACCAGATCCGAAAGATCCTGCGCTGCTTCGGTTCTAGCGAAGTCCATGTCGTCGCCCTCTCAGCGATTCACTCGGGGAAGGCCAAGGGCCACCATGCCGATGATGTCTCGCTGAATCTCGTTGGTGCCGCCGCCGAAGGTGAGGATCAGCGCGGCTCGGTGCATGCGCTCCACGCGGCCCCGCAAGAGCGCCCCGGGCGAGTCCTGCCGCAGCGTCGCTGACGGCCCAAGGATCTCCATCAGGAGTCGGTAGGCCTCCGTGGCCAGTTCGGTGCCGAACACCTTGGCCGCCGAGGCATCCGCAGGCGAGGGGTCAGCGGCACGCGAGGATGCCAACTCCCAGTTGATGAGCTTGAGGTACTCAGCTTTCGCATGAACCCGGGCCAGGTTGAGTTGCACCCACTCGGAGTCGATCAGCCGGGCCCCGTCGACGCCTCGCGTCTGCTGTGCCCACCGGCGTACCTGGTCCAGCGCGGTGAAGATCGGTTGCGCCGAGACCAGCGCTACGCGCTCGTGGTTCAGCTGGTTGGTGACCAGTTTCCAGCCGCCGTTCTCCTCGCCGACGAGATTGTCGGCGGGCACCCGTACATCGGAGTAGTACGTGGCACTGGTGGACGGGCCGGCCATGGTGTGCACCGGCGTCCAGGAGAAACCCTCGGAATTCGTGGGCACAATCAGAACCGAGATGCCGCGGTGCTTCTTGGCCTCGGTGTTGGTCCGGACCGCCAGCCAGACGTAGTCGGCGTATTGGATGAGGCTGGTCCACATCTTCTGGCCGTTGACCACGTACTCGGACCCGTCCCGCACCGCAGAGGTGCGCAGATTAGCCAGGTCGGTGCCCGCCTCGGGCTCGGAATAGCCGATGGCGAAATGGATCTCGCCCGCGGCGATCTTCGGCAAGTAGAACTTCTTCTGCTCCTCGGTGCCAAAGGTCATGATGGTCGGGGCGACGCTGTTGATCGTCAGAAACGGAACCGGAGCACCGGCGATGGCGGCCTCGTCGGTGAAGATCAACTGGTCCATGGCCGAGCGCGCCTGGCCGCCGTACTGTGTTGGCCACCCCAATGCCAGCCAGCCGTCTTGACCCATCTGCGCCACGGTGTCCCGGTAGACATTTCCGCTGCCGTACTCGCCGGATGTCGACATCAACGCTTCCCGGCGTTCAGGGGTGATCAGACTGGTGAAATACGTCCGCAGCTCGCGACGCAACTCCTCCTGCTCGGGGGTGTAGCTAATCCGCACGCCTGGGTCCTCCCGATCAGGCGGGAGTCAGGAGGCCCGCCGATTCCCCTCGGTTGTAACACGTTCTAGTCTTAGGGTCCAGGTCGTATCGTGGAGGGCAGAGCGTCCAAGGAGGAGTCATGCGCGTCGTAGTCGACCGTGATCGCTGCGAGGGTAACGCCGTCTGCGTGGGAATCGCACCGGACCTGTTCGTACTCGATGACGACGACTACGTGATGGTGACTAAGGACCCGATCCCTGCCGACGAGGAGGCGCTGGCCGAACAGGCCATCGCTGAATGCCCCCGCGCCGCGCTGACGCGCAAGGACTAGAGGTTTTTACCGTTGGGAGCCGCTGAAGCAGGCCTGGACCTCACCGGTCGGGTCGCCGTGGTAACTGGTGCGGCCGCCGGTTTGGGCCGCGCCGAGTCGATCGGGCTCGCCCGATCCGGGGCGACCGTCATCGTCAATGACATGCCCCAGTCGCTGGAGGCCTCCGACGTCCTCGACGCGATCACCGCTACTGGATCCGGTGGCGTTGCGGTCGCCGGCGATGTCAGTCAGCGTTCCACCGCAGACGAGTTGCTGCGTTGCGCCGAGAGCCTCGGTGGCCTGGACATCGTCGTCAATAACGCTGGTATCACGCGTGATCGCATGCTGTTCAACATGAGCGACGAGGACTGGGATGCCGTCATCGCGGTGCATCTGCGCGGTCACTTCCTGCTTACCCGCAATGCCGCGACCTACTGGCGGGCCAAAGCCAAGGAACGCGGCGGGTCGGTCTACGGCCGGATCATCAATACCTCCTCGGAAGCCGGTCTTTTCGGTCCGGTGGGTCAGGCGAACTACGGGGCCGCCAAGGCCGGCATCACAGCGCTGACCCTCACGGCCGCACGCGCTTTGGAGCGTTACGGGGTGCGCGCCAACGCGATCTGCCCACGCGCACGAACCGAAATGACGGCCGACGTCTTCGGCGCTCCTCCCGAACTCGGGGAGGGCGAGATTGACCCGTTGTCCCCCGAACACGTCGTCACCCTGGTCCGTTTCCTGGCTTCATCGGCCGCCGACCACGTCAATGGACAGCTATTCGTCGTCTACGGGCCCACCGTCACCCTGGTGGCTGCGCCCACCGTCGAGCACCGCTTCCAGGCCGGCGGCGGCGCGTGGGATCCGGAGGCGCTCAGTGCATCCATGCGGGACTACTTCGCCGGCCGTGACCCGCAACGGGGCTTCAGCGCGACCGGTTTGATGGGCGACTGACTATTTCGCGGCCTGCGCGGTCTTCGTTTGCGCGAGCGCACTGAGGAACGCCCTCGCCCAGAGATCCACGTCATGGGTCAGCACTTGGCGTCGCAGTGCGCGCATCCGACGTCGACCCTCTTCGGGTGTCTGGTTGATGGCCGCCTCGATCGCGTCTTTGACGCTTTCGAGGTCATGAGGGTTGATCAGGTACGCCTGGCGTAATTCCGCTGCTGCGCCGGTGAACTCGCTGAGCACTAGCGCACCGCCCAGGTCGCTCCGGCAGGCGACATACTCCTTGGCGACCAGGTTCATGCCATCTCGCAACGGAGTCACCAGCATGACGTCGGCAGCCACGAAGAAGGCGATCAAGTCGTGGAAGGGCACCGCCCGGTGCACGTAGTGCACCGCCCCCTGATGGCCGATCTCGGCGTACTCGCCGTTGATGTGGCCGACCTGTTGTTCTATCTCGCTGCGCAGGATCCGGTAACTCTCGACCCGCTCCCGACTCGGGGTGGTCAATTGCACCAATACGGTGTCCTCGGGTTTGATCCGACCCTCTTCGAGCATTTCGGCATATGCCTTGAGTCGAACGTCGATGCCCTTGGTGTAGTCCATGCGGTCAACGCCGAGCAAAATCGTGCGGGGGTTCCCTAATTCGGCGCGGATCTGCTGGGCACGCCGGCGCGTTTCACGGTTGCGGGCCAGACCGTCGAGTTCCTCGGAGTCGATGGAAATCGGGAACGCACCCACCTTCACGATGCGTGAGCCGAGGTTGACTTCACCCAAACGCGACCGCACACCGACCGACGCTCGAGACGCCTCCAATCCCTTTAGTCGGCGGGCCAGCACCAGGAAGTTCTGGGCACCCCCCGGGAGATGGAAACCGACCAGATCAGCTCCCAGCAGACCGTCGATGATCTCGGTCCGCCAGGGTAGTTGCATGAACAGTTCCACCGGCGGGAAGGGGATGTGCATGAAGAAGCCGATGGTGACGTCCGGCCGCAGCGCCCGCAGCATTTTCGGCACCAATTGCAGCTGGTAGTCCTGCACCCATACGGTGGCATTCTTGGCGGCCACCCGCGCTGCCGCCTCGGCGAAGCGTTTGTTGACCTCGACGTAACTGTGCCACCAGTCGCGGTGGTAGATCGGCTTGACGATGACGTCGTGGTATAGCGGCCATAGCGTGCCGTTGGAAAATCCCTCGTAGTAGCAGGCGACGTCGTCGCCGCTAAGCCGCACCGGGTACAGACGCAGATCGGCGTGGACGATGGGTTCCTCGTCCCCGTCAACAACTCCGGGCCAGCCGATCCAGGCGCCGTGTTGCTTTCGCAACAACGGCCCCAACGCGGTGACCAATCCGCCCGGGCTGCGCTTCCAAACCACCGTGCCGTCCGGTTGTCGCTCCATGTCGATGGGCAACCGGTTGGCGACCACGACGAAGTCGGCGGTTCCGGAGCCTGCTTTGCCGCTGTTCACCCCGGAGGTCACCTCGTCGTCCTCCTCAGACCTCGAGCTTGGCGGGCCCGATACCGAGCATCGAGAGAAGAACCCGGCACTCGTCGGCATCGGCCGCGTAGGCCGCCACGACGCGCCGCGCCTGGCGAGCCGTGCTGTCTGTCAGCGGCTCCACGTCGTCGATATCTGGGTCAGCTTTCGCAGGCATGCCCCTAACTTTACGGGCTTGCCGAGATTTCGGAGTGCGGGTCTACCGGGGCCACGTTGCCCTCCGCGTAGCAGACCACCGACACCCACTGGCCCTCGCACGGATCACCATTGATGTTGGGCATGTTGTCGACGGGGTTCTCGAATGCGTCTGTCGTCCCCGTAGCTTGTTCTTCCTGCTGTGGACCCGCTGCCGCCTGTTCGCCCGCCCCCGGTATGCAGTTACCGTCGACTCGTACTTCACTGCCCTGGCAACCATTGCTGTCACTCTCCGACACCCCTCCGGGAGCCGGCCAGGGGACGGGGTCACCGGGCCCGGGCACTCCGCCGCCACCTGGATCTGCGTATGCGGTGGGGGCGAACAATGTCCCTGCAGTCAGCAAGGCCCCGGTCAGCAGGGCGGCCCGACGGTGGCGGTTGACGAATTTCATGTGTGAATCCTTCTGCTACTCAAGGCAATCGGTTAATTAGGGGGACACGACAGGGATTGGCGGCTTCAGAGTGGGAATCAGGCTCTGCTCCTGCTCCAGTCCAATGCACTCCCCGGTGCTGCCACCACCGCTGTGATTGCTGTTGCAAGGAATCCCGTTGATCTCCGGGAGTTCGCCGACGTTCCCGGTGCGCGACGAGGTGATCTCGCCAGGCTGGAAGGGGTTCTTCTCCGGGTCGATCGGGTTCAGCGTCGTCGGCGGCTGGTCGGTGATCGGTTTGCAGGCACCGGATGCGGCGTTCTCCACCTCTCCGGGCGGGCAATATGCCACCGAAGGCGAACTCTGGGATTGGGCGGACAGTGTCATCGTGAGTGGAGCGGCGGCCGCAGCGAATGCGAATCCGCCCGCCAGCAGACACCGGCGCGCGGCGTTGGTCAAAGTGGCCATGGCGTGTTCCTGCTTCGTTGAAGGGAGCCGTTGAGGAGATCTATCCGGTGATTCGCCGCACGGGCTGCCCGCGTTACATCAGCCTACCGACGTCGTAGGCCGCCCGTAGTAGAAGACCTTTCGGCTAGCTTGGGACAGAGTCTGGCGTTTTCGAAGGAGACCGGGATGCAGCGCGGGTTCACCGATCGGACCTATCTGGTCACCGGCGGCGGCAGCGGAATCGGCAAGGGCGTCGCGGCCGGGCTTGCCGGTTCGGGGGCCGACGTCGTGATCGTCGGTCGTAACGCTGAGCGACTTGCCGGCGTCGCCGAGGAGATCACCGCTCGGGGTGGCGGAACGGTGAGAAGCCATCCGGCCGACGTCACCGACGAGGAACAGGTCGAACGGGCCGTGGCGGACGCCGCGGGCTGGCATGACAGGCTGCACGGGGTTGTGCACTGCGCGGGCGGATCGCAGACCATCGGCCCGGTCACTCAAATGGATTCCGAGGCCTGGCGTCGCACCGTTGACCTCAACGTGAACGGCAGCATGTACGTCCTCAAGCACGCCGCGCGGGAGATGGTCCGCGGGGGTGGTGGATCCTTCGTCGCCATTTCCTCCATCGCGGCCAGCAACATCCACCGCTGGTTCGGTGCCTACGGGGTAACCAAGTCGGCGCTCGACCATCTGCTGATGCTGGCCGCCGACGAACTGGGCCCGTCGTGGGTCCGGGTCAACGGCATTCGGCCCGGCCTGATCCGCACCGATCTCGTCCAGGTGATTCTGGACTCACCGGAGATCAGCGAGGACTACCGCCAGTGCACGCCGCTGCCCCGGGTCGGGGAGGTAGACGACATCGCCAACCTGGCGATGTTCCTGCTCAGCGATGCGGCCAGTTGGATCACCGGACAGATCATCAACGTCGACGGCGGCCACGGGCTGCGTCGGGGGCCGGACATGTCGGCGATGCTCGAGCCGGTGTTCGGGCCCGACGGGTTGCGGGGAGTGGTCTGATGCGACCCCGCCCAGAGCCGCCGGGCCCGGGCCAGGAGTCGGTCTGGGACTATCCGCGGCCGCCGAGGCTGGAACCGAGTGCCACGCGGGTCAGCATTGAACTCGGCGGTGAGGTCATCGCCGTCGCCGAACACTGCTGGCGGGTGCTTGAAACGAGTCATCCGCCCACGTACTACCTGCCACGGTCGGCATTTCAAGACGGTGTGCTGCGTGACGCTGCCGGCATTTCCCTGTGCGAGTGGAAGGGACGAGCCCGCTACTTCGACCTGGTGACCCCGGCTCGGGTCGCGAGGAAGGCGGCCTGGAGCTACCCGGATCCAACTGCGGGATTCGAGCCGATCGCCGGCGCGATCGCGGTCATGGCCGGGATGGTTGACCGGTGCACCGTCGACGGCGAAGCGGTGGTGCCGCAACCGGGTGGTTTCTATGGCGGCTGGATCACGAGCCAGGTCGTCGGCCCATTCAAAGGGGGACCCGGCTCGCACGGCTGGTGAGCGCTTTTTGAGGCCCGAGGGAAGCATCCCCAGACTCGGCGCGAAACATCACCGAAACACGGTCGCCGCATGCTTGCAACACCGCGCCGACATCCTCATCGGCGACCTGCATCAGGATTCCGAGGAGCCCGACTTGGACGCGATCGATCCCGCCGCCACTGCGTGGCTGTTGACCAGCACCGCACTCGTGTTGCTGATGACGCCAGGGCTCGCGATCTTTTACGGGGGCATGGTCCGGACCACCGGCGTGCTCAACATGATCATGATGAGCTTCATCGCCATCCCTCTGGTCACAGTGGTCTGGCTGCTGGTCGGCTACAGTCTGGCGTTCTCCGGAGACGGGGGGCTGATCGGGGACTTCGCCCACGTCGGCATGCGGGGGATAGGCCCGGACACGCTGCACGGTGCTGTGCCCGAGCTGCTGTTCGCGACATTCCAATTGAGCTTTGCCATCATCACCGCAGCCTTGGTCAGCGGCGCGATTGCCGACCGTGCCCGGTTCGCCGCGTGGATGGTGTTCGTCCCGATCTGGGCGATCGCGGTGTATTCCGTTGTGGCCCACTGGGTATGGGCTCCTGGTGGTTGGCTGTTCAAGCTGGGGGCCTTGGATTACGCGGGCGGGTTGGTCGTCGAAATCGTCTCTGGGGCCTCCGCTCTGGCTCTTGCACTGGTCCTGGGCCCACGGATCGGTTTCAAGGTGGAGCCGATGCGCCCGCACAACCTCCCGTTCGTGCTGTTGGGTGTCGGGCTCCTGTGGTTCGGCTGGTTCGGGTTCAACGCCGGGTCGGCGTTGGCCGCCAACGGGTTGGCGGCAGCGATCTTCCTCAACACCCTGGTGGCCGGGTGTCTGGGCATGCTGGGCTGGCTCTCGGTCGAGCAGATCCGCGACGGCAAGCCCACCACTTTCGGCGCCGCCTCGGGAGTGGTAGCAGGGCTTGTGGCCATCACCCCGTCGTGCGGCACCGTGAACACCCTCGGCGCGGCGGTCGTGGGTCTGGCGGCAGGCGTGGTGTGCTCGTTCGCGATCGGGCTCAAGTTCAAGCTCAACTATGACGACTCGCTGGACGTCGTTGGTGTGCACTTCGTCGGTGGAGTGATCGGTGTGGTCCTGATCGGTCTGCTGGCCACCTCCGTGATGACCGGCGGCGCGCAAGGGACGTTCTTCGGCGGCGGTCTGGGGCAACTGGGTAAGCAACTGCTGGCGGTGGGCGTGGTCGGCGGCTACGCGTTCGCTGTGACCTACTGCCTGGCGCGGCTCATCGACAAGATCATGGGCTTCCGCGTCAGTCCCGAGGACGAGGCCGGTGGCGTCGACTTCGCCCAGCACGCCGAGACGGCCTATGCCGAAGGGGTGCACGGCCACCAGCAGGTGCGCCGACCGCTCATCTGAGTCGTCGCGGAGCCACCGCGGGACATTCACGAACCCGACTGACCTGCGCGCGGATACCATTCCGGCCATGCCGTTGGCCAGTGGTGATTCCTTCGCCGGCTTCCAGATCATCCGCCCGCTGGGATTCGGCGGGATGGGCGAGGTCTACTTGGTTCAGCATCCGCGGCTGCCGCGCCACGATGCCCTGAAGATCCTGCCCGTCGAGATGTCGTCGGACGCGGAGTACCGAGCCCGGTTCAACAGGGAAGCCGAATTGGCGGCCGGCTTGTACAACCCGCATATCGTCGGCATTCATGACCGAGGCGAACACGCCGGCCAACTGTGGATCTCGATGGACTACATCGACGGACCCGACGCCGGCCGACTGCTGCGTGAGCATTACCCGGCCGGGTTGCCGGTCTGGGAGGTTATCGAGATCGTCTCCGCGGTGGCTGACGCTCTCGACCACGCGCACGCCCGCGGCCTGCTCCACCGGGACATCAAGCCGCCCAACATCCTGCTGACCAAACCCGAACGCGGCCGCCGACGTGTCCTGCTGGCCGATTTCGGGATCGCTCGCGACGCCGGCGACACCCATGGCCTGACCGACACCAACATGGCGCTGGGCACGGTCAACTACGCCGCCCCCGAGCAATTGATGGGGTCGACGATAGATGGTCGCGCCGACCAGTACGGCCTTGCGGCGACGGCCTACCACCTGCTCACCGGTGCACCGGTATTCGGCTCGTCCAATCCGGCGGTGGTGATCAGCCAGCACCTGAACTCGCCGCCACCGAGTCTGACCGAGACCCGGCCCGACTTGGCCTGGCTTGATCCCGTCATAGCCAAGGCCCTTGCGAAGCGGCCCGAGGACCGATTCCGCAGCTGCACCGAATTCGCCGACGCGATGCGGCAAGCCCTGAATGCGAAGGTGGAGGAAACGAGGCGCTACCAGGACCTGCCGACCAGTCCAGCGTTGCCCGTTGCCCGCTCGCAGCAGATTCCGTCCCGCAGCCACACCGCGGTGCTGCCGGCCAGCTTTCAGGAAGCCGACGGACCCGTCGAGGTAGTTAGCGCACCCCCGGCGCGCCGATGGCTCTGGGCGGTGGCCGTCATCTCGCTTGCGCTCATCCTCGGCGCGTTGCTCTATGCCGTTTGGTCGCGCAGCGACGGGTCGGATTCGCAGGACCGGCTACCGGTCACCTCGTCATCGCGGCCGCCTACCACGTCGACGGCTGCGTCGACTGCAACGTCGACGACGTCGACGACGTCGCCCATCGCCACGACAGCTGCTACGACCACGTTGGCAACGCCGGTGACTTTTGAGTCGATGAAAGATCTGGTCACCAGGTTTTATGGCCAGCTTCCCGCTAACGCTAGGAATGCCTGGAACGAATTGGACATCCACTATCAGCAGCGCAACGGACTGCAGGGCTACCTGGGATTCTGGTCGTCCATCCAATCGGTATCGCTGTTGCAAGTCCGCCCGCGCGACGCAAACAGCGTGGTGGCTACCGTGCGTTACGCGCTGCGGGACGGCCGAGTCGACACCGAGAACCGCTGGCTCAGCGTCATTGCGAAGGACGGCCGGCTGCTGATCTACGACTCCGAGCGGATCGGGCCAGCTTAACGCGCCACGTAGGGGCGACAGTATGCGCACAGCCCGGAGTCCAGGCTGGGATACCCGCAGTGCGGGCAGATTCCCACCCGTCCCGCAGGTCGTTCCGGCTGTCCCGTCAAGTTCGACAGCGTCGCGTCCAGATCGTTCAACTGTCGGGCGAAGCCCAGCAGGCGGGATGTCAGTTGCTCGCGCCGGGCCAGCATTGCGGAACCCTCGTGGTCGGCGGGTGTAGTGGCCAGGCTGCGCTGGCGCCAGGTGAGGTCCGATAGCTGCCGATCCAGTTCATCGAGGTCAGCGGCCAAACTGCGGGTCAATCGGGTCAGCTGTTCGCGGTCGGCCGACATCCCTGTCAGCGTCTGACTCAAACCGGGCACAGCGTCTCCCCTCAGTGGTGTCATGCAGTTGGCTTCGACGCCAGGTCGGTAAGCTAGCAGGAAGTACAGGCCTCCGGGAAATATTGACGGCTCCGTCGTGATCGGTGTGAGATATCGCCTGAGAGTCTGCGGTGATCGCGGCCAGTGGCGTTGACGGGGGGAACATGACTGGCGCCTCTGATGTTCGAAATACCGACCAAACTCCAGAGATGGTCCTGTATGCCGCAGTCGGGGAATTGGCTGCGAAGAATGTGGGGGCCTTCAACCTGGACGGGGTCGCAGCGCGGGCGGGCGTCGACGTACTCACGATCAAGCAACTGTGGGCCAACGCCCCGGAACTGTTCACTGCAGCCCTGTTGGCGTTCGCCAAGAAATACATGCCAATTCCGGATACCGGGACGCTGCGCGGGGACATGCTGCAGTTCGCGAAGTCCTATGCCCTGTGCTTCAATTCGCCGATCGGTCGCCGACTGCTCGATACGTTGATTGTCAAGCCCGAGGATTGGGACGTAGCAGGCTCGCGGGAACACTTCCTGGCGGGACGCCGCGAGGCGCTCACCGGCATGGTGCGTCGTGGCATCGAGCGTGGCGAATGCTCGGAGGACACCGACCCGGTCCTGCTCATCGACATGCTGTGTTCCTGCCTTGGCACTCCTCTGCTGTTCTATGACCTTCCAGTCACCGACGAACACTGCGAGTACGTCGTCGACCTGATGCTGAACGGCGTCCGCCGCCGCTGAGGCAGCCTGCCGAGCACTATGGCTATGCATGACTTGGTAGTGGTCGGTGCGGGAATCGTCGGCCTGGCGGTTGCGCGGGAATGGACGCAGCGACACCCCGCAGATTCAGTCGCCGTATTGGAACGCGAGCCGGGGCCGGCCCAGCACCAGACGGGGCACAACTCGGGCGTCATTCACGGCGGCATCTATTACCAACCGGGCTCGCTGAAGGCCCGGCTGTGTGTCGAGGGCGCCCGATTGATGTACGAGTACTGCGAGCAACACGACATCGCCCATCAGCGGTGCGGCAAGTTGATCGTGGCGGTGGAACCGGAGGAACTGACCCGCCTGGATCACCTCGAAGCCCGAGGAATCGCCAACGCGGTCCCCGGACTGCGCCGCATCAACGCCGAAGAGATCTCCGAGATCGAGCCCAAAGCTGTTGGGCTGCAAGCGCTTCACGCGCCAAATACCGGAATCGTCGACTATGTGGCGGTAGCGACGACCATGGTCACGGAGTTGGCCAACCACGGTGTCGATGTCCGATTCGGCACCTCGGTCACAGCGATCGACGGGGACAGTCCGGCGGTCGTGCACACCTCGACCGGCCCGGTCAAGGCTCGACGGGTGATCGTCTGCGCCGGGTTGTGGGCCGATCGGCTCGCACGGGCGGCCGGTGCGCCCCGCGACCCGCAGATCGTGCCGTTCCGGGGCGCCTACCTCGGTCTGAGGGCCACCCCGCAGCCACGGCTCAACGGCATGATCTACCCGGTGCCCAACCCGGAGCTGCCGTTTCTGGGCGTGCACATCACCAAGCACATCCACGGCGAGGTAACCCTGGGGCCGACCGCCATGATGGTCGCAGCCCGTGACGCATACTCACTGCGGAGAGTCAGCCTGCGTGACAGCTGGGAATCGCTGACCTGGCCGGGTAGCTGGAAAGTGGCCCGGAAATACTGGCAGGTCGGCATCGACGAGATCCGCATGGCCGCTAGCCGCCGGGCGTTCGTGGCCGCCGCATCGCGCTACATGCCGGGATTGACGGTGGACGACCTCGACGGCAGTTCGCACGCCGGCGTCCGTGCTCAGGCTGTCGGACATGACGGATCGTTGGTGGACGATTTCGTCATCTCCGGCCAGGGTCCGGTTTCACATGTACGCAACGCACCGTCCCCAGCCGCGACCTCGGCATTCGCTTTGGGGCGTGAACTGGTCGATCGAGTGGTCGGGAGCTAGCCGGCGGGCCCGGCCCGGTTGCCTACTACGATCGGGAGCCGTGGCATGGCGGATCACTCAGGTGCAACCAGACCTGGGTGACGACGAACTCGCAGAAGTCGGTGACACCGTGCGCCGCGACTGGCTCACCGAGGGTCCTCACGCCGAGAGATTCCTCGCCAAGATCCAGTCGGATACCGGCGCCCGGCACGGCGTGCTTGCTCCCAATGGCACCCTGGGTTTGTTCCTGGCGCTGCTTGCGTTGGACCTACCACGCGGCAGCGAGATCCTGGTCCCCTCGTTCACCTTTTTCGCGTCGGCCTCTGCGGCAGTGTTCGCGGGTCTGCGACCGGTGTTCGTCGATGCCGACCCACAGACCTTCAATTTCGACGTCGACTCTCTGGAATCATTGATCACCGACCAGACGACAGCCATCATGCCGGTCGGCGTCTACGGTCACACCCCTCCCATGGACCGGGTTATGGACGTCGCTGAGCGCCACGGACTGAAGGTCCTCGAGGATGCTGCGCAGCTTTATGGCGTCACTTACCAGGGGCGGCATGCGGGGACCTTCGGTGCGGCAGGGGTGATTTCCTTCTTCGCTGACAAGACCGTGACGACCGGCGAGGGCGGTGTGGTCCTGACCGATGATGACGCGCTTTACCGCCGCCTTCGGCTGTTGCGTAACCAGGGCCGCGAACATAGCGGGACGTTCGTCCACGAGAGCCTCGGCATGAACTTCCGGGTGACCGACATGCAATGCGCGGTCGGCAACGTCCAATTGCAGAAGCTGCCCGAGATCGTTGCGCGCAAGCGACACAACTATGCGCGCTATGTCGCGGGATTGGCCGATGTCGACGGGGTGCGGTTGCAGACCGTTCAGGACGGGTCAACCTTCGTCCCATTCCGATTCGCGATGCTCACCGACCGGAAGGCCGAGGTAGCGGCAGCGCTGGAGACGGCAGGAATTCAGACCCGAGGCTTCTTCTTCCCGCTTCATCTGCAGCCCTCGTTGCAGAAGTACGCAGGCGGATCATTGCCTGTGTCGGAGGAGCTTTACGCGAAGGGATTGTGCCTGCCCGTGCACACGGGACTCTCTGATGCCGATATCGACGAAATCTGCGGGGTTATCCGTGGGGTGCACGAGTAGTGCGAGCGGAGCCTGCCTGCCGGGGAACGTCAGCTTCCGCCACGCAATCTTTCGACAGCGACCCGGCCGGCACCGGCGACGTCGGGGGCGGGTAGGGAGTCGGGGTCGATCTGAGCGGTGACTGGGTGTTCACCGCCGGTGGTCAGCGTGGTGGCGGCCGGGATGCCGCGTTTGAGCAGGGCCAGAGCGATTGGGCCGAGATCGACGTGGTCGACAACGGTCCCCAATCGACCGACCGAGCGGCCGCCGGCCAGCAGCGGATCGCCCGGTTGGGGCCGTTCCTCGGCGCCGTCGAGGTGGAGAAGCACCAGCATGCGGGGCGGGCGTCCCAGGTTGTGTACGCGCGCCACGGTCTCCTGGCCGCGGTAGCAGCCCTTGTCCAGATGCACGGCGCGCCCGATCCAGTCGACTTCGTGGGGGATGGTGCGCTCGTCGGTATCCACCCCGAGTCGGGGCTGCCGCGCGGCCACCCGGTGGGCCTCATATGCCCAGATTCCGGCCCGCCGGACCCCGGCGCCCTCCAGGCGGCGCAACCACTGCTCACGGTCACTACGGGGCACCAGCAGGTCGAGTTCCAGTTCGGCGCCCGGTATCGGGCGCACGAAACCGCCCCCAGGCAGTGCCGCGGCCTGCGCCTCGTCGGGAAGACCGTCGATGCCAAGCGCCTGGGCGATGTTGGTGTCAGCCGAATGGGGACCGATCAGTGACAACACCGCCAGGTCGGCCTGGGCTGGTTGCACGTCGGCCCAGAACACCATCTTCTTCAAATAGGCCAGCAGCGACTCCCCGCGCCACGGCTCGGTGTCCAGATACGTGATACCGCCCAGTTCGGTCTGTTGCCAGTGATCCTCCACCCGGCCTTTGCCGTCGAGGCTGAGGTTCTCGGTGCAGGCCCCCTCAGGCAGATCTGCGACGTGCTGGGTGGAGAGGGAGTGCAGCCACGTCTGTCGATCTTTGCCGGTGAGGGTGATCACGGCGCGGTGTGAGCGATCCACCACCACGGCGTCATGCTCGGCGGCCCGTTGTTCGCCGAGCGGGTCGCCGTAGTGCCACACAGCACCGGCGTCGGGGGAACCCTCGGGGGCGATCACGGCTGTCACAACTTCACTTTACGAGTCGGCTCGGTAGGCTTCTGCCCCATGTCCGGCCGGCCCTCGGTGCTCGTCACCCTCGACGGTGCCGCCAAGGATCCCGACACGCCGCTGTTGTGCGCTGACGACCTTGCAGCGGTGCGTGGCGACGGCTTGTTCGAGACGCTGCTGGTGCGCGAGGGTCGCGCCTGCCTGGTCGACGCCCATCTGCGGCGGTTGGTTCACTCGGCGGCGATGTTGGATCTTCCCGAACCGGACCTGCCAGCGTGGCAGCGGGCCATCGCCATCGCTGCCACGCGGTGGACGGCGCAGAGCCCAGGGGAAGGGGCGCTGCGACTGGTGTACAGCCGGGGAAGGGAGAGCGGTGGACCGCCGTCGGCGTACCTGACAGTCAGCCCGGTGGCTGACCGGGTCGAGGCTGCGCGTCGCGATGGGGTGAGCGCAGTACTGCTTGACCGCGGGCTGCCCGTGCGAGGGTCTGAGTCGACACCCTGGCTATTGGCCGGAGCGAAGACGTTGTCGTATGCGGTGAACATGGCAGCGCTGCGTCATAGCGTCAGGCTTGGTGCCGACGACGTCATCTTCGTCAGTTCCGATGGCTACATTCTGGAGGGCCCCCGTTCCACTGTGGTGATCGCTGTCGAGGGGCGCTTGCTGACGCCGCCTCCGGAGTACCCGATCTTGCGCGGCACTACCCAGCAGGCACTGTTCGAGGTGGCCAGGGCCGAGGGCCTCGGCTGTGGTTACGAGCAGTTGAAACCTATGGATCTCTCTGCCGCCCAAGGTATTTGGCTAGTGTCGAGCATCACGCTCGCGGCACGGGTGCACACTCTGGACGGGCGCGCACTGGCACCGTCGCCGATGGCAGCCCAAGTGAAACGCCTCGTCCAAGCGGCGATTCTCGGCGACGGCTGAAGATCAGGATCCGGCTGGCCCGGGCCCCAGCTTTGCGCACTCCTGCATCGCCTTGTCCCACGTTTCTTGGTCGACCCCGTCGGGGCGCCCAAGTCCAGCCGCGGGACCGGTGGATGCAGGCACCCCATGGGAATGCAGGCACGCGGCGAGGGAGCCGTGCGCGGCGGGTGCAGTCGGAGCAGACTCCGGTTGCGAAGGGGCAGACTTCGAAGAACACCCCGTCACCGCCAGAGCGCAAGCGATTAGGCCGATAAGTACTCGTGTCACCCGACATACCTTGCCAGGCGTGCGGACAGGTGTGGGACCAGACCTCCGTCGGGGTCCACCCGTTCCTCGACGTAAGCAAGATCGCCGTTCTCGACGATCCCGTAGAGGCGTTTGGCGCCGCCGACCAGCATGCCGGACTTGCTGCGCGCCAACGCGTCCGTCACCAACTCCCAGGAGGACTGGTTGCGGGGATGACCGTAGAACAGTTCGACATAACCGGTGGAATGAGCCAGCAGCAACTCGATCGCCTGGGATTCGTCCGGGTCGGCCGGGTCGTGGACGAACCGCCAAAACCCGGTCTCGCGCAAACCAGGGCTGTGGTACTCGCCCGCTTCGTCCAACCGCCAGGAGCGAGCCTCCCAGTTCAAATAGTCGCCCCCGTCGTGGGACACGATGATCTGCTGACCAAACCTGTAGTCGCCGTGCGATCCGCGGCCTTCGCCCTCTCCACGCCACACACCCACCAGTGGTAGCAGAGCGAGTAGCGCGTCATTGAAATCAGCGCCATGGCGGAGATTGGCGGTGTCGGTCATCGGCAGATCGTCGAAAACCGGGATGTTGCGCCCGGCCGTCTGTTTGGCCCGCTCCGCGGCCGCCGCAACAGCACGATCTCCGCTGCCGGCGATGTCCCCGGGTCTCACCGAATCGCCTGGGCTCTCCGGCCCGGTCACGACTCGTCGGTGATCAGTCGGTAGACCGCGTACAGCGCGAACCAGGTGATCACCACGGTGGAGATGACCAGCAGAATCTCGAAGAACAGCACCACGGCCGGAAGTCTATCTCTGTTCGGCCGTCCGTAGGCGCCGATATCGCGGCTCAGGCGACTTTGACGTCCACCTCATGGAGACCGAAGGCAGTCGGGGCGAGAGTGACGTCGCCGCTCCCGGCCGTCGACACCGCCCACACCGTCCAGGTGCCCGGCACGGTGAAGAACCGGAAGTCGCCGTCGGCGTTCGAGAGCAGTTCGGCTGTGAAGCTCTCGGCGCCGTCCAGCAGGCGCACCGAGGCGCCGCTGACGGCCTGTCCGGCCCCGTCGACCACCCGACCGGTGATGACGGTCTCCTTCGTCAGGTCGATGCTGGGCGACTGGTCAAGTTCGTCAATGGTGGCGAAGCTCATGTCAGAAGTTTCCTTTTCGAGGTGGTGTCAGGAGGTTTTTAGCCGGGCAATGAGCGGGTAGACCTGACAGCCCAGACAGATCCCGAACGCCGCGTTGAGAAACGCGGCTGTCAGTGCGAAGGCGGTGGCGACGACGCCGATCAGGGGTGCGCCAAACACGAATCCGGCGGTCCCGACCAGAGCGAAGAGCAGGCCCACGAGTTGGGCGAACCGCAATGGTTGCACCGGCTCACGTTCGCTGACTGGACCCAGTCGTGGCGCTACCAGCGTGGCGAAGATCCGGCCGTATAGGTGTCGACGTGGGCCGTGCAGTGCTCCGATGAGAAAAACGCCGGCCTGGGCGCCTAGCAGAAGGGCCGCGGCGGTCTCGTTGACTCCGGAAAGAACCAGCACGATGAGCAGCACGGCTGAGGTTACCCATGCGGCGAACCGGGGTCCCCGGACATCCACCTGTGCGGCGGCGAGTGGAGCCGTTCCGGAAGTGATGGTGTTGGTCGACATGCAAGAAACTCCTGTTGCTGGGCAGGCTGGAAAAAACAGGCCGCGTCGGCTGCGAGGCGGCGGCGGCGTAAGAGAACTACGAAAAAGCCGCGGCTAACTCAGCAGCAACAGCAACAACAGCAACAACCCGCGGTGCGGCACAGATCAACTGCGCGGCGCTTAGTGAGCCGAAGCTCGAGTCGGGTGGGCACGTCGCCATGCTACCCAATAATCCCCGGTTCAGGTCAACATTGGTTCCAAAGCCGCTCGCAGGTCGGCTGCCTTGGGTACGCCCGAGGATCTGTACCGCTGCTGACCGTTGGCGTCGAAGACGAATGTCGTCGGTAGCGAGAGCACTGAGAGTTTGCGTGCCGCAGCCGGATTGGAATCCATGTCGATCTCCACATGCGCCACTTGTGGTAGGTCGGCACGGACTTGGTCGATCACTCGGCGAACCCCGGCGCACGGACCGCACCACACGGCGGTGAAATGCACGATGGTCGGCCCCGAGCTCGACAGACCGAGATCGGCGGTGTCGAGGTCGCTGGGATGCTCGGCGTCGCGGAGCACCCCGTGCCGACGATTGTGAAGCATCCCGATGACGGCAGCAAGGCTCAGTGCCGAAACAACAGCCGCACCCGCAGTGGCCAGGGCTGGGCTCATTTCTGCCTGAACCCGTCGAGACGGACGGTCACTTCCTCGGCGATGCCTTCGATGATGAGGTCCGAACCACGCGCCCCCTCGCTGGTAGGCCGGAGTCCGAACGGCAACTTTTGGTTAGGCAGCGTCGCGGCGAAAGCGCCGAGCACCGCGGCGCGTTGGTCGGCGGGGACCACTTGGTCGGCGGTGTTCGGACCGGTAACCACACCAGTCGGAGTGAAGACGAGGGTGGTCTGTTCGGGGCCCACGATCGACAAGTCCACCGTCACGCTGACCAGCTTGTCAAAACCAGCCTTCTTCGGTGTACCGGTGAACACCAGCCCCTTAGCGCTCGAGATTCCGGACTCCGTGGTGCCGCCGGTGGCGTCGTTGGTGTCCGCCTGCGGCGCCTCTACAGAAAGATCCTTGATGCCAATGAACTCTCCGACGTGTCGGGAGTCGATGATGATCCGGCTCTCCAGCTTGCCCACCGGCATGTCCGCGTCGGGGCGCATCAGCCAGGAAGCCTGGGTGAGGCCGATGTCGTGCATCGTTGCTTCCAAGTTGGCCTTGCCCACCATCGGTTGGTCGACCCCACCGGCTTTGATCTCCAATTCGTGGTATCGGTGCCGGGTGGCTTGCGGGATGAACGGAAATCCGAGGATTGCCACCCAGGGGTCGAACGGGAGGCCTGCGGCGCTGCGGACGTGACGGGCTACGTGGTACTCGGCATAGACGGCCGCACCGGTGTCGACGCCGACCGTCGCGAGGACGACTGCCAGCACTGAGGCTCCCATGGCGGTAGTCAGCTTGCGCATCCGGACATTGTCGCTTACCCCTGCCGCGATGCGCTCAGATCGTCGCATCAGCAGGTAGCGCGTTAAAGTTATGGCGAAATTGGAGAATTCGTTGGACCTACTGCTACTGACCGTCGACCCGAACCCGGAGTCGGTGCTGCCCTCGTTGGCGCTGCTCGCGCATAACGTGCGTGCGGTGCCGACCGAGGTGTCGTCCCTCTTGGAGGCCGGGTCGGCCGACGTCGCCGTCGTCGACGCCCGTATCGACCTCGCGGCCGCGCGGGGGCTGTGTCGGCTGCTGGGAACCACCGGCGCGTCGGTGCCCGTCGTCGCGGTGGTCAACGAAGGCGGCCTGGTCGCGGTGAATGTGGACTGGGGTATCGACGAGATCCTGCTACCCGGCACTGGGCCGGCGGAGGTCGACGCCCGGCTGCGACTGCTGGTCGGTCGCCGAGGCGGGTTGGTGAGTCAGGAGAGCGCCGGAAAGGTCAGCCTCGGTGAACTGGTCATCGACGAGGGCACGTACACCGCGCGGCTGCGCGGACGCCCACTCGACTTGACCTACAAGGAGTTTGAGCTCCTCAAGTACTTGGCGCAGCATGCCGGTCGGGTCTTCACCCGAGCACAGCTGCTGCAGGAGGTGTGGGGCTACGACTTCTTCGGCGGCACCCGAACTGTTGATGTTCACGTTCGCCGGCTGCGCGCCAAGTTGGGGCCGGAGTACGAAGCGCTCATCGGTACGGTGCGCAACGTCGGCTACAAGGCGGTGCGCCCAGCCCGGGGGCGCGCGGGAATGGTCGGTTCAGACGGGGTCGATTTCAGCGACGACGAGGTCGAATCCGTCGAAGATGTCGATGCGATGTCACTGCCAGGCCAGTGAGCAACTGGCGCACTTCTCTGTTGCCCAGCGAGCAGGACGCTGTCCGCGATCTGGTCGCGGCGGCGCAGAACGCGGACGGAGGTGCGCCCGTTGGGGAGCAGGTCCTGCGGGAACTCGACCGGCGCCGCACCGAGCACCTACTTGTCACCGATGATCAGGGTGGGCTCGCCGGATATCTCAACCTCGCGCGCGGACGGGAAGGGGCCGATCCGACTGCGGAACTTGTGGTGCATCCGCAGTCTCGGCGGCGCGGTGTGGGATCGAAATTGGTTCGTGCCGCTCTTGAGCACGTCGATGGCGGAGTCCGGTTCTGGGCCCACGGAACCCTGCCCGCTGCCCGTGCACTGGCCGGTCGGCTCGGGCTGAAGCCTGTCCGTGAGCTCGTTCAGATGGGGCGCCCACTTCGAGGTCTTGTTGAAGCCCCTGTGCCGGAAGGGGTTTCAATGAGAACCTACGCCGGCGCAGGCGACCATGCTGAACTGGTGCGCGTCAACAACGCCGCCTTCTCCTGGCATCCCGAACAGGGCGGCTGGAACGACTCCGACGTCGCCGAACGAGTCGCTGCGCCGTGGTTTGAGCCTGACGGGCTTTTCCTTGCGGTCGATGACGCCACCGGGGCATTGCTCGGGTTCCACTGGACCAAGGTGCACAACGGCAGTACCGGCGAGGTGTACGTCGTCGGAGTGGACCCCAGGGCACAGGGCCGTGGGCTGGGTCGGATGCTGGTCGGGGTTGGTCTGGACCATTTGGCCCGGCGGTTGGGGGATGCGGAAGCTCCGACAGTCATGCTTTACGTCGAATCCGACAACACGGCAGCGATCTCGACGTACAAGGCGTTGGGATTCGGCGTTGTCAGCGTCGACACCGCCTTCGCGCCCGTTGGCAGTTAGCTGAAGGCATCTCCCAGGGTACGATTCGGGGATCCCATTGTTGCCTTCGAAGGGTTGATCAAACCTGTGTGCGGTATTGCCGGCATCCGTCGTTTCGACGGCGAAGGTGTCGACCCCATTGCAGTTCGCCGTATGGCGGAGCATCTGAGTCATCGGGGCCCGGACGAGATGGGCGTGTGGATTGACGATTCAGTCGCATTCGCCCATGCGCGGCTATCCATCATCGACTTGGGTAGTTCGCACCAGCCGATGGCGACCGATGACGGACTGGTTCATCTGGTCTTCAACGGAGAGATTCTCAACTACAGGGACTTGCGGGGAGAACTCTCCTACCCGTTCCGTACGGACGGCGACACCGAGGTGCTACTGGCGATCTACCGAAAATACGGGCCGGCTGGCGTTTCTCACCTGCGGGGCCAATTCGCCTACGCCATTCATGACGCCGCCACGGCTGAGACGCACCTTTTTCGCGACCGCCTTGGCATTTTGCCGCTCTACTACTACTCGGACCGAAACTTCTTCGTGTTCGCTTCCGAAATCAAGGCGCTACTCCCACTGCTGCCAGAACGCAGCGTGGATGACGAGAGCCTTCACGACTACCTGAGTCACCGCGTGGTGCCCGCCCCCTACACGCTGATTCGGGGCGTCCGTAAGGTTTTACCGGGTCATCACCTGGTGGTTTGCGCCGACGGGACCGTGACAACCGAGCCGTACTGGCAAGTGCCCAATAACCCTCCGACACTGAAGATCGCCCCTGATGAGGCGATTCGACGCATCGATGAAACGCTCACCGATTCCGTCCGGGAGGCACTTATCGCAGACGTTCCCGTGGGCCTGTACCTATCCGGTGGCGTCGATAGCAGCTTATTAACCGCACTTGCGGCGCGGGAGCACGGCAATGAGGCGCTTCATACCTTCAGCGCGAGTTTCGGTGAACATCGTCTGGACGAAAGCGCCTGGGCGCGAAAAGTTGCGGGTATCTTCAGGACAACTCACCATGAGGTGGCCGTTACCGCAGAGGACTTCCAGAACAACTGGGCCAAGCTGAGCTGGCACCGTGACGGTCCTTTGTCTGAACCCGCGGACGTCGCCATCTACCACCTTGCGAAGTTGGCTCGTGAACAAGTCAAAGTGGTCTTGAGCGGCGAGGGAAGTGACGAACTTTTCGGCGGGTATCCGAAATATCGGTATGCGCGGCAGACACGATGGCTGGGAGGCAGGCCTGCCAGCGGGCTGCTTCGTCTCGTGGAGCGGTCGCTTCCGGCGGGAAAGTCCCGACTGCGGATCGCCGTTCGTGCGCTTTCAGAGCCGAGTCATGCTGAACGGATGCGGGCCTGGTTCGCGCCGTTCTCGGGTGCTGAGCGCCATCGTCTCCTGGGCGGTCTGCCCGCCCGGACGGTCCTCGATCCTTATCTTCGTGGTCACGGCGACGCTCTTCAGCAAATGCTCTACGCGGACATGTTCACGTGGCTTTCCGATAATTTGCTCGAGCGCGGTGACCGGATGTCGATGGCCGCGTCGCTGGAGACTCGGCCGCCGTTCCTCGATTACCGGCTAGTCGAACTCGCATACGCCCTGCCGAGCCGGTACAAAGTCAGGCGCGGCACGACAAAATGGATACTGAAGCAGGTGGCGCTGAAACACTTGCCCGCCGAGGTGGTCAATCGACCAAAGATCGGATTCAAGGTGCCCCTGAACGATTGGTTCAGAGGGGGTCTCAGGGATTACGCCTACGATTGTCTAACAGGTCCGTCGTCCTATGTGGGAGCCAGGTTCTCCAAATCAGAGATTGTGAAGCTGTTAGACGCTCATCTCAGCGGAAGCAGAAACGAAGAGAATCGAATCTGGACATTATTATCGCTGGAGGTTTGGCACCGCGACATGTTGGCCCGAGGATGGTTCTGATCGCCAGGTCCGCCCTAATAGGTCGCGATCTCTTCCTCCGCTGGCAACTGCCCGGTTACTTGGAAGATCACTCGTCGGGAGATTTCGACAGCGTGGTCGGCGAAACGCTCGTAGAAGCGGCCTAGCAGCGTGATGTCGACGGCTGAGGCTACGCCGTGCCGCCACTCCCGATCCATGAGCACGCTGAACAGGTGGCGATGCAGGTCGTCCATCGCATCGTCTTCCTCGCGGATTCTTGCCGCTTTCTCGGGATCGCGGGAGAGGATGACTTCGCGAGCGCTGTCGCCTAATTCGACTGCAACCCTGCCCATTTCAGCGAAGTAGCCGTTGACTTCCTCGGGCAGTGTGTGTTGGGGATGGCGCCGTCGGGCGATTTTGGCGACGTGCAGAGCCAGGGCGCCCATCCGCTCCACATCGGCGACGATTTGGATCGAGCTGACGATGGCCCGGAGGTCGCCGGCTACCGGGGCCTGCAGGGCGAGCAGTACGAAGGCCGCTTCCTCGGCGCGGGCGCTGGCGGTGGATAGTTTCTCGTGGTCCCCGATGACCTGCTCGGCAAGCACCAAGTCAGCCTGAAGCAGGGCCTGAGTGGCGCGTTCCATCGCGACTCCGGCCATCCGACACATCTCAGCGAGTTGCTGGGTCAGCGCCGCAAGCTGCTCGTGGTAGGCGGTGCGCATCTGGTAAGCCTACGTGCCGAACTAGCTGAAGGCAGGAAGCGCAAAATTGAATTCGCGGTGAACGGCTGTCATTCGCAGGTTACGTCAGCGCCGTTGGTCACGGTGAGATCTAGTGGCAGCTTGGTTGGAGTGCTGCTGCCGGTGTGAGTGACCGAGACGCTCAGCGCTGTTCCACTGGCCTGCGGATACTTGACGACTTTGAAGTCGGATCCCAGCACCACCTGCACCGTCTCGCCGAGTCCATTGATCCGCTCGATCCTGGCGCCGGGTAGCGTCGCGGCAACGGTCGCGGCGGCCTGCTCGTTACCTAGGGAGTAGTAGACGGTCGTGGTCGACTTGGTTCCCCAGTCGGAATAGTCCGGGTCCAGGACTTTGAACCCGTAGGCTTCGAACTCCTGGGTAGCAGCCGTGGCCAAACCCGCGGTCTCGGTGGCGTTACCGACCTGCATGGTGATGTCACGAGGGTCTCCGGCGACCACCTTGACCCTTTCGGTAGTGGTGAGCAACTGATCGGACTCGACGCCGGACGAGATGTCGGCCGAGGATTCCGGAGAGACGGACTCGCTGGTCGTGGCGGTGGACATCGTCGCCGCGGTCAACGGGCTCAGCGTCTCGTTGTTGTCGTTCTCGCCGGGCAGTGGCTTGTCGTCGATGATTGCGTCGAACAGCGCCCGGATGTCTTGTGTGCGGGGTACCTCGTTGCCCTCGTCGTCGGGCTGGCCCGTGGTGGGCAGCGTTACGAAGGTGATGTGCCCGGCGTTGATTCCCTGAAGTGATTGCCCGAGTTGGACGAGATCACGGGTCTTGACGTTGTCGACGTAGGTGTCCTCGATGAAGGTGTTAACTACGCCGTCGAGTCGCTCGATGTTGAACAGGGTCTCGGTGGAAATGATGGATCGCATTAGCGACGCCAGGAAGAGTTGTTGGCGTTTGATGCGGCCGTAGTCGCCGTTCCCCTCGCTTTCGATGGTACGGGCACGGACGTAATTCAGCGCTGTTGTGCCGTCGACAGTTTGGCGGCCGGCCGTCGCCAGCACTGTGCCTAGCTCGCCGTCCTCGAGAGGGGTGGTGCTGCACACCTCGACACCGCCGATCGCATCCACCATCTTGGCGAAGCCAGCGAAGTCGACGGCCATGAACCGGTTGATAGCCAGACCGGAGATCTTCTGGATCACCTTCACCAGGCATTTGGGGCCGCCGAAGGCGTACGCGGAGTTGAGTTTGGTGCCGGTCAAGCGTTCGTTATCGCTCCACTCGCCACTGGACTGGTCGTAGACGGGTCCGTACTTGCCGGTTTCGGGGTTCCAGGCCTGGCAATTCATCGGGGAAATCGCAAGGTCGCGGGGGAAAGACACAGCAACCACCCGTTTGCGGCTGGCCGGGATGTTCACCAGCATGATGGTGTCCGAACGGGCGCCCTCGACGATCTCGGTATCGCCGGCCCCCATCTCGCTGTTGGCGCCGATCCGACTGTCGACCCCGATGATCAGGAAGTTTTCGTCGCCGACTTGGGCGCTGGGGTCACGGATGTCGCTGGAATCGGGGTCCAGGGCTGCGATGCTGGTCAGGAGTCTGTCTTTGGCGGACTGCCATTGCCAGGCGGCACCGGTCATTGCAAGGGCGGAGACGGCGACCAGTACCGTCGCCGAACGGGCAATCAGGTGCCCCACGTGCCGCCTCCGCGCGGCAGTTGTGGGCGTGCGGTCCGAGCTGTTGAGTCGACCGCCAGCTGGGCTACGGTAAGTGGCTAGATCGGGCTGTCGGCTGGCGTTGACTCGTGCAATCAGTTCAGCGACGGGTACGCCCTGGCTGTGGTTGCCGGGTGGCTGCTGTGCCGAAACGCGCTCCCACGGACCCCCGTCGGAGGGCGGCGGGGGAGAGGCGGTACCACCGTCACTCATCTTCCAGCCAGCCTCCGGTTCGGTGGAATTCACGACGTGCGTCACTGCACTACGTACACGAGGTGCCGGTCTCAGGGCACCGTGGACCCAGGGTCCGAATGGTCAGATGGTACTGACTCAACCTGAGAAGAGGCTAGCGCTCATCCCCCGGAGCTCATCACCTCAGCACCAGCCGGGACGGTGCAGTCGTCAGGATCGTCCAGCCAGCCCTCGGGCAGGCTCACTGACGCCGCGGAGCCTTGCCGACCACGGGGACCGGACCCAACGGCGGGGAACGGCACGTCGCGCTGAAGTTGGTCCAATAGGCCGTCGAGTTCATCACGCGTTGTCACCAGGGCCAGAGCACGCCTCAAGTCGGAGCCGGCAGGGAAGCCGTGCAGGTACCACGCGATGTGCTTGCGGATATCGCGCATACCTTTGTCCTCGCCGAAGTGGGCAGTCAGGAGGGCTCCGTGTCGGCGGATAACGTCGGCCACCTCTCCGAGGTTTGGCGGTTCTGGTGCGGGGAGGTTGGTGAATGCGGCGGACAACTCGGCGAACAGCCACGGCCGGCCCAGGCAACCCCGACCGATAACGACCCCGTCGCAGCCGGTGGTAGCCATCATCGCCAGCGCGTCGTCGGCGTCGAAGATGTCACCGTTGCCGAGAACCGGGATCGTGGTCACGGCTTCTTTCAGGCGAGCGATCTGGTGCCAGTCGGCGCTGCCGGAGTAGCGCTGGGCGGCCGTGCGGGCATGCAGGGCCACTGCAGCAGCGCCCTCCTGCTCGGCGATCCGGCCGGCGTCGAGGTGAGTGGGGTGGTCGTCGTCGATTCCGATGCGGAACTTCACGGTCACCGGAATCGGCGTGCCCTCGACAGCGCGCACGGCGGCGGCGACGATCTGGCCGAACAAGCGGCGTTTATAGGGCAGAGCCGCCCCACCACCGCGTCGGGTGACCTTGGGCACCGGGCAGCCGAAGTTCATGTCGATGTGGTCGGCAAGATGCTCGTCGACGATCATCCTCGCCGCCTCGTAGGTGGTCGCCGGATCCACGGTGTACAGCTGGAGGGAGCGCGGCGATTCATCTGGCGCGAACGTCGTCATGTGCATGGTGACGGGTTGGCGCTCGACCAATGCGCGTGCTGTGACCATTTCGCAGACATACAGGCCGCTTACGGTCCCGACTCGGCGGCATTCGATCTCGCGGCACAACGTCCGGAAGGCGACGTTGGTCACTCCTGCCATGGGTGCCAAAACCACCGGGCTGCGGAGGGTCAGTGACCCGATCCGCAGCCCGGTGTGTGGCGTGCGTTCCGGCGGAGCTATGTGGTTGCTCCGGCCAACTGCGCCTTGGCGGCACGCTTCTCAGCGAGCCGGGCGTCGCGCTCAAGTTTGCGCGCCTTGGCGTCCTCGAACCTGTCGCAGGTCTCCTCGAGTTCCTTCAACAGGTCAGCGAGGTCGTCGCGCATCCTGGCAGCCTCGCCGGTGAAGTCGTCGCGTTCGAAGATGCGCCACTTCTTGAGCACCGGCATCACCACATCGTCGAGGTGGATCCGCGGGTCGTAAACCCCGCCCATGGCGATGATCACGGCCTTGCGGCGGAATTCTGGAACCGTGAACCCAGGCATCTTGAAGTTGCGCAGCACCCGGTGAAGCGAGCGCATTGCCTGGTTGGGGGCAACGTCGAAGCCGGCTTCGCTGACGTCGCGGTAGAAGATCATGTGCAGGTTCTCGTCGTGGGAGATTCGCGCGAGAAGCTGCTCGGCGACCGGCTCCTGGCAGGCTTTGCCGGTGTTGCGGTGCGACACCCGGGTGGCCAGTTCTTGGAAGCTGACGTACATCACCGAGTCGAAGATGCTCTCCGCGAACAGGTCACCCTGCTGGTTCTGGCCGGGGGAGAAACCGCGAGTCATCTGTTCCATCCGCAGCTCTTCGAGTTCGATCGGGTCGCAGTTGCGGGTGACCACCAGGTAGTCGCGGATGGAGATGCCGTGGCGGTTCTCTTCAGCGGTCCAGCGGTTCACCCAGTAGCCCCAAGGGCCGTCCATCGAGAAGTTCATTGCGATCTCGCGGTGGTAGGCGGGCAGGTTGTCCTCGGTGAGGAGGTTCTGCACCAGGGCGGTGCGGGCCACTTCGGAGAGCTGGGCTTGCTCGGGATGCCAGTCCTCTCCGCCCAGGGCGTAGTAGTTCTTGCCATCCGACCACGGGATGTAATCGTGGGGGTTCCATTCCTTGAACATCGACATGTGCCGGTTGATCAGCTTTTCAGCGACGGGCTCAAGCTCGCGCAGCAGATCGACGTTGGGCAACTCTTGGGACATTGGTCCTCCGGTTATCTGTACCTCTTGGTTGCACCAATATATCTGTGTCGGACGGTGACATTCAAGTTCATCTACGTTTGCGGCATGTCGAGAGGTAGTGCGCAGGTGTGTCGGCGACGGTATATTTGGGGACATCGTTTTTTGTTGATGCTGGAGGTAGCAACGGTGAAAAAGGCCCTGGTCCGCGGCGGTGCGGTGATCAGCGGAGTGGCCGCGTTGTTTGCCGTGTTCGGGTGCGGACCCGCGTCCGCGGTCAACGAATACAAGGGAATGACCTACGGCGAGGCCTCGGGTCAGATCTGGGGCTCGGGTGCAAGGCCGGTGATCGCATCGCGGCAAGGTACGTATTTGTCCACTTACAATTGCATTGTCAGCGGTTCGCACAAGGCGACGTTGCTGAACTCCAGTGGCAGCAACAGAGGCAGCGTGGTGATGGTGGATTTGAACTGCAATTACCCGTTCGCCACGGCCAATGCTCCGGGGAACTCTCTGGCCAGTCCGGAGGGTCGGGCTGCTCGAGAGCAGGCTGAGGAGCAGTACGCTCAGCAACAGGCAGCGGCTCAAGCGGCTCAAGCGGCGGCGGAACAGGCGGCGGCGGATTCTGCGGCGGGTGGGGGCTAGTCCGGCACGCTGGCTTTGTGCCACCAGTGGAATCGATCGCTGAGTCGTTGACGACATCAGGCCGTCCGGTCAGCGGCGGCCGCTACGACGATCGCCCGATCCCCCTTGGCCTTGATTCGCTGACCTGGAAGCTTTTCGGCGACTGGCGTGGCCTATTACAGGGCCCGTGGGCTGGGTCCATGCAGAACATGCATCCCCAACTCGGGGCGGCGGTGAAGGACCACTCGATCTTTTTCACGGAGCGCATCCCACGACTATTCCGCTCCTTGTATCCCATCGGCGGGGTCGTCTTCGACGGTGATCGTGCGCCGACGACGGGTGCGCAGGTGCGCGATTACCACATCACGATCAAGGGAGTCGACGAAAAAGGGCGACGTTACAGCGCGTTGAATCCCGACGTCTTCTACTGGGCGCACGCTACCTTCTTCATGGGCACCATCCTGACCGCTGAGCACTTCGGCGACGGGCTCACCGAGGCTGACAAGCGGCAACTGTTCGAGGAACACATCACCTGGTACCGCATGTATGGGATGAGCATGCAGCCGGTTCCGGAAACCTGGGAGGACTTTCAGGTTTCCGGAACCGGATGTGCCGGGAGGTGCTGGAGAACACCTGGGCCGCACAGCAAGTTCTCGATCTGTCCTCGATGCCGAAGCCGCCCAACGGTGAGTGGATCCCGGATCTGGCGTGGTCGGCGTTCCTGTTTGTCACGAACCCATTTGTGGTGTGGCTGACGGTCGGACTTTACGACGAACCGGTGCGCGAGTTGATGGGGTACTCCTGGTCTGGACGCGACGAATGGTTTCATCGGCTGTTCGGGCGGGCGGTGAACTTTGCGTTCAAATGCGTGCCCCGGCGACGGCGGATGCACCCGCGGGCCCGTGCCGGATGGGACCGGGCGCAGGGGCGGCTCCCGTCGGATGCTCCTCTGGTGGAGACCCCGGCGCGAAACCTCCCACCAGAGAGCGAACGCGGCAAGGGAATTCACTATTCACCCAAAGTCCCTGAGCCTGACCGGACTGAGTAACTGAGCCCCCTGTCAGGATTGAACTGACGACCGCTCGCTTACAAGGCGAGTGCTCTACCACTGAGCTAAGGAGGCAGTACGGCCAGCGACTGACCGTTACAGCAGCCTAACGGTTTACTCTTCGTCCTCGCGGAATGGCCAACGCCGCCGGCCGGGCAGCGGAATCCGCTCGGCGATATTGCTCAGCGGGTTCACCACCAAGCTCAGCGTTACCACCGCCTCGCGCAGGGTCTCGATCGTCGGGGCCAACGCCTCCAGGCCTGGGGTCAGCCGGTTGAGTGTGTCGGTGACGGTGGCCAACTGCTCAAGGGGTCCGTTCTTGGCGGTCAGCTTGTCGATCACGCCGCCCTCGGCCAGCAGTCGGTCCGCTAGGCCGTCCTCGGCGAGGACGCGTTCGATGAGCCCGTTTTCGTCGAACAACTGGTCCACCAGACCCCCGGGTGCGAGCGCGCGGTCCAGCCCGCCGCCCTCTTCGGTGAGCCGTTCCAGCACCCCGTCGGGCGCTGTCAGCCGGTCGATCAAACCGCCCGGCCGCAGGAGGCGGTCGACTGGGCCTTCCGGGGCCAGTGCCCGGTTAAGTGGGGCGTCCTCCTCGAGGTATGCGGCAAATCGGTTCGCGCGTTCGAGGGTTTCATTCAAACCCAGCAGATTGGTGACCGAGTCGCGTGCAGAGCCCACGGTGGTGTCACCCAGACCCCGCCGCGCTATGGTGACGGCCGCATTGGCGACTTCTAGGCTGGCGTCGGCGGCCGCCAGGCCAACCCGTGCGGGCATCGCGGCGATGTCGAAGATGGTTTGCGCCAGGTCCATGGCGCCCAGTGTAGGTCGTGACCAGGCAATACCCCGCAACATCCGGCAGGTTCGCACTCACAGGAAGCTCACAGCGCCCGTGCAGCTTCTGTTCACTGTGTGGTGAGCACAGTGGAGGTATGTCTTCAGCCGTACAGCGGGCGCCCCGATCGGAGGCGATACCGGAGGCCAGGGTATTGATCGTCGACGATGAGGCCAATATCGTCGAACTCCTTGCGGTGAGTTTGAAGTTCCAGGGCTTTGAGGTCTGCACCGCCAGCAGCGGGCCGGCCGCATTGGACCGTGCCCGCGAGGTCCGCCCCGACGCAGTGATCCTCGACGTCATGATGCCCGGGATGGACGGCTTCGGGGTCTTGCGCCGACTGCGGGCCGACGGGATCGACGCGCCCGCACTGTTCCTGACTGCTCGGGATTCTGTGCAGGACAAGGTGACCGGTCTTACGCTGGGGGGCGACGACTACGTCACCAAGCCGTTCAGTCTGGAGGAGGTTGTAGCCAGACTGCGGGTGATTCTGCGCCGAGCCGGCAAGGGCGTGGACGAACCCCGCACCACACGACTGAAGTTCGCCGATATCGAAATCGATGAAGAAACCCACGAGGTGTGGAAGGCCGGTGAGCTGGTATCACTGTCTCCCACGGAATTCACCCTGCTGCGCTACTTTGTGATCAACGCCGGAACCGTGTTGAGCAAACCTAAGATTCTCGACCACGTCTGGCGCTATGACTTCGGCGGCGACGTCAACGTCGTCGAGTCGTACGTGTCTTATCTGCGGCGCAAGATCGATAACGGAGAGAAGCGCCTCCTGCACACCCTGCGCGGGGTGGGCTACGTCCTGCGGGAGCCGAAGTAGTCCGGCGGGGGCTGCCCCTGCGGGTGTGGCTGGTCGCGGCGATGCTGGTCCTCGTGGCCGGCGGCCTGCTGACGTCCGGGTTGGCGGTGACCACGATGCTGAGCCACAGCCTGATGAATCGGGTCGATCAGTCATTGGTCGAGGCGTCAACGACATGGGCCCAGGAACCCCGTCAAGAGCTCCGGCCGGATTCGGGGCCAAACCCCACCCGGCCGCCGTCGAACTTCTACGTTCAGGGCATCGACCGGGCCGGCAATGTGTGGATGGCGATCAACGATCGGAAAGCGCAACCAGACCTTCCCGACAGCAACGACGTGGGTCCGCAACCTGTGACCATCCCGTCCCTCGAGGACCAGACAGTCCAATGGCGTGCGGTTTCGGTGCACGGTTCCCACGGCGAGTTGATCACTGTCGCCATCGACCTTTCGGACGTCCAGTCGACGGTTCGCGCCTTGATGTGGCTGCAGGCCGGTATTGGTGCCGCGGTGCTGCTCATCCTCGGGGTGGCCGGCTACTGGGTTGTGCATCGCAGTCTGCGCCCGCTGGTGGAAGTGGAGAAAACCGCTGCGGCGATCGCGGGCGGGCAGTTGGACAGCCGCGTGCCGCAGGGGGATCCGCGCACCGAGGTGGGTCAGCTCGCGCTGGCGCTCAACGGGATGCTGGCCCAGATCCAGCGGGCTGTGGCGTCCTCGGAGGCTTCGGCGGAGCAGGCCCGGCAATCCGAGGACCGGATGCGGCGCTTCATCACCGATGCCAGCCACGAACTTCGCACCCCGTTGACCACCATCCGCGGGTTCGCCGAGTTGTACCGGCAGGGTGCGGCGAATGACGTTGAGATGCTCATGTCGCGCATCGAGAGTGAATCACGGCGGATGGGCGGTCTGGTGGAGGATCTGCTGCTCCTGGCTCAACTGGACGCCCAGCGCCCCCTCGAGCGTCGCCGGGTCGATCTGCTGGCCTTGGCAAGCGATGCCGTCCACGATGTCCGGTCGGTCGCACCGGATCGCACCATTACCTTGGCGGTATTCGACGGCCCTGGTACGCCCGAGGTGATTGGGGACGAGGCTCGGCTTCGGCAGGTGTTGGCCAACCTGGTTGCCAACGCCTTGCGGCATACCCCGGACACGGCGCGAATCACGTTGCGTGTGGGGACCGTTGGGGACTACGCCGTCCTCGAGGTCGCTGACGAGGGGCCTGGCATGGATGCTGCCGATGCCCAACGGGTGTTCGAGCGGTTCTACCGGGCCGACACTTCGCGAACCCGGGCGAGTGGCGGAACCGGTCTGGGCCTGTCGATCGTAGATTCATTGGTGCGTGCCCATGGCGGTCGGGTGACCGTGATCACCGCGCCGGGTCAGGGTTGTTGCTTCAGGGTGAGTCTGCCCCGAGTGGCCGAGGTGCCCACAGGGCTCGATATCAATTCAAATCAGCCAGCGCGGCTTTGATTTTCGCTTGTGCCTCGTCGAGCGACGCTGCCGAGGGGTTCCGGTCGACGTTCGCGAAACCGAAGTCGGAAAGGTTGCGGGCTGGGAAGACGTGGACGTGCAGGTGCGGCACTTCAAGGCCGGCGATGATGACCCCCGCGCGCTGAGTGTCGAACGCCGCGCACACCGCTTTGCCGATCCGCTGCGACACCTCCATGACTTTGTGGAACAACGCAGGGTCGACGTTCTGCCAGTTGTCCACTTCGGCGCGCGGCACCACCAGGGTGTGCCCCGGAGTCATCGGTTCGATGGTGAGGAAGGCGACGACGTCGTCATCCTCGTAGACGAATCGGCCCGGAAGATCGCCGTTGATGATCATGGTGAACACGGAGGGCATGGGATTCAGCTTAGGTGCAGAGGCTCGTCAGTCCCGTTTCCCGAACACCATCGCGTCCAGGTTCCAGTAGCCGCGCAGGTTGGTGATCAGGCCGTCGTCGTCGACGCGATAGCAGAACACGCCCCGCACCGTGCTGGTGAAGCCACCCTCGAACTCGCTACGAAGGACAAGGATGTGTGCGACCTCATTGGGTGAGGAGGACGGGAAGGTCTCCTCGCAGGTCACCGTGAGCGTGTTGGCGGCGATGTTGGTGTCGTAGAACGCCGCCAGTGCCTCCTTGCCGCGCACCCCGAGGCCGTCGGGGTTGGTGATCGACGTGCCGATCGGGTCTTCGACCACGACGTCGGGTGCCATCAGCGCCAACCAGCCCTCCCGGTCGTGGGATTGCACGCACCGCCATGACGCCAGCGACGCGGCCATGGCAGGCGTGAGGTCGGCCGTCTGCTCCGGCATCTGCCGACCTACCGGTCTTCGTCGGTGTAGCGGATGACGCCGCGGATGTTGCGGCCCTCAAGCATGTCCTTGTATCCGTCGTTGATTTGCTCGAGGCGGTACTGGCGGGTCACCATGTCGTCTAGATTGAGCTTGCCGCACTTGTACATCGACAGCAGTTGCGGGATGTCGTAGTAGGGATTGCCACCGCCAAAGATGGTGCCCTGCAGGTTCTTCTGCATCAGTGTCAGCATCGCGAGGTTAAGCGTGACGTTGGTGTCGACCATGCTGCCGATGGCGGTCAGCACGCAGGTTCCCGACTTGCTGGTGATCTGCATGTAGCTCTCGACGTCGGCGCCGTCGAGCTCGCCGACGGTGACGATCACCTTCTTGCACATGAAGCCACCGGTGGCCTCGGCAATGCCCATCAACGCTGCGTTGATGTCCTCGTATGCGTGGGTCGCACCGAACTTCAGTGCCTGGTCGCGCTTCCACTCCACCGGGTCGATCACGAAGATGTTGCGAGCGCCGGAGAGGACCGCGCCCTGCAGGGCCGCCATGCCGACCCCGCCGACACCGACAATCGCGACGTCCTCGCCGGGACGGATTTGCGCGGTGTGCACCGCTGAGCCGTAACCGGTGGTGACACCACAGCCCACCAGGCATGCCACCTCGAACGGGATGGACGGATCGATCTTCACCACCGAGGATTCATGGACGACCATGTACGGCGAGAACGTGCCCAGGAGCGTCATCGGGAACACCGGCTTGCCGTCTGCGGTGTGGATGCGGTGGGTGCCGTCGGAGATCGCCACTCCGCCGAGCAAGCCGGCCCCGAGGTCGCACAGGTTGCGTAGGCCAGCCTGACACGACGGGCATTTGCCGCACGACGGGATGAATGACATGACGACGTGGTCGCCGACGGCGACTCCTTCCACGCCTTCGCCGACCTCGATGACCACACCCGCGCCCTCATGGCCGCCGAGGACCGGAAAGCCCAGCATCGGGATGCCGCCGGTCACAAGGTGGTGATCGGAATGGCACATCCCGGAGGCCTCCATCTGGACCTTGACCTCGTGCTTCGCCGGGTCGCCGATTTCGATCTCCTCGATCGCCCACGGCTGGTTGAACTCCCGGATGAGCGCGCCCTTGGTCTTCACTGCAGTCCTCCGCTTGATGTTTGCCGGTCGATCAGAATGTGGTCGTGATCGCGTAAGGCCATCCTATGACCTGACAGGTGTCAAGTCACCAGATGGGTACCGGAGCCTGACCGAGCCGGTAGTAACCGGGAAGCTTCTCACCGGCCAGGCTGCGCTCGATGCGCTTCTGCATCCCGGTGGACAGTTTGCCGTGTTGCATCAGTTGTAGATAAAGCTTCTGGACGTGGCCGAAGTCGAAGAAGTCGCGTTGCCACTCGATGAGTCCGTGTTCGTTCAGCCGGAACCAGCTGCCGCCGATCCCGTAGATCTCCTGGCTGGTCCCTTCCGAGTCGGTGGCGACCTGCTTCCAGAAGCCGACGATCTCGCCGATCTTCTCGTCGATGAGCACCCTCTGGTACGGGTAGGTCCAGCCCTGAAGTCCGGCCATTTCCAAGCCCAGGGCGATGTCGCGGATCTCCTGCTTGCCGACGCACATGACGTCTTCCTTTGGGCCGATGTTCCAGCCGTAGGTGGCATCGTCGGCGTAGAAGTCAGCGAGTCCGGTCCAGTCGCCTTTGGCTTCCGCCTCACGGTTGGCATGCAGCCAGCGGTCGACGAAGTCTTCAAGTTGTTCGCGGGGAAGGGCGGGCATTTACATCTCCTCCTTATGCAGGATGAAAAGTGCTCGAGTGGGGCAGCTTTCAACAGCCCGTTGGATTTCTGCTCTGGCGTCGTCGGGCGGCTCGGCATCCAGGATCTCGACGGTGCCGCGCTTCAGAACCCGGAAGTAGTCCGGTGCTTCAAGTTCGCACATGGCGTGACCCTGGCACAGGTCCAGGTCGACGTCGATTCGGTAGTTACCCATGCTGTGTCCGTCTGCGGTAGCGAACCCGGGCCGGCCTGGCCAGCTGGACGACCATCTTCGAATGATCGTTGTGGTAGCTCTCCGGGGGCTGGGCCATTTCAAAGTCGTACTCGCGCAACAGCACTGAAAAAATCGCTTTGATCTGCATGGTGCCGAACGCCGCGCCGACGCATCGGTGTCGGCCTGCCCCGAACGGAATCCAGGTCCAGCGGTGAACAACGTCCTCTTCGCGGGGCTTGTTGTAGCGATCCGGATCAAAGGACTCGGGGTTCGGAAAGTCCTCAGCGATCCGATTTGAGATCGCCGGGGAGGCGGCCACGAATTCGCCCTTGTGGATTGGATGTCCCTGCACCTCGAACTCGCCCTGGGCCACCCGCATGAGGATGATCAATGGCGGGTGCAGCCGCAGCGTCTCCTTGATGACATTCTCCAGTTTCGGAATTTGGCGCAGTGCATGGAAACTCACTTCCTGGCCATCGGCGTACAGGTCGTCGAGTTCCTCGGTGACGTCGGCATAGATGTCGGGATGACGCATCAATTCGATCAAGGTCCACGCCGAGGTGCCCGAACTGGTGTGATGGCCGGCGAACATCAGCGAGATGAACATGCCGGTGATCTCGTCGGCGGAGAATCGCGGATTGCCTTCATCGTCGGTGATGGATACGAGCACGTCGAGCATGTCGCGCTTGCTCTTGTCCTCCGGCGGATGAGCGATGCGATCTTTCATGATCTCCTGCACCAGGGCGACGAGACCTTCGCGGGCTTCATCCCGCACCCGAAAGCTCTCGATCGGCAGATAGGGGTCGACGTAACAGAGCGGATCGGTGCCGCGTTCGAGCAGGTGGTAGTAGCTCGCAAAGCGCGAGTCGAGTTGCTCTCGGAACTTTCGGCCGATCAGGCATGCCGTCGAGGTGTAGATGGTGAGCTCGGCGAAGGTGTCCAACAGGTCGATTTCGCCTTCATCGCCCCAGTTCTCGATCATCCGTCGGACTTCGCGCTCGATGGTCCGGGCGTGGCTTCTCATGTGGTCGCCGCGCAAGGCGGAGTTGTGCAGCATCTCCTTGCGCCGCTCGGGGCTGGCGTCGAACACCACACCCTTGCCGAAGATCGGTGTCATGAACGGGTAGGCCTCGGCTTGGCCAAGGTCGTCGTCGGCGGCGCGGAAGAAGAATTCGTCGGCCTCGGCACCCGTGAGCAGGATGACCTTCTTGCCCGCCAACTGGAAGTATCCGACGTCGCCACACTCGTCGCGCACCCGCTGCATGAGGGCGATCGGGTCGGTGCGGAACTCGTCGAGGTGGCCGTGTTCGCCGTCGCCGCCGGAGACGCGCTTCACTTCGGTCAACGGGATTCCTCCGAATATTTCAGTTGCTGACGTTCCCTGGGCGCATCCGACAGTGGCGCCTCCGGTTGCAACTCCATCGAGACGACGAAGCCACCGCGCGGGGTCTCGGCGACGAATGCGATGCACCGTGCCAGGTCGGCCGCTCTGAGGAAATAGGAGTGGCGTGCCTGGCCCCACTTGGCCCAGTCCTCCAGTGCGGGGGCGATGGTCTCCGGCGGCAGGCTCCAGCCCATCTCTGTCTGGGTGGGGCCGGGGTGCACGATTGACGCCCGCACCCCGGTGCCTTCGAGTTCCATCTGCAGATTGGTCACCATTGCCAGCAGGCCGGCTTTGGCCGCGCCGTATCCGCCCATGTGTGGGCGCTGTCGCAGTGCGACGTCCGACCCGATGAAAATGACGTCGCCCCGTTGACGTTTCACCATGCCGGGCAGCACCGCCGTGGCAAGTCGGTTCGCGCCGATGAGGTGGACCTGGACCTGTGCTTCGAAATCGTCGGTGTCGATTTCGTACAGCCGGCCGAAGAAGGTGTCGCCCGCCCCGGCCACGAGCACTTCGATGTCACCGAATTCTTGGGTGGCGCTGCGTACGAAGTCGTGTACCGACTCCGGGTGGGTGACGTCGAGGGGGAGTGCGACTGCCTCGCCGCCGTCGCTGCGGATTCTGCTGGCGAGTTCCTCGCACCGCGCCAGCCGTCGGGCGCCGAGTGCGACGGGGAAGCCGCGGGCGGCGAGTTCAATAGCGGTGGCGGCACCTATGCCCGATGAGGCGCCAGCGATCAATGCGGGTCGGCGGGCCGGGTGGGGGGCGAAACGTGGCATCAGGACTTCTTCACGGTGATCGGAAGGTGCGCGAATCCGCGCACGCTGCTGGAGTGAACCCGTACGGCCTTGGTGTCGTCGACTTGGTAGCTCTCGATTCGGTTGAAAAGTTCGGCGAGCGCGACGCGGGCTTCCATGCGGGCTAGATGCGCGCCGAGGCAGAAGTGGGCTCCGCTGCCGAAACTCAATAGCTTGGAACCGATGTCGCGTCCGATGCGGAATTCGTCGGGGTCGTCGAACACCCGCTCGTCGCGGTGAGCGGAGCCCGGAACCAACAGCAGGGTGTCGCCCTCGTGCAGCGTGGTGTTGTGGAACACGATGTCCTTGGATACCGCTCGTGCCAGGATCTGGCTCGAGGTGTCGTAGCGCAACGTCTCTTCCACCCAGAGTGGGATCAGCGAGTGATCGGCGTGGACGCTGGCGATCTGGTCGGGGTTCCTTGCACCCCAATACATTGCATTGCCAAGCAGTTTCGTCGTGGTCTCGTTACCGGCAACCACCATCAGAAACAGGAATGCCATGATCTCGTCGTCGCCGAGGCGGTCCCCGTCGATTTCTGCCTCCAGTAGTGCACTGGTGAGGTCATCGGCCGGCATTGTCCGACGTCGCTTGACCATGTCGGCGTAATAGACCAGCAGGTCCATCGCCGCCACGAGGGCGGTTTGCGGGACGTCGCTGACGCCGTCTTCGCGGTGCATCACCGCATCGGCCAGGGAGCGCAAGTGCTGGCGGTCTTGTCGGGGTACGCCGACAAGTTCAGAGATGACGTCCATCGGCAACAAGCTGGCGAACTCGGTTATGTAGTCGAAGCTTTTGTTCTCCAGCGCTGTGTCGAGGTGTTCGTGGGTGAGTTGCAGGACGCGAGGCTCGAGTTCGCGGATGCGTCGCGGGGCGAAGCCCTTGGACACCAGCGTGCGCAGCCTCAGATGGCCGGGATCGTCCATCGCCAGAAACGACATGGTCCGATAAGACTCGGGTGTTCGAGAGATCGGATCCAGAGATACCCCAAGCTTGTTGGACAGTGCGGTGCTGTTGCGGAATGCCCTGTGCACGTCGGCATGCCGGGTCAGGGCCCAGAAGTTCAGGTTGTCGTTGCGGTATACCGGGGCTTCGTCGCGCAGGCGCTTGTAGTAGGGGTAGGGGTCCTCATGGAAGTCGTAGTCGTAGGGGTCAAGGATCGGATCCCCAACGTCGGCGGCGCTCACCTGCCATCCTCGAGAATCAGTCCCACGACGTAACCCAGGCGGTCGGCGATCTGGTGATAGGTGAATGCCCCGCTACCGGCCTGCACCTGCGCGCCGAAGTACGTCATCTCCAGTGCGGCGGCGGTGAGGGCGTCGGCGTCGGGGCCCAAAGCGGATTTGATGCGGTTGTGGATCTCGCCCCCGATTCGATCGCGTACCGGTCGCACCGCGGCGTCGTTGCTCAGCAGCGCGGTGGTGCAGGCGGCCGCGACCTCCGGCTCGTCGGCTACCACCAGGGCCAAGCTCCGCAGTGCGTGCTGCACCCTGGTCAACCGGGTGTCATTGACGTCGGTGAAGTAGGGAACCTGGCGAATTAGGTCGAGATACACCTCGGCCACAAGGTGGTTCTTCGACGAGAAATAGGTGTAAGCGGTCGCAGGCGCCACGTGTGCGCGGGCGGCCACCGCCCGTACCGTCAGGTCGGTATAAGACGATCCCCGCAACATGCCCAGGGCAGCATGCACCAGCTTGCGGAAGGTTTCCTCCTGCCGCGGCCGTCGAGCGGTTGTCACCGCTTCACTGGACACGTGTCCACGGTAGGCGGGGTGGTGCGTATCGCGCAATAACCCAGTATGAACCCAATTCTTGCCTGTCCAGCAGCCCTGCGTCTATCGTCAGATGCCAGCTGAATCGGACAAGTGTCCAGGTGGGAGTCGCGGGTGTCGATAGCAACTGAGTGCAGTAGCGACCTGTTCATCGACGGCCAGTTCCTCTCTGGTGGTTCCGGTCGGTTCCCGACCATCAACCCCGCCACCGAAGAAGTGCTCGGGACCGCCGCCGACGGCGACGCCGAGGACATTGGCCGCGCTATCGAGGCGGCCCGTTGGGCCTTCGACACCACCGACTGGTCGACCAACACCGAACTGCGGGTGCGCTGCATCCGCCAACTACGCGACGCCATGCGCGAGCACATCGAACAACTACGTGACATCACCATGGCCGAGGTCGGCGCCCCCCTAATGCTCACTGCCGGTGCCCAGTTGGAAGCCCCGGTGGCCGATCTGAACTTCTCTGCCGACACGGCCGAAAGCTACCCCTGGCGCACCGACCTAGGCATAGCCTCACCGATGGGCATCCGCACCCGGCGAACCCTGGTGCGTGAGGCCGTTGGCGTCGTCGGCGCCATAACCCCGTGGAACTTCCCGCACCAGATCAACCTCGCCAAGATCGGCCCTGCTTTGGCGGCGGGCAACACAGTCGTCCTCAAGCCCGCACCCGATACCCCTTGGTGCGCAGCCATTCTCGGCGAGGTGGCGGCCGAACGCACCGACATCCCCCCAGGCGTGCTCAACATCGTCACATCCAGCGACCATGCTGTAGGAGCCATGCTGACCAGCGACCCGCGCGTCGACATGGTGTCGTTCACCGGCTCGACGACCACCGGCCGGGCGGTGATGGCGTCCGCTGCGCCCACCGTCAAAAAGCTGTTTCTGGAGTTGGGCGGCAAGTCGGCGTTCTTGGTGCTCGACGACGCCGACCTGCCGGCCGCCTGCGCGATGGCGGCCTTCACCGCATCCATGCACGCCGGCCAGGGCTGCGCCATCACCACCCGGCTGGTGGTGCCGAGGGCCCATTATGACGAAGCGGCAGCCGCGGCTGCAGCCACCATGCTGGGCATCAAACCTGGCGATCCCACCGACCCCCGAACCATCTGCGGCCCGTTGATTTCTGCACGTCAGCGAGACCGGGTGCAGTCCTATCTGGACCTGGTGATCGCCGAGGGCGGGCGCTTCGCCTGCGGCGGCGGCCGCCCAGCCGACCGGGACCGTGGTTTCTTCATCGAGCCGACGGTGGTCATAGGGCTGGATAACAGTGCCCGGGTGGCTCGTGAGGAAATCTTCGGCCCGGTGCTAACGGTGATTGCCCACGATGGCGACGATGACGCCGTGCGTATTGCCAACGATTCGCCCTATGGGCTTTCTGGCACGGTGTTCAGCGCCGACCCGGGTCGGGCGCAGGCGGTGGCAAGCCGATTGCGGGTCGGCACGGTCAACGTCAACGGCGGCGTCTGGTACTCCCCGGACGTGCCGTTCGGCGGCTACAAACAGTCGGGAGTGGGACGCGAGATGGGGGTGGCCGGGTTCGAGGAGTATCTCCAGATCAAAGCCATCGCCACAGCGGTCTAGGCGCCGATACGCTCACTTCACGCCGGCGAGCCAGGAGAGGGAGTCAGGAGAGAAATGGGCGAGTTCGACAACAAGGTCGCCATCGTCACCGGTGCGGGCGGGGGCATCGGTCAGGCTTACGCGGAGGCCCTAGCGCGTGAGGGCGCTGCAGTGGTGGTAGCCGATATCAACGGTGTCGGCGCCGATCGCGTGGCTGCCGGGATTGCGGCCGAAGGTGGCACTGCGCTCGCTGTGGCTGTCGATGTCTCTGAGCCTGACTCGGCAAGGGGGATGGCGGAGCGGACCATGGCCGAGTTCGGCGGTATCGACTACCTGGTGAACAACGCCGCCATCTTCGGCGGAATGAAACTGGACATGCTGCTCACCGTCGACTGGGACTACTACAAGAAGTTCATGAGTGTGAACCTCGATGGAGCGCTGCTCTGCACCCGGGCAGTCGCCAAGCAGATGGCGGAGGGCGGGGGTGGCGCCATCGTCAACCAGTCCTCGACAGCAGCGTGGCTCTACTCCAATTACTACGGGCTTGCCAAGGCCGGTATCAACAGTCTCACCCAACAGCTTTCGCGCGAACTCGGCTGGCAGAACATCCGCATCAACGCTATCGCGCCAGGTCCGATCGACACCGAGGCCAACAGAACTACGACACCACAGGGGATAGTCGAGGACATGGTGAAGCGAATTCCGTTGAGTCGCATGGGCCAGCCGGAGGATCTGGTCGGCATGTGCCTGTTCCTCTTGTCGGACAAGGCTGACTGGATCACCGGGCAGATCTTCAACGTCGACGGCGGGCAGGTGATCCGATGACCGCTCCACGGCTCGGCTACGTCGGGCTGGGGAACATGGGCGCCCCGATGGCTAAACGGTTGGTGGATTGGCCAGGCGGGCTGATCGTGTACGACGTGCGGGATGCGGCTGTGGCGTCGTTCGCCGAGGCCGGCGCCGAGGTGGCCGGCAGCGTAGCCGACGTTGCCGTTGCCGACGTCATCAGCGTCACCGTCCTCGACGACGCCCAAGTGCGTGACGTCGTGAGCGAGTTGGCTCGGCATGCTTCGCCGGGCACCGTCATTGCGATCCACTCGACGATCAGTGACATCACTGCCGTCGAATTGACCCGGCAGTGTGAACCACACGGTATCCACGTCATTGACGCACCGGTCAGCGGCGGTGCCGGAGCCGCAGGAAAAGGCGAATTGGCCACCATGGTGGGCGCCTCCGAGGACGTCTACGAGCGAGTCAAGCCGGTGTTCAAGCACTGGGCGTCCCTGGTGGTGCACGCCGGTGAACCCGGCATGGGCACTCGAATGAAGTTGGCCCGCAACATGCTGACCTTCACCGCTTTCGCGGCTGCGTGCGAAGCCATGCAGCTCGCCGAACGCTCCGGGGTGGACCTGCAGACCCTGGGCCGGGTTGTCCGGCACACCGACGCGCTAACCGGTGGCCCCGGCGTGATCATGATTCGGGACAACATGCACGACCTCGACCCGGGCCACTGGCTTTACGACACATTCACCCACACCCGTGATCTTGGGGAGAAGGACCTGAATCTGGCACTAGCTCTGGGTGATTCAGTCGGCGCTGATCTGCCGCTGGCGCGGATCGCGTTGGAGAGGCTGGCAGACGGGCTGGGCGTTGCGCATCCCGAGGAGCAGTGATGGATGACGTTCGGCGCAAGGGACTGGCCAAGATGAACGAAGTCTATGGCTGGGAGATGCCCGACTTGCCTGGCGATTACTTCGCGCTGACCGTCGACCACCTCTTCGCCGACATCTGGAGCCGACCGGGCCTATCCATGCGCGACAAGCGACTCGTGACGTTGAGTGTCGTGACCGCCCTCGGCCTTGCCGAACTGGCCGAGATTCAGGTCAATGCCGCCCTGCAGAACGGGGAGATGACCGAGGACGAGTTACGGGAGCTAGCAATCTTCATCACGCATTACGTGGGCTTCCCGTTGGGGTCGACGTTCAACAATGTTGTCGAGAAGGTGGCCGCCCGGCGTCGCAAGGCGGCCGGCGAAAAGCCCTGACAACGTCATCCACCCACGGCCACAAAGTAGGCGAGCCCCCCGCCGAACAGTGCCAACACGCAGAGCCCCAAAGTCCCGACCGCGAAGGGCCAGGCCGTCAGCCGTCGCGCCATCCGCACTACGGTGACCACAAGTCCGGCCAGAGAGACCACGGCGGCGACGCCGACGGCGGTCACGACGGACCCCACCGCCCCGCTGACGCTGCAGGTGGCCCGCGGGCAGTGGTCGAGGAAGGCCAGCATCATCAAGCCCATGAACGCGCCGCCCACGAGGACCATGCCCGTGAAAGCCAGAACCAGGATCGAGATGACGCGGTCCGCGGTTCGCGACGCAGGCTGGCCCCCCGGCGGCGGGTACGGCCCGTACGGGGGATAGGGAGGATACGGCGGCGGATAGCCCATGGGTTCGGATCGTAGTGACGCACGTAGGGTGTGAGCCCGTGCGCATCCTCGTGATCGGGTCCGGTGCCCGCGAACACGCTCTGCTGCTTGCCCTGCGAAAAGATCCTCAGGTCGATTACGTCGCGATCGCTCCCGGCAACGCGGGGACCGCCGCGGTGGCCGAGCAGTTCACCGTCGATATCACCTCCGCCGAAGCGGTGACAGACCTGGTCGCCCGCGTTGAAGCTGATCTGGTCGTCATCGGCCCCGAAATCCCGCTGGTGGCTGGGGTTGCTGACGCGATCCGGGCAGCGGGTATCGCCTGCTTCGGTCCGTCCAAGGAGGCCGCTCGCATCGAGGGTTCGAAGGCCTTCGCCAAGGATGTGATGGCCGCCGCCGGTGTCCGGACTGCCGCCAGCGAGACAGTCGGCAGCGAGGCCGATCTGGATTCCGCGCTGGACCGGTTTGGGCCGTCCGCCGGGCAGCAGGCCTGGGTGGTCAAGGACGACGGATTGGCGGCCGGCAAGGGCGTGGTGGTCACCGGCGATCGGGAGGCAGCCCGCGCGCATGCCGCCGCCGTGCTGAAAGACGGTAATCCGGTTCTGCTGGAGTCGTTCCTGGACGGTCCCGAGGTGTCATTGTTCTGCTTGGTCGACGGTGCCACCGTGGTTCCCCTGCTGCCCGCGCAGGACTTCAAGCGCGTCGGTGACTGGGACACCGGGCCCAACACCGGCGGGATGGGCGCCTACGCCCCGCTCCCCTGGCTTCCTGAGAAGGTGACCGAGGCGATCGTGGACGATGTGGTTCAGCCCGTCGCCGCCGAGATGGTCAAACGGGGTTGTCCCTTCTCAGGTCTCCTCTACGCCGGTCTGGCGATCACCCGGGAGGGTCCCGCCGTGATCGAATTCAATTGTCGATTCGGCGATCCCGAGACTCAGGCGGTGCTGGCACTACTGGAATCCCCGCTGGGGCACCTGCTGTATGCCACCGCCACCGGAACCCTTGCCGAAGCACCGCCTCTGCGCTGGCGCAAAGGCTCAGCGGTGACCGTCGTGGTGGCTGTAGAGAACTATCCGGGAAGTCCGCGTACCGGAGATGTCATCACCGGCGCGGAGGCCTACGGGGTGCTGCATGCTGGCACCGCGCGCCGCGACGACGGAGCGGTGGTCTCATCGGGCGGCCGGGTGCTCTCGGTGGTCGGTAAGGGTGCCGATCTGACGGCGGCCCGCGCCGACGCCTATCAGAAGATCTCGTCGATTCGGCTGCCCGGCGGGCACTTTCGCATCGACATTGGCCTCGCCGCCGCAGAGGGTCGCATCAAGCTGTAAGCAACGGCGCCATCCACGCCAACTCAGCGGGTAACTGCGCGCTCCAGAAGGCGGGGTCGTGGCCCCCGGGAGAGAATCCGCCGGCCGGCGGATGCGGCAGTTGCGCGACGAAGGCCTTAGTTGCCTCGTAAAACGGGTCGCTGTATCCGCAATCGATCCGAATCGGGATCGATCCCAATGCCGGCAAACCGAAGACGCTGTTTGCGTTGAAGTCGGCGGCACCGTCGAACGCCCCGGGTGCGGTCGCTCCCGGCGAGAGCCACAGGGCCGGGCTGACCGCACAGATCGCGGCAGTCCTCGCCGGACCCAATCGCGCACCGAGCAGCAGCGCGCCATAGCCCCCCATCGACCATCCCAGGAAGCCCACCCGGGAGGTGTCCAGGCCCCTCTCGGACAGCATCGGGATCAGCTCGTTGAGCACCATCGCTCCGGAGTCCTCGCCGGAGGCCCGCTGATGCCAGTAGCTGCCGCCGCCGTCGACGGCCACCACGGCGAACGGCGGCAGGCCGGCGTTGACAGCCTGCGCCAGGCCCTGCTCGACACCGCCCGCCATCACCGTGGTGGCGTTGCTGCCCTTGCCGTGCAGGGCGATCACCGGCCGGAGCGGTTGGGTCTGTCCCGGGGGGCGGGCGATCGCCCAGTTGGTCGGTATGCCGCCTCGGGCGGCCGAGATGAATGTGCCGGTCGTCATCGTCGGTGCAGCTGTCGGTTCGGCCGCCGCCGGAAAGGCTCGGCTGACGGCTCCGAGCGCCGCGGCACCGGCTCCCAACCGCAACACCGCGCGACGACTCAGGCTCTGCATTTGGCCAATCCTGCCACGCTTTGCTCACTGGTCACTTCTTCGGGAAAAGCGCGATGGGCGATCGGGACGGACTGGCAGCATTGCGCTGGTGACCGCAGCGGTGACGCGGAAGGGAGAGCGACGGCGGTATGCGCTTGTCACCGCCGCCGCGGAACTGCTGTGTGAGGGTGGTTTCGACGCGGTGCGTCACCGCGCCGTCGCCGACCGGGCCGGTCTTCCGCTGGCTTCCACCACCTACTACTTCTCCTCGCTGGAGGAGTTGGTCGAGCAGGCCGTCGAGTACCTCGGTGCGGTGGAGGCTGCAGAGTTGCGGGAACGAGTCCAAGCACTGCCGCGGCGCCGGCGGGGAGCGGAAGCCTCCGCCGACCTGCTCGTCGACCTGCTCGCTGAGGATTCCACTCGAGAGCACACCATTTCCCGCTACGAGCGCTACATCGCGTGTGCGCGAAACCCTGCATTGCGTGGGGTTGAGCAGCGGATGTTGAGCCAGCGGGTCGATGCCGTCGCCGAAGCCATGTCCCGGTCCGGTCGGCGGGCCCAGGTGGAGCTGATGCGGGCCCTGCTCTACACCGTCGACGGTGCGGTGGCATCAGCGCTGGCAGGTGTCGGCAACGGCGACCGCGACCACGTTCGTGCGACCCTGGTAGACGTGATCGACTTATTGGCCCCGTTCGACGAGCGGTTGTAGCGATGGATTTGTCGGGGCCCCTTTCCGGGGTCGCCAGACCCGTGACGGGCCTGCTCGACGGTGCCATGGATCGGGCACTGGTGTTGGGTTACACCAAGATCGGTTCCGGGCTGCGCCGGCGCTGGTGGCCGGCCGACCCGCAGTCCGATTCGTTGCTCGGCAAACGGGTTGTTGTGACCGGGGCGACCGCAGGGATCGGCCGAGCGATGGCGCGGGCGTTCGCCGGGCTCGGGGCGACGGTGCACGTGCTGGGGCGTAATCCCGAGAAGGTGCGCCGGACTGTGGCGGAAATCTCCGCCGAGGTGCCCGGCAGCCAAGTGATCGGTGAGGTCTGCGATGTCTCCGACCTGGAGGCAGTGGCGAACTGGACAGCTGACTTTGCCGATCGGGTACCCGCGCTGGACGGTCTGGTGCACAACGCCGGATTGATGCCCAAAGAGCGCCGGGTGACGCCCCAAGGGCACGAACTGCAGTTGGCCACCCACGTTCTGGGACCCCACCTGATGACCGAACGGCTGCTGCCGCTGTTGCGCGCGGCGCGCGGGTCATCGGTGGTGTTCGTCTCCTCCGGCGGCATGTACAGCACCCCGTTGGTGGTCGACGATTTGGAGTATCGCAACGGGTACAACGGCGTTAAGGCGTATGCCCGCACCAAACGGATGCAGGTGGTGCTCGCCGACGCGTGGGCCCGCAGACTGGCCGGCACCGGGGTGCGGGTGGAAAGCATGCACCCGGGATGGGTGAACACCCCGGGGGTGGCCGAGTATCTGCCGCGATTCCGGATCATCACCAGACCGTTGTTGCGCGACCTCGACGACGGCGCCGATACCGCCGTCTGGTTGGTGGCCACCCGGCCCGCGTCGAAACCCGGCCACTTCTGGCACGACCGGGCCCAGCGGCCGACGACCTTCGGCTGGCAGCGTCAGGAGAACCAGGCCACGATACGGCGGTTTCTGCATCAACTCAGCGCGATGACGTCGACGGCCGATACGTGGGTGTGACGATGCACCCCGTCGCCTCATCGCCGTAGACGGTCACGTCGTCCGGTCGTTCGGTTGCGTACCGGGCGATGTAGGCGCAGAGCACCGCGTCGACTGGGTCCTCGGCTCGGCGAAGCTGGGCCTTGCGGGTAGCGGAGAAAACCGTGGCCTTGAGCGCTGCCCATTGGTCGGTCTCCAGGTCAAGGTTGGGTTCGGCAGATCGGAGCGACTCCAGAAAGTCCATCAACCGCAACAACTCCGCCTGTAATTGGTCGAAGCCCCGGCCGGGCTTCTGTTTGTACTTCAGGGTCTTGTCCAAGCCGAAGAGCGCCACACTGGCGGCGTGCGGATAGACCTCTATCGTCTTGTCCGCATTCAGCAACGCGCTCAGTCGCGCTCCGCGGCCACCATCGGCGAACCAGGCCAGCCCGGTGTTGGCAGGATGCGTGCCGGCGTCGAATCGGCGGAAGTCCCGGTTCAGTGCGGCCTCGCAGTGGCGGTTCCCGGTGGGATTGGTGACGACCAGCGGAGCGTCGACGGCCACCACACAGTCCTCGTGCAGGTAGGGCTGCAGTTGGGCCACGATTTCGGAGTCGCTGACCGCCACCCCCACATGTTTGAGGTGGCCGGTGCAGTCCAGAACGGCCAACCCGGTGGGACTGCGCTCGCCCCAGGCAAGGTCGACCCCGACGTAGTACATCTGCCAAACCGTAAACTGTGCGGTCGTGACCATTCCTGATGTCCTGGCCACCCGATATGCCAGTGCGGAGATGGTCGCCATCTGGTCCCCGCGGGCAAAGATCATCGCCGAGCGCCGCCTGTGGCTGGCGGTGCTGCGGGCGCAGCGCGAACTCGGTGTCGAAGTCCCCGAGAAGGCCATCGCCGACTACGAGCGGGTGCTCGAACAGGTGGACCTCGACGCCATCGCCGCCCGCGAGCGGGTGTTGCGCCACGACGTCAAGGCCCGTATCGAGGAGTTCAACGCCCTGGCCGGCCACGAGCACGTGCACAAGGGCATGACCAGCCGCGACCTCACCGAGAATGTAGAGCAACTGCAGATCAGGCAGTCGCTGGAGTTGGTGCACGCCCATGGGGTGGCTGTCGCGGCGCGGCTGGCGGATCGGGCGGTGAACTACCGAGACCTGGTGATGGCCGGCCGCAGCCACAACGTCGCCGCGCAGGCCACCACTCTGGGCAAGCGGTTCGCTTCCGCGGCTCAGGAGACGCTGATCGCGCTGACCCGGATCCGGGAACTTTTGGACCGCTACCCGCTGCGCGGCATCAAGGGGCCGATGGGCACCGCGCAGGACATGCTCGATCTGTTCGACAGCGACGCCGAGCGGCTCGCGGAGCTGGAACGTCGGGTCGCTGAATTCCTCGGGTTCAGCGCCGTGCTGGACAGCGTCGGACAGGTATATCCCCGGTCGCTGGACCATGACGTGGTGTCGGCTCTGGTGCAACTGGGTGCCGGGCCGTCCTCGCTGGCGCACACCGTCCGGCTGATGGCGGGCCACGAACTGGTCACCGAGGGGTTCGCCGCCGGGCAGGTCGGGTCGTCAGCGATGCCGCACAAGATGAACTCCCGCAGCTGCGAGCGGGTCAACGGCCTGCAAGTGGTCTTGCGCGGCTATGGCTCAATGACCGCAGAACTGGCCGGGGCGCAATGGAACGAAGGTGACGTGTTCTGCTCGGTAGTGCGTCGGGTGGCGCTGCCTGATGCCTTCTTCGCCATCGACGGCATGATCGAGACGTTCCTGACCGTGCTTGAGGAGTTCGGTGCCTACCCCGCGGTCATTCAGCGTGAACTTGATCGCTATCTGCCGTTCCTGGCCACCACCAAAGTGCTCATCGCGGCGGTGCGCGCCGGGATGGGGCGCGAGACCGCTCATGAGGTGATCAAGGAACACGCCGTAGCCGTTGCGTTGGCGATGCGCGAGCGCGGTGTCGAACCGGATCTGCTGGACCGACTGGCTGCCGATCCCCGGTTGCCGCTGGACCGGGCGGCACTGGATGCCGCACTGGCCGACCGGCAGTCCTTCACCGGTGCGGCTGGTTCGCAAGTGGATCGGGTGGTGACGGCGGTCGATGCACTCGTCGCCGCCTACCCCGAGGCCGCGGGTTACACCCCCGTGGCGATTCTCTAGCGAATTCGGCGCGCATTTTGTCGGTCAGTGGCTGTTGCGAAATGCCGAGTGGGGTGTTTGGTGTTCGGCGGTGATCGCGGAACCATGGGGTATGGCTCGTTCGTATCGCTCGGTGGTGCGTGATCAGGAGTTTTTGTTGCCGCCGAATATGGC
>JAGQTV010000005.1 GCA_020438845.1 Mycobacterium sp. | reverse complement strand
GCCATATTCGGCGGCAACAAAAACTCCTGATCACGCACCACCGAGCGATACGAACGAGCCATACCCCATGGTTCCGCGATCACCGCCGAACACCAAACACCCCACTCGGCATTTCGCAACAGCCACTCACCGCTGGTTTCTCGACCGCGCGGTCGGGGAGGGAATCCCGCTGACTGCCGCCGGCTACCTCAAGCCTGCCGACGTCGTCGCCGCCTGCGAAGTCGTTCCGGCAATGGCTGAGTGGATCGGCGAGAACAACCGCGAGGTCAACGCCGCGCCGCTGCTGAACTTCCGGGAGAGCCTGCAGTCAATGGGGTTGCTCCGAAAATACAAGGGCCGATTGCTGTTAACCCGAGCCGGCGCGGCCGCGCAGCGCAGCCCGGAGGTGCTGTGGGATCACCTGGCGGGGCGGCTGTCGCCTCCGGATAAGGACGGGTTCGACACCCCTGCGACATTGCTGCTGCTGCTCTTCGCTGCAACGAGCGCTCAAGCCGAGCTGCCCTGCGACCGGATCGCGTCCGCGCTCAGCGAACTCGGCTGGCGTCGCTCCGACGGCCGGCCGCTGCGCGGCTATGACATCTACTCGCTGCGGGCCTTCGACGCGCTGGACAACATCGGAGATACCGCAGGCCACCGGCGACGGAAACCCATCAGTGCGGCTGCGGCCGCATTGGCCCGGGCGGCGCTATGCCCGTCCAGGCGTGGGTAGGGCTTCGTCGCCCTCAACCTGGTCGCCGCCCGTGGACTCCAGGAACCTGGCAAACGCCGCGTTCGACACTCTCTGAGCCTCTGCGTCAGCCTGGTCTTTGCCGACCTGGACCCGGTAGCCGATGACCACGCAGGCAATCAGTGATACAGCGATGGTGATGGCGGCGATGAAGAAGGAGGCGAAGTCGATGACCGATCCGATCGGGGGGCTGCCGGGCACCGCGTTGCGCAGCGGCACCAGGGCAAACAGCATGGCCGCCATCATCCCGCAGGCTGGGAACAGCAGCCCTTTCCGCCACTTCAACGTGTAGTAGGCGGCGGTGATCGCGGCGACGGCCAGTCCAAGCATCAGCACCATCACAAAGCTCGCGTAGACCAGAGTGGGCGTGCTGCGACGTAACTTCAGCGCGATCCCGACGCCACCATCCTGGATCTCCGCTGCCGACGAGTCGATGGCGAAGAACGGATCGGTGCTGTACAGATTGAGCGCGACGGGCAGCTCGTCGGCGTCCGGCCCGCCGACCACGTGGTAATCCAGCAGCGCGCTGTAATGGTCGAACGGGTAGTCCGAAATCAACCCGTTCAACGCGAACCGCTGTTCGACCACGGGTGAGAAGTCACCCTTCTTCATCGGGACCGTCATGTTCTGCAGCGACGTCAGCGTGTACATGTTCGCGTCGTCGCGGAAGAAGCCCTGCCCGTCGGCCAACAAGCCGGATGGACCGATGACATCGACGGTGACTGTCATGGTTGAGCTGGCAGGGTCGACTTTGGTGATCCAGACGTTGAGATCCACTCTGTCCGGATTGTCGACGTCGCCCCAGTTCGTGGTGTGATCCTGCGTGGTCCGGGTGGGAAGGTACATCGCGAGGCTTCCGGCGATCACGGAGGCCATGATCAGAAACGCCAGGGCGAACACCGTGATGCCCCGACGACTCCGGGCCGTGGGCGGGACACCCCCCTCCGCAGCCTCCACATTGACCTCCCTCGTTCGATCAGCCGTTCGTTGACGGCTTGAAGTTTCTCACTGTCCGCGCGCCCATGCCCGGCGGAGGCGGCCGACTGTTTCCCGAAGTGCCGGCAACGTCAACCGGTGAATCTCTTGATCTGAGCGTGCACCCGTTCCATGAGTCCGTCAGGTATGTCCACGTGCAGGGTCACATCGTCGAGGCCGACAACAGTGCCCTTGGCATAAGGCAGCAGATCCTGGGCTTGGCCGATGCGCTCGCACATGGTCAGGATGAATTGCTCGTAGCCAACGAGCGGGCACAACGCCAGGGCGCCCATATCCTGCGCGAACACCACCGCCTCGGTTTCGACCGGGGTCTGAACGCACCGTTCGGCCTCGGCGAGGAACGCGTCGTAGTAGTCCATCAAACGATCGGCCACCGCGCGGACCGCGTCGGGGTCGGCATCATGTCCGTCGTCGGAGCCGAATGCCCCCGTGAAGGCGGGGCTGCGAACGAACTGCTCTGCCTGTCCGAGGAGGTCGCTGACGGTGGACATCACCTCAACGACCCTCGTGAGGTAGGCCTGTCCGGACATCGGTGCCATCCCGGGCCGCGGCTGAGAGCCCGACACGCAATTGCGCAGCCTGGCGCCAACGGCGTTGCGGCGCAGCACCAAAACCGAGCTGAACAGCGCCCACGGCCAGGCCGGCGGCTTCTCGGCGATGAGCCGCGACAACTCCTCCTGCGTCGTGGCGACGTGGGCGATCGTTGCGGTCTTCTCATCCGGGGGCAGCAGTCGCTTCGGTGTCGGATCAAGCGGGCGGGCCATATCCTCGGCCACCGCGCGAAACTCCGGCGGCCAGGGCCACGGTTGGCTGACGTCCCCCACCCGGCGAGCCACGACGATCCGCCACACCGCGGCCGCCAGCACCCCGATACCAGCGAGAACCGCCCACCAGGAACGATCACTCAACCCTGACCACACGAGGGCGATCCCCACGCACAAAGCAACCAGACGACCACGAGAGAACCCTCGTATCTCGGTCAACCCCGCCATCGACGATCCCCCTGCCGTCCATCCGTCCTCGCGAGGCTATCCGCGGCCACCGACACGATTACCCCAGGATCGCCCGCGCTGCACGCTCTGCGATGAGCATCACCGGGGCGTTGGTGTTGCCGGAGGTGATGGTGGGCATCGCCGAAGCATCGACCACGCGAAGTCCGGCGACCCGATACACGCGGCAGTCGGTGTCGAGCACCGTGGCGGCCGACCGTGGCCGGCCGTTGGCGTCGAAGGCGCCCATCGCGCAGGTGCCCACCGGATGGAAGATCGTCGTACCCAGTTCGCCGGCTGCCTGCTGCAGGTCGTCGTCGCTCACCACCTGCGGGCCGGGAAGCAGCTCCTGCGGGCGGTAAGGCGCCAGCGCCGGCGCCGCCATGATCTGCCGGGTCATTCGCAGGCCCCGCACAGCGGCGAGACGATCGGCGTCCGTCGACAGGTAGTTGCAGTAAATCTTGGGGCTGATCAGCGGATCGGCACTGGCCATGCGCACATGGCCGCGCGAGCTGGGTCGCAGGTTGCACACCGAGGGAGTGATCGCGCCGAACCGATGCAGGGGTTCGCCGAACTTCGGCAGCGACAACGGCTGCACATGCCACTCCAGATCGGCACTGGCCAGCGCCGGGTCACTCTTGGCGAACGCCCCCAAAGTGGACGGCGGCATGGTCATGGGGCCCGATCTGAACAGCAGGTACTGAAGTCCCATGCCCGCGCGAGTGATCCAATTCCGGTACAGCGTGTTCACTGTCGGGGCGCCCTGAACCCGGTAGATCGTTCGAATCTGCAAGTGGTCCTGAAGGTTTTCGCCCACGCCGGGCAAGTCGACAGCCACCGGCACCTGATGCCGGCCGAGAAGACCGGCGGGGCCCAGACCCGACACCTGCATCAGATGCGGCGAGCCGATGGCTCCGGCACTCAGGATCACCTCCCGACGGGCCCGGACGTCGACGGTGTGGCCGCCTTGGAGCAGCCGCACTCCGGTGACGCGGTGCTGCGCCGTGGTCCAGGCGCCGTGACGCTGATCCTCGCCGACCTGGTCGTCCATCAGTAGCTGCAGGGCCTGGGTCCGTGGGTAGACGGTGAGATTGGTTCGGTGCTCGACAGGATGCAGGAACGCATCGGCCATCGACCAGCGACGGCCACGCCGCTGGTTGACATGGAAATACGCGCTGCCGGCGTTGTCGCCCCGGTTGAACTCGCCGATCGGCGCGATACCCACCTGGGCGGCCGCGGCCTGCCAGGCGTCCAGGATCTTCCAGCTGACGCGCGGCGGCTCGACGCGGATCTCACCGCCGGAACCGTGCCACTCGTCGGCCCCGCCGAAGTAGTCCTCCAACTCCTTGTAGATGGCCAGTGTCTCCCCGGGGCGGCCGGTGCCGCCCCAGAGCCAGCGGTCGTCACCGGTGGCCTGCGCCCACAGGTCGTAATCACAGGCCTGCCCGCGCATGTGGATCATGGCGTTGATCGACGAGCAGCCGCCGACCACGCGGCCCCGCGCGTAATGGATGCTGCGGCCGGCCAGTCCCGGGTCGGACTCGGTGGTGAAGCACCAGTCGGTTCGTGGGTTGGCGATGGTGTAGAGGTAGCCGACCGGGACCTTGATCCAGAACCAGTCGTCGTCGCCGCCAGCTTCGATCAGGAGCACACGGTGATCAGGGTTGGCGCTGAGTCGATTGGCCAGCAGACAGCCCGCGCTGCCTGCCCCCACGATGATGAAGTCGAATTCGGCGAGAGCGCTCATTCCCTCTTCGATCCTTCCTGGCATCGGATGCGTGTCCAGTGTGCGCGACCGGTGCGCTGGTGCACCGGCCGGAGTGGGCCCCGAAGGCCCCCACTTGAACACTGGCGGGAAAGATCCAGGTGAACCCAACCCCAGTGAGTCCCCGAACCAAGGAGTGCACATGAACGCCCTGATCCGTTCCACGCTTGTGGCGGCCGTTGCCGTCGTCGCCGCAGCGGGCTGTGCAAAGGAAACCTCCACCGCGATTCCCACGGGCACAGATTTGAAAGGAACCTGGGCGCAGAACGGCTTCGGCTACGAGATGGGCAAACCGGTCACCTGGAAGGACCAAACGTTGGTGATCGAGAAGGCCGAGGGTGCCGGGTTCGCCGGCTTCAAGGAGTACAACCGCGAGGGCAGCGGGCCCCAGAAGGAGGCCATCAACGGCGTCGTCGGCGCCGACGGCGACATCCGCATCGTCGACGAGGACGGATTCTTCGAGGGTCGATTGGTGGAGGGGAAGATCCGGGGCCAGTACGTCGAGATGGGTGATGACGCCGCGGCCATCAACGTTGAACTCACGAGAAAGTAGCGCGCTCAATCGTGTCCCGGCCCCTCCCCCCGCCGGGGTAGCGCTGGGTCAGCAGTGTGCCCGCCGAAGGTTTGGCAATGCCGATATGGGCCGAATCCGGCCTGCCTGAGAGACCGCTGTTGTCGTTCGACAGGCGAACCGGCCGGTTAGGGCCCATACTGCTTGGACCCGATCCAGGAGGAGCACATGACGGCCCCGTCAGTCGGCCTCATCGAGCAGATGCTGCGTCGACGCCCCGTCATCGGTGCGCCGGTGGCTCATGGAGCATCTGATCATCTGAAGCGAAGTATCGGCGTTTTCCAGTTGACGATGTTCGGTGTCGGGGCGACGGTGGGTACCGGCATCTTCTTCGTGCTCTCGGTGGCGGTTCCCGAAGCCGGCCCCGCGGTGATCGTGTCGTTCATCATCGCCGGCATCGCGGCGGGGCTGGCCGCGGTCTGCTACGCCGAACTGGCCTCGGCGGTCCCGGTCTCCGGCTCGACCT
>JAGQTV010000060.1 GCA_020438845.1 Mycobacterium sp. | reverse complement strand
CCACCTGCACCTGCACCGCGTCCTGCACCGTCGTATCGGCGAACAACCCCGTCACCAACCCCGTGACCTGAGCATCCACCGCCGCCCACAACGGCTGATCCCCCAGGAACTGCGACACCGCCGCCCCGACAGCAAGATTCACTCCGGCCTGGACAGCGGGATTGGCACGCAACGCCGCCTCGACCACCGGCAGCACGGAGTCCAGATTTCCCTGAACCGCCGCAGTGGCAAGCTGGCCGGCCGCACCCGCGAACGCGGTGGCCACTCCTTCGGTGCCGAAGAACTCGGTGAACACGTTGTCTACCAGCGCGATCACGGCGCCGCTGACCGCCGAATCGGCCATCAACCCCACCACCGCGGCCCCGACCTTGCCACCCACTACCGCACCCAACGGCCCCCCACCCAACAACGCCGACACCATCGAGGCCACCTGCGCCTGCACCGCGTCCTGCACCGTCGTATCCGTGAACAACCCCGTCACCAAGGCCGTGACCTGAACGTCCAGCGCCGACCACAACGCCTGATCCCCCAACAACTGCCCCATCGCGGTCGTGACCGTCACGCCCACCGCCGCACCGATATCGGCGTTGGCCCGCAATGCCGCCTCCACCTCCGGCAACACCGACGGCAGTTTCCCCTCCGTCGCAGCGGCCGCTAGCTGGCCGGCAGCACCCGCCAACGCCGAAATAACACCGGACTGACCAAAGAACGTCGGCACCAGCGCACCGAGAACGGAACTCAACTCCCCGACCACCGCTGAATCAGCCAACAACCCCTGTATCGCAGTGCCCACCAGGGGCCCTACCGCCGCCCCCAGCGGCCCACCACCGAGCGCCGAAGCCACCAAGTCGCCCACCCGGAGAGCCACCTCAGCCTGCACAGCAGAATCGCCCGCCAATCCCGCGATCAACTGCGTGATGAACGTGCCCACCCCGGCCGGAACGGCAGGAGCAGACAACAGCGAACTCACGAATCCTGAAACCGTCGTCTCGACTGCCGGAGCGAGCGCACCTGGAGTTGGAGGCGTCAACGGTGGAGTGGTTGCCCCGAAGCCTTTAGCGAAACCGTTGACGATGATGGTGGCCAGGGTCGTGGGGACCCCGGTTTGGGTGAGCAGTGTCACCACTGCGTTCCCCGCCTGGGTGGCCACGTCAGCGCCGATCGCCGAGAAGAGTCCGGCCACAGCCATGCTGACCGTAGAACTCAGACCCGGAATGCCGGGATTGCCGGATCCGAGTACCGCGGTCGCGATCACTTGACCTGCGTAGTCCGCGATGGCGTTGGGGTTCACCGGCGGCGCCCACGATGGGGTGGTCACGCCCAACAGCACGTCAACCGTTCCGGCCACCGCAGCCTGGAAAGCATCCTGCACACCGGAGCTGTTGAAGAAGTTGACCAGTGCGCCTTGCATATTGCTCGGCTTATACACCGACAAGACCGCATCGGTGACACCGTCAAAGGCCATTCTCCACACAAACGGAATAGCGGCAAATTCGTTGGTGGGAAGGTTGAGCCCTTGGAGGAATGGAACGAAAGCCACTGCGACGGTGGGGTTTCCGAACGTATTCTGGACTAGAGAAGCAACTGCATTACCGACGGTTGCCGCAACGTCTTGGGAGACATTTCCCAAAATCGGGAGCGGCTTGTCGAGTTTTTCCGCGACCGTCTGCGAGACGAAATTGAGCACATCAGCGTTATTGGCAAGGCCGACAATCGGATTCGCTACGTCGGAATCGGATTCCTCCGTCATCAACGCAAAAATTATTTCATACCCGTAGGACCCGATCGCATTGGCAACCGTGCCCTCGGCGGCAGGAAAGAAGCCGACAACGGATTTCGCAATACTCTTTTCGATGTAGCCCTTGGCGAGTTTCAACTCGGCACAAAGCGCAAGGCAGAGGTCGAGGGAGAGGTCCGCTGCCACCGCGGCAGCAGCGGGTTGCAACATGGTTCGTACGTCCTGGCCGGCTGTGTCGCTGACTACTTCCTCACCGGTGTCGAGGACGGCTTGACCGTCAGCAGCGGCAGCGCCAGCAGCGCTCTCGTCGGCCGCGGCAGCGCCAGCAGCGCTCTCGGTGGCCGCGGGAGCGCTCTCGGCAACAGCGCCGGTATCGCCGCCACCCGTTTCGGCGAAGGTCTGATCGGCGGGCTCTGCGGTGCTGACCGTCGCCGCCGAGGCCACTTCCGAGGCGGTGCCGGTCACCTTCTCCCGCCGCGCCACCGCCAGTGACGCCCAGGCCAGCGGCCCGGCAACGGGTGTACCACCCCCGCTCCCCCAGCCCAGGAGTGCCAACGGACCTCCCTCGGCCGCCAGCAGCTCCCGCACCTCAGACACCGCCGTCATCACCGGCGCCGCCTGCGTTATCGCAGCTAGCTGCGGAGTCACGCTGAGCCCAGGAACCCCAGCCTCACTCAATACAGCCGAGACGACATCCCCCAAAACCGCCGAGACGACACCCCCGAACACCGCCGACACCGACGCCGGCCCGCCATCCCCAGCTCCCAGCGCGGCACGCACCGACGCACCTATCGCCGACTGCAGGCCTGCCGACACTGACGGAACCGCCATGCGTCCCTGCAACCTGCTGGGGTCGGAGAGCCGACCCCCGGACCTCCGTCCCGACGTCACCGGCCGACTGTCGGCGGTCGCCGCAACCGACCTGCCAGTGGTCGGTTCCACGGCAGCGACCGGTGCCGCAGTAGCGCCCACGGCACCACGCAAACCGCTCCGCCGAACACCGCCCCTCGCCTTGCCCGCCGAGGTGGCGGAATCTCCCGACCGCGTCGACTCCGCTCCCGCCGAACTCCCCGACCCGGTATCAGCCACTGCGACCCCGGAAAAACCGAGGATCCCTGCACCAACACCGAGTGCGACGGCCAAGGCCCCGACCCGACCCACGGAATATGTGGCCCGCCCGGACGACACCGCGGTCTGGCCCGACAAATCTGCGACCAGCCGGTCTATCCCCCACTGAGGATGCTGTCCGGCGGCGCTGCTGAAGCGCCGCCGCCGAAAGCCCGCCTGCTGCCGACCAGAAAAGCTGTCTGCGCACATATCCTGTCCTCCTACCCGAACACCCTGGGGAAACGTCGACCACGACCCGGCTGCGTCACGGCCGATGAGGCCGCATTGCCGATGCCGTACCGGCCCCGGCAAGCGAGTTCGGCCGACAGGGCCAGCAACGAACGCAGCCCCATAGCACCCCCTCACCGCCGACGTTAGCTATGACCAATATCACAAAGCGATAACGCCTTTTGCGGGTTTCGCCGAGACCGGCCTCGGGTGTCGCGCCACAGTTCGCAGCGCAGTAAGCTGAGCGGCCCTCTGCGAGGAGGGCGCCGGGTCACCGCGATGCCACGGGCATCCGGCGGTCGACATCTGGACTCTGGATGCCGCAGGGAGCCGACACGAACGTCGAATTGTCGTGCGGATTGCCCATGGTGGGAGGCATTTTCTCGGTGTTCGGCGCAGCAGACGACGCGCGCCGGGTGGGTAGAGCCAATCGGACGATCTTGCGCACCACGCTGCCGAACTGTCGGTGCAGTGGCCCACTGTTGTAGGGCAGGCCGTAACGCCGGCAGATGTCGCGGACCTGTGGGGCAATCTCGGCATAACGCCGTGCGGGCAGGTCTGGAAACAGATGATGCTCAATCTGGTGGGACAAGTTGCCCGACAGGACGTGGAAAAGCCGGCCACCGGTGAGGTTCGCCGAGCCGAGGATCTGCCGGAAGTACCACTGACCGCGCGACTCATCGCGAGTCTCCTCGATGGAGAACTCAGCCGTGCCGGCCGGGAAATGCCCGCAGAAGATGATGGCGAACGCCCAGATGTTGCGGACGAGGTTGGCGGTGAGGTTCCCGACGAACACCGCCGGGGCAAACGGCCCCGCCAGCAGTGGGAAGGCGACATAGTCCTTCACGACCTGTCGGCGGGTCTTCACCCAGATCTGTCCCAGCACTTCACGCTTGTCGCTCAACGAGATCTCTCCGGCGCGAATGCGGTCGGTCTCCATCTCGTGCAGTGCGACGCCGTACTGAAACAGCACCATCAACAGAAACGCGCGAACCGGGTTTCCCAGGTGGTGGGGCCGCCATGGCTGGTCCTCGCTCATCCGGAGGATGCCGTAGCCGATGTCGCGGTCCAGGCCGACGATGTTGGTGTAGGTGTGGTGGACGAAGTTGTGCGAGTGCCGCCAGTGCGTCGACGGACAGGCGGTATCCCACTCGAACGTGCGCCCGCACAACGCCGGATCGCCGGTCCACTCGTACTGACCGTGCATGACGTTGTGGCCAATCTCCATGTTGTCCAGAATCTTTGACACGGCCAGCAGTGCGGTTCCGACCGGCCAGGCGGGCGGGAACATCAACAGCGCACGCCCGGCGACTTCCATCCCGCGCTGGGTCTTGATGACCCGCCGGATGTAGTCGACGTCGATTTGACCGAGGTCGGCGATCACCGTGTCCCGGACGGCGTCCAGTTCACGGCCGAACTCCTCGATCTGTTCGGGCGAAAGACTTACAGGGGTTCTCATGTCGGTAACTCCTTGAATTCAGAGGGCGATTTCGACGTCGCCGACCGGTACGGATACGCAGATCTGCACGTCGCAGTCGTCGGCGGCCGAAATCGCGCCGGTGTTGAGGTTGCGCACCGCGCCGCCGAGTTTGCGGCGGGTGCAGGTGTGGCAGATGCCCATTCGGCATCCGCTCTGTGGGTTCAGCCCGGCGGCCTCGGCCTGCTCGAGCAGCGGACGGCCCGAATCGATGACGTCAATACCGCTGTCGTGAAACGTGATCCGGCCGCCCCCCGGCGAATCCGGGATCACCAGCGGCGGAGAATGGAAACTCTCGGCGTGAGCATCGGGACGGCGCAAGCGAACCGCATCGACCAGTGCAGGCGGGCCACAGACGTAGACGGCATCCGGATCGACCATGGCGGCCGCGAGGTGTTCGGCTGTCAAATGACCCTGCAATTCAGCGGAGCCGGAGCTTCCGCGTGTGCACGCGTAAAGCACCCGCACGTCCGGCATGGCGGCCAGTTCGGCGCGGTAGCAGGCATCGGCCAGGGTCGGCACGTAATGCAGTACAGCGACCTCGCCGTCGAATCCGTCTCGACGCAGCGTACGCAGCATCGCCATGACGGGGGTGATGCCACTGCCACCGGCGATCAGCAGCAGCCGACGCGGTCGCGCCTCGGGCAGCACGAAATCGCCTGCGGCAGCGCCCAGCCCCACTACCATCTCGGGATGCGCTGCGCGGTAGAGATACTCCGACACAAGCCCGCCGGGCCGGCGGGTGACGGTCAGTTCGATCTCGGCTGCACCCTCGGCGTTGGCCGGGGAATAGCACCGAGTGTGCCGGCGGCCATCGATTTCGACGGTGAGGCCCACGTGCTGCCCGGCGCGGAACGGCACCGGCCGGTTGGGAAGCAACCGCAGCGTCACGCTGCCCGGCGTACTGCGCCGAACCCCAACCACGGTGGCGCGCAACTCGCTGGTCCACATCGGATCGACCAACTCGGTGTAGCGGTCGACGCCATGTGGGCCGAGAAGGATCTCCAGAAACGGAGTGCGTCGTTGTATTTGAGTGAACATATGTACACAGTTGTCGTGGCAAAATCCCCCAGTCAAGGGTATTTAGCCATTTGTGGTAGGGTTCACAACGGTGAATAGTCGTACACCAACCGGCCGACGGGAGCGGGTGGGCCGTACCCGCACCCGGGACACCCCGTCCCGCGAGGAGCGCAAGGAAGCCACCCGGCGCGCGATCATCACAGCCGCACTCAAGCTGCTCGACGAACGCAGCTTCAGCGCCCTGAGCCTGCGTGAGGTCACCCGCGGCGCGGGCATCGTCCCCGCGGCGTTCTACCGGCACTTCGAATCCATGGAAGCCCTCGGCCTGGTCCTCATCGACGAGTCGTTCCGCTCGCTGCGCGAAATGCTGCGCGCCGCGCGCGCCGGTCGGCTCGATACCAACCGGGTAATCGAGTCCACCGTCGAGATCCTCACCGCCAGCGTCACCGAACAGCGCGAACACTGGCGGTTCATCGCCCGCGAACGATCCAGCGGTGTAACCGTTCTGCGCTATGCCATCCGCACCGAAATCCGTTTGATCACTTCGGAACTGGCGACCGATCTCGCCCGGTTCCCGCAACTGCGGGACTGGAGCACCGAGGACCTCAACATTCTGGCCAGTTTGTTCGTCAACTCCATGATCATCATCGCCGAGGCTCTTGAGGACGCCGTGGACGCCACCGCAGTGGACGAGATCACCCGGACCGCGATCAAGCAACTCCGGATGATCGTCATCGGGGTCACCGGCTGGCGTAGCGACCCGAGCGGGCCATGAGCCCGACTCGCACCGCGGCGCTCACATTACGGAAAACCAGTGAGATCGCAGTTCCCCCTGAGGAAGTGTGGGCCCGCGTCATCACTCCGCAAGGCATCAACGACGAGATGGGCCCCTATCTGGCAATGACCATGCCGCGAACGTTTCGCGGCAGAACCATCGCCGACGTCACGCCGGGCACCCACATCGGGAAAAGCCTCCTGCTGCTGTTCGGATTCATTCCGGTCGGCTATGACGACATCACCATCGCCAGGATCGAACCCGGCCGGATGTTCCGTGAAGAGTCGGTCATGACCGGAATGCAGATGTGGGTCCACCAACGCACCCTGCAAACCCGGGGAGACATAACCGTCGTCACAGACGAAATCACCCTTGCGCCGAAGGCACCGCTGCGTCTCATCCCTGGATCCGCCACACTGATTCGCGCCGTCGTGTCGGCCTTCTTCAGCCACCGCCACCGACGGCTGCGTCGGAGCATGGCTCTCTTGCAGTAAGCAGCGCGACAGCCTCCGCGCGGTGGCTGCCGTGCCAGAGCCGGCGCCAGTGCCAGCCGGCGCGTTCGGCTACCTCGACGATGGCCTCCCGATCGGCCGGAAAGTCGAAGGCGGTGATGTGCGAGACGATCGCCTGCCGGGCGTCCTCGTCGATGGCGTGCCACGAACCGCGGATGCGAGCGGTGTAGCGCTCCAGATACTCGGCGCGCGATTCCCCCGCCTCCCTAAACAGGTCGGCCCACACGAAGGCACCGCCGTCGCTCACCCGCCGACGCAGCGCTGCCAGGAAGGTTTCCTTATCGTCATCCTCCAGGTGGTGCACCACCAACGACGCGTGAACCAGATCAACCGTCTCACCCGGCGCCTCGACGAATTCAACGATGTCGGCGTGGTGGAACTCGGCGGCAAAAGGCACTCGCCCCAGCGCTGCATGCGCCTTGGGTAGCACCTGTTCGGTGAGGTCCACCCCCACATAGGTTTTCAGCGGCAGCCCCCGAAAGACGGGCCCCATCCGCGCCAGGTCGCCGCAGCCGAGGTCCAGCAGGCTGATCTCGCCACGCCGCCCCGGATGTTCGGCCACCCACGTTCGAAGCGCCGCGGCGCAGGCCGCCGTCAGTCCGCGGTGCTCCATCCAGTCGTTGTCGACCACCGCACGATAGGCCTGCCACTGCCGCTCGAACAGGTCCATGTTCACGACCATACGCTGGCGGTTTAGGTTCCCGGGACGGCTGCGGGGCACGGCAGCGCAACCCCGTTCGTTACAGTGGCGGCATGCTATTGAGGGCACTAGTCACCACCGCTGTGTCGGCTGCGATAGGTGTGCTCGCCGCTCCGGTCGCCGCAGCCGACCCCGCCGCACCGCCACCACTTCCCGACGTCACCGCCTATATGCCGATGAACCCGGCGGATTACACGGTGAACGGTGGCAAGTGGTACGCCTTCGCCGGTCCGCCCGGAGTGGTCTGCATCCTGAACAGCCTCAGCGGCGAGTACGGCTGCAGCGGTCCGCTGCCCGGAGCCCCGGAAGGCGCGAATCTGGTCAGCGCGGGGCCGTCGGGGCCGCCGAAATTCTCCACCACCGATAGCCCCGCCTACGCGGCTGCTGGCGTGGTTAAGGGACTACCGCCCAACAGGCGGCTGAGTTTCCGGCAGATCTTCTGTGGGATGGACGACGCGGGCACAGTCACCTGTATGAACACCCAGGAGAAGGTCGGCTTCGTCGTCGGCCCCACCGGGAGCTACATCTACGGTCCCCCGCCCCCGCCACCGCCGCCGAGTCCCGCTGCGGAGCCGGTTCCGGTCCCGATTCCCTAACGATCCCCTCAACCGACCAGTTCGGTGACCCCGAGAGCCAAAACGCACACCAGGATGACCGCCGTCGTCAGGCTGTACATGAACGTGGCAACCCGGCCGGCAGCGAAATCCCCCATGAGGTCACGGTCGCGGCATAGGCCGACCATAGCCACCAGCAACGGGATCAGCAGCACCGCATTGAGCACCTGGGTACCTACCAGGATCGAAACCAATGGCACGTCCGGTGCCAGCACGATCGCCGTGCCCGCGACAGTGACGACGCCGTAGGTCACATAGAACGTGCGGGCCTCCTGGAACGGATCATCGATTGCGGCCTCGACGCCGGCGAACTCGCACACCGAATACGCCGTTGACAGCGGCAGGATCGACGCGGCCAGGAATGCGGCCCCGATCAGGCCGACGGCGAACAGCCGCGACGCCGCCTCCCCGGCCAGCGGCTGCAACGCCACAGCAGCGTCGGCGGCGTCGGTGATGTGCAGGCCGTCGCGATGCAGGGTGGCCGCGCAGGCAACCACGACGAAGAATCCGATGACACCAGTCAGTACCGCGCCGGTGATGACGTCGATGCGCTCCAGCGCCAGATCCTCGGTACGCAACTTCTTGTCCACGGCGTAGGACTGCATGAACGACAGCCCCCAGGGAGCCAGCGTCGTGCCGAGCGTGGCTGTGACGATCGCGATCGCTTCACCGGTCATCGGCATGGTCGGCACGAACGTTCCCCGTACCGCCGCACCCCAGTCCGGGTGAGCCAGAAAGCCCGAGGCGAAATAAGCGAGGAACACCGTGGAAAGCAGGAGCAGTAGACGCTCCACCCGATGGAAGCTGCCGCGCAACACCAGCAGCGATACCGCCACCGCCGCGATCGGCACACTGAGATAGCGACTGATTCCGAAGAGCTCGAAACCTGCTGCGATACCGGCGAATTCGGCACATGTGGTGCCGATGTTGGCCAGCACCAGGGCGACCAGCACGGCGGCCCCCACAGCTACGCCGTAACGCTGACGCACCAGTCCGATCAACCCCTGGCCGGTGACCACCCCCATCCGCGCAGCCAGACCATGGAAGATCACCAGCGCCACCGTGGATACCAACAGCACCCACAGCAGTTGGTAACCGTGGTCGGCACCCAGTACGGAGTAAGTGGTGATACCCGCCGGGTCGTCGTCGGATAACCCGGCAAGTAGTCCAGGTCCGACGACGGCCAGTAGCGCGGCAAGCCGGGTTCCGTCCTTTGGAACCAGCCTCACTGCGGGGTTCTCCGGAACAGGTGACGGCGCCGCGGCCAAACCCGCCAACGCAGGAACCTGCGGTCCTTCCGCCGCCGCGCCAGCCGGTTTCGCCACCTGCGCCCCTGTTCGGCCGGCATCGCGGCCACGATCCGTGCGGCTCGCGACGGATTCATGGCCCGCAGCAGCCGCTCGCCGACGGAGGGATGCGCGGTCCGCACCGCCGCGGCGGCCAGGACTGGATCTTCGACGGCCAGGATCTCGGTGGCCGCATCGGTGTCGACCCGGCTGATCAGAGCGGCCAAGCTCCGGGCGTCGAGTCGGTGCACGGCGGCCCGCGGCGTGGACAGCTGCACGGCGTGCCCCCGGTCCGATGTCAGGTGCAGATCCGACCAGGCGACGACGTCCTCACCCAACCCCGCGCGTCTGAATCCCAGCCTGCGTAGCACCCCGGCGAACCCGACCTCGACACCGACCGGTTCCAGCGCCGCGTCCGGTCTGCGGGCCAACAACACGTCGGCGACCCTGGCCAGACGCTGCCCGACCACGTCGACAATCTGCGTATCCAGGACGTCACGCACCAGCAGGATCTCATCGGGATCCAGCGCACTCGTCAGGGACTTCACGGCGCAGTCCCCGACATCGTCGGTCCGGAGTTCCACACGACCGACATGAAGGTTGGCCACCGATTGCCAGGGGATCAAGCACGTCGATCCGTCCGCGCGTTTGACCACCAGCCGCGCTACCAGTTGCTCGGTGTCCTGACCGTCGAGGCGCACGGTGAGATCGGCGAGGCGTCCGACCGTCCGTCCTCCCGGGGCCCGGACCTGGTGCCCGGTTATCCGGCTGAGCAACAGCACGGGTGACAGCATGACGCATTCGGCAGTGCCGGCTGAACTCAGCCGATTGAATGGCCTTATGCGGGCACTGCGGATGGTGGGCTTTCAGCGCGAACCGGAACTCGTCGAGATACCAGAACCGGTGCCGGGTCCCGGCGAGGTGGTGATCAAGGTGGGCGCTGCCGGCGCGTGCCATTCAGATCTGCACATCCTCTACGAACTCGACGCCTCCGCGGTGTGGCGGCTGCCGATGACGCTGGGGCACGAGACCGCCGGCTGGGTGCATGCGCTGGGGCCTGGCGTGGCGGACCTCAATGAGGGCGATGCAGTGGCCGTCTACGGCGCATGGGGCTGCGGGGTCTGCCCACGCTGTGCCGTGGGGCTGGAGAACTATTGCGAAAGGCCGTCAGCGGTCGGCGGCGGCGGACTCGGGTTGGACGGCGGCATGGCCGACTACCTGCTCGTCCCCCACCAGCGCCACCTGGTTCCACTGCCCGCCGGCTTGGCCCCGGAGACAGCCGCGCCGCTCACCGATGCCGGCCTGACCCCCTATCACGCGATCCGCCGCTCTTGGGCCAAGCTCAGTCCGGACGCCACCATCGTGCTGATCGGAGTCGGCGGCCTGGGACACGTCGCGGTCCAGATCGCCCGTGCCACCAGTGCGGCGCAGGTCATCGCCGTCGACCTCAAGGACGACGCTCTCACCCTGGCCGAGAGCGTCGGCGCTCACCACACGGTGCGCTCCGATCACGACGCCGGTCAGCGGATCCGTGACCTCACCGGGGGACGCGGCGCTGACGTCATCATCGACTTCGTCGGTGCGACAGCAACTTTGGAGCTGGCCCGCAAAGTCGCCCGCCGGATGGCCGACATCACGATAGTCGGCATCGGCGGCGGGGAAATCCCCGTCACGTTCTTCTCCCAGCCCTACGAGGTCAGCATCGCCACCACCTACTGGGGCAGCCGTCCAGAGTTGGCCGAACTGCTTGCGCTGGCAGCCCGCGGTCAGGTCAGCACCGAACGCACGGTGTACTCGTTGGACGAGGCCGTTCAGGCTTACCGAGACCTGCACGACGGGAAAATCACCGGCCGCGCCGTGGTGGTGCCCTGAAACAGGAGGTGGGAAAACGACATGTGGGACTTCGAGACCGACCCCGAATACCAGGCCAAGCTCGACTGGGTCGAGCAGTTCATGCGCGATGAACTCGAACCGCTGGACCTCGCACCGTTGGACCCGTACGACAAGAAAAATCCCGAGCTGATGCGCGTACTGCGGCCGCTGCAGCAGAAGGTCAAAAGCCAGGGTCTGTGGGCGGCGCACCTGAGCCCCGAACTCGGCGGACAGGGTTTCGGCCAGGTGCAACTGGCGCTGCTCAACGAGATCGTCGGTCGGTCCCGCTGGGCACCTTCGGTTTTCGGATCGCAGGCACCGGATTCCGGGAACGCCGAAATTCTGGCGCTGTTCGGCACCGAGGAGCAGAAGCAGCGCTACCTGCAACCCCTGTTGGACGGGGAGATCTCGTCGTGCTACTCGATGACCGAACCGCAGGGCGGTTCGGATCCCGGATTGTTCACTACCCGCGCGGTCCGCGACGGGGACGACTGGGTGATCAACGGCGAGAAGTGGTTTTCGTCGAATGCCCGCTATGCGTCGTTCTTCATCGTTATGGCCGTGACCAACCCGGAGGCCCGCACCCGTCAGAAGATGTCGTTGTTCATCGTGCCCGCCGAGACGCCGGGCATCCAGATCGTTCGCAATGTCGGCGTCGGGGGGGAATCCTCGGGACACGGATCGCACGGCTATGTGCGCTACACCGACGTGCGGGTTCCGGCCGACCACGTCCTCGGCGGCGAAGGTCAGGCATTCGCCATCGCCCAGACCCGGTTGGGCGGCGGTAGGGTACATCACGCGATGCGCACAATAGCGCTGGCGCGCAGGGCATTCGACATGATGTGCGAGCGGGCGGTGTCTCGTCAGACCCGCTACGGGCCACTCGGCGATTTCCAGCTGACCCAGGAGAAGATCGCCGACAGCTGGATTCAGATCGAGCAGTTCCGACTGCTGGTGCTGCGTACCGCGTGGAAGATCGACCGGTATCACGATTATCAGAAGGTGCGCCGCGATATCGCCGCGGTGAAGGTGGCCATGCCGACGGTATTGCATGACGTCGTCATGCGGGCCATGCAACTGCACGGCGCGCTGGGCGTGTCCGACGAGATGCCGTTCGTGAAGATGCTGGTGGCTGCACAGTCGTTGGCGATCGCCGACGGGCCGACCGAGGTGCACAAGCTGACCGTGGCCCGGCGGACATTGCGGGAGTACGAGCCGGTGGACACTCTGTTTCCGTCACAGCATCTGCCCACTCGCAAGGAGGCGGCGCGGGCGCGGTTGGCCGAGTTGCTGGAGCGTGAAGTCGCTGACCTCTGAGGCGGCAGTACTGTTTTCGAGTAGTTCGGCGAAATCGAGGAGTTTTCGATGGGAGCACTTCCCGATGGTCGGTATTTCTTCCGCGGCGATGACGGCTACGAAGCGGCACGCCGAGCGACGGTCTGGAACCAACGTGTGCCGGATCGCTTTCCCGACGTCATCGTCCAGGCCGTTGACCCCGCTGACGTGGTCGCCGCCGTGCGTTACGCCAAGGCCCACGGCAAGCAGGTGAGTGTGAGGTCGGGCGGTCACAGCTGGGCGGCCAACCACCTGCGCGACGGCGCGGTGTGCCTGGACGTCAGCCGACTCGACCAGACCCGCGTCGACCCGGAGAAGATGACAGCTGTCGTCGGTCCCGGCAAGGGCGGTAGCGAGTTGATGACCGAACTGATCACCCTCGGCCTCTTCTTCCCCGCCGGCCACTGCAAGGGGGTGCGCATCGGCGGCTATCTGTTGCAGGGCGGCTACGGCTGGAACAGCCGGGTTTATGGCCCGGCGTGCGAGAGCGTGATCGGCCTCGACGTCGTCACCGCCGACGGCGAACAGATCTACATCGACGCCGATCACCACCCCGATCTGTACTGGGCGGCACGCGGATCCGGTCCGGGTTTCTTCGCGGTGGTCACCGGCTTCCATCTCAAGCTCTACCCGAAACCCGCCGTTCTGGGCAGCAGCTTCTACGCCTACCCGACCGAATACGCCGACGAGATCTACACCTGGGCGCGGTCGATATCCGCCGACGTCGATCGCCGGGTCGAGGTTCAGATCGTCGCCTCCCGGAATGTGCCCAGCGCCGGGATCGACCGCCCCGCGATCGTGCTGGCCTCGCCGGTGTTCGCCGACACTGAGAAGGAGGCCCGGGACGCGTTCGGCATACTCGACCGCTGCCCGATCGTGGACAAGGCGCTCATCGCCGTCCCCTATGCCCCGGTGGAGATGCCCGCGTGGTACGAGGCGGTGATGAGCAACTACCTCGCCGACCATCGCTACACCGCCGACAACATGTGGACATCGGCCTCGGCTGAGGCACTGTTGCCGGGAATCCACCGCATCCTCGACACCATGCCGCCCCACCCATCGCATTTCCTCTGGCTTATGTGGGGACCGTCGCCCCGGCGGCAGGACATGGCTTACAGCCTCGAGGACGAGGTCTACCTAGCGCTGTACTCCGGCTGGGAGAACGCAGCCGACGACGCCGAGTATGCCGACTGGCCACGTTCCAACATGGCCGCGATGGCGCCGCTGGCCAGCGGCATCCAGTTGGCCGACGAGAACCTCGGGGCGCGTGCGGCGAAGTTCGCCACCGACGAGAACATGGCCAAACTGGACCGGATTCGCGCCGCCTACGATCCCGACGGCCGGTTCTGCTCCTGGATGGGCCGGGTCTGGTGAACTATCTGGGCTACCGCCCCGGCGACAACGACACCCTCTGGGGTAGCTTCTTCAACCCGCAGATGGCCCCACTGCCAGGCCACGTCGTCGTCGCGCTCGAACACGGCCCCCAAGCCGACCAGGCCATGCCAGCATTCGACGACGTAGTCGCTCTGCTCGACGAGGGGTACCAGCAGACCGAGAACGGGTACGGCACCATGCGCGATGGCGGGTTTGGGGTGTCGGTCCGTACCGACATGCCCGGTGTCACCCCCGCGATGTGGGATTGGTGGTTCGGCTGGCACGGCAGCGATTCGCGCCGCTACAAGCTGTGGCATCCGCGTGCGCACGTGGCGGCCCGCTGGGCCGACGGCGGCGGAGATGGCTGTCATGGTGACGAGCACTACGTAGGGCGCACCTCGCTCATCGAGGAGTACATCGGCTCGACGTTCACCAAAGGGGCGATCCAGTTCGTCGAACCCTCGACGCTGGGCCTGGACCGGGCCGGGCTCGCAGAGGGCATCGCGGTCTGCGCGCGGATCGGATCCAGCGAACTGCCGGTGGACATCGGCTGGCTGATCCACCACGTTCGCCCCACTGCAGACGGTAGCGAGATGCGGTCCAGATTCTGGATGGGTGGCCGCCAGGTGGCGGTTCGTGGTGGAAACCGGCTGGCCAACAACATGATCCGACCGCTCGCCGCACGTCAATTGCCTCACCCGAGGGATCTGCTCGTGCACTGCGCACAGGAGATGAACCACCTAGCGGGCTTTCTGCCCGGCATCTACCGGAAAATCGCCGCAGCCTAGAGTTGCTCGCGCCTCACCGCCTGGCCCTCGTGCACCAAGGTCGCCACCCTAACCCCACCGGCGTTGTAGAGGGCAGCAGTCATCACCCCACGCCCCCGGGCCGCGGCGGGCGACCGTGACTCCAACAGGTTCCATCGGTCGGCACGAATGTTGCGGTGGAACCAGATTGATGAGTCGGTCGTGGCGCAGTGGTGACTGCGGTCGGTCATCGAATATCCGTGCACGGCGAGCACCGGGTCGACCCCGTAGATGTCGGTGACGTAGACCGCCAGGCATGCATGCAGGATCGGGTCGTCGGGCAGTGCCGCGCTGATACGCCACCAGAGTTCGCGGACGAAATCACCTCCGGTGCGGTCGTCGCGGATGCGGATGTCCACCTCCTCGGGCGCTAGCGACGGCGCCGGTCCGATCGGACCGGTGCGATCCAACGCCTCGGGATCTTGGCGTTCAGGTTCGTCGGTGTGTTCAGGACCGGCCGTCGGCACGACGAAAAGTGCTGTGGCACTGACCAATGTTCGATCCGCTTGACGGCCGAGCACCCGGCGCGACGACGTGGTCCGCCCGTCGTGCATCCGTTCCACGTGGTAGCGAACCGGAGTCCCGGCATCCCCGCCGCGCAGGAACTGCACGTGCAACGCCGTCGGCAGCCGATCCGCGGTCACGGTACGACAGGCGGCGGCAAGCGACTGGGCGGCCAGGTGCCCGCCGTAGGCGCGCTTGCCGACCGGGCCGTTCGGCGGCCCGGTGAAGGCGTCGATGCCGTCGGCGGTGAGGTCCAGAAAGTCGGCAAGACTCATGCGCAGAGCCATTCCGCGGGCACGGCATCGTTGTCTTGTCCCAGAACGGGCGCGGGTGCGGCGCTGGTGTGAACGCCGTCCACGGACATCGGCAGTCCGGGGGCGAGATAGGTTCCGATGCCCGGTTGGTCCAGCGGCGTGAACAGCGGATTGTCCTGCACTCGTGGGCTATTCACCACATCGGCGAAGCTCTGATAACGCTCCCACAGTACCGAACTCCCGGTCAGCGCTGCGGTGATCTCTTCGGCCGTGCGAGCCCGGAACCACGCACCGAACAACGCGCTGAGCACCTCGCGGTGCTCGTAGCGCTGTCCCTCGTCGCTGAAATCGGTTGCCAACGCATCAGCCACGGCGGCAACGGCTTTCGCTGTGCCGGTGAGCTCGGCGAGATCGCGGAAGTGCCGGCCGGTGAGCGCCACCACCATGAAGCCCACGCCGTCGCTGCTGATGAAGTCTTGGCCGTACTGGCCGAAGATCGCGTTGCCCAAGCGGGGTCGCACGACGCCGTTGACCATCACCTCGGTGAGATAGCCCAGGTTGGCGGCCGCGGTCAGGGCGACGTCGTCCAACGGCAACAGAATGTGGCCGCCCCGACCTGTGGCCTCCCGGCGACGTAGAGCGGTCAGCACCGACAGCGCGGCATAGAGACCGCAACTGATGTCCCAGGCCGGCACGACGTTGTTGACCGGCCCGATGTGGTCGGGGGGTCCGGTGATCAGCGGGAATCCAGTCGCGGCGTTCACGGTGTAGTCCACCCCCGTCCTCCCGTCGCCGCGTCCCACCACCTCAAGCTGGATCAGATCGGGCCGTAGCGCACTCAACGATTCATAGGAATGCCACTGCCGTCCTGAGACATTGGTGATGAAGACTCCGGCGGCCGTGATGAGCCGCTGAATCAATTCCCGACCTTCGGCAGAGCGCATGTCCACGGCCATCGACCGCTTGCCCTTGTTGAGTCCGGCCCAATAGATACTCTGCCCGGATTCGGCCAGCGGCCAGCGACGCCAGTCCGCAGCCCCACCGACCGGGTCGATGCGCACCACTTCCGCACCGAGTTGCGCCAACGTCATCCCGGCCAATGGGACGGCGACGAAGCTGGAGATCTCGACGACCCGGACACCAGCCAATGGTCGGCCGGACGACTCGGATTCAGGCACCGCAGACGGGGTCACCCGACGAGTATGGCTGGCGCTACAGCACCGCTGTCGGGACGCCGAGGCAGAACAGGAACAAAATCACCAGAACCCATCCCGCACCCTGCCAGATCACCCAGACGCCCTCGGCTCGCCACACCTGGTAGGCGCGCAGCAGCGCTCCCACGGCGCCGACGAAGAGGATTCCCGGCACCATGAACGCGGCGATCACCGAGTGCCACACTGCCATCGCGGCGAACGCCGCCGCCGCCAGCGCGATCACCGCGAAGACGTAGGCCACCGCCGCGCGGAAGACCGCCGGATCATGCCAGCGCTTCTCTGCGTCTCGGCTGATTCCGTCGTTGTCCGTGTCATCGATCCAAACGGTGTTCTTCATGTCAGGGCCTTTCATTTCAGTCCCACCACATCCAGCCCTCCACTTCCAGGGTAGAACGGGGCGAACGGTCCGGCCAGTGCCCCGATTCCACCTCCGGTAGCCAAAACCACGTCCGGCGCGGTAGCACCCGCCCGACGTACCCTGACGCATGCGCATCGTGCTGACGGCAGACACTCACGTGCCGCGCCGGGCGCGCGACCTACCTGCCCAACTATGGGCCGACATCGATGGCGCCGACGTGGTGATCCATGCCGGGGATTGGGTCGATGTCACCCTCCTCGACGCCATCGAAGTAAGGGCGGCCCGACTGCTGGGCTGCTGGGGTAATAACGACGGTCCAGCCCTGCGATCCCGTCTTCCAGAACGTGCCGCGGCCACCCTGGGCGGTGTGCGCTTCACCGTCGTTCACGAGACCGGCGCCTCAGCGGGCCGCGAGGCACGTATGGCGGCCCAGTTCCCGGATACCGACGTTCTGGTGTTCGGACACAGCCACATTCCCTGGGACTCCACCACCCGCTCGGGTCTGCGGCTGCTCAACCCCGGATCTCCGACCGACCGGCGCCGTCAGCCGTCCCACACATACATGACCGCGACGGTATTCAACGGCGAACTGAGCGACGTTGCACTGCACCACATCCAGGCGACGTGAGAGCTTGCGAAATGACCGTTTGCGCGACGGCCCTGCCGGCCGCCCCCTCCCGACCTGCGGCTGACCGGGAAACAAATGACTTCCCTATGAGAATAGTGACCCCGTTCACCTGGGCTCCTACGCTCACAGTCAGAGGCGTTGGAATGCATGGAGCGCCCTCCGCAACGACGAAGGAGTCGATAGAAATGGCAACCCCAATCCTGATCCGGACACTTTTGATTGGTGCCGCGGCGATAGCCGTGACCGCGGTACCAACAGCGAGTGCGGATTCGGGAACAGAGTGCGACCGGTCAACACGTTGTGTTACCACGAGCCCCTCGTACAGCCCAGGCATCTCGGGGGCCGTTCAGAGCGTACCGCAGGGCTGGAGCAATGAAGCGCAATTCGCCCGGCCGGACTACAACCCATTCGGCGCCGGACCATACCCGCCCCTCATCGCGTTGGACGACTGAGCGCCCGGGAGTAGAGCAGCGCGGCGGGTTGACACGCGTCAGCCCGCCGCGCTGAGCCGCCGCTTCAGGCCGGTGGCCCGGATAGCGCGCCTTTCGACCGCCGCCCGCAACTGGTCAGCCGACCCGATAAGCCGCACCTTATTTCGCGCGCGGGTGACAGCCGTGTAGAGCAATTCGCGAGTCAGCAGGCGAGATTCGACGGGCGGCAGCAGCACTGTGACCTCCAGGGCCTGGCTGCCCTGACTCTTGTGGATGGTCATCGCATGCATGGTCTCGATGTCGGCCAGACGGCTGGTCGCCAACTCGACAGGTCCACCGCTGGCCGACATCACCGCCCGCAGCGAACCGTCGCGGAGAACCGCAACTCCGGTGTCGCCGTTGTACAGTCCGAGCCCGTAGTCGTTGGCCGTGACCAGCACCGGTCGGCCCGGATACCAGGGCGCCCAGAGCGGCATGTCGGTCTGCTCAGCCAGCCAGCGCTCGGTCTGCCGGTTCCAGTAGGTCACCCCGTACGGACCGCGACGGTGAGCGCACAGCATCCGGTGCTGGTCCAGCGTCCGCAGCGCTTCAGGGCCGTCGCCCAAGACGGCAGCCTCCCTGACCTTGAGCGCATGCGGCACCAGGACTTTGCGAAGCACATCGCCGGGCTGATCGCTGTTCACCCATTCGATGCTCTCACCGCCGGCAGCCAGGACTGCCAGGGCTGATTCAGCGTCACCCTCCCGGATAGCCTGGGCCAGCGACCCGATTGACTCGCCGAACCGGTGCGGAGTCACCAACGTCGCGATTGGCGTCTCGGCAACAGCGGCCAAACCGTCGACCAGGTCGGCCAGCACCGCACCGGCCTCGACCGAGGCCAGCTGGTGTGGGTCGCCGACCAGCACCAATCGGGATTCCGGACGAACCGCGTCGAGCAGCCGCGCCATCATGGTCAGCGAGACCATCGACGTCTCGTCGACGACGATCACGTCATGCGGCAGCCGGTTGTCCCGGTGGTGGCGGAATCGTGAAGACGTGTCGGGGCGGCTACCCAGCAGCCTGTGAAGTGTGGTGGCGGTCAGGGCCGGCATCCGTTCTCGGTCAACAGGTTCCAGGGCGTCAACCTCCTCTTGCACCGCCTCCAGCAGGCGTGCCGCCGCTTTGCCGGTGGGCGCCGCCAACGCGATCCTCAGCATCGGCTTACCGTCGAGTTGGGACTGCTCAGCCAGCAGAGCCAGCAGTCGGGCCACGGTCGTGGTCTTGCCGGTGCCGGGGCCGCCGGTCAGCACGGTCAGCGCCCGCGACAGCGCCACCTGGGCCGCCACCCGCTGTTCGGCGTAACTGTCCGGGAAGAGCCGGTCGATGTCGACGGCAGAGCCCGACCGGGTGGCGCCGGCCAGAGTCAGGACGTCCTCGGCGACCCGCCGTTCCTCGATCCAATAGCGATCCAGATACAACATTCCCGCGTCGAGGTGAAGCACCGGCGGTTCGGCGATCAACTCACTGGAGGTGATCGCGGCCAGCCAACCGGCAGGCTCCGGCCATGGCAGCTCGGGGCCTCCGACCTGCTCGGCGACTACCGAGAGGTCCACGCACACCGACCCGCCCCGCAGGGCTCGCACCGCGAACCCCACCGCCAGAGCCACCCGTGGGTCGGTTTCCCCGGCCAACTCGGTCAGCCGCTGGGCGACGAGAACATCCGAGGAATCCAGCACACCGGCGTCGTTGAAGTCGCGAAGCAGCCCCTTGGCCGACGCGCTGAGCCGCCAGTCCGCGGCGTCGGCGATCGGCGCCGTCATACCCGTCGTCATGCAACCGCCTCCCGACCGTCGAGCAGATCCGACACGGCTATCACCAGTTCGATTGGCGGCTGCCACCCGAACACACCGGCGGGATGACCGTCCACGATCGGCGTATCCGCACCACACATACCCCGGACGAACAGGTACAAGACGCCGCCGAAGTGCCGGCCCGGGTCGTACCCCGGCAGTCTCCAGCGCAGGAACCGATGCAGTACAACGCTGTACAGCAGAGCCTGCAAAGGGTAGTCGGAGTGCAGCATGGCCTCGGACATCCGTGCGGCGGTGTAATCGGCGGCGGTCAGCGGGCGCTCCGACTCACCGAGCCAATTGGTCTTGTAGTCGACGACAAGGTAACGGTGGTCCGCCCCGTCGGGGATCCGCAGCACCACGTCGAGTGAACCGCTGAGGTACCCGCGCAGCGGCTGACGACCGAGGGTGGGGTCGGTCAACCGCTCGGCGTATCCCACCAGCGGATCGTCGGCCGGAAGGTACTCGCCCAACAGCCGGCCAACATCGACGAGCCGAATCTCCGGTGCCGCTTCACGAAGATCGCCGCCAGCCAATGGAAACTCAAAGTTCATCTCGCACAACCGGTCCGACAATCCGATCTGCCGCAGGGTGCGGTTGTCGGCCAATGGGCCGAGCGGCGTGTCGTGCATCGGGATCAGTGCGGCGGCCAGATCGGCGGTCGGTACGTCCACCGGCCACCAAACCGAGTGGATGTCGATCTGGGTGCGTAACTCGGCGGCGAGGTCGTCAGCCAGTGGGTCGGCGGTCTCCAGCACCGCATGCACCAGCGTGCCGAACTTGGCTCCCGTCGGGAGGTCGGCCATCGGCGACGGAACGTCGGCGATTCCGATCGGTGCCACCAGTGGGATGTCGGGGACCTCGTCGTCGAGTTCGACCACCTCCGGTTCGCTGCTGACGCCCACGCCCTCCTGCGCGGAGCGGACCAACTGCGAGTAGGAGGTGCGCCGCCAGGTGGTGTCGATACGACGGTGGAAGTGCCGCACATCGGGATTCTCGGGCAACTCCACCCCTGCGAGCCTCCCCGGCTTCCCGATGACGGATTTCTCGATCACCAAGGCGTCCAAGGCTTCCCAGCGCCGAAGCAAGGACAGCGCATCCGCGCAGTCGATCTGTTTCGGCTCGCTGTACTCCGGTACCGCCGCCTGGCCGGGCTCACGGCCGCGGAGCAGCCGGGAAAGTCCGCCGTTGGGTTCATCCCAGGAGGGTGCCCACCAGGCCACGATCTGGGACTGCGCCCGGGTGAGGGCGACGTAGCAGAGGCGAAGTTCCTCTCCGCGCGCCTCCCGGTCGCTCGAGTGCTGGGCTGCCGCCAACTCCTCGCTCTGCTTGCCGCCGATGTACAGACACCGTTGGCCACCGTCGTGGTACCGGACGAGGTCTTCCCTGCGCAGATGCCGATTGAACGCATAGGGCAGGTAGACGATCGGGAACTGCAGGCCCTTACTGCCCCACACCGTCATCACCTGTACGGCTTCGGCTTCGCTGTCCAACCGGCGACTGCGTTCATTGGCCTGCGAGCCCTCTTCACGCTGGGTGCGCAGCCAATCCCGCAGAGCCGGCAAGCTGTAGTGCTCACGTTGGGCCGTCTCGTGCAAGAGTTGGGTGACATGCGCGAGGTCGGTCATGTGCCGCTCCCCGCCGGCCCAGGACAACACGTCCTTGCCCATCCCGGCCAGCTGAGCCGCTTCGAAGATGGCCGGCACGCCGGCCTCCCGGGCGTGGTCGGCCCACTGGCGCAGAGTCTCGGCGACCTCATCGGTGAGTTCGGACCCGCCGCGGGCCAGGTCGTCGGCGGTGTTTCGGAAGAACATGGTTGCCGCCGCGGCGCGCACCATCCCCGGCCGGTGCGGCTGGTCGATGGCCTCCAACAGACACAGCCAGTCGTCGGCGGCCGGTGATTTCAGGACGTCGATGTCCCCGGTGTAGACGGCCGGCACCCCGGCGGCGATCAAGGATTCGAAGCAGTCACGGGCACCGGAATGCGCGGTGATGACCGCGATGTCACGCGCCCGCAGCGGACGCCCGTCGTAGGTGGCGCCGCTGGCCAGCAGCTCCCGGATGTCTGCGGCCAGATCGGCTTCGATGTGGGGGCGCAGCACGTCAGCTTTCAGGGTCTGGGTGCCAGCGAGACCGAATCCGTCCCGCGACACCACCCGCAACCGGAATGGGTCGTTGCGGGGTGCGCCGGCCAGTCGGTGTCCGCGATGCGCGGCTTCGACGTCGCGAACCACGATGTCGGGATCGCCGAGTTCGGCACCGCTCATCAGAGTCTTCAAGCGGTCGACGAGAACCGAGTCGCTGCGCCAGTTGACCCCGAGCGTGCGCCGCTCCCCTGCCGTGCGCGCGGCTTGCAGATAGGTGACGATATCGCCGCCGCGGAACGCATAGATGGCCTGCTTGGGGTCGCCGATCAGGATCAGCGTCGACTTGCCCCGGAAGGCGCGGCTGATCACCTCCCACTGCACCGGGTCGGTGTCCTGGAACTCGTCGACCATCACTACCGACCACCGCTGGCGCATGCGAACCGCAGCCGGCGAATCCGGCTCCGTGAGCGCGCGGGCGAGTCGGGTCAGCAGGTCGTCGTAGCCGAGGATTCCGCGCAGGCGCTTGCGGCGGTCCAGTTCGGTGATGAAATTCCTGGCGAACCTCAGTCGCACCGCGGCTTCGCTATCGGAATGTGGGTTGGCCGGCCGCAGATCGGTACCGCCCTGGTCGGCGATAGCGCGGGCCATGCTCAGAGCATCCTCGCGACTGATTTTCGGCCTGTCGGTGAGGTTTCCGAAGAGCTTGAGATAGAGGTCGTCGACTATCTCGGCAACCAGGTCCTCGAGGTTCTCGACCAGTTGCACGCCGGCGTCGGTGTCACCGGCCACGCCGAGGGACTTCAGAACGACGTTGCAGAATTGATGTGTGGTCGCGATGGTCGCTGCGTCGAATCCGGCCAGAGCATCCATGAGCCGTTCTCTACGGGCGTCCAGCTCCGCAGCGTCGACGTCGACGAGGTGTTGCAGCAGTGCGTTGGTACCCACCGTCTCGGGGTTCTCGATCGCCCGAACTGCGACCTGCAGTGCATCGCGGACCCGTTCACGCAACTCCTGGGTTGCCGAGCGGCTGAAGGTGATCAGCAGCATCTGATCCAGCGACGCGCGTCCCTCGGCGACGTAACGGGTCACCAGGCCGGCGAGAGTGAAGGTCTTTCCGGTTCCGGCGCTGGCCTCCAGCACGGTGGTGGATGCCGGTGCAGGCAGGGGGCCGGACAGGTCGAAACGTTCCATCAGCCCCCCTCCCTCTCGGCGCGCAGTAGGGGCCGCCACAGCCGCGCGGCGTAGGAACCCAGCCGTGTCGGCTCGCCGTCGACCGCCTCCCCCGGCAGGGCCGGCGTCAGCAGCACTGACAGATCCGGCTCTTTGCCCCAGATTCGCTCAACCGCAGCGTCCTCGCGTTCGTACCGCCACTTGCTGCGAGCCTCGCGCTGCGGATCCGGTGGGCGACGCCGGTTGTAGTTACCGCCCTCCAACTCGAACCGCGCGGCCGCCCATGCGTAAGACGTCTTGATCGGCAACGGGATCGGCTGACGACGGCCGGCGTCGTACAACGCCACCAGTTCGCCGAGGATGGTGGTCGGATCTTCCCGCGGCGAGCGCAGGACGCGCTTGGCCAGCCCGCCGCCCCGGGCGCGCCCGATGCACACCGCGCCGCTGTCCAGGTCGGGCCGGGCCGCCGCCAGAGCGAGCAGCGGAATCCATGCGCCGAGCAGATGCTGGCCGTCTAGTTTGGAGAACGTCAGCGCGACCTGCCGATCGGCGAACAACTGAGAGACCGTTCCGGTCAGCCGACGACCCCCGCCAAGATCGACGTCGACGTCATAAGCCTGCGGTTCACCGATCCGATAGTGCGCGGCTGCGGTGGCTAATTCCATTGCCTCGTCGCGTAATTCGTTGATCGCGTGGCAACCCAGCCACCCGGGGGGCAACAGGCCGCGACGCCATTCGGCTTGGCGCGCCTGCTGCGGATCCATCCCGCCGACGATGTCACTGAGCATCCGGTCGCCGACGACCCACCTTCCCAGACTGCCGACTTCCACCGGCATGGCGTCGTCGATGCCCTCGAAGTCGCGGGGAAGGGTGAAGTCGAGTTCGGTGAAGAAGCCGCGGATGGGGTTGCGATAGAACGCAAGTAGATCCGCGAGTGCGACATCGGCGGGATCGGGCGCGGGCAGTGGCGCAGCGAAGAAGTCGGGTTGACGGGGACGATCGGCGGCCATCGCCAGAGCCGCGGACAACGCAGTGGGGTCGAAGGTGAACGGCTTTCCCGATACTCCCAGTGCACCGGGCGTGACATTGCGAACATCGAAGGGCTGCAAAGGATGACGGGTGACAACCCGCTGGCGGACCTTCACCGGCGTGGTGGCGTCCAGTGCGTCCAGCAGTTCCATCAACGGAACCGCAGGCGGCCGGTCCTTACCGGTGTACTCGTTGGCACCGGTGTAGGTGATGACGAGTTTCTCCCCGGCCGCGCCGATCGCGTCCAGCAGCAACTGCCGGTCCTCGGATCGGATGTCGCGTTCACCGGTCATAGGGTCGCGGGCCAGTACGTCGTCCCCGTCGGGGCTGCCGATGCGCGGGAATACGGTGTCGTCCAGACCAACCAGGCAGACCACCCGGTGTGGAACCGACCGCATCGGCACCATGGTGCACACGGTCAGCGTGCCGGTGCGGAAGTTCGCCCGGGTCGGACGGGCGGCTAGGTGCCCAGTCAACAGTGCGTGGACGTCGGCGAGTCGCATCTCAATGTCGGCCCGTCCGCCGGCCCGCTGCAGCACCTGGTTGAACTCCCGTTGCAGCTGGCTCATCTGCCAGGCGTCTTCGTCGGTGACGCGGGTGATCAGCGCAACACCGTCGGCCAATGCGCTTAGCCAGTCCCGCAGCGGCCGCGCACCGCTGAGCGACTCCACCGAGCCACCGAGGCGGGATACGAATTCGGCGAGTCGGCCGGCGAGTTCGACGCGGTTGCTACTGACGTCGTCCAGTGGCAGCGTAGTGCCGATCCAGGCCTGCGAGTCATCGGACATGGCCACCCCGGCGAGGATCCGGTCCAGTCCGAATTGCCAGGTGTTCTGAATGAAGTCGACCCCGAACGGGGTGCGATGCTCTCGATCCAGTCCCCACCGGATGTTGGACTGCTTAACCAAGACGGTGATGTTTTCCAGGTCGTCGTCGGTGAAGCCGAACCGGGCACGCACCGGTTCGGCATGGGCGATGTTCAGTACCTCCGAAGCCGTGACCCGGCTGCCGGCCAGCATCAGAAGCTGGGATGCCACCGCCAGAAGAGGATTGGTCTGCACCAACGCGCGGTCGGCGAGGCGGACCCTCAGCCGGTGGGCGGGATGCGCACCGGGAACCACTTCGCCAAGGCCGAATCCAGCGGCGATCAGCGGAGCATAGGCCTCGATGTCCGGGCACATGATCAGGATGTCGCGTGGTTCGAGGCTGTCGTCGTCGGACAGCAGACCCAGCAGCACCTCGCGCAGCACCTCGATCTGGCGGGCCGGCCCGTGGCAGCTGTGCACCTGCACCGAACGGTCGTCGTCCTGCATCGAACGCCCCAGCGGCCGAACGACATCGTCGGCAATGTCGGATTGCAGCCAGCCCAGCAGGGTATCCGGCCGGAGCGACCGGGACAGGAACTCGTCGGCGGCCACGACAGGCAGGCTGCGCTGCAGTTCGCGAAGATCCCGCCCCAGGGTGGTCAGCAACGGATGCCCCACCCGGCGGTGGCTGTCATCGTCGCAGCGGCGGACCACCCCGCGCAGTCCGGTCAGCGCGCCCCACAACGGCGCGCTCGGGTGGGGCAGCCACAGGTGCAGGTCATGGTGGACGGCCAGCGCGTCGAGGAGTTCGATATCGGTTACCGCTAACCGCGTGTGGCCGAACAGCGACAGGCGGTATGGAAGATCCGCTCCGGAATCACGCAGCCGCACAACAGTCTTGGCGTGCCGGACATGCGGTGGTTCGAGCGCCATGAGAGCCACCAGTCGACGCCACAGGTGTGGCTGCCAGGCCAGATCCTCGGGTAGCCCGTCGGCGTTCCCGTCGAGCCAGCCGGCCAGCAACTGGGGGCGCTGCCGGGCGTAGGAGGCAAACAGTCCAGCCAGTCGGCGCGCCACGGCGTAGCGACGCCCCCGGCGTAGTTCCATCTCCACCGGATCCTCTTCGAAACGGCCCAGGTGAGTGGCCAGCGTGCGACACCACGGCTCGTCGAGGTGCGTGTCGATCACCTCCAGGAGCGGCCAGGTCATCGCTTCCGGCGACCACGGGTCGTCTTCCCGGGTACCGGTGATTTCGGCGATCAAAGACCCCGGGGACCGGAACGAAACCCCAGCGCAGACACCATCGCCCCGCGATCCGCGGCCCAACCGATGCGAGAGCCGCTGGGATAGCCAGCGTTCCACCCCGCGGGCAGGCACGACGACGAGATCCTCAGCGAACGGGTCCGTGGGCGGGCTGGCAAGCAGTTCCCCCAGTCCGTCCGCGAGGATGTCAGTTCGATCCGCGCGGTGGATATGCAAAGCCATCGACCAGCACCCTAAACCGACCCTCCGACAACCTTCCCCGCTGAGCCCTCCGAACCCGGGCCGTCACAGCACCTTGGGGCAGACTCCGTCGAACCGCAGCCTGACGGTGGTGCCACTCAACGAGACGTCGATGATCGCCGCGTCAGCCAGGACGTGCATCAACGGGATGCCGCGGCCACGGCTCAGCTTCGAGTAACGCTCGTCAGGCTGGCGCCAGCGGCCGTGATCGGCGACGGTGACCATCAGAGCCGAACGTCGCGGATCGTGGGCCACATCAAGGTCGACGGTGCCGAATGCGTCGTCGGCCGGGTCGAGGTCCAGGTACGCGAACTCGGCTGCGTTGGCCAGAGCCTCGTTCACCGCCAAGAGCACATCGCAGGTTCGGGTCTCGCTGAGGTCCAGGTGCCGCCGTATCCAGCCGACGAGTTCCTCACGGATGCTCGCCGCAGTGCTGCCGTCGGCAACTAGGCCGTTGCGGGCAAACCGTACGGCCTCTGATTGTTGATATGAGCGACGCGGCGAGATCATCGCTAGTGGCTATACCCGTCTAACCCGTGGTTCATTCCTCCACCGCGGCCCGCGCGTCGGACACGGTTCGGTGCAGCCCGATCACATCCGCCAATCCCACCAGTGTGAGGGGACGACTGGTGGCCGGGCTGTCGGCGACGACGGCGAATCTGATCGCCGGACCCACTTGGTCACGGGCGGCGAGGAGCGCGCTCATTCCCGCCGAGGCGAGAAAGTTCACGTCGGTGAGGTCGATGATGACCGCCGAGGGGCCCTTTTGCAGGGCCTCGGCGATGCCGGCTTCAAGTTGAGGCGAGGTCAGCATGTCCAGCACCCCGGCCACCGAGACCACGACGACGCGGCCGATGGCCTCCTGGCTGATCACGCAATCGTTGTTCCGCCCACCAACGACGATGGGAAACGGCGGCCGCTGATCCATGATCTCCATCCTGACTCGGGATAAACCCCGCAGCGCGCTCTGCGCCAGAAACTAGGGTCCGCCTTGAGGTTAGCCGCCCGACACCCCTATGGCTCGCGGTGAACTACAAAGACTTCTCGGTCCCCGACGACGTGCCGACTGGGCAAGAGCGCGGGGTTCCTGAGCTTCGACGAGATGCGCCGCGTTGATGCGGCGCTACGTATGGTCCTCGATCTATGAGCCAGACAGCCGGCTGGATCGGAGCCGTGCCCGCCTCTGGGTAACGCACCCGCACCGGCCGGGGTTAGGTTGGGTGCGTGGGGTGGAGCAGCAGCCGCTGGGGGCGGTCGGCAGGGGCGCTGTTTGGCGCCGTCGTGCTGGCTTACCTCGCCGGCGCAGTGCTGTCCTGGCAGTTCTTCGCCAACGGCGGCTATCCGGCGTTCTTCCCCCCCGCGGGGGTGACGGTGGCGGTGATGCTGCTGACCCGCCGTTCGCGTTGGCCGCTGATCGTCGCGTCAATCGTCGTCGCCGAAATCGTCATCGACCTGAAGCAGGGCAGCGCGTTCGGGGCGGCATTGGGATACGCACTGGCCAATGCCGTGGAGCCGGTTGTGGGCGCATCGTTGGTGCGCACCTGGTGTGGCGGACGGCCGGATCTGAGTCAGCGCAAAGATCTCATGAAGTTCGCCGCCGGTGCCATGGTTGTGGGGCCGCTGGCCGGCGGTGCGATCGGTGCAGCGGTGATCGCCACCAATTTCGGAGCGCCGTGGGGTGTCTCGGCATTGCGATGGTGGGCTGGCGACGTGCTCGGTGTGCTCGTCGTTGGTACGCCGATCCTCCTGTGGTCGAGCCAATGGCCTGCCCTGCGGGCGAGGTGGGTCGAGACGGCGGCGGTACTGACAACGGCGGCTCTGGTGCCACTGACCGCCTTCTGGCAGTTGGTTCCGGCCAGCATGACGATGTTGCCGCTGCTGGTGTGGGCCGCGATCCGCCTCGGGATGCTTGGCGCCGCCCTGGTGGGAGCAGTGGTGGCGGTCGCGATCAACCAGATGCTGACGACCGGGCACGTGCTGTTTCCGGCGCTGGGCCTGTCCCCGACCGGTGCCTTTGCGATCACCCAGGCCTATCTCGCGTTCATGGTCCTGGTAGCGATTCTGATCGCCCAAGAGGTCGACGCGCGAATCCGCGCGGTCGGCGAACGGGTCATCGAACGTCGTGAACGGATCCGAATCGAGGCACTCGCGGAGTTGGCCCGGCAACTGGCTGCCGATCTCACCCCGGCCGACATCGGCAGAACCGTTGCAGCCGCGGTCCTTCAGAACGTCGGGGCACAGGCACTGACACTCGGGTTGGTCGATCACGATGGCGACACCCTGCAGTGGGTGACGATGGCCGGTTATCCGCCGGATGTGATGGCTCAATTCGCCGATGGTCTCAAGCTGTCCGCACCGTCGGCCGCAACCGACGTGATCCTCACCGGCCGACCGGTGATCCTGCGCGACATGGCCGACTTTGAGGAAAGGTATCCGACCACCGCACAGTGGATGACCGCTCTGGAGGGCTCGTCAGCGGTCATCTGGCCACTGATCACCGGCGGACGCACTGTCGGGATGCTCAGCGTGCTGTGGCGTGATCCCCAGCCGCTCGACGAGGCACAGGTGGCGTACGTCTCGGCAGTAGCTTCCATGGTCGCCCAGGCCCTGGTGCGTGCCCAGATCTATGCCGACGAGAACGCCCGTGCCGCGGTCCTGCTGGCAGCGGTCCTGCCTACTGAGCCACCCGAGATCGCCGGGTTGGACGTCGGCATCAGTTATCACCCCGCAGACGCGGTGCACGGCCTGGGCGGCGACTGGTATGACCTGATACCGATACCGGAGACCGGTGCCACCTATCTGGCTGTCGGTGACGTGGTGGGCCACGGACTGTCCAGCGTCGAAGACATGGCGCAACTGCGTAGCGCTGCGCGGGCGTTGGCATTCCAGGGCCTTTCTCCGGGCCGGATAGTGACCGAACTGAACAGCTTCGCCAGGCACGCCACCAAGGGGAGGTTTGCCACCGTCGTCATCGCCGTGTTCGATCCGGACACCCGGGCCGTGGCCTACGCTCACGCCGGACATCCGCCGGCCCTGCTTCGACGACATCGCACCGGCGAGATCATCCGGCTCGCTGAACCGCGCGGCCCCTTGCTCGGGCGATTGGGCGGTTCTGACTACCCCGAACGTCAACTGATTGAAGGTCGAGTCACGGCGGAACCCGGTGACGTTCTGGTCCTGTACACCGACGGCTTGATCGAGGCCGGCAGCGCCGACCTTGACGACGGGATCGCTGAAGCCGAGCGGCTCGTTTCCGAGTGGACCGAGCATGACGCGCTCGGGCAGTCATGTGAACAACTCAGTCAGACGCTCTCACCAGCACCACGTCGAGATGACGTTTGCGTACTTGCAATCCGATTCCGCGAAACGGATTAACGCGGGTTTACCAAGCCCGGCCAGCGGGGTACCCGATAGGTATGCCGAATCGAAATGCCCAATCAGAGATTGTGGTCGGCGTGGATGGCTCAGCGTCGGCGACAGCAGCAGTGCGATGGGCCGCAGGTGATGCCAAGTTGCGAAGGGTTGCTCTCCGGCTGGTGAATGTCGTTGCGCCGGTTTCGGATACCAACGCCTCGCCGTGGGTGGGAGTTTCAGCGCGTGCTGACCGAGCACGCTTCACGATGGGTAAGTACAACGCTCGTCAGATTCTGGATTCTGCCTACACAGCAGCCATTGACGTCCTCTCCTCACATCCGGAGTTCCCGATTCATACCGGAATATTGACTGGGTTGCCGGTGCCCGCCCTGGCTGATTACAGCAAACACGCAGCCATGTTGGTGGTGGGGTGTCGCGGCCGGAGAAGATTCTCCCGGGCCCTATTCGGCTCGGTTAGTTCGGGATTGGTTCACCATGCTTCCTGCCCGCTGGCTGTGATCCATGACGACGAATCCATCGCCAGACCGAAAGGGCCCGTGGTCGTGGGAATCGACGGATCACCGGCGTCGGAAGCGGCCTTCCAGATCGCCTTCGATGAAGCCTCTCGGCGTTCGGCGGATCTGATTGCGATGCACGCGTGGAGCGATGAGGGCCCGGTCAGTTTCGGGCGGCCCGGGCACGCGCCGATAGAGTGGGCCAATTTTCAGGCTGAGGAGGAGGAGATCCTCGCCGAACGGCTGGCCGGTTGGGGTGCCCGATATCCGGATGTTTCCGTTCACCGGGTCGTGGTGGCCGATCGGCCGGTCCATCGACTTCTGGAGTTTGCCGAGAGGGCTCAACTCCTGGTGGTCGGCAGTCACGGCCACAGCCGGTTCACCGACGTTCTGCATCATTCAGTGAGTTCGGCGGTCGCCACCGGGGCCCAGATCCCGGTGATCGTCGCCCACAGTCCCCACAACGCCGCCTGAACGGCTAAGCGCCGTTTCCGGTCAGCCAGATCCCCGCGACGACGGGAGCCGTAGCCGCCTGCCCGGTCTTGGGTAGTCCGTAGATCTCCTCCACCGTCGACAGGACGTTGTAGTGGGTGATCGGCTGCCCGTAGGTGCCCGGCCGGATGTCGGCACCGTAGAAGATTGTCGGGATTCGGTTGTCCGCGCTGTCGTCATCCTCGTCCCAGGTGAAGATCAGTAGGCCGTTGTTCGCCTTGGCCCAGTCGGCATAACCGGCAAGATGAGCGGCCAGCCAGTCATCGGCGGCTGCGATGCTGCCGTCGTGCATGTCGTTGTCCAGGTCGGGGACCACGAACGACACGGTGGGCAGGCTGCCGTCACCGGAGAAGGCGCTCACCGGCATGGACACTGTCGGCGGCACATTGGAGAAGTTCAGCCAGGGAACATGTTTGCGCGCGTATGGACCGTCGTGGCACTCCCCGGAGTGCTGGTTGCCCTCGGCGTAGCCACCGAAGGTGCGGCCCGCGGCAATCAGCACCGATGCCAGGTTCGGCGCGGTACCGAGATCAAGCGGGCAGATGTTCGAGTTCACCCCGAAGGTGTCACCGGCGAAAAGTGCGAGGTAGTTCGGTTGGCTGGGGTGGGTGACGCCGAACGACTGGGTCATCAACGCACCTCCTTGGGCCAGGGAGTTGATGAACGGCGCCGCTTTGTTCCCGATGATCGACGAGGCGGCGTGGTTCTCCTCGACGACAACGACGACATGGGAATAAGCCGGCAGGCCACCCTGAGCCGCTGCGACCGGTGCTACGACGGACGTTGCGGTCACGGACGTCAGTAGGGCGCCCAGTGCACGAAGCCTCATCTCTGCGAGTGTAGGTCCGCGCTCGCCTCACTCGGTGGACACATTCGCTCTCATGAGATCGCGTGGGACTTCCTCGGAGCTGGGACGTCCGAGCAGGAATCCTTGCGCGTAGTTGAATTCCAGCTTCTGCAAGACGTCCAATTGGTGGGGGGTCTCGATCCCCTCGGCCAGTAGTTCGATGCCCATCGCATGGGTGAGTTGCCTGATGCCGCTGAGGAAGTGTTCGGTGTTGTCGGCTTGTGACGACTCGTCGGCGAGGGTGGCGACAAGGCTGCGGTCGATCTTGACGATGTCGATAGGCAGGGTGCGAAGATTGTTCAACCCCGCGTACCCCGTCCCGAAGTCGTCCAGTGCGATCCGCATTCCTTCCCGGCGAAGTTCGTTCAGCGTTTTCATGATCTGGCTGTTGTCCGGGATGTCCACACTCTCGGTCAACTCGACGATCAACGACTTCGGGTCACGGTTAACCGCTTTGACGGCCGCAACGAGTTCGTGAGCCATCCCGGGACAGGCGAGGGTGAGCGCCGAACAGTTGATGGCCAGCCTCAGTTCGGGCCGGGAGACGAGCCGGTGCAATGCCTCTGTGGCCGCCCAGAGATCCAGGCGGTAGATCAGTCCGCCTTCTTCCGCGGTGTGGATGAATTCCTGCGGTGGAACCAGCCCCTGGGCGGGGTGCTGCCACCGCAACAGCGCCTCGTATCCGTGCAGCGAGCGGCCGTCTGCGCTCAGCCTCCAGATCGGTTGCAGGTAGGTGAGCAGTTGCCCTGCTTCCAGGGCGGTCCGCAACTCCTCCACCTTGCGTGCCAGTCCCCCGCGCCGCGCGCGGCGCGTGGCGTACATATCCTGATCCGCGCGGGCCATCAGTTCTTCGCAATTCAGTGTCGCGCCGTCGGAGACGGCCTGGCCGATTGAACACGACGCAGCCAGGGTTACCCCGTCCACAATCATGGGCTCACGTACTGCCCGTTCGAGCCGTCTGACCACGCCGGGAACCTCCGCAGGCTCCGAGGCAGGCAACAGCACTGCAAACTCGTCGCCTCCCAGCCTGCCAACCTGGCCGCGTTCAGCCTGGGTGTTCTGAGTCAGCCTGTTCGCTATCGCGCATAGGAACCGGTCCCCAATCCGGTGGCCGTATACATCGTTGATCAATTTGAAGCGGTCGATGTCGACGAATAACACCGCACACGAACGGTTTGCGTTGGCAGCTTCGTCCAGGCCTACCTGTACGTGGTCAAGGAAACCGCGGCGGTTCAGAGCGTCCGTGAGCGGGTCTCGCTCGGCCAGATGGGCCAGTTGCTGATTCTTTTCGTGGATAGCCGTGAGGTCCGTGACGAACGCGAAGATCACCGGATCACCGTCGGAGTCGACTCTCGCGGCATCGACTTTCACCGGAATGCGCCGGCCGTTCTTATCGAGAATGGCCGTCTGGATCGAAGTCATCGGCTGCAATCCGGAAACCATACGGTCCTTGACCGCGAGGTTGGCCGGAGTCTCACCAGGGGCACTGAGTGACTCGATGGATTCATGCCCTGCAATGAGTTCGGCCGGTTTGCCTACCATGTCGGCAAAAGCCTGATTGACCTCCACGGCGGTGCCATTTGCGTCAACGACCGCTATGCCGACCGGAGAACCCTCGAACCCCAACCGGTACCGCAGTTCCTTCCTAGCCAACTCCTCGGAGATGCGCCTGATCTCTTGCGAAGCGCGGAACAGCGAGATGTGGGTTCTGACGCGGGCCAGTAACTCTTCCCGTTCAAATGGTTTCGTCAGATAGTCGATTCCCCCCACCCGGAACCCTTTGACCTTGTCTTCGACCTCCGTCGCTCCGCTGAGGAAAACCACCGGAATCGGGGCCGTATCGGGGTTCGATTTGAGCTTTCCGCAGATCTCGAATCCGTTCATTTCGGGTAGGCGGATATCGAGCAGGACCAGATCCGGCCTTTCGGTCTCTATGGAACGCAACGCAGCCAACCCGCCGGTGAAGGTCCGCACGTCGCATCCGACAACCCCGAGAAGGATCTTGATCAGCTTCAGCGTTCCCGGGTCGTCGTCGACCACCACGACGTTCCCGGCGCCGGATACGCCCCCACCGTCGCGGCTCACAGTGCGGTCGCCGACTGCCTGGCCATAGCACTGAGCATAGGTTTCCTGCCTGGTGAAGCGTCCAGTGTTGGACGATTTCCTTTGGGCTTATTACTCACCCGAAGCTGCGGGCAGGCTGACGACGAACGTGGCCCCCTTTCCCACGATCGACGACACCCGAATGTCACCGCCATGTGCGGTAACGATCTCGCGCACCAACGCCAGACCGATTCCGTAGGACTCGCGTCCCGACCCGGATGTGTGGCTCGGACCGTGCGAGAACCTTTCGAAGAGAGTCGCTTTCGTCGCCTCATCGATCCCGGTGCCGTCGTCGGAAACCTCGGCGATCACCTGCTGACCGTCGCGTCGCACCGTCACGTCGACAGCGCCGCCACGGTGTTCATGACCCAACGCGTTGTCCACCAATGCTGTCAGGGCTCTGCGCAGCGAAGCCTCGGAACCGATGACCTCGACCACACCATCTCCGCGGCCGCAGGCCAGCGTCACTCCCACTGTCTCGGCTTGGGCTCCCAGGCTGGCGCAGACCGACTCGGCCACGCCCGCCAGATCCACCCGGTTGGCTTCGCGCTTGCCCGCCGCCAGAGTCGCCGACGCCAGCAGATCGTCGACAACCCCACTGAGGACCTGGGTGTCGGCCACCATCGCCTCGGCGTCCCGGCCGGCGCCTGACAGGTCCCCGGATTCGATACGGCGCCGCAGCATCTGGGCACGGGTGTGCAGCACGGTCAACGGTGCGCGCAGTTCGTGCGACGCGTCGGCGACGAAGCGGCGCTGCAGTGCCAGCGCCTGTGCCAGTGGCTGCACAGAACGCCGGGTGAAGAGCACGACGACGGCAATCGAGGCGAGAACTCCGGCCAGTTCGGCGAGCGCGAGCGCACTGAGCAACCGTGTCAGCCCGGCCCGGTAGGGCGCCAGATCGGTCAGCGCCACCACCCGCCCTTCGGGGCGATCGACGACCAGAGCCCGGTAGTGCCGGTGGTCGTCGTCCACATCGGCGAATCCGGGCGCGCGGCCCAGCAACGGCACTCCGACGTTCCCTCCGGGGCTCGACGTGACGCGTCCACTGTCATCACGCAGTACCAGTTCCATCCCAGGGGGCGCGTCACCAGTGTCGTCGGCGCTCCGGGCCACAACTTCGAGATCCTCGGTGATCTGGTTGTTCTGCCCCCGCACGAATACCGCTGCGATCACCAAACCCACCAGCAGGAGCACCGCCGCCAGCGCTGCCGACGTCTGGAAGGCGACAATCCGGCCCGCCCGTCTGACCCGGGCCATATCTCCGGCGGTCACCGGGCATCGTCTTTGAGCCCGAACCGGTAGCCGGTGCCGTGGACGGTGCGAACCACCTGCTTGCCGAGCTTGCGGCGCAAGTAGTGCACGTAAAGATCAACAGCCCCATCGGATTCGACGCCCTCGAACGCCCGGTCCAGTAGCTGGGGACGGCTGAACACCCGACCCGGCGCGCTCATCAACGTCCCCAGCAGCGCGGCCTCGCGGTCGGAGAGTTCCACCTCCGCCCCCGTCGTGGTGGCGCCGGTGACCCTCCTGGTGACCAAGTCGAGACGCAACCCACCTGCCTTCAGGACGGTCGCGGCGTCGTCCGTGCGCCGAAGCAGCGCGCGGACCCGGGCCAGCAGTTCGGGGACCTCGAAGGGCTTGACCAGGTAATCCTGAGCACCTGCGTCCAGACCCTCGACCCGGTCCTCGACGGAGCCGCGTGCCGTCAACATCAGTGTCGGGGTTGCCACTCCGCGGGATCGCAGCACGGTCACCAACCGTGTGCCGTCCATGACCGGCAGTCCACGGTCGACGATGAGGGCGTCGTAGCCACCGGTCAGTGCTCGGTGCATCCCCTGCTGAGCGTCGAATGCGGTGTCCACCCGGTATCCCTCGCCGGTGAAGAGGTCTACCAGCATGCCGCTGAGCGCGCGATCATCCTCAACCACGAGAAGTGTCGGCACCCCTATAAGGGTGCCACCGATTTCTTTCAGGCCTCAAAGAAGGACACGGCACTGTTTCAGGAGGGCCGTTTCATGAGGGCCGTTTCATGAGGGCCGTTTCATGAGGGCTGTTTCACGAGGGCCGTTTCAGGAGGGCCGTTTCATGAGTACCAACCCGTCAGGCGTCCGGTGGGACCGCTGGAGCACCGAGATGCACCTGCTGGTCACGGAAGCATCGGCACTGGCCCGCGCGCGTGTGATCGTCGAAGCCGAACTCGACGCCGTCGAGCTCGCTGCCTCACGCTTTCGGCCGGATTCCGAGGTCAGCGCGCTGACGACCGCCAACGGCGCGCCTACGCCGGTCAGCCCCGTCCTAGCCGTTTTGATCGCGGCCGCACTGGACGCTGCTCGATCCACCGACGGCGACGTCGACCCCACCGTGGGCAGCGCACTGGTGGCGCTGGGCTACTCCGGCGACATCACCGATGCGGGGGCGAACCCGCGGTTGACGTCGTTGCGGCTTCCGGTGAGTTGGGCAGACGTCGAGTTCGACGGGACATCGGTCCGGCTGCCTCCGGGGACGCTGCTGGATCTCGGTGCGACCGCCAAAGCCGTTGCCGCCGATCGGTGTGCCTGCCGGGTGCATACCGAAACCGGATCCGGAGTACTGGTGAACCTGGGTGGTGACATCGCCACCGCGGGGCCGGCTCCGGAGGGTGGATGGCAGATTCTGGTGCAGGACAGCGAGGACGACCCGCACTGCCGAGTGATCATCGGCAGTGACACCGGGCTGGCAACTTCCAGTACCCGCCGGCGGCAATGGCGGCGCGGCGGCCAGGTTGTGCATCACATCGTCGATCCGCGGACGGGAACATCAGCAGAACCGTTGTGGCGCAGCGTCAGTGTGGCGGCAAGAACCTGCCTTGCCGCCAATACGTTGAGCACTGCATCGATCATCCGGGGTCGTCGCGCCCCGAGTTGGCTTTCTGCGCTTGGCATTCCGGCTCGCTTTGTCGACCAGGACGGAATCGAGCACAGGGTCGCGGGCTGGCCTTCATGAGACTGCACATCGACTGGACCCGCTGTGACGGCCGCGGCCTGTGCACCGAACTTCTGCCGGAATCGCTTTCTCGCGATGAGTGGGGCTACCCGTTGCCCATCGACGGTTCCCGCGAACCCGAGATCGCTGCGGCCCAGTTGAAGTACGCCAAGGCGGCGGTGAAGCGCTGCCCGCGGTTGGCGTTACGGCTGCTGGGCTGATCCGGTAATGCCGCGACCTTGGCGGCTGCCCGTCCGGGAATACTCTGCCCGAGGTTTCCAGGCAACTGCCCGGGTGCCGGCGGGTCAGCCCACCAGTCCGGCGATGGCATGCAGCGGGATGGACTGCCAATCCGGCCGGTGCCGAGCTTCGTATGCTGCCTCGTAGACCGCCTTGTCCAATTCGTAGGCGACCAGCAATTCAGCCCGCTCTCGCGGATCAAAGCCCGCTTCTGCGGCATAGCCGTCGCAGAACGCCGATCGGTTGCCTTCAGCCCAACCGACTGGCAGCCGCTGTGCCGCGTAATCGAAGGAACGCAGCATTCCCGCAACGTCACGCAGCACCGAATCGGGTTGGCGCCGTATGGCCAACGGCACCCCAGGTTCTCCCTCGAAGTCGATCAGCAGCCAAGTCTGCGGAGTGCGCAGCACTTGGCCCAGATGCAGATCGCCGTGCACGCGTTGCACGGCGATCTGCCGACCCGACAAGCGGGCGTACCGCGCCTCGATCGCCGATGCGTAGCGGGTCAGTTCGGGAACGCTTGATACCGCCGAAGCAAGACGCAGCCGCCAAGAGTCGACAGACACTGTGGCAGTGGATGTTCCGAGTTCACTCGCCAGCGCGGCGTGTACCGAGGCGACGGCCGCACCGAGCCTGACCGATTCGGCCTGGAATCCCGCATCACCACCGGTGGCCAGCCGCCATCCGTCCACGGAATCCGGTGCGTACGCGCTGAGCATGCCCAACGGATACGGGTCGCCACCGTCGGTGGCCTGATACGAGCCCAGAAGGTGCGCGACGTGCGGGTTGCCGGACCGCGTCAGTACCCGGGTCAACTCGATGTCGGGGTGCACACCGGGAACCACCCGGCGAAAGAGTTTGAGAATTGCGTTCGAGCCGAAAACCACGCTGGTGTTGCTCTGCTCGGCCTCGACGATCCGAGGCTCGGCCCCTATCGGCAGCGTCGCGCCGGGTTCCCTGCCGAAGCGGACCGGCCCGACCACCGCGTCAGCGTCGATCAACTCCAGCACCACCCGCGCAGCATCCCCGTCGTTCGGCGCCAATACCTGATAACGCTCGCTGGACCCGTCGGTGTACGTGGCGTCGAGGAGCACGATGGCCACCGATTCCCGAAGCGGCAGCACGGCATGGGTTTGCACCGAGGCCAGCGTCCGGTCCCGCCCGGCGTACCAGCGTTGCCCCGGAAGCCAAGCCGGCCCTGCCCAATCGGGGAGAGTCACCGGACCCGCAGGACCACCTTGCCCCGCGCGGTGCGGTTCTCCAGCGACGCCACCGCCGCGGCAGCCTCCTCGAACGGATACACCTCCGGCTGCGGGGCGGCCAGCTCGCCAGACTTCAACAACTCCGCCAAACCGTCCCACTGCTCGGCCAGCGCGCCGGGATGGGTCAGCGCCCAGGCGCCCCAGCCCACGCCAACGACGTCGATATTGTTGAGCAGCAACCGGTTCACCTTGACAGTTGGGATTTCTCCCGCGGTGAATCCCACGACCAGGAGCCGGCCGGCCGGGGCCAGGGAACGCAGCGAGTCGGTGAAGCGATCGCCGCCCACCGGGTCCATCACGATGTCGACACCCTTGCCGCCGGTCAATTCGGCGACGGCGTCCTTGAAGCCGTCGGCCAGCACTACATCGGTAGCGCCGGCCGCCCGGGCGACGTCCATTTTCTCCTCGGTGCTGACCACCGCAATGACCCGGCTTGCCCCCAAGGCCGGCGCCAGGCGCAGAGTCGATGTGCCGATGCCGCCCGCCGCGCCGTGCACCAGCACCGATTCGCCGGCGGAAAGGCGGCCCCGCGTTGTCAGCGCGAAGTAGACCGTCAGGTCGTTGAACAGCAGGCCCGCCCCGGACTCGAAGCTGATGTTGTCGGGCAGTGGGAAAACCCGGTCGGCGCCGAGCACGGCGGTCTCGGCCATCGCCCCGCCGATCATGGTCAGCCCAACCACCCGATCGCCGGGCTTCACCGCAGCACCCTCAGGCGCGGACCGCACCACCCCGGCCAGCTCTGCCCCCAGCGTGAACGGCAACTGCGGGCGGTACTGATAGAGCCCGCGGGTCAGCAGTGCGTCGGGAAAGGCCACGCCGGCCGCATGGACGTCGACGACGACCCCGTCACCGACCGGCTCCTCGACCTCCGCCAGCTCGACCGCTTCCGGGCCACCCAGCACAGTGACCCTGACCGCACGCATCAGGGCAGTTCGATGGCGAGCAAGGTCACCTGCTGCTCACCGCGCGGGGTGCGGTAGGTGATGGTGTCCCCGGCCTTGTGCCCGAACAATGCCAGGCCCAGCGGGCTGTCGGCGGTCAGAGTCGTGTCCTCAGCGCCAGCCGGCGTCTCCTCGATGAAGTTCACCACCCGCATGAGCACCTCCTCGCCGTCGGAGAAGCGCAACTTGACCGCGGTTCCATTGGGAAGCTGACCCTCCACTGCCACGCTTCCGCCGGCCAACAGCCAGTTCAGACGGTTGATCTGCTCTTCGACACCGCCCAGATCCTCCGCCCGCTGCAGGGCCTCGGCCGCGTCACCGCGGTCCCCGACGGTCTCCTGGTCTGCGCGCAGTTCGGCCCGGAGCTGGTCGCGACGTCGACGCAGGTCAGCCAGCTCCACCTCCAGCCGGGCGCGTTCCTGTTCGGCGAAGTCTTTCGTTCCCATGTCCTGACTCATGCACGAAAAGGTACCGGCACCGTCAAGTCCGTCCGCGCGCGGTGAGCGTCAGAGCGAGTCCAGTCGCTTGCCCATGACCATGGACAGGACCTCGAATCCCATGGCGTCAAACAGATCCCGCGATGCGCTGTTGAAGCCGAAGATCGAACATTCGATCCGCACCGCACCACGAGATCTGGCGAAGTCTTCCACCCCGCGGCGATCCGACTGTTCCGGTAGTCCCGCCACATTTCGGCCTGCCGGGCCTCGAACGCCTCGATCGGCAGGGGTTCCGGGGAAATCACGCCCACCGAAACCACCGCCGAATACGCTTTTCCGGACCTAGTTTTTCCGAATGGGGAACCCTGTTCATGACCCAACTCGCGATCGTCCTCGCTGACGGCTGCTTCGGCATTCCCCGCGGCAAGGTCGCCCACGGCCTGGTCCGCGGCGGTGACCGGTTCGCGGTCCGGGCGGTCGTCGACCACACCTTGGCCGGCCGCGACGCCGGTGCCGTGCTGGACGGATCGCCCCGCGGAATCCCGATCGTGGCCGACGTGGCTGAGGCCATCGCATGCGCTCCGGAAGCCACGGTCGCTATCGTCGGGGAAGCACCGCACGGCGGCCGCCTCACCAACGCGCTACGCGCCCAACTGGTGGAATGCGCCGAGGCCGGACTGGATCTGGTGAGCGGGCTGCACGACCACCTGTGCGACGAGCCGGAACTGGCTGAACTCTGCGCGGCCAAGGGAATCCGCATCACCGACGTCCGCCGCACACCACCGGCCCGCGATCTGCGGTTCTGGGACGGTTCGGTGTATTCGGTGCGGGCCAAACGGATTTCGGTGTTGGGCACCGACTGCATCGTCGGCAAACGCACCACCGCCCGGTTCCTGGCCGACGAACTCAACCGTCGCGGCGTTCGGACCGAGATGATCTACACCGGTCAGACCGGGTGGATGCAGGGCAGCCGCTACGGTGTCATCCACGACGCGCTCGTCACCGACTTCACTGCCGGAGAACTCGAGGGCGCGATCCTCGCCTGCGCGGCCGGAGTCGACCCGGACATCATGCTCATCGAAGGCCAGAGTTCGCTGCGAAACCCGGCCGGCCCCTGTGCCGAACAACTCTCCCCGGCGGCACCCTGCGGCGTGATCCTCCAGCACATGCCCGCCCGCACGCATTACGACGGATTGGAGCACGTTGAGCAGTGCCGGATCCCGAGCCTGGAATCGGAGATCGCCCTGATCGGCCTTTACGGCGCCCCGGTGCTGGCGGTGACGCTCAATCTCGCCGGGGTACCCGGCTCCGAGCGCCACCGGGTGGTCTCCGAGTGCCGAGCCCGGTGCGGGGAGGTGCCCGTGTTCGACGTTTTCGGCGACGGGATCGGTACCCTCGCCGACGTCGTGGTCGGGCAACTCTAGATGCGGCCCGCGTGGCTACCCGGCTATCTCCTGCTGGTCGTGCTGTGGGGAAGCTCGTACGCGGTCACCGAGTTCGCCTTCACCGAGTTCGCGCCCACTGCCGACGGGCTGTGGCGTATTGGGGTTCTCGGCACCCTGACCACGACGGCGCAGGTCGGCTCCGTGACCGCTCAACTTCGGATGCCCTCCGGTGTGGTGGCCGTCCTGTGCTCCATGACTCCGTTGATCTCGGTGGTGTTCTACTGGCTTATGCCGTGCGATTCTCCGGAACCGCGATCATCTGGCTGGCCGCACGGGAACTCCGGCAGCGCTTTTCGTACCTCAACTTCGCCCAAGATCTCGGCCTACCGGGCCTGCGTCGCCACAAAGAGGCCCTACAACCGGTCGCGGTCACCGATTTCCTCCGCCTGAGCCGCCGGTGAGTTACGGACGGTATCGTCGCTGACGTGCCAGACCACGGCGACCCCGGTGACGCGCCCACCTTGGCACCCCCGTTGGCCGAGATCGCCGACCCCACAAGACCCTCCGCGGCCGAGGAGGCGCGCACCATCGCCGCCGCCACCAACGTCGCAACGCTGGCCAGCCTCACCGCAACCGGCGACCCGTGGGCGTCGTTCGTCACCTACGGCCTGCTCGACGGGGCTCCGGTCCTATGCGTCTCACACCTGGCCGAGCATGGCCGCAACCTGGCACGCGACCCCCGGGCCAGCCTGTCCATCGTTGCCCCAGGCGCACATGCCGACCCGCTGGCGAGCCCCCGGATCACCCTGGCCGGTGTGGTCGAGGCTCCGGTCGGCGAGGAACTCGCCGCCGCCCGGGCCTCGCACCTCGCCGCGGTGCCGGCTGCCAAGTACTACATCGACTACAGCGACTTCGCGCTGTGGGTGCTACGAATACAACGAGTGCGCTGGGTTGGCGGCTACGGCCGGATGGACTCCGCCGGCGCTGCCGAGTACAGCACCGCCGATCCCGACCCGGTCACCCCGCGGGCCGCGAGAGCTATCGAGCACCTCAACACCGACCATGCTGACGGCCTGGCCGACATGGCCCGCACCCTGGGCGGCTACCCGGACGCCGATTCGGCGTTGTGCACCGGCATCGATCGGTATGGGCTGGACCTTAAACTGCACACCCCCCGCGGGGATGCCTACACCCGGGTCGGTTTCGGTGAGCGCCTGGATTCCGCTGAGCAGCTTCGCTCGGTAACAGCCGCCCTGGTTCGCCGCGCAAGAATCTGAGCATTTTTACTACACATTCCCAGTTTCCTCAGCTAGATTTAAGCATCCGGCGCGGATGTACCGGGTTTCCGGAATGACTAGAGACGGCGTATGACTAAAGACATTGCGCTACCGGGTCTGCTGACAGCGGCGGCTCTGGCGACCGCGGTGGCTGTCGTAGCCAATCCGGTCATGCCGTCGCTTCCGGACGTGCAGATCCCCGCATTGTTCCCGTCGCAGCTGGTCGTGCCGCCGGCGGCGAAGGCGGCTATCGGAGCGGCCGCCACTGCAACCATCCCGGCCATTCAGACCGCGGTGGAAGGCCTGGACCGAACAACGTCGGTGGTGCAGCAAGCGGTCCGCGACATCGCCGACGTCGTCCTCCCGACCCCGCGGGTCTCCGCGGTCCGCAACGCGGCACGCTCACTGGGCGCCGTTGCCGATCCTGTGAGACCGCCGGTCCGAACCATTCCGCTCGCACTTCCGCCGATCGTGGCTTCTTCCGCCTTGGCCGGAGTTCAACGCAACACGAACCGGACTGCCGCCCCTCGCTCGGGGCGCCCGACGGTTGCAGTGGCACCTCAGAATTCAGCGCCGAGTGCCGCGCCGCCTCCGATGGCCGCAGTTTCAGTCCCGGCACGGCAGGATTCCGCTCCTCAGGATTCCACTCCTCAGGACTCCACTCCTCAGGATTCCACTCCGACCGCTAAGACCGCCCCGGAACCCAGTCAGGTCCGGCGGCAACCAGGCCAACGTCGCGGGTAGGGCGTCGGATCGTCGTCGCACGGGACAGTACCCTCGAACCAGGGCAAGTTCCGCCTACGAGGAGAAGAAATCCATGGCTGACAGCGAGCGCAAGTCGCTCATCGAACTCGGAACCGCGCAGGGCTGGGGGCATCGGGCCAGCGCAGACAGCGCCGACGTGTTCACCCGCGGCAATGTTCGCATCCGGGTGATCTGGGCGGGCGACGCAATGAGCGGGGCAACGACGTTCCACAACGAGATGTACGAGGCCTACACCCGCCAACCAGGCACCGTCAGCACCTGGCTCAAGCGCTGAGGCCCAATACGGCAGCCAATTCACGCAACGCCGGGCGCGGATCCCACCGCGGTGTGCCGTCTCCGAGGACCTGCACCAGCACATGATCAGCGCCCGCGTCGAGGTGCGCGGTGACGGTCGCTGCGGCCTGTTCGACCGTGCCCATCCCAACCAGGCCGCGCGCTAGCCGATCCGAACCGCCGCGAACGAAGTCGGACTGGTCATATCCCAGGCGCAGCCACGAGTTGCGATAGTTCGGCAGACCTGAGTACACCTCCAGGTACAGGTGGGCCCGACGGAGTTGTTCGTCTGCGTCCATGTGGGTATCACCACCAACGACAACGGCCTGCTCGGGCACCAGCCACCTGTCTGCGCCGAGGATCTCCCGGGCCTTCGCGGTGTGCTCCGGAGTGGTCAGATACGGGTGAGCACCGTCAGCTGCCGCACCGGACAGCTCGATCATCTTGGGCCCCAACGCTGCGAGGAGCCGGGTGGGCCGACCCGAACCGGGCTCGATGGCTTCGGGCAGAGCGGCCATGCGGTCCAGGTAGGTTCGCATCGTCGCCAACGGCTTGTCGTAGGAGAGGCCGAACCGGTATTGCACCATGGGTCCGTGACTGACCCCGAGGCCCAGAACGAAGCGGCCCGGGTACAGCGCCGAGAGGGTGCGGCCCCCACCCTCGGCAGTCTCGGGGAGCCGCACATGGATGTTCGCAATCCCGGTGCCCACGACAAGTTTTCGGGTCGCGGCCAGGAAGGCGGCCGACTCGACCAACGCATCCTTGCACCCGATTTCGGGCAGGAACAGCGAACCGAAGCCGAGCGCTTCGATCTCCTGCGCCACCTCCTGGGCGGCGTGCATCGGCCAGTCCTCGCTGGCCCACCAGACGCCGATCCGAGACGGGAAGTCGATGCGGGCGCGTTCGCTCATGCTCCTCAGCATGACTGACCCGTTTCGGCGGCGCACGCAGTGGCCGCACATCCAGTGCATACAGTGGGCTGGTGAGCTTCAACCTGTCGACCGTGTTCCAGACCGTTGCCACGACCGTGCCCGACCAGCAGGCACTGATCTGGCGGGACCGCCGGCTGACTTATGCGCAGATAAACGCCCGTATCGACGGCGTCGCCCACTATCTGGCCGCGCAGGGCCTTGGCTGCCATACCGAACGGGCCGACCTGGCGAACCACCAGTCCGGTCAGGATCACATGGGTCTGTACCTGCGCAACGGCAACGAGTACCTCGAGGCCATGGTGGCGGGATACCGCGCCCGGGTGGCCCCGTTCAACGTCAACTACCGCTACGTCGAAGAGGAACTGCTCTACCTCCTGGCCGATGCCGGCGCGCGCGCCCTGGTCTATGCCGCCGAATTCGCACCGCACGTCCAATCGGTCCGCGGCCGCCTGCCGAATCTGGAGGTGCTCATCCAGGTCGACGACGGATCGGGCGAACCACTGCTGCCAGGTGCGGTGGACTACGAGTCGATCGTCACTACGCCGGTCCCCACGGCCGGCATGCCGACACCCAGCGGTGACGATCTCTACATTCTGTACACCGGCGGCACCACCGGGATGCCCAAAGGTGTGCTGTGGCGTCAGCACGACATCTTCATGTCCGCCATGGGCGGGCGGCCGTTCGGCGCCGCCAAGGAACTGGAGACCTACGACGAGCTCGCAGCGCAGGTTCGCGCCAATGCCGGTACCCGATCGGTGTTATTGATCGCGCCCCTGATGCACGGCGCTGCGCAGTGGGGAGCCTTCAACATCATCAGCTCGGGCGGCTGGATCGCGTTCCCCGATGACGTCGACCACCTCGACGCCGCGTCGGCGTTGAGTCTCGCCGCACGGGAACGCGTCATGAGCATCCCCGTCGTCGGAGACGCAGTGGCACGGCCCCTGCTCGACGAGATCGAAGCCGGTGACTACGACCTGTCCGGACTGGTGACGTTCACCAACGGCGGGGCCGCACTGTCGCCGACGGTCCGCGAGCGACTGCTCGCCGCTCTGCCGAACGTGATGGTGCTCGACGCGGTGGGTTCCTCCGAATCCGGGGTCCAGATGACGACCATCGCCGTCAAGGGTGTCGAAGCCCCCGCCGCCACGTTCACACCGCAGCACGACACGGCCGTGGTGTCCGCCGACTTCTCCCGGGTGCTGGGCCCCGGTGACGGCGAGGGCTGGCTGGCGCGGCGCGGTTATGTCCCGCTGGGCTACCTCGGCGATGTCGAGAAGACCGCACGCACGTTTCCCGTTATCGACGGGGTGCGCTGGGCGATCCCCGGTGACCGGGCCAACTACCTGGCCGACGGCCGGATCGAACTGCTGGGCCGAGACTCGGTGACCATCAACTCGGGCGGGGAGAAGATCTTCGCCGAGGAGGTCGAGCGGGCCATATCCAGCCACCCGGCCGTCTACGACGTGGTGGTGGCCGGGCGGCCCTCGGAGCGGTGGGGCAGTGAGGTCGTCGCGATCGTCCAGTTGGCCGAGGGTAAATCGGCCACCGACGCCGACCTCATCGAAGCCTGCAAGACCCACATCGCGCCCTACAAGATTCCGAAGGCCTTCATCCGCACCGATAAGGTTCTGCGGTCTCCATCCGGCAAGGCCGATTACCGCTGGGCCAAAGCGGTCGCCGCCGGGCGCTGACGGGGACCTGATCTCCGCCGAGCGCGGGCCCTGAGGAACATCTGCCGGCCTTCCGCTGTCCAAAGCGCGCACTCTCGACTCAGGGGCTCTATGTATGGTTCTATACATAGATGGCCAGCCCGCGTGACCGCATGGTCACCTCCGCCGCGTTACTCATGCGCGAACGCGGTGCGCATTCCACCGCCATCGCCGACGTGCTGGCCCACAGTGGAGCGCCGCGGGGTTCGGCCTACCATTACTTCCCCGGCGGTCGGGCCCAGTTGCTCTGCGAGGCAGTCGATTACGCTGCCGACTTCGTCGCCACCGCCCTCGGTGGCGCCGAGACCGGGGTGGCGATGCTCGACACCGCCGTGCGTTTCTACCGTCAGGGCCTGCTGGACAGCGACTTCCGGGCCGGTTGCCCGGTGCTCGCCGTCGCCGTAGAGGCCGGCGACCCGGACCACCGGACCGCCGCGGCCGTCGAACGAGCCCATGCCGCGTTCACCAGATGGCAGGAACTGATCGCCGACCGCCTTGTCAGCGACGGGGTGACCCGCAGCCAGGCGGGCGATCTCGCAGCACTGGTGGTCGCGGGCCTCGAGGGCGCACTGGTGCTGGCCCGCACCGCCCGCGACGTCGGCCCTCTGGACGCCGTGCACCGCCAACTCCGCCAACTTCTCCAGACCGCCAGCGAAGGGAAACGCCCGACATGACTGCTGAATGGCAATCGACTGCCTGCATTCTGTGCGAGTGCAACTGCGGCATCATCGTTCAGACCAGCGAGGTCGATGGCGTGCGCCGGCTGGCGAAGATCCGCGGCGACAAGGACCACCCGGCGTCGCAGGGCTACACCTGCAACAAGGCCCTGCGTCTGGACTACTACCAGAACAACCCCAACCGCCTGACTTCCCCGATGCGTCGCCGCGAGGACGGCAGTTACGAAGAAATCGACTGGGACACTGCGATTTCTGAGATCGCCGAGGGTTTGCACCGCATCAGCGAAACCCACGGCGGGGACAAAATCTTCTACTACGGTGGCGGCGGGCAGGGCAATCATCTCGGCGGTGCCTACAGTGGGGCGTTCCTCAAGTCGCTGGGATCCAGGTACCGTTCCAACGCGCTGGCCCAGGAGAAGACAGGCGAGGCCTGGGTGGACGCACATCTCTATGGCAGCCATACCCGCGGGGAGTTCGAGCATGCCGAGGTGTCGGTCTTCATCGGGAAGAACCCCTGGATGTCGCAGAGCTTTCCGCGCGCCCGGGTGGTTCTCAACGAGATCGCGAAAGACCCGCAGCGGTCGATGATCGTCATCGACCCTGTCGTCACCGACACCGCTGCGTTGGCCGACTTCCACCTCCGGGTCAAGCCCGGCTCCGACGCCTGGTGCCTGGCTGCGCTGGCCGCAGTGCTGGTTCAGGAAAATCTCTGCGACGAAGCCTTTCTCGCCGATCACGTCAACGGTGCGGACACGGTCAAAGAGGCGCTACGCACGGTCCCGATCGCCGACTACGCAAAGCGGTGCGGAGTCCCCGAAGACCTGCTGCGGGCTGCCGCGCAGCGGATCGCCGCCGCGGACAGCGTGGCGGTCTTCGAAGACCTCGGGATTCAGCAGGCCCCCAACAGCACGCTGTGCTCGTACCTCAACAAGATGTTGTGGATCCTCACCGGGAACTTCGCCAAACGCGGCGGGCAACATCTGCATTCGATGTTCGGGCCGCTGTTCGGCGGAGGTACCGAGGTGGGCCGAACCCCTGTGACCGGCGCACCGATCATCGGCGGGCTGATCCCCTCTAACTCTGTGCCACAGGAGATTCTGACTGACCACCCCAACCGGTTCCGCGCGATGATCGTCGAAAGCAGCAACCCGGCGCATTCGATCGCAGATTCGGCCGCCTGCCGGGCCGCCTTCGGGTCCCTGGAACTGATGGTCGTCGTCGACGTGGCGATGACCGAGACCGCCCGACTGGCCCACTATGTGCTGCCCGCGGCCAACCAGTTCGAGAAGTGTGAGGCCACCTTTTTCAATCTGGAGTTCCCGCACAACACCTTTCACCTGCGTCGGCCGCTGTTCGAACCACTGGAGGGCACATTGCCCGAACCGGAGATCTGGGCACGGCTGGTCCGCGAACTCGACGTGGTCAGCGAGGACGACCTGCGTCCACTGCGGGAAGCCGCCAATGAGGGGCTCGATTCTTATCTGTCGGCCTTCTTCACCGTGCTGGCCGGCAATCCCGCACTCAACAAGGTGTTGCCCTTCGTCCTCTACGAGACACTGGGCCCCACAATGCCCGAGGGCATGGCCGGGGCGGCCGCACTGTGGGGCCTGGCGCAGAAGGCGGTGATGACCTATCCCGACGCAGTCCATCGCGCCGGGCACGCCGACGGCAACGCCCTCTTTGAAAACATCCTCAACAGCAAGACAGCGGTCACGTTCACCGTCCACGAGTACGCCGACGACTGGGCCCTGATCAGCCACGCCGACCACAAGATCAACCTGCCGATGCCGGAAATGCTCACCGAATTGCGTGCGCTCGAGGGCGCCCAACCCGGGCTGACTACACCGGAATTCCCGATCGTGCTGTCCGCCGGCGAACGCCGGGCTTTCACCGCCAACGACATCCTGCGCAATCCGGGTTGGCGCACGCGCGACGCCGACGGGGCGCTGCGCGTCAGCGTCGAGGACGCAGGTGTGCTCGGACTCGTCGACGGCGGACGCGCCCGAATCACGACCGCAGCCGGCAGCGCCGAGGCCATTGTCGAAGTGAGCGAGATGATGCAACCCGGACATGCCGCTCTGCCCAACGGGTACGGCCTGGACTTCGTAGCGGCCGACGGTGAAGTGGTAATCCCCGGCGTCGCGCCCAATTCGCTGACCTCATCGGACTGGCGCGACGCCTACGCCGGCACGCCGTGGCACAAGCACGTTCCCGCCCGCATCGAGGCGGTCGCTTAATAGGATCTTCCACTGTGAAGTCACCATGGGGTGATGAAGTGGTCGCGGGCCGCTACGGCCCCGATGGCGGCCACCCCGGACTGGTCTACCGCGACCGTCCCCTGACCTACGCAGAGGTGTTCACCGGAATCGACCGCTGGCACCAACGAACCTTCCTGGTACAGGGTGAACACCGCTTCACTTTCGGCGAGTTCTTCGCCGCGGTCGACTCGGCTCGAAACCGACTGCAATCAGCCGGGATCCAGCCGCGGGATCGGATCATGATCCTCGCTTACAACAGCCCCGACTGGGTTCTGGCGCTGATCGCCATCTGGTCATTGGGTGCAGTACCGGTGCTGGGCAACCGGTGGTGGAGCCACCGGGAGGCTGCCCATTCGATCGCGGTTGTCGATACCCACGCCGTCATCACCGACGTTCCCGATCTGGTCCCCCCAGGCGCGACGTTCGTCGACATGGCGATGCTGCACACCTGCTTCCGCCATGGCAGTTCAGACCTGCCCGCCATCCCAGGCCCGAACAGTGAAGAAGACCCGGCAGTGGTCCTGTTCACCTCCGGCAGCACCGGTATGCCGAAGGCGGTCGAATTGCCGTTTCGCGCGGTGGTGGCCAACCAGCAGAACGTCCTGGCCCGGGCGCGGCAATTGCCCCACCTGTTACCGGTTGCGACCCCCCAGCCGGTCAACCTCATCTCCACGCCCCTGTTTCACATCGGCGCCTTCGCCACCCTGATCACCCAGATGATCACCGGGGGGCGCATCGTCTTCACCAAAGGCCGCTTCGACCCCGCGCAGGTGCTGACGTTGATCGAGACCGAACGCGTCGAACGCTGGGGCGCAGTGCCCACCATGGCGATCCGGTTACTGGAGCATCCCGACTTCGACGCACACGATCTGTCCAGCCTGCGGTCCTTCCCACTCGGCGGCGCCCCAGTGCCCCCGGTCCTGCTGGAACGGATGGCGCGACGGCTCCCGCAATTGCAGGCCCGCGGCGTGGTGAACACCTGGGGCATGACCGAGGGTGGCGGGTTCTTCACCCTTGCCGCGAGCTCCGATCTGCAACGCTTCCCGAAGACGGTGGGACGGCCGCTGCCCACAGTCGAGATTGCCATCGCCGATCCGGACGACGACGGCTGCGGTGAGATCATCGTCCGGTCCCCCACCGTCATGCTGGGGTACATCGGAACAGTGAGTGAGGCAACGGATTCCGACGGCTGGCTGCGCACCGGCGATGTTGGTCACATCAATGACGAGGGTTACGTTTTCATCGACGGTCGCAGCAAAGACATGGTCATTCGGGGTGGGGAGAACATCGCCTGCCCGCATGTCGAAGCGGCTCTGCTGCGTCATCCCGACGTGGTGGAGGCCGCCGCAATCGGTCTGCCGCACCCGGAACTCGGCGAGGAACTCGCCGCCGTCGTCGTTCACCGCGCGGGCGTCCCCGCACCGACCGCCAAGGACCTGGCCCGCCACATGGCCGGCGAGGTCGCCTACTTCGAGATTCCTACGAGATGGAAGATCCGCACCACACCACTGCCCACTGTCGGTACCGAGAAGGTCGACAAGAAGAACCTCGCACTCGAGTTCCAGTGAGGGCCTTCCAGTGAGGGCCTTCCAGTGAGGGCCATTGTGTTACTGGCCCAGAGCGGCCACCTCGACAAGGCCGGGACCGTGCACGCCCTCGGGCTCGGCTGGACCACCAGTCCCACGCCGACTGCCCAGCACGTACTGATCGTCTTCGCCGAGGTGGACTGGTCGGAGATCGGGACGTCCTTCCCGATTCGCGCCGAACTGGTCGACGGTGACGGCAACCGGGTGGCGCAGACCGAGGAGAACGTCATCAACGCGCGCCGCCATCCGGTGCATCCGGAGGGAACGCCGGTAACCATCCCGTTCATCGCGACCATTCCCCCGTTGGCCCTGAAAGTCGGTGAACGCTATCAGTGGCGGGTCTCCATCGGCGGCGAGATGCACGAGGACTGGCTGGCCGGGTTCACAGTCACGGCCTGACGCGCGCCCTCCTACGGTGTCACACCTTGATCACAGACAACGTTGGGCAGGCGCAAGCAATCTGGTCGAAATCGGCATCCTGCGTGACGACGGGAAGACCGTGCTCGATCGCAGTGGCCGCAATGAGAGCATCTGTCAACTTCACTGCCTGATGCACGCCAGCGGCTCGGCAGTCCGCCACGAGCCGAGCCCATGACACCATCACCGCTTCGCTGACCGGGATCGGATCGGCCGCGCGCGCCAGAGCCAGCGTGTCGGCACGTCGAGATCGGGTCACTGTATCGCCGGCATTGAGGACGCCGAGTTGGAGTTCACCGATCGTGATCACTGAAAGAGCTACACGATCAGGGAGTTTCGAGATAGCGCGGCCGTTTTCGCGGGCAATGAACACCGATGTGTCCAGCAGGCCGACTTCAAACTCGGGGCCGGTCACAGGTCACCGAGGGTTTGACCGGCGAGGTCCTCGAGTTCCTCGGCCAGGCCCGCATCGGCCGAGCGTTCGGCGAGTTCGTCGCGTAGACGCTCTCCGGACAGCCAGCGGGCACGGCGCCGGTGGGGCACGATATCGGCGATCGGTTCCCCGTGAACAGTCAGAGTGACCCGCTCCCCGGCCCTGACCGCGTCGATCACGTGGCTCGTCCGATTGCGCAGATCACGCACACCGACCTCCATGTGCGACAGCGTAGCGCAAATGCCCAACCCTCAGCGGCGTGCAAAGGGCGGCGCGTGTTCGGGACGCACACCAACCCCGAGCACATACGCCGGAACAGCCGCAAGCCAGGGCAACTTCTGCACCAAGTTCATCAGGAAGGTCGGCGGGGTGGGTTCCGCCCCGTCGAGGATCGGTGCCATCAGGCGGCGGTGCAGAACACGCTGGAGCGCCTGAGTGGCCACGGTGGGTGGCATCCGCCGGCGTTGGACCGCCGCCAGGTCAGAATCGCTGACGTCGCCGCGACGCAACGGTTCGGCCAACAGGGTGGCCGCGCCCACTGCGTCCTGCACGGCAAGGTTGATTCCGACCCCACCGGCGGGCGACATGGCATGTGCGGCATCGCCGATACACAGCAGACCGTCTGTATGCCACCGCTTGAGCCGGTTCAGTCGCACGTCCAGGAATTTCACGTCGTCCCACGACGACAGACCCGACAGGTCCGCCTCCGGCGCCAAGCCGGTCACCTCGGCGCGGAAGGCATCCAATCCCCGTGCCCTCAGTTCGGCGTCGCTGCCCTTCGGGATCAAGTAGGCGATCTGGAAGTAGCCCTCCCGCGGGATCATGATCATGAGTCGGCCCGCTGCGGTGCGCGGGACCAGTGTGTACTCGGCGTCGGCGTCACGGGGCAGCCGGAACCACCACACGTCGAACGGCACCGGCCATTCGCGAACCGGCAACCCTGAATCGCGACGAACTTTTGACCAGCGGCCGTCGCAGGCCACGGTCAGGTCTGCGGTCAATTCCCCCGCGCCGGCCGGCGAGGTGTATCGCACCCCGGTCACCCGGGTGCCCTCGCGCAGCAAACCGGTGACCTCATGCTCCAGCCGTAGCGTGAAAGTCGGCTCGGCCTGCGCCGCGTCAGCGAGCAGGTCCAGCAAGTCCCACTGCGGCACCATCGCGATGAAGCGATGCGGTTGGTGCAGCCGACGGAAGTCGACGACAGTGACGTCCTTGGCGCCGAGTGTGAAGGTGGCCTCCTCGATCCTGCTTTGCGGCAACGCGGCGAACCTGTCCCAGAGCCCCAATTCATCGAGCAGCCGCAGTGTGCTGGGATGCACGGTGTCACCGCGGAAGTCGCGCAGGAAGTCGGCATGCTTCTCCAGCAGCGTCACTTCCACGCCGGCTCGGGCCAAGAGCAGCCCCAGCACCATCCCAGCCGGTCCGCCACCAACGATCGCGCACGTCGTATCAGCCATCAGATCACCCTACGTTCCCCACGCAGGGGGGCCCCGCGCCTTTAGAGTTCGATCCTGGCGCCGATGATCAGTGTCCGGTCCGCCGGCAGCCCGAAGTACTCGACGTCGGAGGTCATCCGGGAGATCGCGATGAACAACCGTTTGCGCCATGCCGCCATGTTCGGTTCCGGCCCGACGGACAGGTTCAGGTTGGAGACGAAGAACACGGCTTCGTCGGGCCCGGCTGCCCCTTCGGTCTCGGCGGGATCGACCAGTCGGAGCGCATGCGGTACGTCGGGACGTTCCATGTAACCGCAGCGGGCCACCACGTAGACGATGCCGTCGCCCTCGATATTGCCGAGGTCGCCGACGGTGACGCGATCGGCGTCGGAAACCCGCGGCACCGGCAGGGTCTCGACCGTGATGATCACCACGTGCTCCTGCAGCACGTGAACACGGTCGACGCTGGCGCGCAACGACAGCGGAGCGGTACCCCTGGCCCGGTTGAGGAAGACCGCCGTACCGGGCAAACGCGGCAGTGGCGGCGTGCGCCCGGCCAGTTCGCAGACGAAGTCGGGCAGCGAACCCGCTGCCTTGTCGCGGGCCGCCATGGCGATCTGGTAGCCACGGCGCCAGGTGGTCATGACGGTGAAGGCCATCAGACCGATCAGTAGCGGAAGCCATGCACCGTGCATGAGTTTGGTGAGGTTGGCCGCAAAGAAGAGCAGGTCCACGGTGAGCAGTCCGCCGCCACCGAGGATCACCAGCCAGACCGGAGCGTGCCACCGGACCCGGGCCACGTAGAGGAACAGCATTGTCGTGATGGTGATGGTCCCGGTTACCGCCATGCCATAGGCGTAGCCGAGGGCAGCCGAACTGCGGAAGGCGAAGACCAGCGTGATCACCGAGATCATCAGCATCCCGTTGATCCAGGGAACGTAGATCTGGCCGATAGCCGACTCCGAGGTGTGCGCTATCCGCATCCGCGGCAGATAGCCGATCTGGGCCGCCTGGGAAGCCACCGAGTAGGCGCCGGTGATGACGGACTGGGACGCGATCACCGTCGCCGCCGTGGACAATACGATCATCGCGATCTGCGCCCCGTCCGGAACCAGCAGGAAGAACGGGGCATTGACCACACTCGGATCACCCAGCAGCAAGGCTCCCTGCCCGAAGTAGCTGAGCACCACGGCCGGCAACACCAAACCCAGCCAGGCCAGGGTGATGGCCCGACGGCCGAAGTGGCCCATATCGGCGTACAACGCCTCGGCCCCGGTGACCGAAAGGACGACGGCGGCAAGTGCGAAGAACGCGATATGGAAGTGCCCGGTCATGAATTCCAGTGCATACGAAGGCGACAGCGCCCGCAGGATCTGCGGGTGGGTGGTGATACCACGCGCGCCGAGAAAGCCGATGACGGCGAACCAGACGATCATCACGGGGCCGAAGAACCGCCCTACCGCGGCGGTGCCATGCCGCTGTACCGCGAACAGACCGATGAGGATTACCACGGTGATCGGCACCACGAGGTCGGCGAGATCCGGGTCGATCACCTTCACGCCCTCCACCGCCGAGAGCACTGAGATTGCCGGGGTGATCATGCTGTCACCGAAAAAGAGTGCGGCACCCAGGATTCCGATGGTGGAAAGGGCAGCGATCAACCTTGGATGGGACTTTTCGCCGATCCGGCGCACCAGGGTGATCAAGGCCATGACGCCGCCCTCGCCGTCGTTGTCGGCGTGCATGACCAGGACGACGTAGGTCAGCGTGACGATGGTCATCACCGACCAGAACACCAGCGAGACAACGCCGTAGACGTTGGCCCGGGTGATCGGAATCGGGTGGGGATCAGCGGGGTTGAACAGCGTCTGCAGCGTGTAGATCGGGCTGGTCCCGATGTCGCCGAAAACCACCCCGAGCGCGCCGACGACGATCGCCGGCCGGAGGGACCGTACGGGCAGGTGGGTGGGCGCAGCCGAATCGGTCAGCACGAGCGTCGTCGTTCCATCATCCGGCCCTGCCCTCCGTCGGTGGGGAGATGCTAACGCCGTGAGCCCGCGATTAGAGCCGGATCCGTAGAGCGGGTAACTCAGCCGTCACACGCGATCGCCAGATTACTTTAGAGTCGAAGGAAGGCCTGGAACACTCGGCCCTGAAAACAAGGAGCACGGATAATCATGTCGGTACAAGTCGCACGTCGAATGGCACTTGCGGCAGGCGCGGCCGCCCTGGTCGGCATGGGCGTTCTGACCGCGTGTAGCGACAAGGAGAAGCCGGCGGAGACACCCCCGCCGTCGACCACCGCATCGCTGTCCCCGACCGAGAAGGTGATCACGGCAGGGCCGCACGCCGGGTCGTCCGCCGCGCCGGGGGCCAAAGCCCGACCGGCTCCGACGGCGTTGCCCGGCCACGGCGGCTGACCAGGCCTGCCGTGGTCGCCCGGATTCGCCGCAGAGTGGTGGCGGGCGGGTTGGCCACCCTCACCGCCGTGGCCGCCCTGACGGTGGCCGACAGGCAGCAGCCGGCCGGCCCGGAGACCATTCGTGGACCCTATGCGGCACTGCTGTCCAGTTCGGACTATCTCGGTCCAGCCCACGATGAACGCGTTCGACTCACCGCAGCGTTGCTCAACGCCGAACAGCCGGATCAGCTGACCGAATGGGCGCGCAGCCACGGATTGGCCGTGCGGTGGCGCGTCGGTGACCAGTGGGCCAGCATCGAGGGCTCGGCGGCCTCGATCAGCGACGCCTTCGCAGTCGACGTCCACGACTACCGGCGGCCAACCGGCGAGGTGTTCTACGCCTCGCCCCAACAGCCGGCCGTACCAATGTCGCTGCGCGGCGAAGTGGCTGAACTCGGGCGCCTCCTCGGCTACACCCCACACCGCGAGGCCACCCGGTGGATGTTTCCGCAGGAGGTTCCCGGGCAGGGCCTGACTCCGCAAACCTTGTTGCGCACCTACAACATTCAGCCGCTCCGCGATGCCGGATTCACCGGCAAGGGCGTCACGGTGATCGTGTTCGCCTTCGACGGGTTCGCCCAGAGCGACCTGGATCAGTTCGCCGAAACCTTCAACCTGCCGAAGTTCACCCCAGAAGTGGTGGGCGGCCAGCCGCCGGCCCGCCGGGGCGAGGCCACCATGGATCTCGAGGCCATCCACGCCATCGCGCCGGACGCGAAAAAGGTTCTTGTCAATGCCCGCCCGACAGTCGAAGGCGACGGCTCCTACCAGAAGATCGCCACGATGATGGAGGAGGCGGACCGGCTGTACCCGGGCGCGGTGTGGAGTTTGTCCATCGGCTGGGGCTGCGACAAGTTGATCACCGCCGCCGATCTGGCTCCCGTGCGAGCAGCGCTGGCCGGGGCCCAGAAGCACGGCACCAGTGCCTTCGACGCCAGCGGCGACCTGGCCGGAATGGAGTGCCGGGGCGGCAGCGAGTGGAACGCACCGCCGCACGCCGACGACATCGGACTGGACGCGGTGGCGTCGATGCCGGAGATGACCAATGTCGGCGGCACGACGCTGTCCACCGACGATGCCGGCGGATGGCAGGGCGAGCAGGCCTGGTTCGACGCCCCGTTGTCCCACGGGACTGCCGGAGGCGTCTCTGCTCTGTTCGAACGCCCGATCTGGCAGGCCACGCTGCAGGTCGACCAAGGGGCGGGACGACGGCTGACACCGGATGTGTCGGCGGTGGGCGACCCGTTCACCGGGGTGAAAATCGTGTTCGACGGGCAAGTGATCGTTGGCGGCGGAACGTCGGTGTCCGCTCCGCTGTGGGCCGGGATGGCGGCGGTCATCAACGAGAACCTGACCAACCGCGGTGGCAGGCTCCTGGGCGATCTCAACCCGTTGTTGTACCGCCTCGCCGAGGGAGCCCGCCTACCGGCGTTTCAGGACGTCGTGCGCGGCGGCAACGCCGTGTACAACGCCGGTCCGGGATACGACCTGGTGACCGGCCTGGGCACGCCCAACGTGGACAATCTGGCCAAAGTGCTGTTCGTCGTCCAAGGCCTTTCGCCGTGACCGTGAATGCCGACGGCAACGCAAGTGCAGACGACAACGCGGCCGTGCCGACCGTTTACTGCCGGCGCTGCGAAGCCGACGTACCGGCCGGGAACTTCTGCGGGCTGTGCGGGTTTGACCCGACCGCCGACGCCGCGGCGCCACTCGAGACGGCCAAGCCGGGATGGGTGCGACCCCGTACCTTCGGGGCCGCGCCTTCCGAACAAGTCCTGCTCCCCTACTTCGCCAGTTCGCTGTTCCCCCATCTGCCGAAGCGGTCCCGCCGGCCGTTCCAGGTGACCTTGCTCGTCGCGATGATTGCCTTGGCAGCCTCGGTGGCGGCGAAAGTGCCCGCAGCCGGGATCGCCATATCCACCCTGGGTTTGCCAATGTTGTTTGTGCTCTATGTGCGGTCATCGAGCCTGGACCGCGACATCGACCGCGGATCGCTGATTTTCGCGGGAGTCCTGGGTGCGATTCTGGGCGCAGGATGGGTTCTGCTGACCGGTGGGCTGCTGGCACACACCTACAACGTCTCGATCGGCGTCGGCCTCGCCCTGCGCCACGTCGGTCAGGGAGTCGGCATCCCGCCGGCCGGGATGCTGATGATGCTCGCACCGGCGCTGGTGTTGCGGCTCCGCGGACCCAAGACCCGAGAGGCGCTGGACGGCTTCACCATTGGAACATTGGCAGCCTTGATGTTCACCGCCGGGGCCTCGCTGGCCCGATTCGCCCCTCAATTCGCCGCCGGACTGTTCGCGCACGCCAGACCGCTGAGCGGTCTGATCGTCGAGGTTCTCATGACCGGGGTGACCATCCCGGTCACAGGTGCCGCAGCCGGGGGCCTGTTCGGCATCCTCTTGTGGTTCAAACCGGCCCATGACCATGACCGCCGGGTCCGACTGATCCTCGGCCTTCTTGCCTTGGCGGTGTTGTTGATTCACACCACGGTGGGGCTCGTGGACCTCATCGGACTACCGCAGATGGTGATGCTCACCATCCATCTCGCCTCAACCGCACTGGCGTTGATCGCCCTGCGGTTGGCTCTGCAACTCGCATTGCTGCACGAGACTCATGATCCGATCCGCCAAGACGAGCCCCTGTTGTGCGTCCACTGCGAGATGGTGGTGCCCGACATGGCGTTCTGCCCGGCTTGCGGGGCGGCCACCCGGGCCTCGACCCGTACTTCGCGCACCGAATGCCGAGCCGTCCGGCCCGAGCAGGAACCCATCGCAGAACACGACGAGAGAAACTATCCCGGTTATGCGCTGCCCCAAGGGCAGTACTGCGCCCCCACAATAGTCCGGCCCCGATTCGGATGGCTGGTCAGCCGGTGGGGAACCGTGGTCACCGCGTTCGTCGCGGCACTGGCCGGGGTGGCACTGGCGTTGACACCCAAAATCGCCCACTACATGTGCCCGCCGGAGTGCGGCCGTCCCCCCGCCGGAATGCCGGTGATGGGTCTGCCCAAGTTCACCGCCCCGGACGGGAAGTTCTCGGTGTCCTATCCGTCGCCGGGGTCGGCCTATCAGGTCAACACTTACGACAACGGGGTCGTGGCGAATTACCTCGGGGGCGACACCGGCGTCATGCAACTGTTCTCCCAGCCGGCCAATGGCCGCTCAGCGCGCGACATCGTCCAAGCGACCCTCCGTAAACGCTATCCCGACGCGAAAGTCGCCTACGAAATTCCCAACGCGATGGTGGGATACGAGCCGGGCTACGGCGTACTCGCCGACGACTGGCCGCAGAACCCGGCCGCCAGCTATACCCGCCAGCGCATCCTGGTAATGGCTTCGGTGAAGGACGATCTCGCGCTGACCGCTTTCGCCGCCGGGCCCTACCGCGCTTTCGGACCCGACTCCGGACCGGGGCTGCCGTCCGGCGCCAATCTGGAGATAGCCCAGGATTTGGGCAAGTACGTCAACAGTTTCCAGTGGGGTAGCGGAATGGGCTAGTGAACCCGTTCAGTCCACGAATACGGTTCGAGGGTTGACAAAGGGCGGACCGGGCTTCGCGAAGAGAAATCCCTGCAACAGATCACACTCAAGCTCACGAAGGATAGCTCGCTGGGCGGGGGTCTCGACACCCTCGGCAACAACGCGAATATCGTGCTCCTGCAACATGCCGATGATCGCCGAAACGATGTCCTGTTTCAGCGGCGTCCGGTCGATATCGGTGATGAGCGACTTGTCGATCTTTGCGAATTCTGGGTGGACCCGGACAAGAGTGGCCAGGCCCGAATAGCCCTCGCCCAGATCGTCGATGGCGATGCGATAGCCACAGTCGCGCAACCGGTTCAGATCGTCCTCCAGTCGCCGGTCACTATCCAGTGCCGCTCGTTCGGTAATTTCCAACACGATGTTCTCGGCGAACGGCAAAAGCGGTTCGGTCGCAATCCCGAGAAGGTCGGCCCGCACTTCCGAAGGATGAAGATTGACGAAGATCGCGTGCGCCGGGCTCGACCGAGCCGGCAACGCCTCGGCGATTGCGCTGCGAACCGACAACCCGAGATCTTCGACTCGGCCGAGCATCTCGGCGGCCTCCACGAGACGCAGCGGATTGGCGAACCGTGGCTGATCGCACCGAAGCAACGCTTCATAGCCGAAAACCGAACTGTCACAAGAATTCACGATGGGCTGGAAATGCATCCGGACGGTGGAAAGCGCAGAATTGAAGGCTTCCTCCGTGGCGGACAGATCGACGAGGAATTCCCTGCCTTCGGTTTTGCCCGCCAGATATTTGCTTTGGAGCTTAAGTCGGCGTCCTTTGACGACGGCGGCACGGGCGACGCTGATGAGATCGGCGGCAGCCACGGGTTTGATGAGGAATTCGCACGCTCCGTCATTGACGGCTCGACTGGCCGCTTCCAGTGTCGGCACTCCCGTCGAGATCACCACCGGTAGATCCGGATGGGCGGCCTTCAACTCCCGCAGGAAATCCATTCCATCGCCGTCGGGCAGCTGGATATCGGAGATCACCAGGTCAGCGTCCAGTGTGGGCAGGGCCCCACGAGCGGCCGCGATGGTGCCGACTGCTGCGACGACGAACCCCTCGCGTTCCAGCAGGCGCTGGGTGGTGGCCCTGAGGTCTGCGTCGTCTTCGACGATCAGGATCGACCGTCCTCCAACGGCGAACCGTTTTTGCTGCTGTCCGGCAGATCGATCGGGCTGCTCGACAAACCTGACAATGGCATTTCCGCCGCCTTCCTCGTCGTCATCTGTGTCTCCGAGTTCAAGTAACGGCAGATCGACGGTGAATGTCGTGCCGGCACCCTCGGCGCTCGTGCAGTCAATGCTTCCGCCCGCAGCCGTGACAATGGCCGAGCAGGTTGCCAAGCCCAGGCCGACGCCGCGCCCGGCATCCTTGGTGGTGAAGAACGGTTCGAAGATTCGGCGCACGGTGTCCGGGCTCATACCGGTGCCGGTGTCGGACACCGTCAGCCGCGCCGTGGGTCCAGGGCGCTCGGGCCGCCCGTTCCCCCGGCTGACGACAAGGCCCAGTTTCCCGCCGCCGGGCATCGCATCGCGGGCGTTGACTGCCAGATTCATGATCACCCGATCAAGCTCCGTGGGATCGATGCGGGCAATGACCTTCTCGTCAGACGTCTGAACATTCAACTCGACCGCCGCCCCGACCGCTGTGGACAAGAACTCCTGCATTCCGACGACACACTGGTTGATGTCCGTGGACTGCGAGCCGGTAGGAGGCCGAGAGATCGTCAGCAGTTGACGGGTGGTACTCCCCGCCCGTTTTGCCGCAGCGAGAATGCGATCGATATCCACCTGTATTCCCGCGGCTCCGGCTGCGTCGCGGGCGAGGGTGGCGGAGTTGGAAATCACCCCGAGGATGTTGTTGAAATCGTGTGCAATCGCGCCCGCCAGTCGGCCGAGAGCCTCCATCTTCTCGGACTCGTTCAATTTTTCCGAAAGCCGTTTCGCTGTGTCGATGTCAAGCAGGGCACCGCTCTGGGTGTGGTTAGCGTGGTTCAGTTTGGCGACATGCTGACACCATCTCTCGGTTCCGTCCCGGCCAAGGACGCGGAACTGCTGCGAGATCGACCCGCGGCCCTTTGACCGGGCCTCGGCCATTTCGAGTTCGATTTTTCCGCGGTCGGTGGATACGACGTTGGCGAGGAGGTCGTCTCCTTGTTCGAAGTCGGTCTTGCTCACTCCGAGGAGCGACCCTGCGTTGCCCAACAGCCAACGCTCAGATCCATCACCTGCCACCCAGCCCGTGCTGTAGAGAACAATCGGAAGTTCGGAGATCGCGACTTCGACGGTTTCCATCAGAGCGGCCTGGGCATCGCGCGCCGCGGCGGCGCCCACTTTCGCCTCTATCTCCTTCTCGGCCGTGATGTCCCAGTTCAAACCCATCATGGACACCGGGTTCCCCATCTCGTCCCGGGTCACCGTCGCCTTGGCCTGTATCCAATGGATCCCACCCCCCGGCCATACGACACGGAACTGGGTGTCGTAGGCCTTCACACCATCTAGAGCCCGCTGAGTCTCCAACCGGGCTTCTTCCGCATCGTCGGGATGCAACCCCGCCGCCCAGGCCTCGTATGCGCCCGAAAAGTCCGCCGCCCGAATTCCATATATCGCGTACATCTTGTCGTCCCAGGTGAGAACGTCGGCGGGAACGTCCCACTTCCACAATCCGATGCCGGCCGCGTTTGTCGCCGCCGCAAGCAGCTCGGCTGAATCAAGCCGACGGGTCCGGCTTATCTCGGCGATGCGGTTCTGAGCGGCTTCGGCCAGCACTCGCAACATCATCAGGTCGGCGTCGCCCGGCGACCGCGGTTGGTGGTCGATGATGCAGAACGTCCCGATTCGATGACCCGAGGGCCCCGCGATCGGATAGCCCGCGTAGAACCCGACATGGGGAGGCCCGGTCACAAGTGGGTTGTCCGCGAAGCGCTCGTCGGTACGGGTGTCGGCGACGACGAACGAACCTTCGCCCAAAATCGTGTGACCGCAGAATGACACTTCGCGGCGCATGTGGCTCACGTCGAGACCGGCACCGGATTTGATCACGACCTTGTCCCGGTCGACCACGTTGATCAGACAGATGGGCACGCCGAAGCACTGGACTGCCGCAGCGGCTATCCGATCCAGCTGTTCATCCGCGGGAGCGCCGGTGACCCCCAGCCCTGTCAGTTCCGCCAGGCGCTCGCCGTCATCGAACGGAATCGGTGCCAACTGCATGTCACCGCACTCCCGTCTTGCGCAGACCGAATTCCGCCTTGTCCCACGATATCCGCGCCGCGTCGCAGCGGTCGGAAAACGCTGGGACCGCAGTCCGGAGCCAGCTATCGTCGTCGGGATGGGGCAGGCGCAGAGCGAGGGTTCATGACTGACGAGTTCGCGGCCCACCGGCACAGCGCTGGTTCGATCAGCTACACCGACGTCGGGCAGGGCCCGGTCACGTTATTTGTGCACGGGGTTTTCACCAACGGCAGACTGTGGCGCAACTGCGTGAAGAGGCTCTCGGGCCACCGCCGCTGCATCAGCGTCGACCTCCCCGGACACGGACACACTCCTGCGTTCGGGGAGCCGTCGGTCTGGGGATGGGCCGACGCCGTCGGAACGGTCATCCGCGAACTGGATCTGAGCGAGATTCACTTAGTGGGCAACGACACCGGAGGCGCGGTGTCCCAGGTCGTCATCACCCGTGAGCCCGAGCGCTTCGCGTCGTTCGCGCTGACGAACTGCGACACCGAGGGCAACTTCCCGCCTGCCGCATTCCGGCCAGCCGTCTGGGCCGCGAAGGCCGGCCTGCTGGGATTGGCCGGCCCGCTGGCACGGCACCCCGGAATCGCGAAACAGATTTATCGCACCGGCTACCAGGATGTCTCGGCCATCCCCGACGACGTCATCACCGACTACCTGGCGCCCATCCTGGGCACTACCGAGGGCGCCCGTTTCATGAAAGTGCTCCTGTCGTCGATGACACCGGAGCAGCTCGCCCCGATTCACGCCCTCCTCGGAGAATTGACGGTGCCCACCGCCATCGTGTGGGGAACCGGTGACATCTTCTTTCGCCGCCAATGGGCCGATTGGCTGGTCGACCTCATCCCCGGCGCCACCGGCGTCGTCGAGGTTCCGGGGGCACGACTGTTCTTCCCCGACGAACGCGCCGGTGAACTCGTCGAGGCGCTGGAAGCCCACTGGGCCTGAGATCCGCTGAATCCCAGACGGTTCCGGTCCCCCTCATTTAGCTTTCCAGGGTGACCAAACTTACTGTCTCCGAGTACGTTCTGACCCGACTCGCTGCTCTGGGCATTGACCGCGTGTTCGGAGTTCCCGGCGATTACGCCTTCTCGGTGGACGACGCCGTCGAGAAGGTCGACGGCTTGGGCTGGGTGGGGTGCGCCAACGAACTCAACGCCGCCTACGCCGCCGACGGTTACGCCCGAATCCGGGGCGCGGCGATCCTGTCCACCACCTACGGCGTCGGCGAACTGTCGGCAATCAACGGGGTGATGGGCTCCAAGGCACATCGGTTGCCGGTCTTCCACATCGTCGGCATGCCCAGTGAACGGATCCAACGTTTGGGTCTGATCACCCACCACAACCTCGGCGACACCAGATATGACCGCTTCCATCCCATTTCGGCGGCGGCCTGCTGCGTCTCGGCGGTATTGACCCCCGATAACTGCATCGATGAACTCGAACGTGTCATCCGCGAGGCGTTGCGCCAGTCCATGCCCGCCTACATCGTGATCTCTCAGGTGCACGGGTACATGCCAGTGATCGGCAAGCCGGTGAAAGGAACGCCGCTCGCCACAATCAAGCGCCAGCACAGCGACCCCGTCGAGTTGGCCGCCGCCGTCGACGCAATCGCAGCGAAAATCGCTGCGGCACAACATCCGGTCGTCACCATCACCTCGCTGACCGCACGCTACGGAGTAGCCGACAAAGCGGTCGACCTCGTCAGTAAAGCCAACCTTCCGGTCGCCCTCATGTCGTACGACAAGGGAGTGATCGACGAATCCCTGCCGCAGTACATCGGTCTCTACAACGCCGAAGCCTCCCAGCCCCCCGCGGTGCGAGAGGTCGTCGAACAGGCCGACCTCATTCTCGACCTCGGCGGGGTGATGCTGACCGAACTCAACACCGCGTTCTGGGGCGACGTTTTGGACACCGACCGCGCGGTCTGCGTCCATGACAACTGGGTGCGCAACGGCCGCAACATCTATCTGAACGTCGCCATCGACGATGTGCTGGACGCCCTCATCGCAAGGGTTTCCCCTCGCGAACGCGAGCTCGCTCCGGCCCCTGCCCCGCTCGCGATGACCGGTTTCGGTGACGAGCCGACATGTTCGGCGAACTTCTACCCGAGGTTGCAGCGGCGACTGCACGCCGACGACACCCTGGTGATCGAGACCGGCACCTGCATGTTGCACCTCAACGGCATGCTGCTACCGGCCGCAGTAAGCGCCGAGGAGCAGGGCCTGTGGGGATCGATCGGTTGGGGAACCCCAGCCGCCATGGGCATCGCGATGGCGAAGAAGTCGGGCCGCACCGTGCTGGTCACCGGTGACGGCGCCCACCAACTGACCCTCAACGATCTCGCGGTCATGGGGCGCTACCACGTCGCGCCGGTGATCTTCGTGCTCAACAACGGCCTCTTCGGGGTCGAGGACGTCATCAGCGAACGCGGCCACGAATACGACGACCTGGCCCCGGTGCAGTACCACCTGCTGCCGGCAGCGTTCGGCTGCAAGAACTGGCTCACCGCGAAAGTGTCGACAGTCGCCGAGTTGGACTCGATCCTGGATGCCATCGACGGCCATGACGGTGCGGCCTATGTCGAGGTGATGATTCCCAACGAGGAGAGCCAACCGCTGCCGGCCCACATCATCGACCGCGGCTACAAACTGATGACTCCGCGATAGCGCCTATTCCCGGGCGCCGACGACCTGATCTCGGCCGTTGGATTTGGCTTGGTACAACGCGCGGTCGGCGCGGTGCATGAAGGCATCGACACCGGAGTCGTCGGCCAGCGACGCGATGCCGACGGACACGGTGAAAGGTGGGATCGGACCTTCCGGACCGATCGTTGGGGTTCCGGTCACGGTGTCGCGGATTCGATCGGCCACCAGAATCGCGGCGTCCAGATTTGTCTCCGGCAGCAGGACTGCAAACTCGTCGCCACCCAGGCGGCCCGGAGAGTCGACGGTCCGCAGCAGCGATTTCAGCGCGCTCCCGATCTTCTGCAGGACTACATCACCGGCCAGATGACCATACGAGTCATTGATCGACTTGAATCTGTCGACATCGAGCATGAGCAACGACAACTCGCCACCGTAGCGGCGGACGCGCGCGATTTCGGTTTCAGCGCGGTCGATGAAATACCTGCGGTTGGCACAACCGGTCAGCGGGTCCGTGTTCGCCTGCTCGAACAGCCGAAGCTCCAACTCCTTGCGTTCGGTGATGTCCTGAACGACACCAAGCACCGGCTGCCAATCCACCGTCGAGACAGCGCGGATCGTGCCGATGGCCCGTCGGTCTCCGGAAGGGTGCGCGAGATGCTGAGTGGCTATATGAACGGCTCGAATGAAGCCGTCAGTTCGGACAATGCGGTAGTCCAATTCAAAGTCATGACCCTGCGTCGCCGCCTCGAGCTTGGCCTCCAGTACCGGTCGATCGTCTGGATGCGCTGCGTCGATCAGAACCTGGTAGCTCGGCCTGACGGATCCGGGTTCGATCCCCAGGATCCGGTAAATCTCGTCGGACCACACCAGGCCCTCGCTCGATTCCACCCACTCCCAGTGGCCGACATGGGCCACCCGCTGGGCCAGGCGCAAACTCTCCTCCCGGGTGCGCAACGCCTCGGTAACCCTGGTGATCTCGTTCAAGGCGCGAAACAGCGAGATGTGGGTGCCCACCCGGGCCAGCACCTCTCCCTTTTCGAAGGGCTTGGTGATGTAGTCGACACCGCCCACCGCGAACGCCCTGACCTTGTCTTCGATGTCGGTTGCGGCGCTGAGAAAGATCACCGGAACCCCAGCGCTGTCGGAATCTGCCTTGAGCTGCGCGCAGACGTCGAACCCGCTCAGCCCGGGCATGCGGATGTCGAGCATCACCAGGTCGGGAGTCTTGACTCCGATCGACCGAAGAGCCAACGCGCCACTGGTGAAGGCACGTACCTCGTGCCCATCCATCTCCAGCAGGGTCTTCAGCAGTTTCAAAGTCCCGGGCTCGTCGTCGACCACGACGATGTCGCCAGTCACGGTTGTCCCCTTGCGGTCAGCGCATCCAGTGCGTCCAGCGCTGGCGCGTAGTTGAAATCGGCAATCAGGACCGCCAGCGCGTCGGCTAATCCCGGCGTGACCTCGCGGACCTGCTCAAGTATGACCGAAAGTCGGCCGGTGTCCCCCAGAACCAGCGCGTCGGCCAACTCCGCGCGCAGTGTTTCTGGCAGTTTCGGCAGCTCGAAGGACAGATCGACCGCAGGCTGGGATTGGGCGTGCTCAACCTGCTCTTGATAGACGTACTCCACACCGAGGAGACGCGCCATGCAGTCGAAGATCTCCGCCTCCCGGAACGGCTTTCGGACAAAATCATCGATTCCGGCGCGCACCCATTCATCGCGCTGATCTTCGAACACCGATGCGGTCAGGGCGGCGATCTTCACCTCTGCACCGTCATCGCGATGCCGAATATGGGAGGTGGCCTCCAAGCCGTCCATCACCGGCATGCGTCGGTCCATCCAAATGAACTGCGGGCGGAACTCGCCGAACACTTTCAGGCATTCCGCGCCGTTCTCGGCGAAGGCCACCACAAAACCCACTTCCTCCAGCAGCCGGCCCAACAGCAGCCGGTTGAGGGGCTCGTCCTCGACTACAAGCACCCGCCACTGCGGCTGTCCCGGAGCGAGTCCCACCACATGTCGGGACTCATCGGCGGGCTTGACGTCCTGCGCCGTGGCCACCTCGACCGGGATAATCACCCGAAACAGCGAGCCGAACCCTACCCGGCTGGTCACCTCGACGCTCCCGCCCATCAACCGGGCATACTCGCGCACCAGTGAGAGCCCCAGCCCGGTGCCGGTCGACCCCACCTTCTGGAGTTGAACGAACGGTTCGAAGATCCGCTTCTGCTGATCCTCCGGAATCCCCGCACCGCTGTCCTCGACCTCGATCATTAACCGCAACCCGGCCAGGGACACCGACTCGGCAACCGTCCTGACCCGCAGACTCACACCCCCCTCGCTGGTGAACTTCAGCGCGTTGCCCACCAGGTTGACCATGATCTGACGCACCTTCTGGCCGTCGCAGACGATATAGCGGGGAACTTCCTCGGCCACTTCCGCGATGAACCGCAGTCCAGCGGACTCGGCCCTGGTCCGCATCATCGAGTCCACATCCTTGACCAGGAGGGGCAGATCCACCGGCGACGGTTCCAGCACGGTGCGCCCCGACTCGATCTTGGCCATGTCCAGAACCTGATTGATCAACCCCAACAGATGGTTGCCACTGCGGTTGATGATGTCCAGATCCGCACGCTGATCGGCCGACACCGTCGGATCCCGGCGCAACAAATCCGAAAAACCGAGAATCGAGTTCAACGGCGTGCGCAATTCATGGCTCATCGTCGCCAGAAAGTCGCTTTTCGCCTTATTGGCGGCCTCGGCATGCTCCATGGCGGTCCGCGCTCTCGCATTGGCCCGCCGCATGCCCTCGGCCAGGGCCGACATCAATGTTCCGTTGAAGATGAACACCACCATGCCCAGCCAGTCCGCCGAGGTGTGGATGAACGGCCCGGATACCAGTACGGGCCCACCGAAGAGCGCGATAAGGCAGGTCAAGCCCACAGCCAGGAGGCCAGAACCGAACCCACCGATGATGGCGGCGACGAGGACAGCAGGGTAAAACGTCAACCAGACCAGAATGGTTCCGAGCGCACCCAGCGGCCAGATCCTCAGCAACGCCGCCAGGGCGACAACCGCCACGCTGGCGAGGTACGTGGCCCATCGCGGCCACGCGGCGAACCGCTCGTTGAGCCCCCTCCGTTGAAGGGACACCGCCAACCCTTCGTGCCCTGGCAATCGTGTCATCCTCGGCCGCTGCCAGTTCCTGAATCGCCGGTGACATCGACCATGATCTGGGCAATGACCTCTTGCCCCTCCTCGTCGGCGGACGGCACCCGGGTGGCGAAGTTGCGCACCCGCACCGTCGCACCCGATCGGGTGATCAACCTCTTGGTGCGCATGAAGTTGGCGCACTTGCCCTGCAGAAGTTCCTCCATCAGCGCACGATCCTGGTCGACGTCATCGGGATGTGTGATCTTGCTGCACGGCCAGCCGACCAGTTCCTCCTCCCGGTATTCCACCAGCTGGCAGAACGCACTGTTGCACCGGCGGAACACCCCGTCGGTTCCGATCATCACCATCGGCGCCGGACTGTTGCCGAACAGACCGGCAAGCTGACGCTGATGACGCCGCACCGCCCGGGTGGCGAACTCAAGATCGGTCAGATCGGTGATCGCCACCAACTGCATCCCGGCAACCAGGTCACCGGGCGGCAGCACAACCAGGCGCTGCTGCCCGTAACTCACCGAACCGTCCGGACGCACGAAACGAATCAGCTGATGGGCCCCCACCCCAGGGTTCGTGGCCGCCTGAACCAACAGCGCGGCCTCCAGCTCACGATCCCCCTCATGAACGAAGCCACCAATGTCACGGCCGACGATCTGCCCCCGCTCAGTCCCCAGCAGGCTCAGCATCGGCGCATTCACATCCAGAAACCCGCCGCTCGAATCCAGGGTCGCCATCGGCATGTCGTTATTGGTGAAAATTGCCTCGAAGTGCGCCCGCAACCGCTCGGCATCCTCCAACGCCACGTGCAGATCGGTGACATCGACGACGGTCCCGATCCGATACCCGCCCTTCCCAGCCTCCCCCGCCACAACACGATTCATATCCCGCACGAACCGCTGCGAACCGTCCCTGCCGACGATCCGATAGTCCAACTCACAAATGTCCCCCGCCGCACCGCACGCCTGCTGACCCTGCCGAACCCGGTCAGCGTCATCCGGGTGGACCCGCGACCGGATCAGGTCGGCGTCAGCCACCACCTCCGCAGCGGTCACACCGAAAAGCCCCTCCACGGACGGCGACACATAAAAGAACCGCGACATGTCCGGAGAGGTGCGGTACACCATCACGGGAACCGCTTCGGACAGCGACTGGTACTCCTCCAACTGACGGCGACGCAACTCCTCCGTAAGGCTGCTGACCTCTTCCAAGGCGCGGAACAGAGAAACATGAGTCCCGACCCGAGCCAGCACCTCTGCTCTTTCAAAGGGCTTCGTGATGTAGTCGACGCCCCCGGCCTCGAAAGCTTTCACTTTGTCTTCGATGTCCGTCACTCCGCTGAGGAACATCACGGGAACGTCCTTGCTGGCCGGATTCGCCTTGAGCTGTTCGCAGACTTCGAAACCGCTCAATCCCGGCATCCTGATGTCGAGCATGACTAAGTCCGGAGTCTTGGCATCGATCGAGCGCAAGGCCAAGGAGCCGCCCGTGAAGGCGCGCACGTCGTACCCGTCCGCCTCCAGGAGGTTTTTGAGCAGCTTCAGTGTCCCCGGCTCGTCATCGACCACCACGATATCGCCACTCACAATTGCACCCTTTCCTCGCAGCTCGTTCACACGGGCCCATTCCGGTGAGAGCCAGTTGTCGTATCCGCCGTGATGTCGATCATGATCTGGGCGATGACCTCCTCGGCGTCGTCCTCGGCCGATGGCACCCGGGCGGAGAACTTGCGCACCCGAACCGTTGATCCCGAGCGCGTCACAAACTTCTTGTTGAGCGTGAAGCTCACCCGTTTGCCCTGTGCGAGTTCCCCGATCAACGCGCGATCCTCGGCGACATCGTCGGGATGGGTGATCTCGGTGCAGGGGCGGCCAACGAGTTCCTCCTCGCGGTAACCCACCAGCTGACAGAACGCACTGTTGCACTGTCGAAAGACACCGTCGACGTCGATGATCACCATCGGTGCCGGACTGTTGCCGAACAAACCCACCAGTTGGCGCTGATGCCGCCGCACCGCACGGGTGGCGAACTCAAGATCCGTTAGATCGGTGATCGCCACCAACTGCATTCCGGCAACGCTGCCACCGGAGGGCAGCACAACGACACGCTGCTGCCCATACCGAACTGAACCGTCCGAACGCACGAAACGAATGAGCTGATGAGCCCCCACACCCGGGCTGGCAGCCGCCTGGTCCAACAGGTCCGCCTCCAGATCACGGTCCCCCTCGTGGACAAAGCGACGAATGTCTCGGCCGACAATGCGGCCCCGCTCACCCCCGATCAGGGTCAACATCGGGACATTGACGTCCAAGAACGCACCGTGCTCATCCAGGGTCGCCATCGGCATGTCCGTGTCGGTGAAAATCGCCTCGAAGTGCGCGCGCAACCGTTCGGCATCGTGCAGTGCAGTGTGCAGATCGGTGACGTCCACGACCGTCCCGATCCGATACCCGTCCCTGCCAGGCTCCCCCGCCACAACACGATTCATATCCCGCACAAACCGAACCGAATCGTCCCTGCCGACGATCCGATAGTCCAGCTCACAACTCTCCCCCGCCGCACCGCACGCCTGCTGGACCCGCCGAACCCGCTCGGCATCATCCGGGTGCACCCGCGACCGGATCACATCGGCATCCGCCACCACCTCGGCAGCGGTCGCCCCGAAAAGACCCTCCACCGACGGTGACACATAAAAGAACCGCCCCATATCCGTGCTGGTGCGATACACCATCGCCGGCACCGCCTCCGACAGCGACTGATATTCCTCCAACTGCCGGCGCAATTGGCTTCGCGCCTCGGACAATTCAGAGAGGTCGGACAATGCGATCACGGCACCCCGAACCCATCCATCCACCACGTAGGGCATGATCTGGAACATGTAGGTCTTCCGACCCACCATGACCTCAGAGATTTCACCCTTGCCGGTTCGGATGACCCCGTCCACGCGAGACTCGAGGTCGTCGATGGGGACATGTCTGGGTACTCGTCCTATGGGTGTTCCGATGTCTTGGGGTAGAAGCCCGAAGACACGGACCGCCAATGGCGAGAACCGCATGATCCGCTGGTGCCGGTCCACCAGGACGAGCCCGAACTCGAGAGCGTCCTGCATGTTCTCGAGCACCGCGTTGGACTCGGACAGATCGCCGGTTCGCGTCGTCAACGCATCGTTCACCGTCGACAATTCCTCGTTACTGGCCTGGAGTTCCTCGTTGGACGCCTGAAGCTCTTCGTTGGACGCCTGAAGCTCTTCGGTCGAAGACTGCAACTCTTCATTCATCGCCTGCAGTGACTCGTTGGAGGACTCCAGCGCCTGTGTCAATGCACGCAGATGCTTACGGGCGGCATCCAGTTGCTGGGCATTCGCGCCGTCGTCGGCAGTCGCCTCATCGGGAGCCCCGGACAGGTAGGACACAGCGTCCTCAGAGAAGGACAGCAGCACCAATGGCCGGCCGACGGAATTCGCCTGGAAACGCCGACCTCGGATGCGCACAACCCGGGCGTCGGCGTCTTCACCGAGAACCGCCCGATGAGAGGCTCTGCCGTCGGCTCCCCGCAAGCTCTGCGTGATCACCGAGGTGACCTCGGTACGGAGCTGCGGGTCGATAAGCGAACCGATTTCATAGTCGCTATCACCTTTGGGCAAGCGGAGAATGCCGGTGAGGTCGCCGAATTGCCGGAGTATCGCTCCCATTTCGTCGACGACGATGGCCGACGGCCCGAATTCATCTAGGAGAAGGTCGCGCATCGAGTCCCGGAGATCGTCGCGCGCCGCTTTTGCTGCGGTTCCCAGATACCCCGGGGGCTTCGGAACGGTTTGCGTCGCACGTGCGGTCCGTCGAGGTGCCTGCGATCGGTAGATCCGCGCGGCTTCATCGACGACATCGAACTTCCCGGCGCCGAGCGGCGCCGATTCCGCTGGTCCGACCATGAGCAGGCCGCCTGGGTTCAAGGCCATGGTCAGGTTCGCGAAAACCCGTTTTTGAGCCCTCGGGATGAGGTAGATCAGGACGTTGCGGCAGCTCACCACGTCCATGCGGAGAAATGGAGGGTCGCGTGCAACATCGTGCTTGGCGAAGACCATGAGGTCTCTCAGCCGCTTGACGATTTGAACTGTGATGCCGGCCTCGGTGAAGTATCGCTCGCGGATTTCGGGCGGGAGGCCGGCGACTACCTCGCTGGGGTAGACCCCGGCACGGGCGGTTTCGAGTGCCCGGTCGCTGACGTCGGTGGCATAGATCTTTACCTGGACATCGCCACCGCGCTTGCGCACGGCCTCGGCAAGAATGATCGCGAGGGTGTAGGCCTCTTCACCTGTTGTCACCCCGGCAGCCCACGCTCGAACCGTCTCACCCGGCTTCTTCTGTTCCACCGCGGCACTGACGAAGTCGTCGAGCGCATCGAAGGCGGCGGCGTCGCGGAAGAAACTCGTCACCCCGACCAACATCGAGTCTCGCAGATTTGCCAACTCGCCGGGATTCTCTCGAACGAAATCCACGTAGTCCTGAATGGTCTCGAGGTCGAGCGCGTCCATTCTGCGCTGAATCTGCCGACCGAGCGTGCCATCTTTGTAGTCGGAGATGTCCCAACCCGTCGCTTCGCGCGTCTGACCTGCTAGCGCCCTCATCGGAGAGTTAGGCAGCCACCGGTCAGAGGCCGCCTCGGCATGCGCCCCCTCGATAAGGGCGGAGAGCACATCGGCGATGTCTTCGGGCAAAAGCACATGATCGACCACACCGGTGTCCAGGGCGGACTGAGGCATCTGCGGAAAAGCCGCGGATACGGGATCCTGGACCATCGTTACCCCACCACAACGGTGAATCGCCCTGATCCCCACCGAGCCATCGCTACCCGTCCCCGACATGACGATGCCCACCGAACGCTTCTCCGCCTCCTGCGCGATCGATTGCAAAAGCAGGTCGACGCTGGGCTGGGGTGACACCCGCTTGGCTGCCTGGCGCGCAATGAAGCGACCACCGAGCACTTCCACGTCGCAGTTCGGCGGTGCGACGTAGATCGTTGCCGGCGCCAGGGGAAGGCCATCGCTGAGCTCTACTACGGGAAGGCTGGAGTCCCGGGACAGCACCTCGGTGAGGAGGCTGGGACGGGACGCTGACATGTGCTGGGCAATGACGTAGGTGGCCCTGTCCGGCAAACCTCGAAGAAGTGAGCTCAAGGCATCCAAACCGCCGGCGGAGGCTCCGATGCCGACTAACCAGGGTCCGGTATCTTCGTTGCGTTCCAGGCTCGGGAGGCGCTTAGGATTCATCAACAACCTCCGTTGCGGCCGGGGATTCTCCCGTTACTCGCACCTCACCGGTGTCGACCAGTATTGGCTTCTCGACCGCTTCGAGCACCCGAAATGCCCATGGTCCATTGGTCGGCTGGGCTAGGAGGACGCGGTTTTCCGATAGTTTGCAGGCAACGACGGATGCGTGGGACGCGTCGACCATTCTCCGCAAGAGCACGCGTTCCACGTAGTCCGACGCGTCCCGGCCCAGTGCGTGCTCGACCCCCAGGAGTCCGTCGATGCTGACGTCCAAGACAGCCGCGCTCGACTTTTCCTCGGTCCAGGCCCGAAAACTCGATGCAAACTCGGGCAGTGTGAGGAGTCGAGCCGGGTCGACATCGACAACTTCCCTCGGCTCGCCCTTTTCCGGAAACGATGGGACCCCTTCCCCCGGCGAGTCGGGATCCTCACCCGCGAGAAGTCGACGGAGCAGGAACTCATCGTCACGGGATTCGGACTTCGATGGCGGTTCGGGCGGGAGCGCAACCTCTGCCAGCACGGCTAGTCGCAGTCTGACTGCGCCGATGCTGCCTAACCACGTCTGGTCAGACCAGGAATCCTCCGGGCTGCTCCCGAGGCGCGCCGTCATGCCGAGCACAACGGCGATAGACACCGCGAACGCTCCGGCCGCCGCTCCGCTGGCGGGCGCCCCGAGTTTCGTGAACACGGCCTGCGACACCCGAAATGCGAACGGTAGGAATATTAGGAGACCAACGACCCCCAGAGCGTCGCCCGTGTTTTTTTGGCGAATGACCCATGCCAGCGGCGGCTGGTCAGCGCGGGCGACGATGGCCGCCACGGCGAGGGTCCAGAAACACAGGCCTGAGATCAGGCCCATTCCGGTCCCCGCCTGATGGAAGAACGGCGAGATCGAGCCGAAAAGATAGCCCAGCACAGAAACGGACGCGACGGTGCAGGTGAGCATCGTGAGGACGATCCAGATGTGCCTGCGTCTGGGTGTATCGGCGCGCTGTAACCAGGTCACGGCACCCATCACAACCAGCAGGGTGGCGGTCTGGGGCGACGGACGGCCCGTGAACACAGCATTGATACTCGAAACCCGCTCGGGCCACAACCAGCTGTCCAATCCGAACGATGCAGAGGTCAGATATTCCAGAAGGAACATGGCGCCGAGGCCAGACACGCCGATTCCCAGTCCGCGAGCAAACCGCCCTGCGCGAACCGGGTCACACGTTTGCAGCGCGATCGAGAAAGCCAGCGAGCCCAGACCTAGTGCCGTCCACGGGGTGGTGGCGGGCCAGGTCGGGCGGATTCGGGTCAGGGGCGGGATGTCGGCTCCCCAGCCGACGAGAACCAGTGACATCAACAGCATGACCAAGGCGCACATTGCCCGAGCGAGCCTCGGAAAGAATGCCCACCGCGTGACAGATGCAACTCGCGATGCCGTGCGCACGTGATGCATCTCCTGGGGAGTTTCTGGACACCAAACGCAAGGTCCTCGGGCGGGATCGCACGTTTCGATTTGAGCCGATTTCAAACAGTATCCGAGGTTGCTGCACCTCGATGCTGGCATTATCGGAGAATGGCGGACGCGCACCCCGGCATCTACGACAGCGACGACGTCGCTGAATTGCGCAATACGTTAGAGGCGGCTATCGAGTCCTTCCCGGACTACTACTTTGTCCTCAGCGCCGCCTATGATGACGCGGACTTGGTCGACTTCCAAGTGGAGATCGCCAACTATGCCGTATGCAATGCTCTCGGCATTTCGGTCGAAGATATTCGAGGCGAGCGCCTAAGTCACCTGCGGCCATTTCCCGAGAAAACGAGCGTGTTGAGTTCCCAACTCCGTGAGACGCTGCGGAGCCAACGACCGGTCGATTTCGATCTCGGTGATTCTCCGTACGAGACGGACGGTGCGACGGTTCACAGGTTGCAGGCCAGATGCGTCCCCGACGAGGATCGCTTGTTTTTGTCTGTGACGCGAGTTCCCAAGACCGCCGTTACCATCACCGGCCCGAATCTCGACCCCGTGGACTTCGAGAAGGGTTTCGAAGCAGCTCTGATTGGAGTTGCGCTCATCTCGCGGGAAACAGGCCTGATCGAACGCGCGAACGAGCTGATGGCCCGAATTTTGGGCGCGACGGGTTCCCGCAACTTGCTAGGACTCTGCCTGCAGGATCTCGTCACCGATGAGCATCGACGGGGTTATCTGGCCGCGATGCATCGACTCCGCCAGAATCCCAACACACACCAGCATGTGCGGATCGGTGTGAAGAAGGACGGAGGACAGCCTGGAGTCGCACATCTCGCCATGACTACGTTCGGCTCCAAGCAGGTGCTTGTGCAAGCGGACGATCAGACGAGAATTGCCAGCGCAATGGAGCTGTCAGATCAAAGTATCCGTGATTTCGAGTTGTTGGCGCAGAGCATGTCCGACGTCGTGGTGCGCCTTGACACCGCAGGGCTCATTGAGTGGGGGTCGCCCTCGGCGGCGGCGGTGTTCGGCTTATCCAATCGGGAGACCGCGGGTCAGCCATTCCTGAATTTCGTCCACGGCGATTTCGCACGCGCCACATACGCTGCGATCGCCGCCGCGGCATCCGGGAGGGACACCAAGGACTTTCTGATTCGCATCCTGCAAAGGGGTGCAGATTCCATTTGGATGCAGGGTTCGGCCCGGCCGATCAGAACGGCGCATGGCGGCATCGGTGGTGTAGTCGTGTCGCTTCGGAACGTCGATGCCGAACAGCGGGCGATGGAGAAGTTGGCGGACCTCAACCTGCTAGACCCGCTGACCGGACTGGGAACTCGGGAGGCGATGGTCGACCGATTGTCCGAGGAACTGAAGGATCCGGGCGTGCGGTGCTCAATTCTTGAAATTCACATTGATCACCTTGGCCGTTTGAATGAAGCCCTTACATTCTCCGGTGGCGACCAGGTAATCGCCGCTGTCGCCGATCGTTTGCACCGTCACCTCGGCGCCCGGGGCGATGCCTTCCGGATCGCCGGAGGTGAATTCGGGGTCATCCTCCGGGAGACGGAGACGCTCTCACAGGCCGTCGTCATTGCCGAGCGGATGCGCACGCTCTGCGGAACACCGTTGTCGGTCGGGGAACTTCAAGTCAGCCCCTCCTTGAGCGTCGGAGTTGCCTTCGCGCAGGATGCAGACACCAACAAACTGCTCTATGACGCCCACCGAGCCATGCGAACCGCCAAGCTTCGGGGCGGCAATCAGTGCGCCCTGACCGATGATCGCAGTGGCTTGGACGAGACCCGGTGGCTGGTAGACGAGGCTGAATTGAACGACGCGCTCCGCGAAGGCAGGTACGTAGCGTTTTTCCAGCCGATCGTCACCCTTCCGGACGAGGCACTGGCAGGATTCGAAGTGCTGGTCCGGTGCGAGCAACCCGATGGCCGCGTCATCTTGCCGCCAGGTCAGATGGCGGTTGCGGAGGCGACGGGTTTGATCAAGGAAATCGATCGACTAGTGCTACGGCAAGCCCTCGGCGTCCTCCGGCGTCTCGATAGCCGACTGTTTATGTCGGTCAATGTGTCGGTTCGCAGTCTGGTCGATCCGTCATATTTGGAGTTCGTCGAGAAGTCAGTTCACGACGCCGACGTCGAGCCCTCTCGGGTGCGCCTCGAGGTGACCGAGAGCACCGCCTTGGCCGTCCCTCCCTCCGTACGTTCGGCGATGGAACGGCTCGTCAAGGCCGGCTTCACCTGGTACATGGACGACTTCGGGACGGGGTATTCATCGCTGGCATCGCTCCGCGATCTTCCGATGGGTGGCCTCAAGCTGGATCGCAGTTTCACAGCAACGCTCTCGGCGAACCGTGACCGGGTCCGGAATCTCACCCAGGGCCTAGCTCGATTGGCTGCAGACATGGGCCTCATTACCGTCGCTGAGGGCGTGGAGACCAGGGAGGAAGCCGATTTGTTGGCGGCTCAAGGGTGGAAATTCGGCCAGGGGTGGCTGTACGGTCGCGCAATGTCCGCTCACGACGCCCAACTGCTGGCAACTGGCGAAACTACGCTGCCGACCGTCCCGGCATCCGGCTGAACCCGTGGTCGAAAATCCGTCCACCACTCGCCCGCTCGGAGGATACGACCGTGACGAATGAGGAATACGCCGACTTGGCGCACGATTCCGACGATGCCACCAACCCCAATGTCAACACCGATGTCGATCTCGATGCGAACGGCGATACGGATAACGGTCTGGCCGGTCAGACACTCTCTGGTCTCTTTGTGGTGGGGATCGGCGCCTCAGCGGGAGGTATCGAGGCCCTCCGGGAGGCCTTGCCGGTTCTGCCCGTGGGCAACGTTTCCTATGTCATTGCCCAGCACATGTCGGCGGCACATCCCAGTCTGCTCACCCAGGTGCTGGCGCGGGAGACGACCATGCCGGTCATCGAGGTCGAGGGCGGGATGCAGATCCGGCCGGGTGTGATCTATGTGGCCCCGCCGAACCGGGATGTCGAAGTCGTCGCCGAGTCTTTCGTCGCACGCCAGGCCGCGCCACGCATCAGCCCCCAGCCCAGCATCGATGTACTGCTGGAGTCCATCGCTGCCGCGTATGGCAACAAGGCGATCGGCATCGTGCTATCCGGAACGGGCTCTGACGGGGCGCGGGGAATGCAGGCAATCAAGGCCGGGCGGGGGTACACCATTGCGCAGGATCCCGCTAACGCACGCTACCGAGACATGCCGGCTGCCACAATCGATGCCGGCGCCGCGGATTACGTGACCGACGCCACCGAAATCGGGCCGTTGCTGGCGGCGATCGTCCGCGGGGACACTGAGATGCCGCTGCGGGCATCGGGTCGGTGGGTTGACGACCCGCTCATGGCAAGCATCGCCCGGGAGACGAAACGCATCACCGGGTGGGACATCTCAGCCTACAAGGACGGCACCTTGGGCCGGCAGCTGAGCAAACGCGTCGGGATGCTGGGCATGGAGTCCACGCAGGAATACCACGACTACATCGTCGAGAACCCCGACGAACTGGTCGAACTGCGCAACTCCATGCTCATCACGGTCACCGGCTTTCTGCGTGACCGCAAGGCCTTCGACACGTTGCGCGAGGCTTTTGTCCCGATCGTGCGCGCCAAAGGGCCCGGGGACACCGTGCGGGCGTGGGTGGTGGGCTGCGCGACCGGTGAGGAGGCCTACTCGGTTGCGATGATGCTGGCCGACCTCGTGCGCGAACGTGGCAACGACGTCGGCATCAAAGTCTTCGCCACCGACATCAGCGACGTGGCGATGGATGTGGCCCGGCGTGGCGTTTACGCGCGTTCTGCCCTGAAGGACATCCCGCCGGAGTGGCGCGAACAATATTTCTCGGTGCAGGGCGACTACATCCAAGTACACAAGCACCTGCGCGAAATGCTCGTCATCGCACGTCAGGATGTCACAGTCGATCCGCCGCTGGTCCGGATGGACCTGGTCACCTGCCGCAACCTGCTCATCTACCTGGTTCCCGACGTTCAGGCGAAGGTCCTGCGCAGTTTCCATATCGCGCTCAACCCGAAAGGATTGCTCTTCCTCGGGCGTTCGGAGAACGTCCCGGCCGACACTGACCTGTTCACGACGGTCAATGCCCCCAGCAAGATCTATCTGAAAGCCGGTACGTCGACGAACGCGTCCATCGGTTATGTGAACCTTCCGCGGAATCTGATCTCATCGCCGCGACTGCCGCTGCGCACCAACCGCAACGCGCTGGCCGATGACCTTCGTGATCGCATGCTCAGCGAGTATGCGCCCCCCTCGGTTCTGGTCGATTCAAGCGGCACCCCGGTCCATCAGGTGGGTGATCTGAGCCGCTATATTTCACTGCCGAAATCCGGTGACTACCGGCTCAGCGAGATGATTGTCCCGTCGCTACGGACCGAGGTCTCCTCGATGCTGGAGAAAGCGTTGCGGGACAGTGTGAACGAAATTTCCCACACCCTGATCGTTCGCTTCCTGGATGACTCGGTGGAGAGCGTCTGCGTGAAGGTCATCAGATTCTCCCGGGCCGCGGCACGGAGATCACGCGCCGAGGACAACGAAGTCTTCGCGCTGGTCTCCTTCATCCCGCAACTCTCGGAGATCCTGCCGGAATCCCTACCACCGCGCCCCGAACGTTCCATTGAGTCCGGCGAACAATCCGATGACCTGCTCGAGCACGTCGCCGAACTGGAACGCGAACTTATCGGAACCCGCCAGCACCTGCAGTCAGTGGTCGAGGAGTTGGAGTCCTCCAACGAGGAACTGCAAGCAATGAACGAAGAACTGCAGGCCTCCTCGGAAGAACTTCAAGCCACCAACGAAGAACTCGAGACCACCAACGAAGAACTGCAAGCCACCAACGAAGAACTGACCACCGTCAACGAGACCCTCGAGGTGCGTACCGCCGAACTCTCCGAAACCAGCGTCGTCCTGCAGAACATCCAAAATGCGGTCCACACCGCGATCGTGCTCGTCGACAGCCACCAGCGGGTACAACAATTCTCACCACTGGCTGTCAAAGTGTTCGGCTTGGTCGCCAGCGACTTGGGCGCCCCACTGGGGGCCCTGCCCACCACCATCGACATCGTCGACCTCGAAGACCGCGTCCAGGAGGTAATCGATACCGGGCAGGGCTTCATGGCAGAGGTGTCCTCCGCCGCGGCGACCTACCTCATGCAGATCGTCGCCTACCGCTCTGAAGCCACGATCCAGGGCGCTGTGATCGCACTGTCCGACGTGACTGAATTGACCCGCGCCCGCACGGCCTTGGCGGGTGTCTCACAGGAATTCCGAGTGCTCACCGACGGTGCCCCGGTCGCGGTCTACCGGACGGGACCAGACCTCTTGAACCCTGTCGAAATATCCTCTTCGATTCAGGACATCCTCGGTCTCGACGAATTCGATCCAGCCACCGCTCCCCGACGCCTCATCGACGACATCCATCCCGACGACACCAACCGAGTCATGGAACTGCGGGTCCGCGACCGCGAGCGCGACTACCAGACCGACTACCGCCTGACCACCCCCACCGGCGACACACGCCTGGTGCGCGAAGTCTCCCGAGTGCTCACCGACGAACACAACAGACCGAACCGCAGGGTAGGACTCATCATCGACATCAGCGACCTCCGGTAGGTGTCGAGCTCGCGCGCCCCCTGGGACCCGGTGCTGGGAATTCAGATCGTGGTGACCCTGTTGCGGCCGGCTTGTTTGGACTGATACATCGCGCCGTCGGCCCGGGCCGTCATCTTAGACACCGATTCACCTGGGACAGCCAGGGTGGCGCCGATACTCAGCGTGACATTGACAATCGCCTCGTCGTAGTAGATGGGTTCGGCTACGCGACAACGGATCTTCTCCGCTATTCGGGCCGCATCATCGAGAGCGTGGATGCTCGGTAGTAGAACCAATATCTCGTCGCCTCCGGTGCGCCCGACGGTGTCGCCATGGCGCAGACAGTCCCGAATCCGCGTCGCCACGGTCGTGAGCACAAGGTCGCCGACGGCATGCCCCCAGTTGTCGTTGACGGATTTGAAGTGGTCGATGTCGCAGAACAGCCCGCCGAGTTGCGGCCCTGGGGATCTTGTATTTTTCAGTGCTCTCGTGAGTCGACCCAACACTTCGGAGCGGCTGGCCAACCCGGTGAGATGGTCGAAACGGGCCAGTCGTTCCAGGTTCTTGCGCGCTTCGGCCTCGGCCGCGATGTCTCGGACGATCATGGAATAACCGATCACGTCGCCTCGCACGTCTCGAAGCGCGAAGATGTTCCCGGCCACCTTGATCAGAAACCCATCTTTGCGGACAAGATTCATCTCGCGCCGTTCCACGCGCTCACCGCGATAGACCTGTTGGAAGGACTCTACGAGTATCTGCTGGTCCGTCTCCGGCAGGAGGGCTTGGACGGACTGGCCGACGAGCCACGCCGCACCCCGGTGGATGAGTCGCTCCATTCCGGGGTTGCAGGTTTGGATCACCCCGTCCGTAGTGATCGAGATGATGCCGTCATCGGAGGCCTGCACAACAGCGGCCAGATGAGCCTGGACCCGCTGGGCCTGAACCCCTGTGACATCCATGATCGTGGCAGAGAAATATCGGATCTCTTCGATGCGGAATGGGCCCGATCTGACCTCGACCGGGAACACCGTGCCGTCTCGGCGAGTGCCCCACAGTTCCCGCTGCGCCTTCTCCACCGATCCGATCGCGGGCAGGAGCGTTTCGATACTGTCGCCGAGCAAATCGCCCTGTCCATAACCGAATAGAGACTCGACCGAGCGGTTGGCCAGGACAATCTGCCCTTCGGCGTCGACGACAACCATGGCCTCGGCGACCGATCCCAACAGACTGTCAATCGCCTGAAGCGCGGGGTGAACGAATTCGGGCTCCCACTCCGTCATTGTTGCCGGGTTACCGGGCCCCCGGTTGTCGGAAGCGTCGAGACCGAACGTCGAAGCACGTTGCCGCGGCTCGGCCTCCACCGATCGCCCTCCTCTGGTCCCGAGGCCACAACTGAGATGGCGCGCTCATGAGGTGGGACCGGCCCTCAACTCATGCAAGGGTAGCCCGCCCGATGACTGCGCGCCCGTTTAGGTCGCAGGCCCGCCTCCGCTCAGCAGGGCGTCGCCGCAGGGCCGCCCCACAGATTCGGGACGACCGAATTGTCATAGCCGGAGACGAAATCCACCAGTCGGCCTGCTTCTTCGTCCAACTTGCTGCGGTGGATCTTCCCGACATTGCCGCCGTAGACGTGGATGCTGATCGACACGTCGTCGGAGGTGTTGGTCACGCGATGCCAGTCCCCGATCGTCGGCGACACCGCCTCGATCTGGCCCCGCGTCATGTCGTCGCACACTCCGGTGGGCCTGGGCAGTCCGTCGTGCAGTTCGTAAGCCTCGCTCTGCTCGGAGCCCCGAAGCTGGCCGACCAGACCCCAGACCGTGTGGTTGTGCACCGGCGTGCGCTGACCGGGTCCCCAGACGAAGCTCACCATGCTGAACCGTTCGAGCGGGTCGCAGTGCAGCAGGTATTGAGCGTAACGGTCTGCCCGGGCGGTAGCAAAAGCGTCAGGCAACCATTGGTCGTCACTGACCAACTCTGCCAACAGAACTCGCCCTCGGTCGAGGACGGTCGGCTCGTCGGGCCCCGTGTCGACGAGTTCGGTCATGGACCGGACGAAACGGCGTAGGGGCGCAAGCGCATCAGACATGTTGTTCTCCGGTCGTTTTCACGTCGTCGGCAATGGAACCGGCGTCGGTATCAGTTTCTGGTTGGTCGACGGCGGCTGACCCCAGGACGGATCGACGTCGCCCTCCCACCAGACACCGGCGTGGAAGGGAATGGTGTTGTAGTAGTCGGAGTTCCACGGGCCGCCGGTGGCCACCTGCGACGGGTCTTGGTAAGCCGACATGATCGCGTAAGGCAAAGCGGCCGAATAGAACTCCTTGGTGTCCGGTGTGACGGAACCGGTGAAGGTCGAGTTGTACTGCTGACCGATGAACCCGTCGATCAGGCCGTTGGCGTAGGCCAGCGACAGGAAGTTCCATTCACCCCCGGAGCCTTCGGCCGGGTTCACCGGAAGACCGGTCAACCCCAGCGAGGTCAGATAGGGCGTCGTCCCGTCACCGTTGATGATGTGGTCGGAATCGTAGGGCTCCGCCTCCGTACCAAGGGTCTTGAACAGGCTGCTCGACGGCACCGGGATGATCTTCATGGCGTCGCCGAGAATCTGCTTGCCCGCCCACATGACGGCCAGTACGCCGGCGTAGGCCTCGTCGGTTGGGGCTGCGCCCGGGGTGAACTCGAAATCCTGCATCCAAAGGACATAGCCGCCGTTGGGTGTCGGTGTGCCCTCGGCGGGAGTGGGGAACTCGTCGGGATAGAGCATCACTGTGGACAGGATGTTCTGCGCCAACGCGGTCTTGTCGCCTTCTGCCACTGGCGTCGAGGACGTGAAGTACTCCGCAATGCTCGGCCAGAGGTTGTAGCCGTCTTTCCCGTGGCCGTTGACTAGGGCTACCGACTGCCCGACGATCCGGCCGCCGGTCGTGAGAGTGCTGCGCTCAGTGGGAGCGTACTCGCCTATCACGCCGTAGCCCTGAGGCGTCAACGCCGTCTGATTGGTATCGTCCAGGAAATACACGAGCGAGTTGTCCAGGGCGTCAACGCCGTTGCGTGCGATCACGAACAGCAGCCGGCCCCGCCCGCCTGTGCCGGGCACTCCGCCTGTCCCCGGGACACCGCCGTCGCCCCCGGCGCCGAAGATGTTGCCGCCGTTGCCGCCAGCGCCCCCGTCGCCGCCGACCCCGCCCTGGCCGCCGGCCCCCCCGCGACCCCAGATCGACAAGATCCCCGTGTCGCCACCGTCCCCGCCGGCACCACCGGATCCGGCCGCCGTTAGCGCGACTCCGCCGTTGCCGCCCGCACCGCCGTTGCCGGCGAACAACCCGCCCCTGCCGCCATTGCCGCCCTCGCCGCCGGGGATGCCTTCTCCACCATTGCCGCCGGTGCCTAACCAGCCTGCCGCCCCACCGTCGCCGCCGTTCCAGCCGCTGCCCCCGTTGCCAGCCAGCAGGCCGCCGTTGCCCCCCGCGCAGGCACTGACCCCGGGACAGGTCTGGGCGTCGTAACTGAAACCGTTGCCGCTGATGATCCCACCATTGGGGTGATCGGCGGTGCCGTTGCCGAAGAGGCGCACAAGGATGGGCCGCGCCGCCCGGCTGGGCAAGTCGTTAGACCCGCGAGTGGCTGATGCGGCCGCGAGCGACTTCGCTCTTGACGTCGAAACCCGTTTCTTAGCAGCGCTATTCGAGTGACCGCCGGTCGATACGGACGAATTTTTCACATTTGACGGTCGCGCCGGACCCGTATGCGTCACGGACCCGGTCGTGTCGGCAACGGCCATCGCCGGCATGACGGCGGCCGCCGCGCCAACCCCGATGCCGACGCCGAACGCAACCCCGAGGGCACCCACGTACATGTGGCCCGAAGTCCAACGGATGCCCATCCGACTCTCCTCTTGTTGAGTCGACGTCAGTATGTCTCAGGAATTCGGCGGCGGGAACGACTTCCAGAACTACCGACAAACCCACCGAATGCCTGAGAGGCTGGTGCCATGTTGGTCAAGTACGTTGTCTCACCGCTGTCCGCGGCCACCAATCTCGGCTTGGGCGTGCTCGCGTCCTTCGCAACGGTCGGCAGCGCGTTCGTCGTCGGTTCCATCGCCACCTCCAGCAGCGCCGCTGTCGCAGGTTCCATCGGCACCGTCGGAAGCGTCGCCGTAGCCGGCTCCCTGGGCACCATAGGCAGTGTCGCCGTCGCCGGGTCTATCGCCACTTTCGGCAGCGCCGCCGTGGCCGGCAGTGCGGTCACGGCGCTGTCGCTGGCGATGAGCGGATGCGCGGCCTGCCTGGCGTGCATCTCCTGCCGTCGCTGCAAGGCGTGCGTGGCCTGCTCGAATTGCGAGGACTGCGTCGGCTGCGTCGGCTGTCACAACTGCTCGGGATTGCGCAACGCGGTAGGACTGCGCGATGTGCACCTGCCGGTTGCCGCCTGACTGCTATGTGCAGACGCGGTTACGTCCGCTCTTTTTACCCTGGTAGAGAGCCTCATCGGCGGCCTTGAGCAGGTCAGTGGCCGTAACCATCTCATCGGTGAGTGCGGCCGCGCCGATGGTCACAGTGACCGGACGTCTGTGCCAGGGGGCGCGTTGCACGACGCGGCGGAATCGTTCAGCCAGTACGAACGCACCCCGCAAGGTGGTGTCGGGCAGGACGACTGTGAACTCGTCTCCACCGAAACGGAAGAGGTAGTCGTTGGCCCGCAACTCCGACTGCAGGAGTTGGGCCACCGACCGCAGAGTCTCGTCGCCGGCGGCATGGCCGAAAACGTCGTTGATCTCCTTGAAATGGTCGACGTCGATCACCAGCATCGCCAATGACGTCATGCGACCCCGTGCACGTTGGTATTCCTCATTGATCCGCAGATCGAACGAGCGGCGGTTCTGCACTCCGGTCAGCACGTCGGTGACGGATTGCGCCTCGAGATTGGACCTCAGCTTCTCCATGTCGCGTTGGTACTCATGCAACATCTCGACATATTTCTCTTGGTCCAATGCAGCTTCTTCGAGGGCGTTGATGCTGCGCCGCAACTCGAATTGCGAAACGATCTCGCGCGCCAGGATCTCCAAAGCCTCCTTCTGGACCTCGGTCAGCTCGCGCGGTTCCCGGTCGATGACACAGACGGTGCCCAGAGCCTCCCCTGTGGGCGCCACCAACGGGGCTCCCGCGTAGAACCGGATGCCTGGATCCCCGGTGACGAGTGGGTTGGTCGCGAAGCGTTCATCCAAGGTGGCGTCACGAACCGTCATGACCTCGTCGGGGTTCATGATCGCGTGGGCACAAAAAGCCTGGGAGCGCGGTGTTTCGCTGACATCTAGACCGACGCGCGCCTTGAACCACTGGCGATGGTCGTCCAACAGGGTGATGAGTGCAATGGGCGTGCCACAGATCGCTGAGGCCAATTTCGCGAAGTCATCGGAAGCCTGCTCGGGCAGGGAATCCAGAATCCGGTAGCCCTCGAGGACGCTCAACCTGGCTTCCTCGTTATCGGGAACCGGATATTCACGGTCCGACACATTGCCTCCCATCGGATGCCGGTCCCGGTTGCCGACACCTTCACCGCCAGCAAAACAAGAGCAGCCTACCCGGCAGGAACGCCGCTCGAAGCCCCGTCGGCCCGTGCAGATCCCGGCAGTTTCCCGAGCCGCCTACCTGCAGATGGGGTAGCGTCAGGTTCAAGTATCCGATCGGGTCACTGAAGGTAAAGGTCACATGGGTGATAACGAGACCAACCTAGTTGCCAACGCACCAGAGGTCGTCGCGCCAGAGGTCGTCGAACCGAATTACGTCCTGAATCCTGACGGCTCGCCGATGATCGGCAAGGATGGCAACCCGATCATCGACCGTCGCCGCCCCAAGAGTGAGCGACGTCCCGCGAATCCACGGGTCAGCGTCGTGGTGCCCGCCAAGAACGAGGCACTCAACATCAAGGAAATCCTGCCGTACCTCAAGGATTTCTACGAAGTCATCGTCGTGGTCAGCGAGTCTGACCACGAGTCGGCCGAAGCCGCCCGCACTGCGCTTCCGTCGGCGAAGATCGTCTACCAGACCCGCAAGGGCAAGGGCAATGCTCTGGCCTGCGGGTTCGCCCAGGTCACCGGCGACGCCATCGTCATGTTCGATGTCGACGGCTCGGCCGATCCGCATGAAATCCCGCGCTTCATCAAAGCCCTCACCGACGGCGCCGACCTGGCCAAGGGAAGCCGGTACTGCCCGGGCGGCGGCAGCGAGGACATCACGCTGATCCGCTCGGCGGGCAACCTGGGCCTGAACTTGCTGGCCAGTGTGCTCACCAAGACCCGGTTCACCGACTTGTGCTACGGCTACAACGCATTCTGGGCCGACCAGCTCTACATGCTCGATCTACCCGATCCTGACAGCGCAGACGATGACGATCAGATGGTGCGTGGCGACGGCTTCGAGATCGAGGCGCTGATCATCGGCCGCTTCGCCTTGTCCGGCGCGGCGATTACCGAGGTGCCCAGCTTCGAACACAACCGGTACCACGGGAACACCAACCTGCACGCCGTCAAAGACGGAATCCGAGTGCTGTGGACGATCCTTCAGGACCGCATCTACGCCCGCCAGATACGCACGCTCGCCAAACGCCGGTACGCCGGCCGCGCCGGCTCCCCGCAGCGTCCGGGCTGGATGAGCGGCAACCTCGGGCACGGCGTGCGTCGGATTCAGCAACTCGACCCGTCGGTCGATGCAGTGGATACGTCGCAATGGCGTCCCGAATCTCGTTGAACTCGGGAGATCGGCCATGCTGACCGGACTTACCAAAGGGTTGATCGGTGAGCATCGCAAGCACGCCCAAACGCTCGAGCGCTAAAGGGCGGTCCAGGGCCAAAGGGCGACCGCCCGCGAAGGGGCGATCCGCCGCCCAAGGAGTGCAGACAGCTAAAGGGCGATCGAGCGCCAAGAAGCTCTCACCGACCGCCGGCGGCACTCGCCGGGTAGTCCTCGCCCTGCTCGCCTGCGAAATGGTGGCACTGGCCGGTCAGGTCACGGCCGTGTGCATGTCCCGGGTCGCCCGCACCGGTCCGGAAGAGGTCGTGTCGGACCTCAGCCTCATCCTGGCCTACGCCGCCCCGCTGTGGGTGCTGACCCGGCGCTACCTCACCCGGCCAATGCGCAATGCCGCCGTGCTGTGCCTGGGCCTCGGTTCGACGCTGTTGTACCGATCAACGAACCCGCTGATCTTCACCGGTTTCGATGAGCAACTCCACATGCGCACCCTGGGCGACATCATCTCCTCGCACCGGCTTTTCGAGGCCAACCCATTGCTGGAGGTCAGCCCGCGATACCCCGGCCTGGAGTCGATCACCCTGGTGATCCACCAGTTGGGGGTGCCGACGATGCTGTCGGCGACGATTGTCGTGCTGCTCTGTCGCACAGTGCTCGTCACGGTGATGTGCGACGCCGTCGAACAGATCACCGGCAGCGCCCGCGCCGGCGGGTTGGCCGTCGCGGTGTACGCGACGTCGCCGCAGTTCGTGTTCTTCAACTCCCAGTTCTCGTATCAGACGATGTCGATACCAATCGCCCTGGCGGCGATGAGCTTGATCGCCCGGTCAAGGTATGCCGCAGCCCCACTCCCCTACTTTGGCGGCGCCACGATCTGTCTTCTCACCGTCTCGGTGACCCACCATGTCACCACCTTCATCTGTGCCGGCATTCTGCTCATCTGGGCGGTGTTGGAGAGAGGGCCGGCCCGCGCGCGGGTAGCCTTCGGATTCCTTGTGGCTGTCGCCTCCACACTGGCCTGGGCGATAGTGCAGAGGTCGCTGTTGACCGACTACTTCGGTCCGATCATCAACGACGTCGTCTCACAGTTCGGCGGCGGCGAGCGAAGGGAAGCCTTCGGCGACTCGGCTGGAACGAAAACCCCACTTCTGGACCAAATCGCTCTCCTCTACTACGCCGCCGCCCTCTCCGGTACCGCGGGCTGGCTCGGACTCAAGGCGTTGGGTTTTTGGCGGCGCGGCGAACGCCACGTCATCGGTTTCAGCACGCACTTCATGCTGCTGATGTTCAGCGGGTGTCTGCCGGTGTTCCTGGCGGCCAGGGTGGTGCCCAAGGGCGGCGAACTGTTCGACCGCGGCAGCAGCTTCCTGTTCATCCCGTTCGGCTTGATGGTGGGGGGGTACCTGACCCGGTTGTACTGGCAGGACGACCCGCCCGGGCTGCGTTGGCCCCAACCGCCGCCACGGCTGAAGCCGTTCACACGCCGAAACTCGATCATCCGCGGGGTGCTCATCGGGGCCGCAGCCTTCGCGTTCGTGGGCGGCTACGTGCTGGGCGGCGGACCCAACTGGGCCCGACTGCCCGGCCCGTACATGGCGGCGGCAGACCCCCGGTCGATGGACGCCGAGGTGCTGGCGGCCGTGAAATGGGCGGGCGGCGCACTGCCCGCCGGCAGCCGCCTCGGTGCTGACCGCGTGTTTTCTGACCTTGCGTCCTCCCGGGCCGGGCTCTGGCCGCTGATGAAGGGGGACAGCTGGATCGACGTACCCGCGTTGTACGTGGCGCGCAAGTGGGATCAGCAGGAGACCGACTGGGCGGCCAGCATGAAAGTGCGCTACCTCTTCGTGGATCGGCGGCTGGCCCTGGAGCTACCTCATTTCGGATCCTATTTCTACAACGGCGAAACCGGGATGAACGAGCAACTCACCGAGGAACAACTCAACAAGTTCGACCACATCCGCGGGATCAAAGAGATCTACCGGCACGGTCCGATATCGATCTACGACCTCAAGGCACTTGGTATTCCGGAGTTGCGTAGCGGCTGGTTCAAGGCCACACCGGTTGTCGCACTCAGCACCCAACTCGCGGTGGGCCTCTCCTGCGGCCTGTTCATCGCACTCCTGGTCCGCAGCCGGGCCTGGCCACGGATCAAAGAGAACGCACGCGACCTCAAGGCGGCATGGGGCCCGGCACTGACCGGTGCAGTGCTGTTCGCCAGCGGATCGCTGACAATGATCGCGCTGCTGTTGGAACGCGTCTGGGTTACCCCGCTCACCATGTGGACAGCAATCCTGGCCGTGGTGCTCACCAATTTTCCGGCGACCAAGGCCCGCGTGCGGCGCGCGACAAGCCGGGTGACGCGCCGGGGAGTACGGACCGCATTAGCGATCGCGGTTCCATTCACCATCATCGCCGGCGTTGCTATTCTCGACGCCGCCACCGTGAACATTTTCGGAGTGGAAAAAGTACTTAACGACCCCACCGCAATTCATATTCCGTTCGAAGGCCCGAAAGTCGGAGCGCCAACATGAGTACGCCAGTACCGCGGGATTACCCAACGCCGCCTGACCGGGCACCCGGTCTGCCGACTACCGCTGTGGTGATCTGTGCCTACACCGACGACCGCTGGAACGAGACCCTCCGCGCAGTCGCCTCGGTCCAGGCCCAGCAACCCCCACCGGACGAACTGATCGTCGTCATCGACCACAATCCCCAACTGCAGGATCGGATCGCTGCCGAGCTACCGGGCGTCCGCGTGGTGGCCAACCACAACGAGCAGGGACTCTCCGGAGCCCGGAACAGCGGCGTCGAACTCTGCGAATCCGACGTCGTCGTCTTCCTCGACGACGACGCCGCCGCCGAACCGGGCTGGCTGGCCGGACTGGCGCGGCACTACACCGATCCCAACGTGCTCGGCGTGGGCAGCCGCATCGAGCCCGAGTGGGCCACCGCCCGGCCGGTCTGGTGGCCGCCGGAGTTCGACTGGGTGATCGGCTGCGACTACACCGGACAAGCGAAGGGAAAGGTCCGCAACCTCATCGGCGCCAGTGCGTCCTTCCGGCGTGAACTCTTCGACGACGGTGGATTCGTCAGCGGAATCGGCCGATCGGCAACGGTCCAGCGCCCGGTCGGGTGCGAAGAGACCGAGTTCTGCATCCGGGCCGCCAACACCCATCCGGGCGGCTACTTCCTCCACGACACAGAGCCGGCCGTCCGCCACAGCGTTCCGGCCAGCCGGGAGAACTTCGCCTACTTCAAGACCCGCTGCTATGCCGAGGGCCTGTCGAAGGCCCAGGTGACCGAAAGCGTCGGCACTGGCGAGGGGCTGTCCGCGGAGTGGACGTACTCAGCGGTGACCCTGCCTCTGGGCGTGCTGCGCGGCTTGGGGCGCGCGCTACGCGGCGACTTCGCCGGCCTCCTCACGGCGGGGGCGATCATCATCGGCCTGGCCTACACCACCGTCGGGTATGGCGTGGGCAGAGCTTCGAATTTCATGGCAGAACGGCGCGGAGGTTCCCGGTGAACGACACACTGCGAGTCGGCATGGTCACCGCCCGTGCCCTGCCGTTCATGGGCGGCATCGAAACCCACGTGCACGAAGTCTCGTGGCGGTTGGCCGCCCTCGGGGTGGACGTGACGGTGCTGACCACCGACACCACCGGCGAACTGCCCACCGACGAGATCACGTCCGGCTACCGGATCCGGCGGTGGCCCGCCTATCCGCGCTCCCGCGACTACTACTTCTCCCCGGGTCTGGCCCGTCATCTGGTGGGCGCGAAGCGCGACTACGACGTTATCCACATTCAGGGCGTGCATACCCTGGTCGCCCCGATGGCGCTGGCCGCGACGCGAACCGTCAAGCTCCCCACCGCGCTGACCTTCCACACCGGCGGCAACTCCTCCGGCCTGCGGGAGTCGGCCCGCCCCCTGCAGTTCAAAATCCTTGCTCCGCTGCTGAAGTCGGCGGGCGCGCTGGTGGCGGTGTGCGAGTACGAACGGGAGAAGTTCGCGCGGATTCTGGGGGTGTCGGAGTCGAGCATCCGGTTGATCCGCAACGGCAGCGACCCATTGCCCGTCGACGAATCCGCGCCGTCGATCGACGGCGATCCGCTGTTGGTGTCAGTGGGACGGCTCGAGGAGTACAAGGGCCATCACCGGATTCTGCGGGCGATGCCGGAGATACTGAAGCAGGCGCCCGGTGCTCGATTGGCGGTGGTCGGAAGCGGGCCCTTTGAGCAGCAGCTGCGCGACATGGCCACCGAATTCGGTGTTGCCGAACAGGTTTCGTTCCGAAGCTTCGGCCCTGAGGAGCGCGGCGGTCTGGGCAAGTTGGTGTCCGACGCGGATGTGTTCTGTCTGCTCAGTGCGTATGAGGCACATCCGATCGCGGTGATGGAGGCAGTCGGCGCTGGGACCAAGGCCTTGGTGGCCGACACCTCCGGGCTGTCCGAGCTGGGTCGAGAAGGTCTGGCAACCGTCGTTCCGCTGGAGCTGCCGCCCAGCGAACTCGCCACGGCCGTGCTGGCCCTGGCCGCCGAGCCGCCGAAGCCCGCGCCACACGTTCAGACCTGGGACGACTGCGTCGATCAGCTTCGCAAGCTGTACTTGGAGTTGAAGCGGTAACGGCGGCTGAGGGCCGGCACCCGCGCTGTCGGCCTCGGGTTAAACAGCCACCGATTTGATCTTCGATATCATGCTATCGTTTTCCTGTGGCGCAGATTCTGATCCGTCAACTTGAGGACGACACCAAAGCTAAATTGCAGCGACTGGCACGCCAGCACGGCCGTAGCACAGAGGAAGAGGTGCGCGAGATCCTGCGAAACGCCGTCCGGAACGTCGATGCGCCACGGGGACGCTTAGGTTCGCGTATCGCGTCACGTTTTGAAGGTTCGGGCCTGACCGAGGACATACCTGAAATGCGTGGCCAGTCCGTCCAGCCGGCTAATTTCGATGAATCATGATTCTGCTCGACACCAATGTTCTGTCGGCGCTGATGCGGGACAACCCCGATCCGAGGGTGGTGCTTTGGCTCGACAACCAGCCTACGGAATCGATCTGGACCACATCTGTCACTGTGTTCGAGATACGCACTGGCATTGAGCTTTTGACGCCAAGTCGCCGTCGGAAGCGGCTGGACGATCTGTTCACCCAACTCCTCACCGACGACCTCGACGGCCGAGTGCAGTCGTTCGACCTGGCGGCCGCACACGCCGCAGGAACGATTGCCGCACGCCGGCAACGCGACGGCCGATCGGTGGAAATCCGCGATGTGCAGATCATCGGCATCGCCGCATCACGACGAGCGACAGTTGCGACCCGCAACACACGCCATTTCCACGATTCTGACGTCGACCTCGTTAATCCCTGGGGTTAGTTACTTCGACCTGAAAAAGTCGGGTCCGCGATAAGCGGTTGGTTCGGATGCGCCTGACGTGACCGGTGAATGTGGCTTGGGCGGTGCCGGTTACGCGGCGAGGGCGCTGATCTTGACTAGGTTGTGGGCCAGGATGCCGTGTCCGGTCCAGATCCGGGCGCCCTCGGTGTTGTCGATGCGGGTGCGGTCCCAGCCGTAGCCGCGTTTGAGGTTGCTGATGCGGCCTTCGCATCCTGTGCGCCACTTGATGGTTCGACGGAAGGCGGGTCGGTGTTCCTGTTCTCGTCGGGATTGAGTGGGTTTGCCTTTGCGGGGGATGACGACGGTGCGCACACCCAGGTCATGCAGGGTGTCGTCGACGCTCTTCTCGCCGTAGCCGCGGTCGGCGGTGACGGTGCGTGGTGTGCGTCCGGTGCGGGTGGTGATCCGGGCGACTGCCGGGGCCAGCTGGGGTGCGTCGGGCGGGTTGCCGACCTCGATGGTGTGATCGAGCACGATGCCTGGCAATGTCAACTTGAGTTGGCCCCGGTAGGACGGCTTGATTTGGCCCCAGTCGCTTTGGTTGGTCGGGTGTTTCGGGCGTGGGAGAGTCGGTAGGAGTTGGTGCCGGTTTCGATGATCTGGCCGGCGAAGGTGAGGCGGTCGACGATCGCGGCGCAGAGCCGGGGGTCTGTGAAGGTTTTTGTCCAGGCGGAGAAGGGCTCGTTGGAGGCGATGGCGATCGCCGAT
>JAGQTV010000059.1 GCA_020438845.1 Mycobacterium sp. | reverse complement strand
TGCCGACCAAGGTCCGCGCAGTCCCAGCCGCCGTCGGGCTGAAAAAGCTTGAGCAGATCACCGCTGGAACCCCCGTGCAGATCGCACCGCCGATCCCGCTGGTCGCTGACCTGCCCAAACGAACCAAGCGGATTGCTATCACGTCGGAAGATCCGCCGGCTAAACCCTTCCGGCTCCTGGCTGAGCGCTACAAACTGGTGTGCGAGTTCGTGAAGGAGTACGTGAATGGGTAACGGGATGGACATGCTCAAGGCGCAGCGCGACAAACGCAAGCCGGTCGGCAACGAAATGCCCAAGCCGCTGCACGGCCCGCGCGCTACGCCCGTGAGCATCCCGGCCGCCCCTGAGGGGCCAGGGGAGTCGGAGCCGTCGTCTACGCCAGCGGCGACGGACACGCGTGCTTCGTCAGTAGCACCATCAGGCCCATCGACTGAGCCTGCCGTGACACCGGGCACTAAGGCGAAACGGCCAGCACGGGACAAGTCGGACAAGGCTGTGGCGAGTCAACCCGCCAGTAGCAGCTCCGAGCTGTACCCGACAACGGCGTACCTGGAGCTGGAAGAGGACAAGTACATACGCCGTGCACTTGAAGCCGGTCGATACGGTAAGCCCAAGGTCACCTCGGCAAGCGCGGTCATCCGCTACGCGGTGCGTCACTTGGCCGAGCACATGACTCCCGAACAGGTTGTGGCCGCGATCCGCGAAGCTGCGCCCGAAACGAGCAACCAGGGAAGAATCCGCCTTTAATCGCTCTACCGTTCTATTGATAGAACGAGCCCCCGGGTGGCAGGCGTGCCGACACGCCACGATCATCCATTGTGCGATGTTGACCTATATGTATGCCAACGGTGCATGTAAACTCTGCGGCAACGTGGCGGCGTAGTCACTCACCACCACGTCACTAAGGGACCGACCGCACGAGGGACTGGGAGGCGATCATTACGGCCGTCGTGGACCAGGACCACCCCGGCGACCCCGATGTCGCCCTCCTCGCCCGCCACGTTAAGGCACGCCTACGTCGGCTGGGACTGTCTGTGCTTGCCGCATCCGAGTACGGAATTCTGTCGCGCTCGACGCTGACAGCGATCACTCAGGGTGCCGACCGGGTGCCGAGCTACCGAACCCTGGCCAAGCTCGATGACCTGCTGAGCTGGGAGCCTGGATCAGCAGAACGGGCGCTGCACGGTGGTGATCCTGTACCGCGCGAGGATGGCGTTTACGGCAAGTTGCCGGCCCCGCCGGTCGACGCGCCGGAAGAGGATGTCGCTGCGGCGACGGCAGCGCTCAACGATGTCTTCGATACGGCGTTCGAAGATCCTGCTGGCTGGGACTACAACCATCTGCTCCGGTGGATCGATCAGCGCCTGCGCGAGCTCAATATGACGAAATCGAAGTTCGCCGCCATTGGGGGACCGGCCCGCGCGACGCTGGCGACTCTGGGTAAGCGAGGCTTCGGCCCGAGCGCAGAGACCCTCGATCGCATCGACACCTTCTTGCTGTGGGAGCGTGGATCTGCGCTCACCGCGCTGCGCGGCGGTACCCCGGTGCGCAAAGGGCCCAAGGTGGCGCCGAACCCGGCGTTGGTTCCGCTCAATGGTGCCCTGGACACACTCAATGCGGTGAAGGTGCGTCTGACCCGCCAGAGTCAGAGCCTTACTCAGCTACATTCGGATGTAGACGAGGCGCTGGAGCGTGTCAGTGTCGCGATCAGTGAACTTGGTGACAGAGAACGCCTTGACGCGTTGCTGTTGTCGGAGATGGGCGACCCCGAACAGGGTGATGCCGCAGGAACGGGAGAAATCCATGACTAGCGGTATTGCAGTAGGGGAGCGCCGACTATGGCCGACACCGAGGACCAGGGTCTGTTCAGCGTCGAGGAATCGGAGCACAGTCACAGTGACCGAGTGGATGCGCCAAGCCGTCGACCAGGTGTATCACCGCCAGATCGGTATACCAGCGCAGTGGTCCCCGGAGCAGACAGAGCTGTTCTTGAGCCTGGTGACCCAGCGGCTGGACGATCAGGCCGCGACGCTGGCACTGGAGCTGGGGGAGCAGGCAGTGCAGAGCTGGACCCAGCAGCATCGCAGTCAGCCCGACCACGCGACGACGGTCGGCCTGCACGAGACGGCCTTGCAGAACGCACGCGAAGCGATCGTGCGGCAGAGCCTGTACGACTTGATTCCGCAGCCACCGGAGGGCCACGACAGCAAGCCGCCCACACCGGCCGACATTCCCTGGACTCACCGGTGGCGACACCTGGTGTATCGAGCCGAGCCGAGCGAACAGATCGAGGAACTCGCAGACCATCTGTGGCCGGACCGCAGCGCGATGTTCCGAGTCAAGGCGGCGTATCTGCTGGCAACCCGGCTGGAAGAAAACCGGGTGATTCCCACCGCCCCGGGCCATCGCCTGACCCACGACCTGGGAGTCGAAGTCGCCGAAGCGATGACGGCCGAGGGGTACCCGCCCGAGTAGCCCGCAAGCGTAAAGCTCAACCTCTCGCCGAGGACGACCCACAGCTTGCGCTCTTTGCCGAGGACAGCTTTGACCTGCCGACCGATCCTCGCGTCATCGACCCCGGTGGCGCCCCGCTACCGCCGCTCATCCCAGCAGCACCCGACCACGACAGCGCCCAACCCGACCAGGTGCCTTCGGCAGCTATCGACGCGCTGACCCTCAAGCGACCCCAACGCACCGCACCGAGCCGCGACGACACGACCCATACTCCACTGGCCGCAACTACTGATGTCACCGCGGCACCGGCCCGCGTCAGCGCTCCGCAGTCGATGCCCGACGCAGATGCCAGCGATACCGGCCAGCGTGAGAACGAGACACCGGCAGTGCCCTCACCGCCGGCCATCGACTACCGTCCCGGAACCACCATCGCGGTCCCGTCCGGGGCGAAAGCCCGGCTCACCGCGAACCTCGCCGCCATCGACACGCTCATCGAGCTCCAAGGCCAAGCCCGCCATGCCACCGCCGCTGAACAAGACATCCTGGCCCGCTGGTCGGGATGGGGCGCGATCCCCGAGGTCTTCGACACCCGCAGCGACACCTACGCGGCTCAGCGCGACTACCTCAAGGAGGCCCTGGGCCCCGACCAATACCAAGCCGCGTCCAGAAGCACGCTCAATGCCCACTACACCGACCCCGCCATCGCTGAGCAGATGTGGAAAGCGTTGCAGCACGCTGGTTTTACCGGCGGTCGGGTCCTGGAGCCCGGGTGTGGCGCGGGAACGTTCATCGGCTTGGCGCCCGAGACCGCGCAGATGGTCGGCGTCGAGAAAGATCCCATCAGCGCAGCCATCACCGCCTACCTCTACCCCTCTGCGCAGGTTCGGGCCGAAGGCTACGAAACCACCAACGTCCCCAACGGTTCCTTTGCCGCGGTGATCGGCAACGTCCCGTTCGGGAACTTCGCGCTACGCGATCCCGCCTACAACCCGCGCCGGCTGTCCATCCACAACCACTTCATCGTCAAGTCCTTGGACCTCACCGCACCCGGCGGCTACCAGATCGTTCTCACCAGCCGCTTCACCATGGACAACGCCGACCCCAAGGCTCGCCGCGAAATCCTGTCCCGCGCCGACCTGCTAGGCGCAATACGTCTGCCCTCCAACGCCTTCCGGCGTGTCGCCGGCACCGAAGTGGTCACCGACATTCTCGTGCTACGCCGCCGCGAAGCTGACCGGGTTATCGACGGCGGCGCTGACGACTGGCTACACACTGCACCGCTGACTGTGGCTGCCGATGATGGCACCGATACCGAGATCGACATCAACTCCTACTTCCACGACCATCCCGAGAACGTCCTCGGACGCCCCAGCCTCGGCCACGGAATCCACGGCCACCAGACCCTCAACGTCACTGCCGACGAATCCAGCCCCTTGGCTCTGCAAGTCGGGCACCGCCTGCGCACCATCATCGACACTGCGCGGAATCGAGGCCAAGGACTCACCGCCACCGCCGCCTCGCTGACCGAGGTTAGCGACGTCAGCTTCGACCCCGGCCTCATCACCGCCGTCACCACGAGACTCCCGGCCCGCGACACCCTGCGCTTCGATGAAGCAACTGATGAGTTCCAGACCTGGACCGGGGACACCTGGGCGACTGCGAAGGTCTTCAACACCCGCAAGCAGGAAACCATTCACCTGCTCAAACTGCGTGATGTTGCCAATGCGGTCGTGTCATCACAACGGGCCGGTCAGCCCAGCGAGGTCCGTGAACAACTGCGCGGTGAACTCAACCGGCTCTACGACACCTACGTCGCCAAACACGGTCCTATCCAACGCTTCAAGTGGAGTAAGCCCTCCATCATCACCCAAGACCGCCACGACAAGTCGTTCGCGAAATCCATTGAGCGGTGGCGTCAGAAGAACCCAGAGCAGCACACCGTGCCCGCCGAACTCCTCGAGGCGTGGGACGAGCAGGCCTGGGAAACCCCCAGCCAGTACAAGATGCGCCCGCACATCGTCACCGCCTTGCGCAACGATCCCGGCTGGACCACAGTGCTGGCGCTGGAGGGCTACGACGAACTCACCGGGCAGACGCGCAAGGCACCCATCTTCTCGGTAGACCTGCTGAGCCCACCGCAGGTCCGCGACCGCGCGGAGACCGCCGAAGAGGCCCTCGCCATCAGCCTGGACCACAACGGTGGCGTCGATATTGCGCACATCGCCACACTGCTGAACACCGACCCCGCCGCCGCGCGGGAGAAGATGCGCGGACTGGTCTTCCCGTCGCTACGCGATCCAGAGATTCTCATTCCCGCCGCGCAAGCACTGTCGGGCAATGTCCGCCAACAGCTACGACACGCAGAACTCGCAGCCGAACACGACCCGCGATACCACGAGTACGCCGCCGCCCTGCGCGAAGTCCAGCCCGTCGACCGCGAAGCCAGCCAGATCAGCGCTCGCCCCGGATCACCGTGGATCGCCGCCAAATACGTCGCACAGTTCGCCAGCGAGACATTCAAAGCCGCCGACGCCGCGCCAGTGCATGTGAAAGCCGACCATGTGCAAGGGGTCTGGTCGATCGAGTGCCAGAGCCGCAACAGCGCCGCCATGACCGAGACCTGGGGCACCCGGTTCCCCAAACGAGATGCCATCTCGCTGCTGGAAATGGTGTGCAATAACCAGGAAATCGCCATCCGATATACCAAAGAGGAGACCGAAACCACCGGCCGGACCGGCGTCAACCGCAACGCCACCGTGGCTGCGCAAGCCAAAGCCACCAAGATCAGCGAGGCATTCCAGAACTGGGTGTTCGCCGATGACACCCGTCGCGCCGAACTGGTGGCCACCTACAACGAACGCTTCAACAGCCTGCGCGCCCCCAAATACAGCGGCGCGGCGCTGACGCTGCCCGGCCTGTCACACCGGTTCACCCCACACACCCACCAGCGCGACGCGGTAGCCCGCATCATCGCAGAACCCAACGTTCTTCTCGATCACGTTGTGGGAGCGGGCAAATCGGGGACAATGTTCATGGCAGCCATGGAACTGCGCCGCCTCGGACTGGCCCGCCAGCCCTGGATCGTGGTCCCCAACCACATCATCGAGCAGGTAGGAAAAGAAGCCAAGTGGTGGTACCCCGGCGCAGATATCCTGCTCGGCACCCCCGGCACAGATCCCGCCGGCCGCCGCCGATTCGTGGCCCAATCAGCCACCTCGGACTGGGACATGGTGATCGCCCCGGAATCGTTGTTCATGGGCATTCCCGTCGGGCAGGATGCCCAGCGCGACTACATCGCCCGAGAGTCGAAGATGCTGCGCGAATCCCTGGAGAACATCACCGGAGACAACGCCACCGCCGCCACCGTCAAACGGCTGGAGGCAGCACTGCAACGCTACGAATCGAAGCTGGAAAAACTCACCGACCAAGACGGCAAAGACACCGGACTTCTGTTCGAACACACCGGGTGTGACTACCTGATGATTGACGAAGCCCACATGTATAAGAACCGGACCCGACTGAGCCCCGTCAAGGAACTCGCCTGCCCGGACGGCTCCGAACGCGCCGACGACCTGGCCATGAAAATGGAACTGCTGCGAGGTCGCCGCCGCGAGGACGCTATCGCCGCCGGCCGTACACCCACCCCCGCCGACGAGCGAGTCGCCAGTTTCGCGACCGGAACCCCGATCGCCAACTCGCTCGGCGAGCTATATGTCATGCAACGCTATCTGCGCCCCGATCTGCTCGAAGATGCCGGGGTCCTGCATATCAACGACTGGGCGACCACCTTCACCGCGACCGTGAACACCGTCGAAGTCAACGCGACCGGCACACAGCTGCGGCCGGTTACCCGAGTCGGAAAGTTCTGCAACCTCCAAGAGTTACTCCGCATTTCGTCGGTGTTCACCGATGTCATCACCCGGGATCAGATCGGCTTGAAGCTGCCCGAACTCAGCAACGACGGCAAGCGCACCATCGTCAGCATCCCAGCCGATCAAACCCTTCGGGACTTCATCACCGACCTCGGCTACCGATCCGGCGACCTGGACCCGAAAAACCTTGCCCGCGACAATATCCTGAAAATCTCCAACGATGGCCGCGAAGCCAGTCTCGACCCTCGCATGGTCCATCTACCCGAGCCCACCCACTCCCGGACCGCCGCGGTCGCCGAGAACATCATGGCCGTACACCGGCAGTACGCCGACACCATCTACAAAGACCCCCAGTACGGCCATGACATGCCCACCCCCGGCGGCCTGCAAATCGTTTTCTGCGACCGCGGTACACCCAGCAAGGGCGGCAAGAAGAAGAATGACTTCAACATGTACGGCGCGATCCGCGACGACCTGATCGCCCGGGGTATGCCGGCCGAGAAGATCCGCTTCATCCACGACGCCGAGAAAGCCGAAGACAAGCTGCGGTTGTTCGATGAATGCAACCGCGGCCAGGTGTCGGTGCTCATCGGCTCCACCGAGAAAATGGGAACCGGGACGAACGTTCAAACCCGTGCTGTCGCACTACATCACGTCGATGTACCGTGGCGGCCAGCCGATCTCGAACAGCGCGAAGGCCGCATCATCCGGCAAGGAAACCAGAACGAGACAGTCAGCATCTTTAACTACGTCGTAGAAGGCTCTTACGACGTGGTGATGTGGCAGAAAATCGAAGCCAAGTCACTGTTCATCGCACAGGTCAAACGCGCCGACATCAGTGTCGATGAAGTCGATGACATCGGCGGCAACGAGATGACCGTCGCGGCCGCCGAAACCAAGGCGCTGGCCACCGGAGATCCCCGCTACGTCCGCCAGGTCCAGCTCCAAGACGAGATCGAGCACCTCGCCGCGCTGGAACGGGCCTACCACGACGGCATGGCTGCCCGCGACCGCGATATCCGGCAACGCCAGCGGCAACTGGACATCACCACCGCCCAACTGGACGCACTCACCCCCACCCTGGAGGCGATGGCATCCCAGCCCGCCGACGCCCCAGCCGACATCGTGGTCGAAGGACGCCGCTACCCCGAACGCAAGGACTGCGCAGCGCCTTTTGCCGAAGTCTGCCGCCGCGTCTACGGCTCCCTGAGTAACGCAGCATCCCACGACAGTCGGCCACTGAACACCGCCATCAACGGCATCGCTCTCCACGCCCGCCGTGACCATGTAGGCGACCGACTCTGGGTCACCCTTGAAGGCCCCTCAGCCGAAATCGCGTTCACTATCCAAGACCTGCACGACAGCGCACCGAAGGTGGGGGAGACCAACGGGGCAAGCAGCGCCAAAGCCCGCGGACTGCTGACCCGAGTGGAGAACCTCTACAAAGACCTTCCCGCCCACCACCAGCGACTCAAGGTCCAGCACGACCACCTCACAGACTCCCTGACCGACCTCACCAACACCGAGGTCGAGCCATTCGACCGTGGCGAAGAGCTCGCAGCCAAACGCGAAGAACACACCACCTTGACCACTCTGCTGCAACTGGAGGCCCAGTCCGAGGCGGCGAAAGCCAAAGCTGCCGAAGCCGAGCAGAGACTGCTGGCCGCCGGCCGCCAGTCCGGCTGGTCACTGCACCTGAACCCCACTCCATTCCTGATCGAACAATCCGGGCTGGCCACCGCCGATCAATACCGCTTCGCCCAAGGACTCGCCGAACAGGCCCGCGCCAGCGAGTACCGCGACGCCCAACGCGAGGACCAACAGCACCGCGGCGACGAGGGGAGGGCACTGTGAGCACTCCAGCAGCGCCCGCAGCCGATCCGTGGTGGAGTTACGCAGTCGGCACCGCCACGGCCTTACGCTCAGGCAAAGAACCCCCCACCGTGGCCGTGCACGGTCCCTTCCTGAACTCCAACGAGGTCGCCCGCCTCAGCAGCCCCGCCACCTACAGCCGCCTGGCCGCCGGCAACGGGAACTACGAACGCGCCCAAGCCCCCTTCATGGTCAACCCGGTCCTGATGGCCGCCGCCATGGCCGGCCAAGGTGTCGTCAACAACCGGCGCCGACGCGATGCCGACCGCAACAGCCAACCCCAATGGACCAACTACCGCGAAGCCGCTGTCCTGACCACCAACCAACGGCTGATGTGCAGCCGCCCCCAAGGCGGGTGGACATCGTTCTGGTACAGCGAAATGGCTGAGTTCTACCCTGATCCCCACCGCCGGGCAGTCACCATGTCCTTCGCCGACGACCACACCCCGCCACTACAACTGGCCGGACCCGCCGCCCCCGCCATCGCGCTCTGGATCGGCCACTCCGTCTACGGCGACCGCTGGCACGAAGACCCCCGCCTGGCCGCCCTACTGCCCCGCCAAGCAGCCCAGGACACCACCACGCACCAGCAGGCCGCCGCCGAGCGCACCGCCGCAGACAAGGACGGCCTCACCCCCGAACAACACGCCTGGTGGGAGCACCACCGACCCCGACACAGCCGTCACCACACCTCCCAAGGCGGGCTGGAGCTATGAGCACCCGCACCATGCCGCCACTGGTCCTCGCCTCCGAGGTGGGCCGCTACGCCAGATCCCGACTTGACCACCTCACCGACGGACGTCCCCTCTACATTCCCGGCTTCGGCGCCGAGGCTGACCCTGTGGTGACCACCGCGCACGCCTCGCTCTACCGCCACCCGTACAGCGTCAGCCAATTACCGCTGCTCACAGTCCATTACGAGACCATGCTTGATCCCGCACCTGTCACCACGTTGCTCGTCAGCCTGGCCCACCTCGCTCACCACGACTGCCCTGCCTGCGTGAGCACCTGGACCGAGGCCGAGCGCTGCGCCCACGAGCTGCCGGCCGCCATCACTCAGTTTCACGTTGTGGAAACTCCGGCCGCCGTAGTGCTGCTGCACTACGAGGACCTACCTAGTTAGCGGTTCCCACCTTCGGGAAGAAACACCGGATGTGGCAGCGATTGTGGTTACTCAGCGTTGTGCCAGTAATCGGGTAGCCGCCACATTGTTCGCAGGCTTGGGCCGTTCAACATGATGTTCCACTTGTTCTGCAGCATGGGATTGCCCCACGTTTCTGACCGCGCCCGTAGCCACTCAGCCCAGTCATTGCTGATACCGGCATCATCGAGCCCAGCAAGATAGCTCGCTATCAGTTCATCGCGCTGAGCCCTGTGCACCGCGGTGTTGGGATCGTGCAGCTCCGAGTAGGGGAGCGCTGTCAGCTCTTCGAGCACCGTGTCGTCGGTATAGGTCCCCGTCAGGCCGGCGACAGTGAACTTCGACATGGCTGTCATTCCCTGCATTTCGAGTAGCGTCACCTGCGTCTGAGCGCTGCGTACCCGTGCTCGCTCGTTGATCCCGAACTGGGCAATGAACCACGCGTTGAGCGCTACCCGCCAAGTGGCCTGACCAGGTTCCCACGGCTGGCGCGGCAGCTGCTGGATTTCCATCACCACCGCCCGGTCATCGTCAGTGACCATCTGCGGCTGCAGTCGCTCCTTTGGCAGCACGACACTGCTGCGCCACTCCGGATCGAGCGCCCCAAACCGGGCCTGTTCCAACACCTTTCCCAATAGGCCGTCACGCATAGACGCGACGTACTGCGCACCGATCTGCTGATACGCGTCCGGCGACCCCGGGGATGACATCGACATCACGGCTGCTTTCCTTCGTTGTTCATTGGCAACACCACATCGACCGGAGCGCTGCGAACGCCCACATTTCGCCAGGTGGCGGCAGTGCCGCTCTCGTCCACTTCCACGACGCTTGACATGAGCCCAGACAGACTCGTGAGCCACGGGCCTGACAACTGCCGCACGTTGAGTACTGTGTGAACGTCCAGGCAACGACCGCGCCGCAGCAAGCGGGCCAGTGCGGACAATGACTCGTCGGCTCCTGCCCGTGTCACGCGGCCTTCCCTCGTTGCAACCGGGACGAACTCCTCCATCAGGCGATCACCGTCGACCACCACGACTACCGCATGGCTGCGGTCACCCGGGTCGCTCTGCTCGGTGGCGCTCCGTCTGCGCAGTTCAGCGAAATCCCGTACCCCACACTGCTGTAACTGACGAGTCCGTTCCTCAATCAGGTGGTCGGTACCGCTAATGTCCCCCCGCGTCGTCAGCACCTCAACCCCGCGCTGAGGAGGTCGGGCGGACATCGAGTCGATCATTAGATCGACTACGCTGCGACGGCCGACTTCGGAGGTGCCGATGACCGCAATATGCGGACCGTTGCCTCCGCTCGCAGCCTCTTCAATGTCGACCCAGTATGGATGCCCGCCTGCCTTGCCGATCACGACTTGGAGTGCTTCTTCACCGTGGGACACGGCGCGTAGTGCCACCGGATACGGTGTACCCGGGAAACGCTGCTGGTGTTCACGCGCCGCGCGCTTGCGCGCATTTGAAGATGCCATGGAAATCACGAGTCCCTTCAAAGACATTTGCCCGTAGTCGCCCACATCAACAACGTGCGATCTTTGTTGGGAGCGCGTGACCCGATGAGCCTGGTCCTCGGAGAGATCTTCGGTAGCAGTACCCCGATGTGGGCGGGAGCTGCAACGCGACCGAGGGAGTCCGCCTTCGCGCAATGGCGTTGCCTACCAAGATACCTCATGGACTGCCTAATCTGGTGCTATGCGATGGACTCGTTGAGGTCCTGTTCCAGTTCGTCGGTGTAGTCGGTGATTTTGTCGCGCTCCGTGCCCAGCGCCCGCATCACGGCACGAGCTTCTGCGCTCTTGAGAACATCGGGCATCCGTGTCACCACGGCTCCCAACTGTTGGGCAGCGTTGCGCAGTCGGTACGAGCGCATCTGCGGATCGGTCCCTAGCGGGAATACGAGGCTGTTCACCGGGTCCACCTCGAACTCGATGGGTGTCTCTTCGTGGTGCCGAGGGTCATCGCTACCAGTGATGATGCGTGCGTACGTGTGATCGAGGACAATCAGCCGCCGCATTTCGGACTCCATCCGCGCGACGAGGATCAGTAAGGTTCTCGGAATCTGCACGTAGACGTCGCTGACGGGCTTTCCGGGTGAAAAGCCATACGCCCGGACCGTTTCGGCCGCCTCTCGTACCTCAGCGATCAGGTATCGCACACCAGCGACGTCGCACCGAATGACATTCCCGCCCTCGCGATCTCGGCGGATCTGCTCCACCGTCTCGCGACTCCATCCCTGAAAGCGGCCACCGACGACAGCATCCGGGGCAATAAAACGGCCAGCCCTGATCTCCGAGTTGAGTGCATCTCTGCTAATCCCCAGCTCATCAGCTACTTGCGTGCTGCTCAAGTATTCCTGCATGGGGTAAGTATAGAGCTGAGCACATTTGTGTGCCACATTTGTGTGGTCGCGTCGCCAGTCAGACGGTGCCTCGTTCCACAACCCACCGCTGTTCGAAGGGGATTACGCCGGCGGCCGTCTCAAAGTCGGAGTCGTAGTGGATGACGGTTACCTCGTGATGCGCAGCGACCGCCGCGATCAGCAGATCCGCCATACCGACCGACCGATGCTGGCCCGTTCGCGCGAGCGCGCGATGAGCCTCCAGTGCCGCTTGCCACTGTTCGTCACCTGTCGGCAGATACTCATACGCCAACCGCCGATCGGACCAAAGTTGTTCGTACTCTTCGGAGCTACGCGCACTGTATAGCGCTTCGGCGTCCAGCTGCGCGGTCGTTGCGACCAGTCCGGCCTCTATCAATGGCGCCAGCCGAGCGCCGACCGGCGCCGACCGCATCCGCGCGGCCGCGCTGGTGTCGATGACGTAGCGCGCGATCAGCGCCATACGTTCGTACGCGCTTCGGGTGTCGCCATGTCTTCGAGCGCGCCTGACTGCAACCACGCGACCTGACGGGCCCGTGCCGAGGTGGCTGCCGCTTGCTGGAGTGCCATCCGAACAGTGTCGGAAACGCCCGCGGTTTTGAGTTCACGCTGTGCAGCAGCCAGGAGATCATCGTCTAAGTCGATCAGCCGTTTCGTCACCGTACCTCCTGGTATATGCTGTCGAGACACTCAGTATATATCCGCTTTAGATAACTCGCCGGCCGCCCCTTTTTGTCACAGTGACGTATTGAGCCGTAACCCGTTGTAGGGCAGGGGTTTTAAGGGCTCCGCGGGAAGTGGCCGAGTGATGCTGACACGGGCTCAGCGCGGCTCGCAAGCCGTCGTCTGTGCGCCTGCGCGAAACGAACTCAGGGCGACCTTCTTTGCGGTCTGGGGGCGATCTGGCCTTCACGGTGTGGCATAGTGCGGATAGTACGGACAACCAACTGTCATTTTGCAGTTGACCCCTCGCCGACGGCATCTGCTGAAGTGCACAGCAGAGATAAAGCGCAAATCGCGCAGCGCGAAATTTGCAGCTAAGCGCGCCCAGGGGTGATCGAAGATCGCGAAGGGGTGCCGGGATAGTCACGGATGGGTTCGGGGCCAGTCAGTCGCTGCCGTAGCCGTCCACCACGTTGACGTCGGTGCCCAGATGCATACTGTTCTGCATGCCGACAATCACCGCGGTTTGTGGCGACATCACCGCGCAGGAGGTCGGCGCCGTGGTCAATCCCGCGAACTCTGCTATGCGCGGCGGTGGCGGCGCGGATGGTGCGATTCATCGCGCGGGAGGCCCCGCGGTTCTGCGCGACTGCGTCGAGCGGTTCCCGAACGGACTGGCTACAGGTGACGCAGGCTGGACGACAGCAGGCGACCTGCCTGCCCGGTGGGTTATTCACACGGTCGGCCCGAACTACAGCACTGGGCAAACAGACCGTTCGCTGCTGGAGTCCTGCTACCGCCGGGCCGTGGAAGTCGCAGACGAACTCGGTGTTCGAAGTATCGCTTTTCCGCTCATCAGTACAGGAGCCTTCGGCTGGCCGCGGAGGGACGCCATCGCGGCGGCGGTTGAGACCATTGCCACCGTCAACACTCGTGTCGAGGATGTGCGACTGGTGGCATTCGACTCCGAGGTGCACGAGCAAGTACTGATGCAGTTGGCTTCGAAGACCCCGATCCGCATCTTGCAAGGGGTTCGAGTCCTGCATCAGCGGGGCTACCACCGACTGCGCATTTTGCCTGGAGTGAGTCCCTCGGGGATGTACTGGCGCGTCGCTATCACGGCCGCTGACAATCTGATTGACCATGTGAGCTTCCCACACGTCATCGACCTCGACACAGCACTGCAGTATTCGACGGGCGGACTTACCGAATTCGCCGGGAGTGAGGTGACCGTGACAACCAGACCCGAATCGGTCGCCGAGCTGATCCTGAACGCACTTCCTGGGACCGCTCCGACCGATGACGATCCCGCCTACGTTTCCTGGTTCGCCGAACTCATGCGTCTTGTCGAGCAATTCCAGTTGCCACCCATCGCGTACGCCGATTACTTCGACGCCAGCGCGGGGTGGGAGATCGGCGGGGGCGGCGGCGTCAGGCATGCCCGCCCACCCGAGCCAGCGACCATTGCACCAAGGAGATCCGCTCCAATGCCATCACTGCCATCGACCTCAATACCGGACGACACGGCGAACGCTCTGTATCGACTCGAGACGATTCTCCAGAAGGCGACGGGGCTTTCCCCGAAAGCCAGCGCTGTGGAAGGAACGCTTATCCCGCGGGGAGACCCGCTGTTGCCCGGCGTCACAATCAAATTCGCCGCCGATCACGTCCGCGGTGCCGACCGCGCAGCTCTTTTCTTTGACGATAAGTACGTTCATTTGGGTGTCTGGCCGGCGGAACTCCAGCCGCATTACACGTATATGTATTCCGATCCGGCCAGAGTCGACGCCCTCCTCGAACTGAACAACCGCGACGGTTTCACTGTCGAGCCCAACTTCCAGCTTGCCCATCGGTTTGCCCAACCTCGTCAACGCTGGTTTCCGACCAGACTGCTTTCCGTAGAGGACTACTTGCGGCAGTGGGTCGACGATTTCCACGACGGGCGCGCTGGCGGTCGAACCCGCGAAGAGATAGCCGACCCGGGCTTCTTCCAGTGGCTGGCGGAGCGTCGCTACGCCAGCGCCGCCGAAGAGGAAAGCCTTCACCAGTGGCTGGACAGTAAGAAAGCCGGCATTCAGATCCACGTACGCCCTGGCATCCAGATCCTCAGAACCTGGTCGTATGGAGAAGCTTTCGCGATCGAGGGGCAGAACGAGTTTGCTGCGCAGGTACGGGATGCGGCTAATCAGATACTGATCGCCCTTGGCCAGGCGCAACTTGACTCCACGAGTTGAATCGTGCCCGTTAACAGCGGGTGTTGCAGAACCCGCCTTCCATCCAGCCCAGCCGAGTTAGGTCCCTGAAATCCGCACCACGAGTGTGTATTACGACCGGATCTGAAAAGGCGCGACGCCTGGGGCCTCACACCGTCCGATACCTCGGCGAATGTCGAGGTGGTGCAAGGTGGAGGTATCGGGGGGTCTAGGCCGAAGGCGCAATCCCTAGGTGTCGGTGCCCGGTGCTATCCATAGAGCAGTACCGAGATGGAGGTAGTCATGACGCAGAGCGCGCCGGTAAAGATCGTCAGCGACAAGCTGGTGCTGGGTGCAGTGACGGTGAGTTTTCAGAGGACGCTGCGAATCCCCGAGACGGGGTTGCATCCGCTGCCGCCGGGTCTGGGCCGGTTTCCGTTGCGGCGGGTCGCGGACTACCCCAATACCGCACCAGCCGAATGGCTAGTTCGTGGCGGGGTGATGCTGCCGGTCTACCAGTGCGAGGCGATGTGGCTGTCGTTCAGCGCTTCCGAGCCCGCAGCGCTGCAGATTGGCGTGGGCAAGGTGTGCGCGGTTAGCGGTTTGCCGTGGATCGATCACCTCGTCGGTGACCCGCAGAACTACGTGGCGTTGCCCCAGCAGCCCTGGCTGGACGGCATCAACTCGGGGGATGGGTTCATCCGCCAGTTCGTTGCCGTGCCGCTCGGTTCGGGCGCCACAGTCGAAGGACAGGTGACGGGGGAGGAGACCCACGGTGGCGTGCAACTCCGTGCTGTCGCTCTGACCGAGCAGGCGCTGGCGGCGTGGCACGCCGCACAAGCACTGCAAGTGATGTGCTGCGAGGACCTTGTGGATGGCGGACCGCTGCCGGCGCCCTCGGGGAGCAGTATGGGATTGGGGGCTGGCGGCCGGATGCGTCAAGAGGTGTACGCCGACGATCGCCCGCTGGCCGACTACGACGAGGATGGCGCCCGGCGGGTCTTCGTCCACCTGTGCTCGGCCGCGCAGTGGACCGCGATCACCGGAGAGGTGCCGCCGCCGACCTCGGTCGACCGGGACACCTACGTAGAAGCCGGGTTGCCTTGGTTCGACTACTACGACGCCGACGCGCAGGACCTCGCACCGTCCAAGATCTTGTCGAACGTCAAGAGCGTCGGCAAAAAGCTCGGCACCAAGGAGGATCCGTTTGTTCCCATCGATCCGAAGACAGTGGTCACCATCGGTGGGGTGAGCCCCGACGTAGTCCCTGACGGGGAGTGGTAGCTCGGTCGGTCTGGTCAGCCGAAACTCGATCCTCCGGCAGTACCAGGGCGTTCGAGTTCCCGGTGCTTAAGGGTTCCGCGAACTGGGCCGGGACCTGATCAAAGTCGAGCTTGTAGGCCCCGGAGCGGACGGCAGGAGTATTTGCGCCTACGCCACGATGGGCTGCATGCGCTCCTGCGCCAAAGTGCACCTGGACTGCGGAACTGCTCAGGTGGGATGGCAGGCACTGCGTGCCGTGAAATCCCATCGACTGCCTGCTCCCGATCAGGTGGCATGTATCTGGCAGCATGTGCCGGGCCCTTCTACTTGCTGCCGGACCCTAGCCCGCCTTGCACGAGGCGAATCGGATTGCGCTTCGCGTCATACTCCTTTTCAGTGCGTCGATCCGCCTTCCTCTTTTCGCGAAGGTTTTTGCGAGCTTCCGGACTGCGGAGCAATCGCTGGCAGCGCAGGCATGTTTCGACCTTGTGCGCCGGGTTCTTGAGATTGCAGAGGCGTGGCGTGCTTTCCGAGTAACTCACTTATCGAGTGGCCCCGACGTCTGATGCCGGATAGCCCGCGCCGCGTTGGAGACACGGGAGGTGAGTTGGGGTGACGCCGAGTCTGGTGCTCATGGGCACTCTCCTGCATGCACCAAATAGCAGTGAGGACAAACTTTTTCCGGCTTCTCTGGCTTCGAGGGATCGTTCGCGCCGAGATGGACATGACCGAGAGGCGTCAGCAGAATCTTGGGGTCTAGCTCCCGCAGCTTCGCCAGCTTGGTTTTGATGTGTTGTGTCAGTTCAGGTGAACGCCGGTAGTTCAGCAGTTCGCGATAAAGTCCAGCTTGCCCCTCGGCATCAGACGGAGCCGGCACAAGTTTGTCGTCCATGGACAAGCGAACCAACCTGCGAACATTCGCAATGCTGTCGGCACTGATCGGTTCCCCTGCTTCGGCGGCCTCTTTCGCCATTTCGGCGTCGGTAAGCCCGCGCAGCATGCCGAGCAGCACCTTGGCATAGCGGGTGCGGGGGTGGTCGATCAGGATCTGTTGGATCTCTGCGCGAATTGAATCGTGAGGGCATTCGCCAGTGGGGACCATGGGCAACTGTTACATACCTCCGACCTGCTTGAAGTGGGATGGAACGTTCGATGGTGCACGCATTGCCGGATTCGGGGTGGCACTTCCAAGAGGCCGATGGTCTTTGTCTTCGATCAGCCGAAGGTTCGTACGCTGCGGGGCCGACACTCGATCGAGACTTCGTGGTCACCACGCAGCACCACAACGTTGACCCTTCGGTTGGCGACATCTCGCCGCAATGCGCGCAGCAGGTCATTCTGGGAGTGGATGTCGCGATCGCCGACAGCGACTATGGCATCGCCGCGCTCGAAGGGGCCTGCTGAATTATCGCGAACAGCGGTCACCACAAGAGCATGGCCACCGGGTGCGCGGTCGACGGCCCGACGTGCGACGCTGACTCCGAGCGACGCGCGTTCAACTGCTCCGTAGGTGATGAGCTCATGGACGACCTCAGCGACGGTGTCGGCGGGAACCGCGAAGCCGATGCCGTCCGCCTCGGGAATAGCTGCCGTGTTCACACCGATGACTTGACCGTCGACGTTCACCAACGGCCCCCCGGAGTTCCCCGGGTTGATCGCCGCGTCCGTCTGGATGACGTCAAAGATCGCTTGCTTGTCGCCGGTGGGAAGGCTCCGCTTCAGTCCGCTCACGATGCCGATGCTGATGCTCTCCGGGAACTCGCCTAAAGGGCTGCCGAATGCGAAGCAGAGTTCGCCAAGCCGGGCCCCCTGGGGTGAGATCGCAAGTGGCTGAGCAGATTGCGGGTCCACGCGAAGGACCGCCAGATCGGTCAAAGGGTCGCGACCGACTACCCGTGCCTCGGCATGCTGCGCGCCGGGAAGCTGAACGTAGATGGGTTCGACGAGGTCTTGTACTACGTGATTGTTTGTGACGAGGTGTTCGACGTCGTAGACGAACGCGGACCCGCTGCCTTCCTCGAAATCGTGAGTCTGTCCCTTGACGATGGCAGTGGAGAGCACAACCCGCTCGGCCAGATCGATGATCTCGTCACTGAACTGTCGGAGCAACCGCCCCGGTGTGTTAGACATCGAACTCGTCGCGTTCATCGTCGTCGAGCATGGTTCTGCCGCCGAACCGTTTCTGAAGAAGGCTGTCGTAGTGGTCCGCTCGGTCGGCCACAAGGTCGATAGTTGCCAATAACTGGTCGGGGGAGAGTTCGTCGAAGATGTACAACTCTGCGGTCAGCACGATTTGTGCGTTGTCTGGGTCGACGTATGCCTTGGCGAGCGGTGTATTTCGATTGATGGAGTTGACTGCCGCGAACACCTCGGGGCGCATGGTGAACTCCTCCAGCAGCGGGGAAAAGATCTCGATGCGCGGTGGATCGTCATCCGCAGTGTGTACGTACACAACCGCGCTACCGCGGGAGATGGGGATGTCGCCGTCCTCGTCACGCTCGATGGCGTCAAGCTTGAACTCGCGCTTGAGTGTCTCCTCGAGCCACTTGTCGAGTTCGTCGGTGCGGCGTTCGCCGCCGGACCCGAATATTCGGCCAAGAAGCGGCGTCGACTGTATCCGTGGTGCGAATCGGGACAACTCATCATCTCCACTCTGCAAGCTTGCCGGTGGTCATTCTTTCTCGAACCCCGACTGGTCAAACTTCAGGGTCTTCGCGTTCTCCGACACCGTACGGATCTTGTTCTCATCAAAGCCTGTTGCGTCGACCGCTTCGATCTCAATCTTCACGACCAGGTTGATGCCCTGTTCCCGAAGGTTGGCGATCACCTCATCGGCGATGTTCTTGAAGTCCATCGCAATCTTGTCCGAGCTGAGCGTCTTGACTCCGTAGAACCGCGTGAACGCGATATCGATAGGGCCGGGGCCAGTTCCAGTTCCGGCGCTTGTTCCAGTCCCAGTTCCCGTCCCGGTGCCCTCTCCGGTCCCAGTGTCGGTGTCGGAACCCGTTTCAGTTGGTTTCTCGTGCTTTCGCTGATGGATCGCGACGTCGGGACGCACCAAGAGCAGCGAGTCCGCTGGACTGGGTGCTGAATTGGTGTCGCCTGGGATCCAGAGCCCGACAAACCGTCCTGTGGCAGCGTCGATCCCGGTCGCCAGGGCAAACGCGTCGGTTTCCCAGATCATCGGAAGGTCGAGGACGCCCTCCTCCAGAACGCGCCGATCCCGCAGGCGCGGCATGTACGGGTACTGGCAGTACAGCCCCCACAGCGCGCCGAGGGTGACGTGACCGTCCTTCCAGATTTGTGGCACCTTGTTGACGGCGAGCCGGATCGTTACCGCGGCCTGCCGAACGGAAAGATCGCCGTCGTTGCCGAGGCGTCGGGCTACTCGTTCGGCCAAGGACTCGGACTGGCCTTCGACCTTCGTTTCTCGCACAACGAATGGAGCGCTCGCATCAGGCTGTGACGGGACCAGTGCCCACGTGAACGTTTGCAGCAGACGCGACTTCACCGTCTGGTCGGCCTGCGCCTGCCGAGTGGACGCTTGATTCTTTTGGTTTTGGGTCAGATCCAGGTCGGCCTCGTTGGCCAGCACATGGGACCAGCCGAGGTAGTCCCGCGTAGCGGCGTCGAGCTCCTCAAGTCGCGCTTCGTCGGCGGCCAAAAACACCAGCATGTTGCGGTTGGTTCGATTGGCGGTGCCACGCTGCTCGGTTGCCTTTTGGGCGAACGCCTTAGCGGGAGAGTCCGATCCGCGTTTGTGCGCAACCTTCGGATGCAGGACGATCAGTCGGGCTTCGTCGGTGTCGGGGATATCCGCGTTCGATTCGGGGCACACGTGCACTCCCGCGAAGTCCCCACGAGTCTTCGCCTGGCCCTGCAGGCGACGGGCGATCTCGGCCCAGACATCTTCCTTGTGCAGTCGCTCCGCCTGGTCCTTGGCGGTGCGAGTGATGTTGGCCTGCAGGTCATACCAATACTTGCCCGAACCGGAATAGAAGTACGTGGCCCGGTCACCAAGTTGGGTGAGCGCAGAATGGAAGTTCCCAGGAACATCACCCGGAACAGCAGTGCCTAGGAAGACCCGCTGGGTTTCGAGGCCCTTGTGCGCGGACCCTATAGTCGGAGTGGCGCCAAAGAACACCGTGCGGGCCAGCCGCTTGGTCAGCGACCGCTGACCGAAGACGGGCTTCTCCTTGTCGATCCGCGCAGGCTCGGAGGTTAGCCCGTCGACATCGGCGTCGATGATCGCTTTCCACGAATCTTGCAGGTAGGACGTGAGTTCGGCGTTGACGTTGGCTGTGGCCAGCGGGATGGACCCAGGCATGATCAAGGGCGAGGCGTCCTCACCCGCCCACAACGCGTGAATAACGGTGCTCATCAACCGCAGGACGCCGCGGGTGCGCTGGAAGCGTTCCAGCGAGGACCATTCTTCGTAGAGTCGGTCGAACAACTCAGGATGGATGGGGTAGGTCCTCTTGATGCGGTCTTCGTATGCGGTGTCGCGGGATTCACGCGGGAAGTCGTCGGCGTACTTGCGGTACATGTCGACGTAGGCGCGCGCGGTGGCTCCGATGGAGGCGAGTGCAGCACCGTCAGGTTGGACGAAGAGGCGTTGTCGGACGATCTGGTAGGCCTCTGCCGAGGACGCTGGCCGCCATTGTTCGGCGACGCGACGCACGACGTTCTGCAGTCGTTTCAGCGCTTCGAGGCCGTGCGCGCCGCCGACTTCTTCGGCATTACCGGCGACGATCTTGTCCGAATCGTCCCCGGTTTCCGACGCGGGGATGGAAATGACCAGCAGAACACCGGAAGTGCCCTTTGCCGCCTCGGTGAGGGATTGGGCGAAGGTGAACTGGTCGTCGAAGGTACCGCCGGCCAGGTCGTCGCGGCCGACGAGTGAGCGGGCGTAGGCGACCCATTCGTCGATCAGGATGACCGCGGGGGAGTACTTCGCGAGCAGGTCGTGGAGCGCCTCCCCGGGTGTGGTGCGATCTCCGTCGGCCTTGGCGACCAGGGCGTAGGCCTCGGCGCCTCCGAGTTGCCAGGCGAGCTCGCCCCAGATGGTGTTGACGTGGGTGCCGTCGTCCTTGGTCGTGCCGGCCGGGCTGAAGTGGTTGCCGACGATGGCGACCCGGTTGACCCTGGCACCGTTGTAGCCGTTGTTGGTCAGCAGTTCCTGGGTGTCCTGGGGGAACTGCCCGACGGGCAGTCCTGCGGCGACGTGCCACAGTGCGAGCATCGAATGTGTCTTGCCGCCACCGAAGTTGGTCTGCAGGTTGATAACAGGCGGTGCGTTGTCGTCGCCGGAGAGCCGGCGGACTGCGCGGCCGACGAGGTCGGTCAGGCCTTCGGTGAGGTAGGTGCGGCGAAAGAACTCAACCGCGTCGGCATAGCCGGAATCCTTCTCGCCGCCGAAGGCGACTTTATAAAGGTCGGCGGCAAATTCGGAGGCGGCGAAGTTTCCGGTAGCGACGTCGTGGTGGGGTGGCAGTACTTCGCGCCAGGGTTTGAGGCCCGCAGCCTCGGGGTTGTCGACGGCGGCTTTGAGTGTCTTCTTGTCGTCTTTGTCGGCGGTGACACGGCGCAGGTTGAGGCGGATGGCGTGAACCTCGTCGGCCTCCTTGGCCGCTCCGATGAGCTTGAGCAGTCGCTCGCCGGTGTCCAACGCGCGGTAGGCGTCGTCATCGCTGAAGGTGCCGTTGTGGGCCCACGTGTTGCGGACTTCGCGGAGTTCGATGGCGAAGGACTCCCCGGCTTTGCCCAGTGTTTGGCTGAACGGGTACCAACCCGGCTTGAAACCGTTGGTAACGTTCGTTTCGGTGAGGATGCGGAACTGGACCTGAGGGTCGAGCGGGTTGTAGGTCTTGTCCGACGGCGCACCCTTCTTCCCGTCCTTGAGTTGAACCAGTTTCGTCCAGGCAGCTCCGAGCGCTGGATCGCCCTGCCCGATCACCGAAGCGATGAAGTCATCCAGCGGCGGTGCCATCGTCTGGAACATGCGGTCGATGCGGTCGCGGTTGCTTAGCGCCATCAGTCGTTCTCCATGCCTGCGTCGTTGGGAAACTCCTCGGGCTCAAACTGTGCCGAGTCCTCGTCGGCGAATCCCAAGTCGATGTCTCGCTGCACGGCCTTACCGATCGCCTTTTCGACCAGCTCGCACAGCGATTCGCGCCGCGTACGGAAAAAGTTCTCGAAGTGGTCCTGGCGGAGGAAGTCGGCCGGAATTAGGTGAGTGGCCACGAGGCCGTCGAGGTGAGTCGAGTCAATCTGTGCTCGCGTCTCGATTACGGGAAGGTACGCAGATGGGGCGACACCGCCGATCGTGCGGTTGGTTCGCGCGCTGATCGTTGTCTTGTTGACGATGCTTTCCCGGTGCTCTGCATCGATGCCATTGGTGTCGCACCACTTTTGAGGGAAGATGTGGTGGATGTCGACCGCGAGGTCGACGTACTGAACCTTGTCGAGCGCTTTGTCTTCCATCCAGTCGCGAGCACCCCCGGCGAGGATGAGCGCAGCAATACCCTTATAAGCAGCGGCGTTGCGTGTTCGAAGAGAGTGCAGGCGGGATTCGGTGAAGCTGGCGTCCTGTACGGTCCTCGGCACCGGCGAGGAGCCGTCGGTGGCCCAGGGCGGAACCATCTCGATGTCGCGGGCGAACCGCGATTCGATTGCCGAGCCGTAGAGTTCGCCGAGCACGCCACACCAGTACCAGCGGACGAGACGTTCACTCACACTGATCAGATCTGCTTGCTTGCCCAGCACCACCTTGATGGCGGCCAGCGGAACCAGCTGTTTGGGGTAGGGCACGTCTCGTGGTGCGAAGATGTGGCGGTCAGCCAGGAATGTTGACGCCCAGATGAACGCCTCGCGCAGAGGTTCGCGCCACTGCAGATAGTCGCTCAAGGTCAGCTTCAGGACGTCCTCGCGCTTGGCCGAGATGGCCGGCGGCCGGTCGGAGGTGTCGGCGAGGTGGCGTTGGCGGGTGGTGAGCATGGTGACCGCTTGGAGGAAATCAGTGTTCTCGACGGCCGCCAGCACCGGGTAGGACGACCACTTTAGTTGGGTCTCCCGCCAGTCGTCATTGAGCCGGAAGTCCTCGCCGGTCTTGTCGTAGTGGTCGGCGTCGCCGGCGAAGACGGCGGTGAGCAGTTCGAACACGTTGAGAGGCAGGCCACCAATGTTCACCTTCTCGAAGACGGTGGCCACGGCCGCCTTGTCAGTGTCCTCGTCCAAGACGATCGCGGGGATGTCGTAGGTGGCCGACTGCTTGATGAACTTGTCATGAAAGTGCTTGCCTAGCGTCGGGTTCTGCAGTTCTAGAATCCAGCTCATGTAGTCGCCGTAGAGCAGGTTCAACGGGAAGTGGCCGTGCTCGTGCTGCTTGTCCGGATCGCTGAGGTCCAGCACCACGTCTTTGCCGAAGTTCGACCGAACGACGCCGTCCGCCGGTACCGAGATCACCGCCTCGTCAACGCGGTTCGGGTCGCCGAGCGCAGTCTCCATCTGGATGAAGTAGCGCCGGTCGAGCAGTCGTCCGCGGCTATCTTTCGTTGCGACTACACCGTTCCCGCTGAGGGCTTGCGTCAGCGATGTCAGACGCTGCTGCCCATCCAACAGCAGATACTTAGCCTCGGTGCCTGGGGCGAGGTGGACACCCTCGATTGTGCGGGGCTTGAATCGCACCTGTGAGTTGCCGGTCTTCAGCAGCATGACGGCACCCATCGGGTGTCCGCGCAGCACCGTTACCAAGAGCTGACGGATGCGTTCGTCTTCCCATTTGTACCCGCGCTGGAAGTCCGGCAACTGCATCTCACCCGAACGAGTCCACTTCAGGTACTCACCCAACTTGTACATATTTGTGAGGAATCCCATGTCAGTCGTCCTCTTCATCGAAGTCGAATGCACTCTGCGAACTGGCTGCAGATGTGTCCGTTCGTGCGGCATCGGAGATCTCGGGCCAACTCGTGACTAGGGTGTTGAAACTCAGTGCGTCTTTCGTCCAGCCGTTGCTCTCTGCGATGCGGAACAACAGGTGCGCCAGCTCTTTGATGAGGTCAGCGTCGACAGCACCGTCGGGGCGGCTCAGAGCAGTGCGCAAGAAGTCACCCGCTGGGCCGATACCTTCGCCTTCGAGTGTCTTGATCAGATGGTGCAGTGCCTCCCAGTTGCTGGTGTGGAGGTCCGCGAGGAGGTCGTAGTCCGTGCTTAGATCTGACGGTTTGATGAGTTGGACTTTGCCAGCTCGACTGGTCAGAATTCCACCGCGGTCCATTGCGTCGACGGTGGTGTTGCGGGCATTGGCGAGGTTGTTTGCATCACCGAAAATGCCAGCTCCGTAGCCGTGATGGCGATACCAGGCGATCGCGAACCGGCTCGTCGGATCAAAGTCGCCTTCCTGCTCATTGAGCACTTGGTCGAGGACCTCATTAATCCGGGCCAGTGCGGAACGCACCGACATCTTCGAACCGTCCGGTTCCAGCACTGCCGAATAGCGCGAGAATACGGCCATACCGGGCCCAATCGCCGCCTGCGGCAGGTCAACTGGCGCGATAGCGCCATGCTGGAGCTCCTTGAGTGCAGTCGGAAGCTCGGATTGTAGAGCTGCGACAAACTGACGACGGTCGATACGCGGTGCATCGTGTGGTCGCGGACGCAGTGCAAGCACAATCGAAGACGCCAACGCGTTAGTGCCTTGGGAGAGCATCCGGTTACTCAACTCACTGCGTAGCGGCCATGTCGCGGTGACCGCCCAGCCCGACCGAATCATTCCCTCCAGTAGCGTTTCCCAACCCGTTGAGGCTAAACCCGCTTCGGACGTTTCTGACTGCTTGAACGCGTAGTACACCGTGATTGGGTAGTCAGGAAGGGCGGATTGTCGTGCGCGCCGAAAAACGTCCCGGAAACCTTGCTCGAAAAACTCATGCGCGCCGTCCTTGCCGCCGTGTCTATACGGATTAGCTACCAGCTCCTCAGCCTTGGGGACCAACATGGTGCTGAGCAACTTCGGGTAGAAGGGCCGAAGCGAACGGCGTAGCCAAACATAAAAGAAATCTGACAGGTCTGAATAGCCGATGTTGTCGTAGTAAGGCGGGTCCGTCGAGATGAGTTGACCATCAAAGCTGCAGTCGCCAGCTGACGACTGTTGTGCGATGCCGAGCTGTCCGCCACTGCAATTGTCTAGCACTCTGCTGATCCACAGAAGATCCTCGACGAAGTCGCCACCGGAACCGCCCCAGGGATTCGACTCCGCGAAATCCCAACTCATCTGAAGGGCTTGCCGTGCAAACACGCTCCGAACGGCCTCCATTTTGATACTCGAATCCCATGAACAGATTGTGCAAGCCTTGTTGGTCATTCGGCTAATGGCAAAGCCCAAATAGGTTGCAACGCTGTCGGCGTAAGCGTTAGCACCTGTACCCCCAGCCTCGAGTCCCTCACCTTCAGGCATCCCGGACGCAAGCGCATCTGAGAGCACTTTTGCGCGGGCTTCACCGACGAGGTCGCTAAATGTGGTCAGGGCAATAAGTTGGCGCGCGGTGAAGAGATCTGAGTATTCCTTGAAGCCGTAGGCCTGGACGCGGAAACTTGGTGCCTGCGGCGGGATCTCGCCGGGCGGAGCGTTAGACGGTCGTTCAACGCAGGCCGCTTCTTCATGCTCGGGTGTGGGTTCTTGGTAGATTCGCGTTCGGTTACCTTCGGCGACCGTCGCCATGAGTTTGGCGCCTAGGCGCCCGGCCTTGCCCTCCGCTCGGATGTACTTGAGCTCAACCGCTGATTCGCAACCTATGCAAGTGGCACCGGATCGGCCGACGGTGCCGTCGGTCTCAGCGGTGGGTGCTTGTTTGATGTCGTGTCCGATCCTGAACTTGACCTCGCCGTGGACTAGCGACGGGATTACAAATGTCTCCTTTCCCTTCTTCTTGCCCAACCACCACTTACTCGTCAGCGGCATTGCGATCCCGCAGGCGGGGTTCGGGCAGGTGACCGTGCGTGCCCACACCCAGGCGATCACAGTCGCTTGGGAGCCGTCTGGCAGCTTCGCCTTCGGGTAGAGGTGTCCGATGCGTTTCTCTGCCTCATCTCGTACCCACCTTCCGTAGCGCCGCACGTCCTCGGCCAGGCCGGTGGCTCCAGGCCACGGATGCAAAAGCTGATCTGCCGCGACATCGGGAGACACTGGTTCGCTCCCGGCGAACCTTGGGGGAATCTCGATCAGCGCCTTGTTGATCAGCACTGCAACGGGATTGAGATCGGAAGCATGTGCCTCGAGTCCGAGTCGCTGAGCCTCCAGCGGGATGCTTCCGCCACCGGCAAATGGGTCAACGACTGGTGGGAGATTGCCGCCGGTGGACTTGAGAATCTCGGCGTGCGCCTCTGCGAACAGCCGTCTGTCACTGATGTTCTCCCATACGACCAGGCGCTCCATGAGTTTATGTAACCGCTCGCGCTCCGCCCGTTGGAGCTCGTCAGTGGGGAATTCTTCGGGGCGCGAAGATGGGTCGTCGACCAATTGGGCAAATAAGACTGCGCGTGCGGCTGCGAGAGGCTTGCGCGACCACCACAAGTGCATCGTCGACGGGTGGCCGTGCCGGATCGACTTCTCTCGGGCCGATTCCCGGTTGATCACTTCCAGAGGTAGTGCGACTTCGATCAGCTTGCGCTTCGGCACTTGGTTTTCGGAAATCATCAGAATGGCTCAGTTCCTTTGTTCCACATTTTGTTCCAGTCGCCGCGGACTCCGGTCGCGTCAAAGTCACCGAGGTCTGTCGAGGCGAACGGGTTGGCGAGGTATCGGAGCTCGTCATGGGCTGGTCCTCGTGGATCCACCTTGACCAAAGCCAGCCGATACCGCGGTACTGCGTTCTTGCCGACCATCACTTCGTTGTGCGTGACGAAGAAGTCGGTGGCACCGTCGAGTCGGGCTTTGACCTCGATGCGGTAGGTGTCACCGCCGGCATCTGAGGACAGGATGTCGAATCCCTTGTTGTTGAATGCTTGTTCGACCGGTGTGCGGCCAAGCGTTCGTTCCGTCGCCATCACTAGGTCGACACCTCGGCGTTCGACCTCTTTGGTCTCTTTGGCGTGGATTGGCGCTGAGGTTGGCAACTCGCCGTCCACCATGGAAACGGGGAGTACCAGTGCGGCCGTCATGATCCGCGGTGGTTTGGTCGACATCAGGGCCTGCTTGTCGAGCAGATCAAGGCGTTTGCGTAGACGCGCGTCAAGCTCGACGGCCTTCCGGTTAAGGCTCTCGGCCGACTCTTTCGGCTTCTCGCCAGCACGTTCCTTCTCGGCTGCTACGGCAGCATCGAGTAGAAGCCGGTCACGTTCTCCTTCAAGCCGTTTCACGACAAGCTCTCGCGCCTTGGCGAGTTCAGCAGCGCGACGTGGTTGCACTTCGGCGAGGTACTCGGGCAGTTGGGTGGTGATGATCCAGCTGGTTGCCCGGTCTTCGGCGTCGGCTAGCCAAGGAGATTGACGCGCACCGGCGACGGCCGGGGTATCGGGTGCGGCGACACAATCCAGATACGGTGCCGGGCCTGCGGGCGTTACGGTGCCGAGTCTGTCGACATAGGCGTAGCCGAATCGTCTGGACACCGCGGCACCGGCGGCATCGGCGACTTCTTCGACGACTCCGACAAGTAGATGGGGTTCCTCCAGCGTCGCCGACACGAGCACCGTGCCGCTGTTGAGCGTGCCGCCGAAATGCCGAATCGCTTCGTCCATCACCGCGTCATGTAGCGGGTGTCCTGGCGCGAGCAGGTCGGCGCGCGCCAGTTCCTCGGAGTGCACGTGATCCAGATCGAAGGCGACTCGGTCGTACTTGGTCGCGATCGGCTGGTACTTGCTGGCTCTGATTTGTGCTGGGACGTTGGCGATCTCGTAGCGGCCGCGTTCGCGTTTGGCGATGCGGCCGCCGAGCCGGGTGAACGCGGCCTTGAATGCGAGTTCGATGTAGTGCGGTTGTAGACGGCGGGCACGGGCTTCGTCCATGGCGGCGCGAAGCTTGGCTAGATCCGCGTCGGCGAGGTGATCCGACGCCAGCGCGCGTTCGTCGAGCAGCTCTTTCAGTCCATCGGCCACCTTGTGGTCGATGACCTCGTGCATCTTGGCCTTCACGTCGTCGCGCTCACCGTAGCGGATCGCATCTAGTAGCAGGTCACGTAAAGGTGTATCGGCAAAAGCCTCGCCGAGAACATCGAAGACCTTGCCGCCGTATGCCTTTCGCTGTTCTTCGATCTTTTCCAGCAGGCGTTCGAAGACTGCGCCTTCGCGGGTGTTGCTGGCGACGAGATTCCAGAGCCGGCAGACTTCTTCTTGGCCGATGCGGTGGATTCGGCCGAAGCGCTGTTCGATGCGATTGGGGTTCCACGGTAGGTCGTAGTTGACCATCAGGTGGGCGGCTTGAAGGTTGAGGCCTTCGCCGGCGGCGTCGGTGGCTAGCAGGATCTGGCAGTCGCGGTTCTTGGTGAACTCTTCGGTGATCATGCGCCGTTCCTTGCGGCGCACCCCGCCGTGGATGGCCTGCACGGCGTTAGGCTTGCCGATCAACGTCCGAATGCGGCCGGCGAGATAGTCGAGGGTGTCGCGGTGTTCGGTGAAGATGATGAGCTTGCGCGGCCACCCGTTGGCGTCGACGGTCAGCGCTTCGTCCTGCAGGATTCTGCTGAGCTCGGTCCACTTGCGGTCGGTGCCGGAGTCGCGGACTTGCTTGGCAACCGTCGTCAGGTCTGCGAGTTCGAGGATTTCGGCGTCGAGTTCCTCTACGGTCTGGGCAGCGGTGGCAGCGTCGAGCAGTTCCTCTTCGAGTTCTTCGATCTGTTCGGAGTTGTAGTCGTCGGCGTCCAGGGCCTCGAAGTCGATGGTGGGTTCTTTGTCGGTGTAGGTGCCGTTGAGGATCTCCAGCTTTTTGCGCTCCAGGCGCTCGGTGCGCCGGACCAGGCTCCTATAGATGGCTTCGGGGCTTGACGCCAATCGCCGTTGCAGCACCGTCAGCGCGAACCCGACGGTGTTCTTGCGTTTGCCGCCTACCCGGTCGGCCCGATTCATGCCCTCGCGCACGTAGTCGGTGACCTGTGCGTACAACGCATATTCCAGCTCGGTGAGCTCATAGGGCACGGTTTCGGCGCGACGCTCGGGGAACAGCTTTTTGCCCTCGAAGGTCAGCAGGTCCTCTTTGACCATCCGGCGCATGATGCCGTCGGTGTTGGCGGTCTTGGTGTTCTTGCCCTCGAAGCGGTCGCGGTCGAGCAGGGTGAGGAACAGCTGGAAGTCTTCTTCCTTGCCGGAGTGCGGCGTCGCGGTCATCAGCAAGAAATGTCGCGTGATGCGCCCGAGCATTTCACCAAGCAGAAACCGTTTCGTCTTCTCCAACTTGCCGCCGAAGTAGTGGGCACCCATACGGTGCGCCTCGTCGACGATGATCAGGTCCCACTCGGTTTCCTTGAGTTGGGCCTGCAGCTCCTCGTTGCGGGACAGCTGATCCATCCGGGCGATCAGCAGCGGGTTGGTCTCGAAGACGTTGAGGTTGACGTTGGCGTCGATGAGCTGGTTGGTCAGCAGGTCGAAGCGTAGCCCGAACTTGAAGAACAGCTCGTCTTGCCATTGCTCGACCAGGCCCCCCGGAGCAACGATGAGGCATTGACGAACGTCGTCGCGCAGTAGAAGTTCTTTGATGTAGAGGCCGGCCATGATGGTCTTGCCGGCACCGGGGTCATCGGCGAGCAGGAAGCGCAGCGGGGTGCGGGGGAGAAGCTCGCCGTACACCGCGCGGATCTGATGGGGGAGCGGCCGTACATCGCTGGTGGCCACGGCCAGCATGGGGTCAAACAGCCCGGCCAGGGTGATCCGCTGCGCCTCCGCAACCATCTTGAAGTCGGTGGCGTTGGCATCGAACGCGCGGCTGCCGGTCTGGGCGACGGTGAGGATGTCCTGGTCCTTGCGGAACACGACCTGCTGACCGAGTGCGCCGTCGTTGGTCTTGTAAGTCAGCTCCAGCGCGTCGGTGCCGTGCCATTGGGCAAAGATCACCGTGATTACCTGGGACGGGATCAGCCCGTCGATGCGCAAGCCAGGCTTCAGCTCTTCCAGCAGCACTGTTTGTCCTCCCCGTCGATAGCCGGCCCACGCTAGTCGACCCCTCCGACAGTATCGGGGGTAGTCCGCGAACCGTCGCTAGGTCCGCTAATCTCCCGCAAGGGAGCGAATCGATCCAACGGGGACCATGGCCAGCGAGGAACAGCCGTCAACATCGGCGATTGGTGATGAAGTACGAGGCTGGGTTGACGCCGCCACAGCGGTGACCGCGGCCCGCCACGAGATTGCTAGCACGTCCACCGCACAGTCCGCAGCATTGCGAGCGCGCACTGTGAAGGCGCAGCGAAACAATCGCTACCTCTGGCACGTCATCCCGTTGCGCTCCACTGACCAAGCCGTCTTTCAAGCCACGGCGCGTTCGGCCTGCCTCCCACCGATTCACCCCGACGTTCAACGAGAACTCGACAGGCTCACCACCGAGGTCGCAGCGGCGGCGGAGGACTTGAGAAAGGTCACGGGGTTCGGCCGACTACTGATGTTCGGCGGCACACGAGACAAAGCCAACCAGGCAGCACAGTTCCTCTCCGACTACCGGCGGTGGTTTCTCACCAGCGGTATCGGCCAGGCTATCGACCAGGCCAGGCCGGTTGACGATCCACGGATTCGGGCCCTGACCATGCGCGACGCGCTGGCCGACTGGGTGGGGTTCAAACCGCAGCTACCCGACCACGGCCAAACCGCCACGCTTGAAGACTCAACGACCTTCGCGATCCTCCCGAACGCCACAGCTGTCATCCGGCGCGCAGCCGCCGAAGAGTCCAAGCTGCGCAGGTCTGCAGTCGACGCCGGCAATAAGGTCCGAAACAAAGAGACCGACCGAATGCTGGCCGATATGTCCGTCGAGCGGCTCCGGGAAGCCACCCGCGACAAGATCCGCGTCGCGGCTCTGACAGACAACGGCATCACCAACGTGCTCGCAGTCCTGAACAACGAGGGAAGCCTCGAGTACTTCGACGGCATCGGGCAGACCTCCGCCACCCGAATCCGCGCTGCCGCCCGGACATTGAGACAGAACACCTTCGATGAGATGCCGATGCGCATCGACATCAAGAATCGCACCCCAGAACACACTGAATTCCTGCGCCGCCTCCGCGCCTGGGACGCAGCTCGTCGCGCTTCTGCTTCGTCCGCTGATATGGCGATCGTCGAGGAACTGGCGCCTGTTGCGGCTGCCATCGACAACAAGGTCACCCATGCCATCGTCATTCCGAGCGCATTGTCGACCGTCGAGGACTTCCGCGACGCCATTCAGATTGTGGCCCGGTCCGCGCGTGCGATCGCCGATGCGCAAGACGCGGCGACGAGCGGTGACCCGTGGGAGGACTTCCTCACACGGCCTGCGGACTATTTCGCGCTGCTCGCCGAACTGGGATTCATCACCGAGGAAGACGAGAAGACCCATGGCGACCTGCCCACCGAAATCATCGAGGCGGTCCGCGATTTCGAGCTGAAGGGCGACTATCTCACGGCGTCACTGCGCGGCTACCAAAGCTTCGCTGCACGCTTCGCTCTGGTCCAGCGCAAAGTCATCATCGGCGACGAAATGGGCCTGGGTAAGACCGTCGAAGCCATCGCAGCATTGGCGCACCTTCGCGCGAAAGGCGAGCACAACTTCCTCGTCGTGTGTCCCGCCGCAGTAGTGACGAACTGGGTCCGCGAAGTCACCGCCAAATCTAAACTGCCCGCGCACCGCCTGCATGGGCCCGACCGGCAATGGGCGGCCAAGAACTGGGAGCGCAACGGCGGCGTCGGCGTCACCACCTTCGAGACGCTGCGTTGGCTCAACGAGGAGGTCGCCGTACCGGCACTCAGCTGCGTGGTCGTCGATGAAGCCCACTACATCAAGAATCCCGATGCGCTTCGTACGCAGCGAACGTCGCAGCTCATCGACTCTTGTGAGCGAGCGATTCTCCTGACCGGCACACCGCTGGAGAATCGGTTGGACGAGTTTCGCAATCTCGTCGGGTATCTGCGCCCAGACCTTGTGTTGGATGCGAACGAGTTCGCTCCGAAGAAGTTTCGTCGCCAGGTGGCAACGGCGTACCTTCGACGCAACCAAGAAGACGTCCTCACCGAACTCCCGGAACTCGTCGAGGTGGACGAGTGGATGCCGATGTCGGGCGAGGACGTCGCCGCCTACCGCGCTGCCGTAGAGCAGCGAAACTTCATGGCGATGCGGCAAGCCACGATGAAGCAGGGGCTTAAGTCGACCAAAATGCAGCGCCTGGTCGAGATCGTTCTGGAGGCGGAAGCAAATGGGCGCCGTGTTGTCGTGTTCTCACACTTCCTCGACGTCCTGAGCGACATCGCACGGCACATGCCCGGAAGGGTCTTCGGCCCTTTAACCGGTTCAGTCGCAGCCAGCCAGCGACAGGTACTGGTGGACGACTTCTCCGCTGCCAAGAAGGGTGCGGTGCTGGTCGCCCAGATCGTCGCCGGCGGCGTGGGTCTGAATATCCAAGCGGCATCTGTCGTCGTGATCTGCGAACCACAATTCAAGCCCACCACCGAGTGGCAAGCCATCGCCCGTGCACACCGCATGGGACAGCTGGAATCCGTGCAGGTTCATCGACTGCTTTCCGAAGAAGGTGTGGATCAAAGGCTCCGGGAGATCCTCGCAACGAAGAAAGCGCTATTCGAAAGTTTCGCGCGCGAGAGCGACTTGGCCGCAAGCGCTCCGGAAGCCTATGACGTCACCGAGGCCGAACTCGCACGCGACATCATTGCCGCCGAGCGCGAAAGGCTCTTTGGCCATCCGGCACAGGCCGCGCCCGCCGGAACCCCAGCCGAGACGAAGATAGGCGACAGCACGGCCGTTTCCGAGCAACCCTGTCGCGAGCGTCCGCCAGCTTCGCAGAGGCCGTCGACACCGGTACCTGTCATTCATCCGCCGCCAACGCCCCGTAGCCTGGCGGCCGAGCCCGGGCCTTCGAACCAGGAGTCCGCCCGCACTAGGGAGGGTACGTTTGCTGACCGGCCGCGCCGCGTCGCTCCGCAACAAAAAGAGCCACCCGCGTCTTTGAGCGCTATGCCGCAGGCGACCAGCCCTGGGCTTCCGGCACTGAAGACCTATCCCGTTTTTTCCGAAGCGTTGTCACCGATCTCGCAGACACCGGCCGACCGCATCATCGACAACATTGTTCGCATTGTCGGAGTCGAAGGTCCCGTGACCGGCTGGCGGATACACCAGGTGTACAGAAAGAGCGCGGGGAGCGGTGAGTCTCACGACGAGTTTTCTCGACTAATCAACAGGGCTATCTCAGCGGCTGAGCGCCGGCAGAGAATCGTTTCGGAGAACCCGTTCAACCAAACCGGCAATAAGCCAAGGACTTTCAGGCTGCCGAGCCAGTCCTCAGCAGTCGCACGCGAACTCGGTCCCCGGACCATTGACATCGTGCCCCCAAGTGAGGTGCTGCAGTACTGTCGGAATGCGTCAGCCGGTAAAACGCTGTCTGAAAACGAATTGGTTGACCGGGTGGGCAAGCTGCTCCGTACCAGGCAAGTACCAACTGAGCTGCGGAACGCCGTTGTCGCGGCGCTGCGCCGGGATGCGAAGGCCAGCGAACAACGTGTCGCGAGCACCGCGCGTGCGTCGGCTTTAGGATCAAACGGTCAAGGTTCCCAGAGATCAGAAAGCGTCTGTCCGTCGTGCTTCACAGTCCATGCAGGTGAGTGCGCATGACCGCTTGCACTTACTCACTCGATTCCAGCGCCGCCCATCCGTCAGCTTGCTCGGCGGCGTCGAGCAGTATCTGAGCCAGCGCACGGGATTGTGCACCGGACAAGGGGCCGTCACCAGCGATATACACGTAGATTTCTGTCGGATTATCTCGGCTGAGCGACCCATCCGGATGCTGGAGAGCAGACAGATGCACCCCATGTTCGCAGCCGTCCACGCGCTGCTCGTCGGTGTAAACAATCCTGTACAGCTCATCACCATCCAACTCCCATTCAGTGCAACCCGCTGCGCCCCACGGCAGCGCCGGCACACCATCATTGGTCGTCATCGTGGTCCTCCCTCTCCTTTGGTAGTTGCATCCCTTCGGCTATCGGTATCCAGCGCGGCCAGCTGACGAAGCCTCCACTCGTAGAGGGGATCCGCGGCCCGGTACGGCACATGGCCGTCGATGACGAGCTCGAACAGGTCGAGCAGGGATTTGCCACGCTCAGCTCTGCTCTCCGCAAGCAGTCGAGACTTCCAGGAAGGGTCGGACAGCGCAGTTGCTAGGCGCACGATCTCCGGGTACATCGCTGCGTTGCGACAAGCGGTGCCGGAACCCCGCTGGGTCTCGTCGGGTTCAAGCTCGGCCAAGCGGAAGCTGACGGCTTCCAACGGCTGCCAGTAGTTCCAGTGCTCCACTACCTCGTAGGCATCGGAGATCGCTTGACGAATCGACGCCCGGCCATGGCTGTGAACAAGCCTTTGGTGACGTCGGTGTGCAAGCAGTATGTCCGCACGTGAAGCACCTATGACTTTCGTGACCGGCCGCGTAGCGTCCACACGGAACGCAGTTCCGTTGAGCCACAAACTATGTACGCCGCAGAACACGTGGTCGTGTGTGGACCAGACTTGTGGGAATGTGATTCGTTCTCCATGCCTCGATGACCCGTCCCGGCGTTTCCGGAGACTTCCGATCTTGGGAGGATCTGGGTTATGGGACGTGTCAGCAAGTACCCCGAGGAGCTTCGTGAGCGTGCGGTGCGCATGGTCGCCGAAGTCCGCCCGCAGTACCCGTCGCAGTGGGCGGCGATCACCGCGGTCGCGGGCATGTTGGGAATCGGCACCCCGGAGACGTTGCGGACCTGGATACGGCGTTCGGAGGTCGATACCGGCCAGCGGCCGGGGGTGACGACTCAGATCGCCGAGGAGAACAAGGCGCTGCGCAGGGAGATCGCCGAGCTGCGTCGGGCGATCGTTATCTTGGGCCGGACGGAACTTTTGGTGGCTTGACCTTGGCATTTGCGTCGTGGACGGTGTCTGTGACGGGGGTCGCGGTGATGCGGTTGGTGCGCAGTTGTCCGTGCAGGTGCGCGAT
>JAGQTV010000058.1 GCA_020438845.1 Mycobacterium sp. | reverse complement strand
TTCCGCGGAAGGGGGCGCCTCTTCTTTTGACCTGTGCGGGCGGAGGGACTCGAACCCACACGCTCTTCCGAGCACCGGCACCTAAAGCCGGCGTGTCTGCCATTTCACCACGCCCGCAAGCCCCACGATCCTATCGCGGGCGAAACACGGACTCGGGGTACGGTCGTGGGGTGACCATGCCGCGCCGCCGCAGGTTCGCGCTGATCCTCCTGGTGATCGGGGCCGCAGCAGGCTGCCTCGCCTTGGGCTGGTGGCAATGGACCCGGTTCGAGTCCAACTCGGGCAGCTTCCAGAATCTGGGCTACGCGCTGCAGTGGCCGATGTTCGCGGTGTTCTGCGTCTACGCCTACCGCAAGTTCGTCCGCTACGAAGAAACCCCACCGGAGCTGCCGGGTGCAGGGTCGGTCACTGAGATACCCTCCGGACTGCTTCCCGAGCGCCCGTCGGCACCGACTCCACAGCAGGACGACGACCCCGCGCTGAGGGAATATAACGTCTATCTCGCCCGGCTGGCCCAATCCGACGCCGATCAGAAAAGGACGACCGCATGACCGACACCCCACCGATCACCCCGGTCGACAAGCTCCGCTCGGCTCTCACCGGCTATCGGGTCATGGCCTGGGCAACCGGCATCTGGCTGATCGCCCTCTGCTACGAGATCATCCTCAAATACGTCGTCAAGGTCGACCACCCACCCAGCTGGATCGGCGTGGTGCACGGCTGGGTCTACTTCGTCTATCTGCTGTTCACCGCCAACCTTGCGGTCAAGGTCCGCTGGCCCATCGCCAAGACCATCGGCGTTCTGCTGGCCGGCACCATCCCCCTGCTGGGCATCATCGTCGAGCAGGTGCAGACCCGCGAGCTCAAGGAACGGTTCAACCTCTAGTGGCTAAATCGCGCAGCGCGGGCACCAGTAGCCCCAGCGCCCGGCCACGATGTGACGCCGCGTCCTTCTCGGCCGGACTCAACTGCGCCGCCCTGCGGGTTCCTCCCGCCGGAATGAACACCGGGTCATAACCGAACCCGCCCTCCCCCAACGGTTCTCGCGCGATCGCCCCGGGCCACTCCCCGCGTACCACCGTCACGTCGTCGGGACCAGTAACCAGGGCGCACACCGACACAAACGCCGCCGAACGCCGTTCATCGGGAACGTCTTGCAACTGTGCCAACAACAGCGCGTAGTTCGCGGAGTCGTCGCCGTGCCCACCCGCCCAGCGGGCCGAGAGCACGCCCGGCATCCCGTTAAGGGCAGCCACCTCGATCCCGGAGTCGTCGGCCAGCGTCGGTAACCCGGTCGCGGCGAACCCGTCTCGGGCCTTGGCGATGGCGTTGTCGGCGAACGTCGCGCCGGTCTCCGGCGCCTCGTCATAGGGGGCGACGTCGTCGAGAGTCAGCAGGCTCAGCCCGGTGATACCGGCGGCATCGAGCACCCGGTGAAGTTCGGCCAGCTTCTTACGGTTGCGGCTTGCGACGAGCAGACGTGTCAACTGCCGAAGGCCTTCTTCGCCGGCGGCCCCTCCGGCAGTTCTCCCGGATAGGGCAACGCCAGAGCGTCCCGCTGGATGGTGAACAATCTGTCGCACGCCATCACCGCGGCATCGAGCATCTTGTCCAGGGTCGACCGCGGGAACGTCGCGCCCTCGCCGGTGCCCTGGATCTCCACCAGAGTGCCGGTGTCGGTGGCGACGACGTTCATGTCGACCTCGGCACGGGAGTCTTCCTCGTAGGGGAGGTCGACGCGCACTCGGCCGTCGACCACCCCGACGCTGATCGCGGCGATGGCACACGAGAGCGGACGCGGATCGGACAGCTTGCCGGCAGCACCCAGGTAGGTGACTGCGTCGGCCAGAGCCACGTAGGCGCCAGTGATGGCGGCGGTGCGGGTACCGCCGTCCGCCTGCAGCACGTCACAGTCGATGGCGATGGTGTTCTCCCCGAGCGCTGACAGGTCGATGCAGGCCCGCAGAGACCGTCCGACCAGCCGGCTGATCTCCTGGGTACGGCCGCCGAGCCGCCCTTTGACCGACTCACGGTCCGAGCGGGTGTGAGTGGCAGCCGGCAGCATCGCGTACTCGGCCGTCAGCCAGCCTTCCCCCGAGCCTTTCCGCCACCGGGGAACTCCTTCGGTGACGCTGGCCGTGCACATCACCCGGGTCTCACCGAACGCAACGAGCACCGAGCCCGCCGGATGCGACGTGAAGCCCCGAGTGATGACGACGGGTCGCAGTTCGTCATCGAGCCTGCCGTCTAGTCGTGAGGTCACCCCGAAACCCTAACGCGGATGGTGTCTCACTGACGGTTGGGCGGGTCCATGCCCAGGACGTGGGCCAGGGCGAACTCGATAGCAGCCATGTTCGTCGCTGTGACGACGCCCAACCTGCGCACCAGCCGCGAGCGGGCCACGGAGCGCACACCGCGACAGACTGCGACACTGTCGGCTTCAACACCTTCCCCCGGCGAGATCGTCGGCCGCAGTGGAGTACTGGCACGCGAATTGGACACCGGAACCAAAACGACCAACTCATCATCGAGACCGGTAAGCAACTCATCGGCGGAAACAATGACGGCAGGTCTGTGCTTACCTGGTTCGCCAGGACGACCTGCGCCCAGGGCTACGAGCCACAGTTCCCCGCGCCGGGGTTCAGTTAAAGCCATCGTTAGCTGCGTCCGCCCAATCCCGCTCCTCCTGGCGAACCGTCGCCGATGCTAAGTCGGCACGAGTGGCGTCACGTTCAGCGCTGAATATCGCTTCACGGTCCACCCGAGCGGCTAACTCCGCCAACAGGGTTGAGATCGAGATACCGCGTTTGCGCGCCTGCGCAGCCAAACGGTCCCGTGTCTGTACTGACACCCGGACCGTGGTCGAGGATGTAGACATACATGTAGCCTACGCGGACTACGCTTCCAGCCCCTAAATCTTTGCCCGCCTCGGCAGCTTCCACCCCGGTCGCGGGAAATGGCAGGTGTACCCCGCCGGAAAGCGCAACAGGTAGTCCTGGTGCTCGGGTTCGGCCTCCCAGAACTCGGCGGCCGGGACAACCTCGGTGACCACCGGCCCCGGCCACAGTCCCGATGCCTCCACGTCGGCAATGGTTTCCAGTGCGACGCGACGCTGTTCGTCGTCGACGTAGAAGATCGCTGAGCGATAGCTGGTGCCGATGTCGTTGCCCTGCCGGTTCTTCGTGGTCGGGTCGTGGATCTGGAAGAAGAACTCCAGCAGCGCCCGATAGTCAGTCTTGGTCGGGTCGTAGACGATCTCGACGGCTTCGGCGTGGCCGGGGTGGTTGCGGTAGGTGGCATTAGCGTTCTTTCCCCCGGTGTAGCCCACCCGGGTGGATATGACGCCGGGCTGGCGGCGGATCAGATCCTGCATGCCCCAGAAGCAGCCACCGGCCAGGATCGCCGTCTTGTACTCACTCATCTCGGCCTCCTTAGATGATTAGCGAATGCCGGGGCGGCTACCGCGGCAGCCCTCTCCAGTGTGCACCCGTCGCTCATGTTGTCGAGCAGCCCACCGGCTCAGTCAGTACCGTCACGAGGCACGTCAGCGGCGTACAACCTCGATCACCTCACCGGGCACGACCGCCCGCACCGGGCCGTCGAATTCGGCCTTGGCCTCGCTGATGACGTCTTCGCGGGAAGTCCACGGCGGAATGTGAGTGAGCAACAGTTCCCCGACCCGGGCACGCTTGGCAACCTGCCCGGCCTCAGTGCCGGACAGATGCAGGTGCTTCGGCCGCTCCAGAGAGTGCGTCCACGATGCCTCGCACAGGAACACGTCGGCACCGTCAACCAGGTCGACGAGCGACTCGCACAATCCGGTGTCGCCGCTGAAGACGAATGTCGTTCCGTCGGGATCGGTGAAGCGCATGCCGTAGGACTCGGTGGGATGGGTCAACAGCCGGGGCAGCACGGTCAACGCCCCGCACTTGACGGCCTCATTGTCGACCCAGTGCTGAACCTCGAAGATATCGGTGAAGTCGTCGAGGTCCCCGCCGAGCGGCGACGATGCCGCTGCCAGCCGGGTCCAGGTGTCGCTGGGGCCGTAGATGATTCCGCGTTGCGTGGCCGGAGTCGGGTGGTAGCGGCGCCAGACGAACAACCCGGGCAGGTCCAGGCAGTGGTCGGCGTGCAGGTGCGAGAGCAGGACGTGCACATCGTTGGGGTCGGCGTAGCGTTGCAACGCTCCCAGAACGCCACCGCCGAAGTCGATCACCAGCGGCGGGGTGTCCGGCGCGGTCAGCAGATAACCCGACGCCGGCGAATCCGGCCCGACGACACTGCCCGAGCAGCCCAGGACCGTGATGTGCACGGTTTCCACTTTGCCACGTCATTTGGCCGTAACACGCGCAATTGGACCAGAGTCAAAGGTTCCGAACGCCGATGTGATGGGGTGCGACTCCGGTGATCACCGGACCCAGGAAGCGGGTAGCCAGCGAGGCGAATGACTCCGGATCGCCGGTGGCCTCGAAAGACCGCGTCGCATTGGGCGAGTAGTGCGGCCGCAACAAATCAAGTTGGGTGAGTACGCGCAGCAGATCCTTCGCCGTCTCCTCGGCGCTGGACACCAACGTGACGGACTCCCCCACGGCTAGCTGGATCACCCCGGACAGCAGTGGGTAGTGCGTGCACCCCAGCACCAGCGTGTCCACCTCGGCCCGCTGCAACGGCTCGAGGTAGCCCTCCGCCAGGTTCAACACCTGGCGTCCGCTGGTGACGCCACGCTCGACGAAGTCGACGAAACGCGGGCACGCCACCGCGGTGATCTCCACGTCGCGGCCTGCGGCGAACGCGTCCTGGTAGGCCCCCGAGGCGATGGTCGCCCGGGTGCCGATCACCCCGATGCGCCCCGACCTGGTGGCGGCCACGGCCCGGCGCACGGCCGGCAGGATGACCTCGACGACCGGCACGTCGTAGCGTTCCCGGGCGTCACGCAGACACGCCGCCGAGGCGGTGTTGCACGCGATCACCAGGGCCTTGACCCCGCGGGCAACCAGGTCGTCCCCGATCGCAAGGGCGTGGGCGCGAACCTCGGGAATACTCAGCGGACCGTACGGACCGTTGGCGGTGTCACCGACATAGACGACGTCCTCGTCGGGCAACTGGTCGATGATCGACCGGGCCACCGTCAACCCGCCCACACCGGAGTCGAAGATGCCGATGGGGGCGGCACGATCGATCACGCCGACAGCCTGGGCTGCTGCTTCTTGCGGGCGCGGGCCTCACGCTCGGGGCCGGAGAGCCAGTAGGCGGCCAGCACCCCGGCGATCGCCCCGCACAAGTGGCCCTGCCAGGAGACCCCGCCGCACCGGTCGAGTTCCGGCAGGGCCCCCCACAGGATGCTGCCATAGACGAAGGCCACCACGAGACTGACGACGATCTGCCAGAAATGGCGGGTCAGCCAGCCGAACACAATCAGGAATGTCAGCCAGCCGAATATCAGCCCGGAGGCTCCGATGTGGTTGGTCGGCAGCCGACAGCCGCCGATGTTTCCGATCAGCCAGGTACCCAGGCCGCCGAGAATCCAGATGATCGCCGTGGCCCAGACGAAACGCGCCATCCCGGCCAGCGTCACCAGGAAGCCCAGAACCAATGCCGGGATGGTGTTGGCGAACAGGTGCGCCCACCCGCCGTGCAGCAGCGGGGCGAACAGGATGCCCTTCAGCCCGTCGGCCTCCAGCGGCCGGATCCCGTTGCTGTCGAGGGAATGCCCGGTCAACTGGTCGATGAGTTCGATGAGATAGAGCAGAGCGACGAACGTGAGGATCGTCGTGCCGCCGACCTTCCACGTCGGCCACTTGGCGGGTGGGGTTTCGGTCGTGCCCATTCGCTCACCTCCTGCGCCCGACAGTAGTCGGTTCGAAACCAGCCGATAGGAGCTCAGGGAAACCGCTTGTAGCAGCGGTCGACGTCGCCCAGGACGCCGACCCGGAAGGCGTCGATCCGGGAGAACCCGGCCGGGACCGACTCGCCGTTGACGTCACCGGCAGCCAGCCCGTTGGTCAGCAGACCAGAGACCGCCTCGTCGATGTCCCCCGCGGTCAGGGCCACGGTGTCGCCGTCGGGCGTGGTGATGGTCTGGGACATCTTCGTGGTGGCCACCCCGGTCAGGCACGCGGTCCGCAGGCCGGCTTCGGCGTCGTCGAGCACCAGACCGCCGTGTTCGTGCTGCAACGCCAGCATGTACCGCGACACCACCACCGAGTAGGCGGTGTTGTCGCCTTGCAACACCACCGCGTCGTCACCCTCGGTGGACGCGCCCATCTCCTGCAGGGCGGGCAGATCGGCGACGATGGTGTTGGTGGCCGGGCAGTACGACGCCGGCGGACTCGGCCGGGCGTTCGGGCAGGACGAGGCCGACGCCGCATCAAAACTGAGCTTGGGCGGGTTCTTGGGCTTGAACAGGATGTCCAGTGCATCGACTATCGAACGGACCGAGTCCTCGGTGACCGGCAGTTCGCCGGTCTGGTCGGAGGGTAGTTCCACCGGCAGGTCGCCACGACGTTGTTTGATCTCCTGCAGGTTGATCGCCGCGCACGCCGACGGCCCGTCGGTGAAGCCGAATTGGAAGGCCGAGACACGCTCGAACGCCGAGCCGTGCTCGTCGCCGACGTCGTAGTAGTCGCCTTCGCTCATCAGCGGATCGCGGAACGAGATCATCGCCGCCAGAAGGTTGTTCAGCCCCTCTCCGGTGTTGAGCGTGAAACGCGGCGACTTGCCCTCGGCGACCCACCGCAGGTACACCCCGGCCAGGCAGTCGGCTTGCTGCTCGGCCACCAGCGTCGGCACGCCGCGCGGATTGAGGGTGGCCTGTTTCTGGATGGCGTGGCCGAACTCGTGGGCCAGCACCATCGTGATGGCCATGTCGCCGTTCGCCCGCCGCAGCGCCGGCATCAGCACAGTGCGGTCCCAGCCGATGGTGTTCTCCTCCTCGCAGAACCCGGCATTGACCAGACCGTCGGTGGACTCGCCGCAGAACTCCCCGTCGTAATCCTCGGAATCCCAGGACAGCAGCTCCTTGACCGGCTTGAGTTCACCGTCGAAGACGTCCGGGTAGGCGAACTTCCAGAACTCCTCGAGATCGCTCACCGACTGACCGGCCAGTTCGTCGATCCTCCCGCCATCGGTGCCGGTGACTTGGCGCGACTGCGGTTTGGCGTCCGGGCGCAGGCCGGTCGGACCGTCGACCGCTTCCAACCCACCGACCTTGAACGGGTCAGCGAACACCGACACAGCCCGCCCGGACACCGCCGTGCTGCAGCCGGCCAACAGCGCCACGGCGAATGCCGCGGTCGCTAGACGTCGGAACTGCCGGCACCGCATGAGACCACAATAGTTGCGCTCAGTCCCGGGCGCCGTTGTGCAGCCGCCCCAGCGCCTGCCGCACCACGACGGGATCGGTGGTGTACCAGAACGGCGGCAGCGAGGCCCTCAGGTAGCCGCCGTACCGCGCGGTGGCCATCCGGGAGTCGAGGATCGCGACCACGCCGCGGTCGCCGGTGTCGCGCAACAGCCGCCCGGCGCCCTGTGCCAGCAGTAGGGCGGCGTGGCTGGCGGCCACCGCCATGAACCCGTTTCCGCCCTTCGCCGCGACGGCCCGCTGCCGCGCGGTGAGGAGCGGATCGTCGGGGCGCGGGAACGGAATCCGGTCGATGATCACCAGCGACAACGACGGCCCCGGCACGTCGACGCCCTGCCACAGCGACAGCGTCCCGAACAGCGAGGTCTGCGGGTCGGCGGCGAACTGCTCGACCAGCGCCGCGGTGCCGTCATCGCCCTGGCAGAGCACCGGGGTGTCCAACCGCTCCCGCATCGCCTCGGCGGCCGCGCGGGCGGCCCGCATCGAGGAGAACAGGCCGAGGGTGCGGCCGCCGCACACCTCGACCAGCTCTTGGATTTCGTCGAGTTGCGCGGGAGCCCCGGCGCCGTCGCGGCCGGGCGGTGGCAGGTGGGCCGCGACGTACAGAATCCCGGACTTGGGGTAGTCGAACGGCGACCCGACGTCCAGGCCGGTCCAGTGCGGACCGTCCGCCAAGCCCCAGGCTTCGGCCATCGCGTCGAACGATCCGCCAACGGTCAGGGTGGCCGAGGTGAGGACCGCAGTGGCGGACCCGAACAGATGCTCGCGCAGCGGCGCTGCCACCGAGAGCGGGGCCACCCGCAGGACCGGTTTCGGCGCTGCCGCCCGCTGTTCCTCGTGGTCGAGCCAGACGATGTCGGTGCGGTCGGGGATGGCCGGGCCGTAGGAGTCCAGGACCCTGGTGGCGGTGTCGGCGATCTCGGTCAGCGCGGCGATCGCTTCGGCCCGGGCTGCGGCGGCCTTCGGGTCGGACGGGGCGGGGTCGATGGCGGAACGGGCGCCGGCGGCGGCGTCGCGCAGTGCGGTCAGGTAGGTGCCCAACTCCGCGTCGAGGTAGTCGATGCGGCCGGTCTCGGCGTCGTGGATGGCCGAGGAGAACGTGGCCACCGCGGCCTCGAGTCGATCGGACAGTTCGGGACCGACCAGCCGGGACACCCGGCGCACGGTGACCCCAAGCGGGCCGGGCGTCAGTTCGCCGGCGCTCACCGAGGTGACCCGGTCCACGAGTTCGTGGGCCTCGTCGACGACGAGGAACTTGTGCTCGGGCAGCACCGAAGCCTCCCCCAGTGCGTCGATGGCGAGCAGCGCGTGGTTGGTGACGACGATGTCGGCCTGCCCGGCCTGCCCGCGGGCCTTCTCGGCGAAGCAGTCGGTGCCGTACGGACAGCGGGCCATGCCGAGGCATTCCCGCGCCGACACACTGACCTGCGACCAGGACCGTTCCGGCACCCCCGGTCGCAGGTCATCACGGTCGCCGGTTTCGGTGGTCGACGCCCACTCGGTCAGCCGTGCGACGTCGCGGCCCAGCGCGCTGACCGCCGCCGGCGAGAACAACTCCTCCTGGGGCGGCTCCTGGGCGTCGCTTCCACTATGGATCTTGTTGAGGCACAGGTAGTTTCGCCTCCCCTTCAACAGCGCGAAGCGCGGCGCACGGGGCAGGGCCGGGGTCAGCGCCTCAGCGACCCGAGGCAGATCGCGGTCGACGAGTTGACGTTGCAGGGCGATGGTGGCGGTGGAGACCACCACCGGTGTGTCGTCGGACAGGGCGCGGGCGATGGCCGGAACCAGGTAGGCCAGCGACTTGCCGGTGCCGGTTCCGGCCTGCACCGCCAGGTGCTCGCCGGTCGCGAATGCCCGGTCCACCGCCTCGGCCATCTGCACCTGCCCGGGTCGCTGGGCGCCACCCAGCGCGTCAACGGCCAAGGCCAGCAGTTCGGCGATCGGAGGCACTATGGCGGCACCACCCGGGTGGGGATGGCCGGTTCGCCCTTCGACAGCGCCAAGCCCTCCCACGGCAGGCTGGCCAGCCCATCGGCCACCCGCTGTCGGGCAGCGGCGAGATCAGACGGCGCCACCACCTCACCGGAGCGCACCAGTGGCACGGTGAGTGCCCGCGGCGGCCGGCTGACTGGCGGTGGGGCGCCGACCGGATGAACCACCTCCTCGATGACGGTCCCGGACTCCCGCGTCAGACGCAGCGCGGCCTTGCGGCCGCCGTGAGACACCTTGTGGCTGCTGCGCTTTGCCACCGGGATGCCATCGACCTCGACCAGCTTGTAGACCAGGCCGGCCGCCGGGGCACCCGACCCGGTGACCACCGACGTACCCACCCCATAGGTGTCAACCGGGTCGGCCCGCAGCCCGGCGATGGAGTACTCGTCCAAATCTCCCGACACCACGATCCGGGTTTCGGCGGCGCCGAGCCCGTCGAGTTGCTCACGGACCTGGCGGGCCAGCACCCCGAGATCGCCGGAGTCGATGCGCACCGCGCCCAGTCCGGGACCGGCCGCGGCGATGGCATTGGCCACTCCGGTGCGGACGTCGTAGGTGTCGACCAGCAACGTCGTCGTCACCCCTAACGCGGCAACCTGGGCGCGGAAGGCCGCCTGCTCGTCGGGACCGCTTTCATCGGTGTGCAGCATGGTGAAAGCGTGGGCAGAGGTGCCCAGCGCGGGAACGCCGTAGCGGCGCGCGGCCTCCAGGTTGGAGGTGCCGGCGAACCCGGCGAGGTAGGCGGCCCGGGCGGCACAGACCGCGGCCTGTTCGTGGGTACGCCGTGAGCCCATCTCGATCAGGGGGCGGCCACCGGCCACGCTCACCATCCGAGCTGCCGCGGCCGCCACCGCGCAGTCGTAGTTGAGGATCGACAGCAGCAGGGTTTCCAGCAGCACGCATTCGGCGAAAGTGCCGGTGATCGACAGCAGTGGGGACCCCGGGAAGTACAGCTCGCCTTCGGCGTAGCCGTCGATGTCGCCGCCGAACCGGTAGCCGCGCAGGTACTCCAGCGTCGTGTCGTCGAGGAAAGACGCCACCGCCGCCAACGCGACGTCGTCGAAGACGAAGTCGGCCAACGCCGCCAGAAATCGGTCCGTTCCGGCGACCACCCCGTAGCGGCGGCCGTCCGGGAGCCGCCGGGTGAAAACCTCGAAGGTCGTCCGGCGGTGGGCAGTACCGTCCTTCAAGGCCGCCGACAGCATGGTCAGCTCGTACTTGTCGGTCAGCAGCGCTGTCGGAGGCTGGGCCGTAGCTGTCACAGGGCCACCGTATCGGCTTGCCCGGACGGCGACAGATTGTGCCGGTAGCTCGCTATCCTTGACCCATGGGCACGTCTCGGCCGGGTACCAGTGTCATCCAGGAGCACAAGCACCTCGACGCCACGGAATCGCCGTGGGTCACCGTCGTCTGGGACGACCCGGTCAACCTGATGAACTACGTGACCTACGTCTTCCAGAAACTCTTCGGCTACAGCGAGCCGCACGCCACCAAGCTGATGTTGCAGGTTCACAATGAGGGCAAGGCCGTGGTGTCGGCAGGTAGCCGGGAGGCGATGGAGGTCGACGTCACCAAACTCCACGCTGCGGGCCTCTGGGCCACCATGCAGCACGACCGCTGAAGCCGGATACTGTCCGACGTGCGCAAGTGGAAGCGGTTTGAGACCGCCGACGGTCCCCGCTTCGTTTCCGCCCTCGAACCGCACGAGGCGGCACTGCTCAGGACGATGGCGACCTCGGTACAGGCGATGCTCGCCGACCGGCAGTCTTCGGCGCCGTCGGATCCGCTGGAGCAGATCACCGGAATCCGCACCGGCAATTCCTCCCCGCCCACGGACGCCACGATGAGCCGGCTGCTGCCGGACTTCATCAAAGACGGGCAGTCCGACGACAGCGGCGCACTGCGCAGCCTGCACGAACCGCAGATCATCGACGCCAAAATCGCTGCAATGCAACGGCTTCTGGACACTCTTCCGGACGACGGCCGGCTCGATCTGACCGAGGCCGACGCCGAGGCCTGGATCGCGGCGGTCAATGACTTCCGCCTATCCCTGGGCACGTTGCTCGGCATCGGCCCGGATGGGCCGGACAGACTGCCTGCGGGCCACCCGATGGCCACCCATCTGGACGTCTACCAGTGGCTGACCGTACTGCAGGAGTATCTGGTTCTGGGGTTGATGGGCAAGCCCATCCGATGACCGGGTCGATCACCGAAGTGACGGGGATCCTGGTCGGCCACCACGACCGTCGCGACCCCGACGCGACGGTGGGTGACTCTTCGCAGGAGGGCACCGGTTGGGCTTGCGGCACAACGGTTGTCCTGACACCCCCCGGAACCGTCGGAGCGGTCGATGTCCGGGGGGGTGCGCCCGGCACCCGGGAGACCGAACTGCTCGACCCGGCCAACAGTGTCCGCCACGTCGACGCGGTCGTGCTCAGCGGCGGCAGTGCCTTCGGCCTGGCGTCCGCCGACGGGGTGATGCGCTGGCTCGAGGAGCACGGCCGGGGCGTGCAGATGACCGGCGGCACGGTGCCGATCGTGCCCGCCGCCGTGATCTTCGACCTGCCCGTGGGCGCCTGGGCGAACCGACCTGACGCTCAGTTCGGCTACGCTGCAGCAGAATCCGCCGGAGCCGACTTCGCCGTCGGCAGCGTCGGCGGCGCTACCGGCGCACGGGCCGGCGTATTGAAAGGCGGTCTGGGCACCGCGTCCACGGTCTTGGAGTCCGGGGTCACCGTGGGAGCGCTGGTCGTGGTCAACTCCGCCGGCGACGTGTTCGACCCGGCCACCGGACTGCCCTGGATGACCGAGTTGGCCGCGCAGTTCGCGCTGAACCCGCCGGCCGCCGAGAATGTCGAAGCTTACACCGCCCGGCACCGCGAACTGAGTCCGCTCAACACCACCATCGCGGTGGTGGCGACCGACGCGGCACTGAGCAAGGCGGGGTGCCGGCGGATGGCCGTCGCCGCCCAGGACGGGCTGGCCCGCGCCATCCGACCTGTGCACACCCCGTTGGACGGCGACACGGTCTTCGCACTGGCCACCGGCGCAATCGAGGTACCGCCGTCGGAGGACACCCCGGACGCCATGTCGCCGGAGACCGCGGTGGTCACCGCGGTGGGGACGGCGGCGGCGGATTGCCTGGCCCGCGCGGTGCTGGCCGGGGTGCTGGCAGCCGAGTCGGTCGCCGGCATTCCGGCCTACCGCGACCTGCTCGCCGGAGCCTGACGCCGTTCAGGCCGCCAGCTCAGACGGCTTTGGTGGTGCCGTACCAGGACAGGATCGCATCACCCTGGTCGGTCGACTTGGTCAGCGTGGCAAAGGACCGGATGAAGGACTCCCCCACGCACCCGTCGATCTTCACGCGGAAGTTGCTGATGGACACCCACGGCTCGGAACTCTTGTATTCCTTCTTCGTCACCGGGACGTTGGTGACAAGTCCCGGCTTGAGGCCGACGGTGATGCCGCCGGCGATGTTCGCGCCGACCCCGGGGAGGATGCCGTCGGGCAGGACGCCCGGGAAGTCAAAGCCGAAGTAGCCGATCGACGGCTGAATCCCAGCGGTGCCGGTCAGGGAGACGCCGTTGGAGGTGGACATGTCGATACCGCATCCGATCTGGTAGCCGACCTCGAAGATGCCTTCGGGAGTGCCTCCCCCGGGACCCTTCATCGCACCGTTGAAGACCCCGCCGACGACGTATTCGCGGGTGGAGAGGGCGGTGGTCAGCGGCGCGACAGGCGTCTGGGTCTCGTCTTTGGACGACACCGTCAAGGTCCACCCGTCGGGGGCCTTGGTGGTGGCCGGCGGCGCGGACACCACCTTGCCATCATCGACCGGAGGGATGGCCTTGCCGTCGCCGACCGCCGCAAGTGGAGCTGCATCCGGCGGCGTGACAGCCGACGGAACATCGGGCGCGGGCTGATCAGGGTCGGCATGGACCGGACTCGCCGCCATCACCGCCGCCACGCATGCCACCAGGGCTGCCCTACGCACCATCACTGCCCTTTCTGGGACACCCATGGCAAAATACACTCCCGCCCGAACCGCCTGCCAACTCGGCGTCTGCCGGTGCAGGCGACCGGTTGGTTGTCAGGCCGGCTGGATTGTTTTCCGGTCAGTGATGGCCAACCAGGCCGGTGTCGCCGTCGGGAACAGCCAGTCGAGTCGATACCGGGCCGCAACCATGATCGGGGCGCTGCCGTCGGCGGCGTCCTGGGTGGCACCGTCCTCGACATCTATCGTGATGTCGAGGAAGTTGTCCCCTGACCCGTTGGGTCCGGTTGCGGCGAAGTCGGCGAGGGCGAACCGGGCGTCCGCGGCCTTGCCCAGCCCGCTGACGTCGTTGCCCTGGCCGATGGTCACCGCCATCGCGTACGGCTGGCCGGTTGTCGGATTCGGGTAGCCACCGGCGGCCAGGGCTGCTGCAGCGGGCACGGACGCCGACGGCCACGGCACCTCGGGCCCGCCCCTGGTGAAGATCCGAACGATTCCGGCGAGCAGAGAAATCTGGATCGCCAGGGTGGCTCCCACGATCTCGCCGACGAAGAAACCGACCAGGTTGTCCCCGAACAGCGAACCGATTCCCGCGCCCAGCGACATCCCGATAGCGACCTGCAGATCCGGTTCCGTGAGAACGGCGTGGATGACGAGGGGCTTCACATCGGCCAGCGGCATACCGCTCAGAACGTCGACGACGATGGTGTCGATCAGCCGGTCCACCGGAGGCCGCCCCAGCAGTGAATCGACCGTCCCCGCCGCCACCTGACCCACTATTCCGTCCAGGAACTTGTTCTTGATGACGTTCTGTTGCAGGTAGTCGATCACGAGGGTCTTCACTGCCGCCGCCATGGCCTCGCGGAATGCGGGGTTGCTCAGAATCGGCTGCAACACCCCCGGGATGATGGCGGCCGTCGCCGCTTTGAACACCGGGTTGCCTTGTAGAGCCGCCAGGGCGTCCTTGAGCGCGACCGATGGCGCGGTTCCGTCCAACACGGCATCAGCGAACTGGTCAATCGTGCCGAGCAGAACCGTGTTGAACCCTGGATAGGTCAGGAACTGAATCACCGCCGAGCCGACGGCCGTGCCGAATTGCTGGCTGAACCCGGGAGACGCCAGCACGGAAACCACCACGGAACCGAACGGCGGGCCGATCCTGTCGCCGATGAACGTCTGCACCGCCGTACTGCCGACCAGGTCAGTGACCACGGTAGAAACCATCGCGCCCAACGCGGCTTCAACGTCGGGGTTCTCCAGGAACGAGGTGTCGACCTGTGCCAGCGCGTCGGCGACGGTCACCTTCAGCGCTTGAATGAACGCGGGGTCGCTCTTGAGTGCGTCGATCACGCCGGGCAGGGCGGCGGACACGTCCCGGGCAAGCCATGCCACCGCCAAGGTGTCGGCTGCCTGACCCAGCGCTTCGGCGACACCGGCTTGGCCGAAGAAGTCCGGCAACACCGCACTGACCACCTCGCCCAGACCCGCGCCCACCCCCGGCGCTGCCAGGAACTGCTGAATCGCCGCTCCCACCGCCTGACCGACCTGCCCCGCAATCGGTGCGAAAGCGGGCGACTTTGCCAGCGCATTGGTTACCAACGCGGCCACCTGGTCACGCGCGAACTGCTGCACTGCGGAGTCGCCAACCAGGCTGGTGACCATCCCGCCCAGCGCGTCACCCAATCCCTGCGCCAGGGCGGCGTCACCCACGAACTGCTGAACCACGACACCGACGGTCATTCCGACCGCGCTCTGGATGTCGGTGTTCTCGCGCAAACCTTCGACGACATCGGGCAGTAGCAGGCGGAAATCCTCTTTGCCGGCCACCCACGCCGCCGCGAGCGCCCCTGCCGCCTGACCGAGGACATCGGCGATACCGGGTTGGGCGAAGAAGGTCGGCAGCACCGACCCCACCAGCGCGCCCAGGCTCGCCCCCACACCCGGCGCCGCCAGCAGTTGCTGAACCGCGACACCAACCGCCTGGCTTAACGGCCCGGCAATCGGTGCGAGTGCCGGGGACTTCTCCAACGCCTGGGCCACCAGGTCGGCCACCATCGAACCCGCGAACTCCCGGATCGACGGAATGCCGACCAGGTCGGTGACCAGGACGTCGAGCGCTCCACCCAGGCCCTGCCACACCGCGGCATCGCCGATGAGTTTCTGCACCGCACCGGCCACGGTCACCCCGACCGCATTCTGAATGTCTGTGTTGGCCCGCAATGTCGTGACCACATCCGGAAGTGGATCTCCGGCGACCGCAGCTGAAGCCACCTCCCCGGCTGCCTGGGAAAGGGCGTCGATGACGCCAGCCTGGCCGAGGAAGTCTGGCACCAGTGAGCCAATCACCGCTCCCAACTCCGAGGCGACGTCCGGTGCAGCCAGGAAGTCATAGACCGCCGTACCGACGGCATTGCCGACCTCGGGACCGGCCAACGTCGTCACCAGCGCCGCCACACTGGCCTTCGCGTACTGCTGAACGGCGTTGTCACCGATCAAGCTGGTAACCATCCCGCCCAGTGCATCACCCAGCGCCTGGTCAACAACAGCATCACCGATCAGCTGTCCGACCGCATCGGTGACCGTCACGCCGACCGCATTCTGAATGTCTGCGTTGGCCTGCAGCGTCGTCACCACATCCGGCAGTGGATCCCCCGCAACCAAGGCCGCCGCCACCTCCCCAGCCGCCTGACCGAGCGCATCAGCGACCCCGGTTTGGGCGACGAAGGTCCGCAGCGCCGACCCGGCCAACGCACCCAGATCCGATGCCACCCCTTCGGCGGACAGGAACTGCTGGACCGCCACACCAACCGCTGCACTGATCGGCCCCGCGATCGGGGCGATGAGCGGAGATTTCTTCAGCCTCGCGTTCACCAGGTCGGCCACGATCGAACCCACGATCTCCGGCACTCCGGGGTCACCGATCAGGTCGGTGACCAATCCGCCCAACACGTCGCCGACCGCCGACCACAAGCCGCCATCGCCGAGCAACTGCCCCACCCCGGCAGCCACCGAGGCCTGCACCCCGTTATCAATAGCCGGGCTGGTCCTCAACTCCTTCACCGCCGCATCCACCGCCGCCTTCG
>JAGQTV010000057.1 GCA_020438845.1 Mycobacterium sp. | reverse complement strand
AGGCCGGTCTGCTGGGCAAGGCCGGCACTGCCGGTGCGAACGGGACCGAGACTCCGTAAGGGATCGCTCACAGGGTTGGAGTGCGGAGGGTCGGCTGCGTCAAGCAGCCGGCCCTCCGTCTTTTCTGCGCCGGTAGGTGCCCGCGACAACGACCGCAGAAGGAGGCAAGTGGCGACTGCGCCCCGGCTGTTGTTCGTCCATGCCCATCCCGATGATGAGACCATCAACAACGGCGTCACGATCGCACGCTATGCGGCGTTGGGCGCCGTGGTCACCGTGGTCACCTGCACCCTCGGTGAGGAGGGCGAGATAGTCGAGCCCCGGTGGAAGCAGTTGGGCGTCGAGGCCGCCGACCAACTCGGCGGCTATCGCATCGCGGAGTTGACTACTGCTCTGCGGCATTTGGGTGTAGACCAGCCTCGGTTCCTCGGTGGGGCCGGGCGGTGGCGTGACTCGGGGATGCCGGGCACCCCGGCGCGTCGACGCGCCAAATTCGTCGACGCCGATGTCGGTGTAGCAGCGGCTGAACTGGCCGAGGTGATCGCCGAAATCCGGCCGCACGTCGTAGTGACTTATGACCCGGAGGGTGGCTACGGCCATCCTGACCACATTCACACCCACCGGGTCACCACCGCCGCGGTCGCCGCCGCTTCGGACCGGTGGGAGGTGCCGAAGTTTTACTGGACCGTCATGACGACCAGCACATTCCGGGCCGGCGTGGAAGCTCTCGGCCCCGAAGACGTCCTGCCGGACTGGACCTGGCCCGTCGACGAGATACCGTTCAGCTTTGCGGATGATCACATCACCACCGTCGTTGACGCGCCAGAGCACTTGGCGGCAAAGGTGGCGGCTATCGGCGCGCATGCCACCCAGATGGCGTTGGGCCCGACGGGCCGGGCGTTCTCATTATCGAACAAGGTGGCGCTGCCGGTGTTGGCCCGGGAGTACTACGTCTTGGTGTCCGGTCGGCCCGGCGTCACCGCGGACAACGGGTGGGAAACCGACTTGCTGTCCGGTCTCGATGTCGGCGTCGATTAACCGGCCGACGTCCGAGTGGGCCGCGGTGATAGTCCTGGTGCTGCTGGCGGTCGATGGCGTGCTCTCGGCGCTGGCCGGGGCGTTGCTGCTTCCGTTCTATCTCGGCCCGGTGCCTTTCCCGGTCAGTGCGCTGTCGAGTGGGCTGGTCAACGCTGCGCTGGTGTGGGCGGCGAGTTCCTGGACGCGGTCGAAAAGGCTTGCGGCGTTACCACTGTGGACCTGGTTGGGGACGGTGGCGGTGTTGACCCTCGGCGGGCCCGGTGGTGACATCGTCTTCGGGGGTCGCGGTGTGATGGGCTTCGCGGTGCTGATCTTTCTGGCGCTGGGAGCACTCCCGCCTGCGCTGATGCTGCGTCGGCTGCCCTGGTGAGCTCGCCCGGGCTATCGACGAGGCGCACCGCCAGCGGGAAATTCTTAGAAAATCTTCGAAACATAGCCTGCGATCTCAGCAAACTATTTGCTAGGCTTCAGGGACCGCAAACCAAACTTAGGTGTAGGAGATTACTGTGACTGATATTTCTGCTGGTAAGCCACGTGGCTGGCTTCGGGTGGCGCCGTTGGTGACTTCGGGCTTGGCTATCGCTGGGGCGACTGCGTTTATCGCTGCTCCGCCGAGTGCGCCTTCGATCTTCGCTGCGTCGGCGGCTCCTGCT
>JAGQTV010000056.1 GCA_020438845.1 Mycobacterium sp. | reverse complement strand
GGCCGCATCGCCTTCGGCTTCCGCAACCCCGACAACCAACGCCGCCGCGTACGCTGGGCCTGCACCCGCCGATCACGGCAGGTCACACCCATCCGGCGCCAACGCCCCTGCTAACTGCGAAGAGCCAGTTTTCTGCGGCGCCTTGATCTCGGCTGTGCTCATCAGCCGTCGCTTCACCGCGTTTCGCCCGGTGATCCCGCCATCATGGCGCAACCGGTTCGGCCCCAGCCCGCGCAAGCGCGCCATCGGCAGCTTCGGCGGATCGTTTCTGGTGCTGTTCGGCGCCCGTATGGCCGGCGGGTGCACCAGCGGCCACAGCCTCAGCGGCGGGATCCAACTGGCGCTCAGCGCTTGGCTTTTCACCGCGATGGTGGTGATCGCGATGTTCGTCACCACCCGGCTTGTCTACCGGGACACGAGCTGGCTGACGAACCCGGACGGCTCGACGAGTGCCGCCCCCGCGGGAGCGCCCTCATGACGGTCCGCAGCATGGTCTGGCCGCAATCATGCTGGGTCCGCATATCCAAATCCTGCACGGACGACCGGATACGGACGGAAGACTCTCAAGCGAAGCGCCGAGAATCCGGCTTCGTCTTCTTTTCCTCGTACATGAGCGCGTCGGCGCGGGCGAGCAGTTGGTCGAGCGAATAGTCCTCCGTGGGCCAAACCTCGACCAGTCCCACACTGGCGGATAACCGGTAGGACCGCTTGTGGGATTGGTTGAAGCATTCGAAGGCGTCCAGAATTCGCTTCCGTAGCATCGCCGGATCGCCCTCGGGTTCGGCAACCAGTATGCAGAATTCGTCTCCCCCCATACGGGCGAGGATGTCCGAGCGGCGCAGCGTGGTGCGCAATATCTCAGCGACGTCGGCCAGCAGGGCGTCACCCACGTCGTGCCCCTGCTCGTCGTTGACCCGCTTGAGCCCATCGATATCAAGGAAGGCGAGCAGACAACTACGGTTGTGACGACGGGCCGCATGCAGGGCCGCTTCGGCAAGCGGGTAGAACCCACGTCGATTGTTCAGTCCGGTCAATTCGTCGGTGACGGAAAGAGCGCGGACCTCCTCGTGGGCCTTTTCCAGCTCCGCCGTACGGTCACGGACCCGATCCTCGAGTTCGGCATAGACGTTCACGTTTTCCAGCGCGATAGAGGTCGAATCCGCCAGCGCTTGAAGCAATGAAATCTCTTGCGCGGAGGGATGTCGTTGGCTCGCCCAGTAATTCCCGATCGCCCCGATCGGGTCCATCTTGCGGATCGGAACCATCACCAGACTCTTGACGAACGTGGGCCGGTAGGCCTCAACCGGAACCCGAGGGTCACAGTAGATATCGGGAATCACGGCAGCGTCCCGGTTGCGCATCGCCCAACCACTGACACAGATATTCATCGGGAAGCGGTTGCCCTTCCAGAGGGGCGCGATCGCATCCTCATCGGCGTAGAAACACGTGTCGTCATCACGCAACACGAATGTGGCACCGTCACAACCGGTCAACTCGCGAGCCGCGGTACGCACAATTCGCTGTACCTCTGCCAAGCTGCGCGCCAACGACAGATCCTGTACCGCCCGCAGTAACCGCTCCATCCCGCGGACGTAGTCGGCGTCGGAAAAGCCGGTGTTGGGCCTGATGGCAGGCGGAGCCTCAGCCGCGGCCGACGGCGTACCAAGTGTATCCATGTCACCTCCGCCGCCAGCGAGCGATCTGCTTTTTTGTGGACCTAATCATACCCTGACGTAGCGCGCTCGCACCTGCGCAAAGCGAGGATCTGCCGCCCCCGACCGGCGTGCGCCTGCTGCTGTCGCCAACGCACCGGCAATCATTCGGGGGACGTATCGAATTCAGAGGTTCACCAGATGCGTTAGTCTTCCGCCATGAATTGTTAGATTGCGTCCGATCTGGATATAGATCGCTAAATCCAGTCTCGAACTAGATCTATTCATTACATACTTGTCTTAAGCGCACCTTCGGCTTGCCGCCAACAGCGGTTGGAGACCAGCCCACGCATGAGGTTGGAGACCAGCTATGTCAACTGGACTTTCAGTCCACTCAGTGGGCGACAGGCCGGCCAGCTCGCCGAGCCACCGGAGCGAAACGCCGCGCGATGAGGCCGCAGCCTCGACCTGTGCCCGCAAACCCGGTGGCCTGAACTCCTACGTCGGCAGAATCGGGACCTTGGCCGTCGCCCTGGGCATCGGGGCGGCCGTGGCCACTGGACTTGGAACTCCCGTCGCCCATGCCGATCAACAAGAGTCGGGCACGTCCACGTCGGACCAGGCGAAGCCGTCCCGGCCTGGAACCAAGTCGACCGCCGGCAGATCGGCGCGGAGCAAGGCGACGATGGCCAGCAACACGTCCCGCAGCCCCGTAGTCAATTCCTCGCCGACTCCGGTATCCGAAACCCGACGGTCAACAAGCCTCGTTCCCTCGACCGAACCCGAGGCGAAAGCGTCTGCGGTTGAACAGCATTCGTCGTCAGATACCGCTTCGGCAGCATCGATTGCCAAGACGGCCCCTCCAATCCCCGGGGCCGCACCGACGATGAGCGGCGCCCGAGCGATCGATGTCCCGGCCGCATTTACGGTGGCGCCTATTACGGCACCGGCGGCAGAGCCTCTCTCCGTGGCACCTCTCTCCATGGCGCCCCTCTCTGCGGCCTCGACTAACGCGACGGTTCAAGTTTCGGCTTCAGCGGTCGCGGTACCGGCAGCAGTGGCGGCGCGGGCCCCCCGCCTGGCCGTCGCAACCATGCTCACCAAGGTATTGGCCTCGCTGACCAACGTCGTGTCTGGGGGTACACCCGCCGTTCCGGCCGACACGTCGCTCGCGCTGATGCTCGGCGCGGCCCGGCGCAAGGCGGTCACATCGGCACCGACGGCCTCAACCCGACCCACGCCCAGCGTCGAGGCCGAGAAGATGTCCGTATCGCCGGCCAGCTCAGGACGCATCGTCTCCGACCGCGCCGCCTCGGGCAGGTCCGCGCTCGCCTTGGTAGGCAGCGGAACGGCGTCGACCACGATGACGATCGTGGCTTCGACCACACTGACGATCCGCGCCAAGGCGAGTTCGGGATCGCCGAATATGACGGTCTCGATCGACGGAGTGCCGATCACCACCGTGGTGGTCAAATCGACGTCGTACACCGACTACACCTTCGCCGGTGCCATCCCTGCCGGTCAGCACGTGATCAGCGTCGCGACGGCCAACGCCACGCCGTCGAGCACGCTCTACCTCGACAAGGTGTCGACGAGCACCGGGGCGGTCGGGGACCAGTTCAGCGGCAAGGCGGGGTCGGCTCCCAACAGCTCCATCTGGACGTCGGCGATCGGCACCGGCTGGGATTCCGGCATCCAGTACTACAGCAGCGCCAACACCTACCTGGACGGGCAGGGCCACGTGGTCATCGCGGCCACGAAAACCAGCACCGGCGGGTACACATCGGGTCGCATCCAGTCGGCGAACAATCTGAGTCTGGGGTACGGAACAGTCACCGCCCGCATCCAGGTTCCGCAAGGGCAGGGGTTGTGGCCCGCGTTCTGGCTCATCGGCGCCGACGAGGCGACGGTCGGGTGGCCCCAGGTCGGCGAGATCGACGTGATGGAACTGCCGAGCACCACGACCACCATGTACTCCACCTTGCATGGCCCCATCGAGGGAACCAGCGCCACCCAACAGGCGCAGATCATCTCGAACCTGCCCGATCTGTCGACCGACTACCACGATTACTGGGTCCGCCACCTGGAGAACGAGATCACCTTCGGCGTGGACGATCAAACGCTGGGGACGCTCACTCCGGCGGATCTGGCCGCAGGGGAAACATGGGTGTACAACCGGCCCATGTCGGTGATCCTCAATCTTGCAGTCGGCGGCACGTGGGCCGGCGCGCCCGACAGCACTACCCCGACTACGGCAAAGATGACAGTGGACTCGTTGCTGTGGGTGGCCCCCGCCTGAGCCGGTTCAACCAGAACAAGGCCTCCGGGATCGAAATGCGCCACGTCGGATCAGGCGTCCTCTAGCGGGAAGAAGTGAAAAGAGAGCAGTCTTCACGGACCCCAGTACCTGAGCACGACTGTCGCGGGCGGTTCCATGCGATCCTGGTTCAGGCCATAGTGCCAAGTCTGTCGATTTAAAATCAGCCGTGCGACGAACGAGTTCTGCATGACGCCATCGCCGGTGATCGCCGCCCGCGACGAGGCGATGGCGCTGCGTTGGGGACGCGGTTCTGCCCTGGCGGTCCTGGTCGTCACCGCGGTGAACTGGGTGGGCTGGGCGACTGGCCGCGAAATCCTGGTCCGGACCCTTCCGGGGTGGCCATTGATGCCGCCTTGGACGTCCCTGTGGCTCTTTGCTCTGGCCTCAGCGGTGCTGTTGATGTCAGGCAGATCCGGCCTGGCATGGGCCGGGCGACTGGTTTCCGCAGCGGTGGCTGTCACCGCGGCGATCATCGTGGCCGAGTACGTGGCCGTGCAGGGCTTCGGGATCGACCGGGTGTGGTTTCGCCAATCGGTAGACAACCTGTACCGCAACTTGCCGGGGCGCCCCAGCGAGCCGGCCGCGGTGGCGGCTTTATTGCTGTCCGTCGCAATCGGCGTCTCGTCCACCGCTCGCTCATGGGCCCGCTGGTGCTGGGGGGTGTGCCTGACCTTGGCGATGGCGATCGCCGGGCTGACCGGGATCGCCTACCTGTTCGGTGCTATCGCCCTGGCAAGTGAGACGCCGTCGACGGGCCTCGCCCTGGGAGCGGCGGTGGGCACGCTCCTGACGGGGGCCGCAGCGGCGTTGACCCGGCCCGCCCGCGTCCCGGTTGCCTGGCTGCTCTCGACGAACCAGCGCACCGCCCCCCGGTTATTAATGCTGCTCCTCGGCGCCCTGCTGTTGGTGGGAGCCCTGCGCAGGGTGTTCATGGCCTTCGGCGCCAGCGGTGACGTGGCCCTATCGTTTGCCGTCTCGTTAGGCATCGTGTTGTGCGGTGCGGCCGTAATACAACTCAGCCGAAACGAGCAGAAACTGCTCGATGCCATGCGATACGAGCGGAACGTGTTGCGCGCCAGCTCCGACGCAATGCTTGATCCCCAAGCCCTGGTGGACGCGGTGCGTGGTCACGACGGCCAGGTGGTCGATCTGGTCTATCGCAGCGTCAACCGCGCCGCCTGCCAATACTTCAACCGGTCAGAACGCGAGCTGGTCGGCACCCGCATATCCCAGGCCGTTCCCGAAGCCGTTTCACGCGGTCTGATTGGAGTAGTAGCCCAGTGCCTGGAAGACGGCCAACCGGTGGTCTTGGACAACGTGATGCTGCCCAGCGCTTACTTTCCTGAGGCGCGCTACTACGACGTGCGCGCAAACCAGGCCGGTGCCGACCTGATCAGCATCACCGCGCGTGACGTGACCGAGATCCGCCAAGCACGTGCACGAATCGCAGCCTCCGAACAGGAATTCCGACTGCTCGCCAAGAACATCGGTGACGTCATCGCCCGCGTACGCGACGACACCTTCGTCTGGATGTCCCCGTCCGCAGAGGACGTTCTGGGGGCGCCACCGGCATACTGGGTCGGCCGAAAGCTCACCGAGTTCGTCCCACCCCAGGACGCCGACGCCCACGGTGTCCGACTTGACACTATTGCCGCGGGCGGGGTGGCCAAGGGCCGCATTCGGGTGGTCCTGTTCGACGGCACCACTCATTGGGCCCACCTGAATGCCAAGCCCTATTTCGACGCGACTGGGCGCCAAGACGGTTTCGTGGCCACCCTCCGGCTGATCGATGACGAAGTCGCCGCCCACCAGGCCGCCGAGGCGGCACTTCGCGAAGCCGCCCGGGCCGACGCACGCTATCGGCGCTCCATGGAGCACTCTGCGATAGGCATGGCCTTGCTCACGCGGGACGGCCATTTCGACGACGTCAACGAAGCGCTGTGCCAACTCGTCGGCTACCCTCGGCACGCCCTTCTGCAGAAGACATTTCAGGACCTGACCGCCCCGGAACACCGCGATCGCAGCGCCTCCGCTTTCGAGGATCTCGCGGCCGGCCGGCAGGACTCCTTCCGTATGACCAAGCAGTGCATTCACGCCGACGGCCACCGGATCTGGGGTGACGTCACGGTCAGTTCCGTCCTTGACGAGAACGACGCGGTGGACCGTTTCCTCGCCCAGATCATCGACATCACTGCCCTGACTGAGGCGAACACCCGTAACCGCGCACTGGCCTATCACCTGCAGGAGTTGACCGAAAAGCTGTCTGCCGAGCTGGGCAGCGCCGCCGCCTACATGTCCTCGATCATGCCGCACAGCTTGACCGGGAACGTCAGTGTCGCTTCCTGCTACCTGCCCTCCCGCGAACTCGGTGGAGACTGCTTCGACTACCGCTGGATCGACGACGACCATCTGCTGGTCTACCTCATCGACGTCTCCGGCCACGGTCTACAACCCGCATTGCTGGCTGTTTCCATCCACAACCTGTTGCGCTCAGGCACTTTGTCCACACACACTCTGCTGTCCCCGAAGCAGACTCTCACCGAACTGAACAACCTCTTCCGGATGGACAGTCAGAGCAATTTGTACTTCACTGCCTGGTACGGAATCTTCGAACACTCGACCCGTACCCTCCGCTATGCCAGCGCCGGCGCACCGCCGGCACTTGCGCTCGCCCCTGGCAGCGGAAGACCGGAGAAGCCCACCGAACTGTCCACCCCATGCCCACCAGTCGGGATACTCCCCGAAACACCCTTTGTCGAACACACCTATGTCGTTCCCGAAGGCTGCCAGCTCCTCATCTACAGCGACGGCGCGTTCGAACTGAACAGCGACGCTCCGCCGATGCCCATCGCCGACTTCACCAACCTGGTCAGCCGGCTGGCCGCGTCTCCGAGATGGTCACTGGACCAACTCGTCCACCAGCTCCAGGAAAGAACACCAACCGGCACTTTCGAAGACGACTGCTCCCTCATCCAGCTGACCTTCAATTGACCCAGCACACCACCCGGCACTGTCGGAAACCGGAAGCACAATGACCGACCACTCGATCACAAGACTGAGTTCGGGAGTTGTCGTGGTGCATCTCACCGGCCCACTCAGGCTGCCCGCGGCCTCGCCCCTCAACGAACAGCTTCTCCGCTTGATCCGCGGGGGCGACACTCGTCTGGTCACCGACTTGTCTGCTGTGACCTCGATCGATTCCTCAATACTGGGTGCGCTGATCTCGGCATGGAAAGACGCGCGACAGTCTGGCGGCGACCTTCGGATTGTCGCGCCCAGCGATCACGTACTCGCCGTTCTGCAGCGGACCAACTCGACCAGGTACTCAAGGTCTACGAGACCGCGGACAAGGCCTTTGCTGATTCTGAGTGAGGCACGACCGCGTGCCTTACGGGCACCGGGTCATCTTCGTCGTTTTGCCCTCGTCGTTGGTCGACTCCATGGTCTGGTCGTCCAAGACGGTGACGTGGACCTTTAGATCAGGCGCATCGACAAAGCTGATCGCGCCGTCGGTGTATGTCCAGTTACCGAATGGGCCATCGCTGGTGCCATCCGGACGTAAATCAATCGCCAACTCGCAGTCACCGTCGGTGCCCCACTTTCCGTACAGGAATTCCTTGGTCGGCTGTTCGCCCTTAGTCGGCATGCCACTGCTGGTTGACGCGGCGGACGAGGTCGGCGCGGACGTCATACTCGACGCAGCCTCACTCGTCGCCGAACTTGTAGTAGCCGACGAAGACGGAGCATTCGATGCCGTTGCCGCGGGGTTGGTTTCGTGACTGCATGCGGTCAATGCCAGTACCGCTACAGCGGCAACGACGAATCCAATCCTCATGGCGATCTGCCTTCCCTGGAAGTTGCTCGATGTTCAGACCCGGATCGCTCCGGCAAGTGCCTTCAGAATAGGGTCCTTTGGTTCAGATCCGCTGGACTTAACATCGGCTCTAACCGGAAGCGCCCTCAAGCTCTACGGCCACCGCCGGTTCCTGCGTTGAATACACTCCGAAATCCGCTGCAAGAGTGGCCAGTTCGTCGTATAGCTCGGCCGCGAGGTGCCCTGGTCCAGCCAGCCGCGGTGGTCGCCGAGATCACCCGGGCGCTGCATGCAGGCAGGGCCGGCGGAACGGTCTGGTTTGCCGTGCTCAGCGGTTGGGCCGGAATCGCTCGGTGCCGTTCCTTGGCTGCGCGTATCACCTCATCTGCTCGTTCGAGGCGCTGTCGCGCCCCTGCCTCGTCGGTCAGGATCGCCACGAGCCACAGAAGGCGCCAACAGCTACCCCATCCCAGCAGTGACCCCGTCCCCGTGATGCCCACCTTGCCCGAGACGGTTGTTCGCGGGAGGCGGCCTCCTGGGGAACCTGCCGCCGATCCTGCACCCGCCACGGCGTCGGTCAACACCGCCCGACTCAAAGCTTGCCCGAAATCGGTTTAGCGGTCGGTGCGTTCGCCAGTTTCCTGTGCGCGCAAGCCAAGCGTGGGAACGTACGGATTGATACCCACCAGGTCAAAGGGCTAGATGCCATGCTTACGCGCAAGATTGATCACCGCTGGGATTTCGTGCGACTACTCGTTACGGCGCTGATCCTTCCCTGATCGAATAATTCTCCAAGTACGACGCTCGCACGTTCCGCGCGAAATCACATGATGTATACGGAATCCTGTTTTATCGGCCCGGGTCGATCCCTCCGCTGCGGCACCACCAGACCCGTGACAAGCCGAGGGCGGCGCCTGCGAGAGGAGACTCACAATGGGCCGACCCTTCCGGCTCTGCCGGCTGCACCGGCTCGTCCCCCCGGAGCCCCCGCTGCGCCTCCGACTCCGCCGACACCACCGTGGCTGAATTGGCCTCCACCGCCGTCGATGCCGTTGGCGTTGCCGCCGTCCCCGCCTGTCCCGCCAACGGCGCGGGAACCGCTCTTACCCCCTTGGCCGCCAGCACCGCCGGCGGCCGACGTCCCAGAGTTGGGACTGAGGATCACCTCACCCGCGTCCCCGCCTCGGCCACCTGCTCCGCCGCCGCCTCCCGGCCCGCCCTCACCGCCGACGCCGCCCCTGCCGCCCCTGGCTACCGCATTCCCGGAACCAAATCCATCGGGCTGCTGGATGAGAGCGGCCCCTCCTGGGCCACCGGCACCACCCTGTCTTTTTTGGCCGCTACTGTTGCCGCCGTTGCCCCCGCTGCCGCCTTTAACCTCCGGCGGCTCCTTCAGAACCCGATTCTGGACGACGGCCTGGGCGACTCCGCCGGCGCCGCCATTCCCGCCAAGCTCTCCGTCGCCGCCTAGACCACCGGCGCCGCCCGTCGCAGTCCCATGCGGGTTGGCGCCTATCCGCGCCAGCCCACCCTGACCGCCGTCGCCCCCTCGGCCGGATGCCGCTGGCCCGCCTCCGCCCCCATCGCCTCCGACGGCGCTGATCGGTTTTTCATCCCCCAGCCCAATCCCCGAGGCTTGGGCACCACCGCCGACGCCGCCAGCTCCGCCGTCTCCAGCGAGCCTGCCGCCCTGCCCCCCTGAACCCCCAGACCCTCCGGTAGCCCTCCCCGCCACAACCATCGCTACCCCACCGGAACCACCGGACCCCCCAGCGCCGGTCCCCATCGCTGACCCGCCCCGGCCTCCGGCCCCAGCGACGGCCTCGCCAACCCCACCGTCACCGACTTGGTCGACGACGATTGAAGCCCAACCACCGTCGCCCCCGTTGCCGCCGCCGACACCACCGTCTGCACCCGATCCACCCAGCCCCGCTAGAGCCATGCCATTCGTTGCGGAAGCGTCACCGCCTCTTCCGCCCCAGCCCCCCATCCCGGCTAAACCTCCGCGGCCCCCTGAGCCGCCGTTCCCGCCTGTCACCACCTCCGGGCTGGCCGGAAGATCAAACCTGTTGGTATCGAAACCGCCGACGCCGCCAAGACCCCCTCGGCCGAACAGGGTCGCGTTGCCACCATTTCCTCCAGCGGTCGCCGCGGACAACCGCGCACCGGTGACTGGGTCGTACACGGCGTCTAATCCGTTGCCGCCGTTGCCGCCGTTGCCGAACAAACCGGCGTTGCCGCCGTCACCGCCGTTGAAACCGTTGCCGCCATTGCCACCAAAAAGTCCTGCTTTACCCCCATCGCACACTCCGGCACAGTCACCCGGAACGGTGCCATAGCTGTAGCCGTTACCAAACAACCGGCCAGCGTTCGGGGAATCTGCCGTGCCATCACCGAACAAACCCAGGAAAGCAACTAACTCCAAGCGCGGCGAATTCATCCTCTTAACCGCAACATCCCGCGACGCCGACGGCAGTCCCTCGTTCGGACTTACCTGCACCAACCCAGCAACGAGCGCCACGGCTCCCAATACCGCCCGTGATGAGGTCCCGAGCGCCGTCTGCCGCGACCTCGGACGGCCTCGAAGACCACGGACAACCCCGGCAGACTTCACCGCTCCCCGGGAGGATTCGCGAAGTGTCAATAATCCCCCGTTGACCTCCGGTCCGCCTTCGCCGCCGCCAGGACGCGACCCGGTGGTTGCCGACGACCTGGCGGAGCTGGAGCTGGAGCTGAACCTTGGGCGGGAACGGCGAACCTCGTTGTAGCCAAGCGACGCCATGTCGCCTTCGTGGGCCAACTGGGTGCTTGCTGCCGAGATGGGGTTATCAGCGTCGGGCGGGTAGTCCGCTTCTGCCGCGGTCCAACCATGCAGAAGCTTGGCGTCGGCCTTGCTTGCGGCGGCGGTGTGCCTGGAAGTGGTCATCTCGTGCTCCCTTGTGTGCGCTGTCCCCGGCGGGTTGCTTTCACAGGTAGGTGCAACACGTCCACTCCCATCGCACACTTTTTGAATGGGACTTTTTCCTCGCCCGCCGCTCGAGAAGAAGCACAAAGGTGCACCTTGGTCACCAGCGCTATGCGATCGTCGGCCAGGCCGTGGATGATGTGGAACTCCCACAGCGGCCGCGCCCGGTCGAGTGGGCGAGACGCGATACGGCCCACCGCATCGGCAAGTTCGTCATCGGTTGCCGGTGCCGGCAGAGCGCTCTCCCAGATGTGGGAATCCAGGTCGAAGGCGTCGTCGTCGAACAGGACCGGATAGTCCACACCGAACGGGACGTCTTTGATCCGCCAACGGAACGGCGGCATCAGATCGATCCGGTCGGTGAGCAGGTTGCGCAGATGCCGGCCGGTGACCGGTTCTCCATGAACGCTTTTCGCCTCAATGATCGTCAATTGGCATACGTGGGAATGGATTCGGCTGTCTTCCATCGCCAGGAACTGGGCGTCGACACTACTGAGGCGCTTCACGTCCGACTCCCTCCTGGCTGGTACACGCACTGCATCAAAAGACGCATTTCCTGTTCGAATGCCTCACCGAGGCTGGCCAGATCGTCGACAAGGCCACGATCGGCGACCAGACCGATCTCCAAGCGATCGACATAGCTGAAGACGGTCACGTTTAGGCCAAGACTGTCGCTGACCGCCGACACCGGGTAGTGCTCGCGGACCGCCCGACCCGCGAAGTACAACGGGGTTCGGGGCCCCGGAACGTTGGAGATGACCAGATTGGCCACCGGAGCCCCCACCTCTCCGGCCGCGAATCCGGTGACCGCACGTACCGTCGGACCGAAGACGATCGGTGGAACCAGATCGTTGAGGTCGCGCATCAACGATCGCGGCACGGATTCATGCCGCTTCTTGGCTGCGCGAAGTTCCGTCCTGCTCCGCCACAATCGAAGGTGCGGTTGGGGTTCGTTGGTGGGCAGGCCGGCGAGCATGGCTCCGACCCGGTTGCCGTAGGTGCGGCGTTCGTCCGGCGCCCGCTCCGAGACCGGAATCGCCGCCACCAACGCCTTTTCCGGAAGCTGATCGTGATCGGCGAGCCAGCGCCGCAGGGCGCCCGCACACAGAGCGACGACGACGTCGTTGACGGTGGCGTCGAAGTAGGTCTTGATTGCCAACACGTCACCCATCGCCAGGCTGGTCAGAGCGACCCGCCGGTGCGGTGTGATCTTTCCGTTGAACGGAAGCCTCGGCGCCCTGGGGGTCGATGTGCTCAGCGCCGCCCGGCCGACGCTGGCGAGCGCGCGCCGCGCCGCGCCCGCGGAGTGCAGCTGACGCCGTGGCATTTCCGCTATCGCGCGGGCCAGCATGCCGAGGCCCCCCGGCGCCCGTTCGGGGCTGGACTCGTTTTCTACCGCACAACTCGGCGACTCGGCTGTGGCGTCGAAGAGGACGTTGAGTACCTCTCCACCCGACAACCCGTCGACGGCCGCGTGGTGCAACTTGGTCAGCAACGCCACCCGGTCGTCGCGCAACCCGTGGATCAGATACACCTCCCACAACGGGCGGGAACGATCCATCGGGTGCGCGGACAGTCGGGCGACCAGGGACTCCAGTACGTCTTGACCGCCCGGGGCGGGCAAGGCCGTCTCACGCACGTGGTAGTCGAGGTCGATATCGTTGCCGCAGTCGACCCACGACGGGTGTCCCAGTCCCAGTGGAACATCGACCAGACGCCAGCGCAGCGGTGGCAGCAGGTGGAGTCGCTGTGCGACCAATTCCTGAATATCGCTGCGCGTCAGTCGGTTTTCGTTCACATCGGCGCTGTCCAGGATCGCCAGGCTGGAGACGTTAGCGACTGTTCGTCCGTCCTCGGCAGCGATGAACATGCTGTCGAGACTGGTTAGGGCACGCACTTTAGGGCCTTTCTATCGTGTCGGATCGAGGAGGATCTTCGCGTCGCGAGGATTCGATTGCAGCCGTTGGAAGGCATCGGCCACGCCATCGAGTCCGACGCTGCCGGTCAGCAGCGGGGCGACGTCGAAATCGCCTGCCACCAGGTGCGCGAAAGTCTGGGCGAACTGCTCCGGTGAATAGAACAGCGAGAACCGGAGATCGAGTTCCTTGACGATGCATTGTGCCGGCTCGAAGTGGTCCGAACTCATGTTGATGCCGGCAACGGCGATCCGCGACCCCGGCGGGACACCGGCGATGAGCTGCTGAATCAGTCCCGGGACCCCGACGCACTCGAACGCTACGGTGGGACGCAACGGCATCTGGCCGAGCACCGGCACCGGCGGCGCAAGCTTCGCAGGGTCCGCCGTCGCCGCGGCCGCCGCCAACGCCTCGAACGGGGAACCCTCGTTCGGGTCGACGACCACGTCCGCACCGAGTTGCTTTGCCAATGCGCGCCGTTCGGGCGAGAAGTCCGACGCGACGATCGGACCGACACCCTTCATCTTTAGCACCGCTATGACGGCCAACCCGATCGGGCCGCACCCGACCACCAGTGGCACGTCGTTGGCGCCGACCTCGGCTCGGGCCACCGTGCGGTAAGCCACCGCCAGCGGTTCAGTCAACGCGGCGACTTCAGTCGGAACGTGATCGGGCACCTCGATCAGCAGCGGCTCGGAGAGCACCATGAGCTCGCCGTAGCCGCCTGGTGCCTCTGGGCCGGCGAATCCGAGCATCACCGGCTGCTCCCTGAGCAGGAAGGGCATCGATACCACTCTCCGGCCCAACGGAATTCGCTGTTCGGCGCCGGGCCCGTAGGCCGCGACGCGGCCTACGAACTCGTGCCCGAACACCACCGGCCGATCCAGATCCATCAGCTCGAACCCGGCCGCGGCACTGGTGGCCGCGTTGAACTCCGGGCCGTGCGACGCACAGTGCAGATCCGAACCGCAGATGCCGCACGCGAGGACCTCGACCAGGACCTCGCCCGGGCCGGGAACCGGATCGGGCACGTCGGCCACTCGCAGTTCAGAGTCTTGCATCACCACCGCGCGCATCACGCCTCCCCAGCGATCTGGCCAACAGTGATCTGGCCGGCGGCGCCGCCGCTGATGTAGGTGACGGGTCCCAGGTTCTGCTCGTCGGCCAGAAGACCGGTCAGGTGAGCGATCAGGGCCGCGTCGAGAATGGAGTGGAACTGGCCGTCGTCGGTGAAGTTGACGTTGGCTCCGCTGACCCGGAAGAGCACCACGGTGTCTTCGGTGTTGGAGGCGGGGCACACCAGGGTGTGGACCGACGATCCCGGCTCGAAGAGGTAGGACCCGGCGGTCTGCGGCTGATCGGCGTACTCGTAGTAGTGCCAGCTGCCGCTGATGGTCCAGGCGTCGACCGTTCCGGTGTGGTAGTGCAACGGAATTCGCGCACCCGGCGCGAACGTCGCCAGCACCACCCACTCGCCGTTCTCGAGGTCCAGGCGCAGCGGCTTGAAGTGCACACCATCACCGAGTGCGTTCTGGATCAGCGGGATGTCGTTGGCGTTGACGGTCAGCAACTCGCCTTGCGGAAGCGCCACCATGGGTAGTGGCGCACCTGTGGAGGTGGTCGCGGGGGCGGGGGCGGTCATCAGGGTCATCGGGATGTCCTTTCGGTGTCGTTGGGCTGTGATGACTACCTTGCCCGCCGACCCAGCCAAATTCTTGACAGCAAAGGACAAATGATTGACAGTAAGGGACATGTCAGTGATCCGGGGTACGTCGCTCACCGGGTTTCCGGCGTTGGTAACCGAACTCGGGGGCGATCCGGACGTGCTGCTCTCGCGGGCCGGGATTCAGCGGTCGGATGTCGGGCGTTTCGACGCGTTCTTCACGTATCTGGCGTTCATCAATGTTGTCGAGGCCGCAGCGACAACAACCAAGACGCCCGCCTTCGGCCGACTGCTCGGCGAACGCCAGGGCATCGAGATCTTGGGTCCGGTCGGGGTGGCGGCGCGCACGTCCTCGACCGTCGCCGATGCACTCGCCACTTTCGAGCAGTACCTCAGCGCCTACAGTCCCGCGATCGCGGTGGCGCTTCATCGGGAAGCAGACGGTGCATTTCTGGAATTCAGGATTCTGATCCCGCACCCCCCGTCCCACCCCCAGACTGTCGAACTGTCACTCGGCGTGATGCTCCGAGTGCTGCGGTTCCTCATGGGACGGAGCTACGCGCCCAGCGCCGTTCACGTTCCGCATTCGCCGCTGTCGCCGCGCGAGGACTATCTCCGGCACTTCTCCTGCACGCCGCGATTCCGATCACCCCGCGCCGGTATCTCCTTCCCCGCCAAGGATCTCGACCGCCTGCTGGCCAGGGACGAGATGGCCCACCAGGTGGTCCTCGAGTATCTCGACACGGTGCTCGACCATCGCCGACCCGCCATGGCCGCTTCGATCCGGCAGCTCATTCGTCAACTGTTGCCCGCCGGCGCCGCGACCGTTCCGGTGGTCGCAGAACAGTTTCGACTGCATCCCAAGGCATTACGCCGCCGCCTGGTGGCCGAGGGCACGAATTTCAACGCCGTCGTCGACGACGTGCGACGCGAACTTGCGCAGCGCTATCTGCGCGACACCGACATGACCCTGAGCCATCTCGCACGTGAACTCGGCTATGCCGAACAGAGTGTCCTCACCAGGTCGTGTCAGCGCTGGTTCGGGGCCAACCCGGTCTCGCTGCGAACGACATGGCAGTCAGGCGAGTCCGACGGATAGTCCTCTGACGTCAAGAGCGCGTCCCCTGCAGTCAAGCCAGGGCACCCACTCGGTCGTCAGAATGGACCCATGACTTCGCCAGATGAGCGCCCGACACCCTCGCTTGTTCACCGCAAGATCTTCATCACCGGCGCAAATGGCTTCATCGGCCGCGCGATGGCCGAACGCTTCGGCGAACTCGGCGCCGAGGTGAGCGGCGTCGACCTGGTCGCCGACCCCGCCAACAACGTGGTGGCAGGCGACATCACCGAGCCCCGGTCATGGTCGGGGTCACTGGCAGGCGTCGACACCGTAATTCACACCGCGGCCCTGCTGGGCGCAGCATTCGCTCTCCAACAGTCCTGGCACGTCAACGTTTTGGGTACCAGTCGCGTCCTGCGGGCCGCGATCGACGCCGGCGCACGGCGGTTCGTGCACTTCTCCTCGGTGGCCGCCTACGGTTTCGACTTCCCCGACGGTGTCGACGAGACCCACCCCGTCCGTGTCAGTCACGACGTCTATACCGACACCAAGGTCAACTCCGAAGCCGTCGTACTGGCCGCTCACGCAGCGCGAGAGATCGATGTCACCGTGATCCGGCCCGGTGACGTCTGGGGACCCCGTTCAGTGTGGGTGCGCTCCCCCATTGCCGAGATGCGAAAGAAGACCGGGTTTCCGCTGCCGAACGGTGGGAACGGCATCTTCTCACCGGTCTACATCGACAATTTCGTCGACGGCCTGGTACTCGTCGTCGCCTCGGACGACGCGGTGGGCCACGTGCTCAACATCACCGACGGGGTGGGAGTTCGCTGTGGCGAATTCTTCGGCCGGATGGCGGCCATGTGCGGTGGCACCATCCGCGCCGTGCCGATGAGTGTCGCTGCCCCGGCCGCAGAGGTCCTCGGCCGCCTGATGCGCCGTTTGGGCCACCAGACCGACCTGTCCGGCGGAACCATGTGGCTGCTCAATCGCCCCGGCACGTATTCGATCGAGAAGGCGGAGAAACTGCTCGGCTACCAGCCGATCGTGTCGATCGACGAGGGCATGGCCCGGGTGGAGGAATGGGCGCGCACCGAGGAGCTGATCTGATCGGACCGACCGCTACCGCCGCCCTATGCCGATCGGTCCGGCGGGTCCTGCCCCGGGCCCGGGGCCACCGACCCCGACCGGACCCACCGGGCCCGCTACCGGACCCAGGCCACCGACGCCAACGGGCCCGACCGGTCCGACGACCGGATTGGGACCCACCCCAATGGGGCCGGCCGGCCCGAGGATCGGATCGACATAGGGTGTCTGATCTACAGGCACGCAGAGGTTGAGGCCGTAGTTCCAGTACATGAACCCGGTGTCGCAGAACTGGCACTGGTTTGTGGCGGTGTTCAGAAAGTAGTTGAAGTCGCAGTTGTCCTCGGCCTGGCTCACCGCTGGGATCATGAGCGCGGTCATCGGAACGGCGGCAGCCGAGAGCGCCAATGCGCCGAGTGCACGGGAGAAACGTCGAACGGTCATCATGGGAAATCGCTCCTGGTCTGAAATCTCGCTATGACCTGGTTCGCTTCAGCAGGTCGCCCCGTTACACTCACTGGCCTTCGGAGTCGGGGCAACGGGTGAACGCCGGCGGCCAGTCGTCTTCGGGCACCCAATCGGACTTGAAACGGAAATCGCATCGCGGGTCACCGGCGGACAGTGTCTGAGTCCGGCGCATCCCGATGTGCAGCGATTTGGTCATGGCGAAGTCCGACGGGCACGCCCACTTCGTGAACTCGCCGGCGCCTTGGGCGTCATAGAGTTTGCAGACCCCACAGCGGGTGATGTCGATACCCCAGTCGTAGCCGTTGCCCTCGACGATTTCGCAGTCCCAGCCGCCCTCGTAGGGATGTGACGTGGCGTAGCGGGCCACGTACTGCCAGTACAGCTTTCCGAAGCCGACCTCCTTGGCGAACCAGCGGTAGATCCGGGAATCGTCGTCGAACCGGTGGGCGGAGACCTGGTAGCAGAACTGGCCCACCTGTTCATCGGTCATGCCCTTACCGGATAGCACCTTGTAGTAGCCGAGCACGATGGCCGAGCCCACCAGATACTCGGTCATCGGGTTCATCCCGCCGCCGATGTAGGGCAGGTCAGGAAGCAAAGCAGCGAATTCCTCACGGGCCTGCGCCACGATCCGCTCGGATTCGCCCGGGAAGTGGTCCTCCAAAATCTTGGCGAACGGCGGGGACTGCTTGTCGAAGTCCTTGAGGAATGCTTCGCGATGCCGGACGTAGTAGTCGGGGTCTTCCTTCAGTTCTGCCATGCGGACCTCCTCAAGAACCAACGGTACTTCGTGGCCAGCGGAATTGCGCTGGAGTGCCGCCGCTGTGATGGTGAGCGTTTAGGCTGCCGATGTGAACCTCGAGAAGGTGGTTTTCGGTTTCTTCGTGCTGCTGGCAGCGACGCTGAACTTCGGCTTCTTCGTCGGCGACATCAGCGACCCTGAGGTCCACAACTCATGGGAGTTGTTCAGCGCGCTCGTGGTCGCACTGATCACGACGGTTCTGAAGTTCGGTGACAGCACCCAACTCGGCGCAGTACACCTGGCCACCAGTCTTGTCGCGTTACTGCAACTCGCCGTTGCGGCGGGAACATGGGTTTGGGCCACCCACGTATCGCCGCACGGACTGGACGGGCACGCCACCGCCAGCGTGGTCTCGCTGTCGGGCGGGGCGCTGCTGGCCAACCTCGTGTCCGTCACCCTTCTCGTCGTCGAGACGGCGTCGTTCCGACGCCGATAGCCCTCGCCGGTCACACATGCCGACCCCGCAACGCCTGTTTCATCTCTGGACCCGGCGACAGGCAACCACCAGGCCCGCGCGAATTCTGATTCCGACGGCGGTGCCCACGACCGAAGTCATCTTCTTGGTCTTGCGGCGGATGCGCGCACCGCTCATTGTCGTCATCGCCACATTCAGCTTCTGCACTGTGGGAATGATGCTCATGCCGGGCGTCGATCCGCAGGGAAACCCTTACCGGCTCAACATCTTCGACGCCTTTTATCAGATGACCATCACCCTGACGACGGTCGGCTTCACCGAGGCGCCCTACCCATTCAGCTACCCGCAGCGGATGTGGATGTCATTGTCGATTTTCCTGCTGGTCATCAGCTGGGCCTATGCGATTGGCGTGTTCTTCGCGCTTATCCAGAGCACCGCGTTCCAGGCTGCCGTCGCTACTCAACGGTTCCGGCGTCAGGTCGACCGACTGGTCGAACCCTTCGTCATCGTCGCCGGTTACGGGGATGCCGGCCGGATCGTCGGCGCCGAACTTGACGAGCACTACCGCCGGTTCGTCGTCATCGACCGGCGGGAAGACAGCGTCCAGTCGGTGATATCCGAGCAACTCAGCTTCGATGTTCCTGCTGTTCAGGGTGACTGCGCCTCACCGGCGGTACTCGGAATGGCCGGCCTCGGGCGACGGGAGTGTGAGGCTGTCCTGGCGCTGACCGATGACGACGACATCAACCTCGCAGTGGTGATGGCGGCGTCACTGCTGCGCCCTGACCTGCCAGTGCTCGGTCGCTGCGCCCACGAGCGCACCAGGAACCGCATGGAGCACTTCTCCCCCACGTCGGCCATCAATGCCGATGATCGGTTCGGCCATTACCTCGCTCTGTCGATCCGCCAGCCGGTAAGCCATCAACTACTGCGATGGCTGATGGACAACGATCAGGAGCAACTGCTGCCGGCGAGGCGCGACCTGGCCGCGCGCAGATGGGTGGTCTGCGCCGAGGGCGAGTTCGGTGAGTCGGTCGTCGCCGATCTGGCAGCAATCGGTGTGACCGTCGACCACGTCGACCCGGCCTGCGGCGACCCCGACGTCTCGGGCTCGGTGGGGTTTGTGGCCGGCACCGGCAACGACACAATCAACATCGCCCTCGCCGAACACGCTCGCCACACGAACCCTGACGCCTACTTGGTGCTCCGCCAGCAGACGAACGCCAAGAAGGCACTGCTCGAAACGCTGCAGATCGATTCGGTGTACATCGCGACCGAACTCATCGCCCGCGAGGTGCTCGCCCGCATTCTGACTCCGGTGTTCTGGAGCTTCGTCGAGCATGCGCTCACTCGCGACGAGCAGTGGGCCACGCAGGTGCGCGACCACCTCAAGGACCGCTGCGGCTCGCGGACCCCCGAGCGGGAGGTCTTCACGATTTCCGCCGGGGAAGCTCCGGCTGTCGTCGACTGGCTGCGCCGCGGACAAACCCTGACACTAGGGGCGCTGGTGCGACAGCCCGATGACCGTGATGCAAGTCTGCCGGTCGCGGCCCTGGTGCTGCTCCGCGCCGGCGAACCGCAGTTTATGCCCGCCGAGGACACCCCGCTGGCCGTCGACGACCAGGTGCTGTTGGTCGGCAAACCGGGCGGACTGTCCCAGGTGCGCGAGATTTGCCAGTATCCGGCCACCGTTGAGTACCTCGCCACTGGCCGCGACGTTCCCTTGACCTGGGCCTGGGGCCGGCTCACCGCCCGACGCCGCGCGCGGAGGGGGCGCTGATGTCGCGGAGATTGCCGCCCAACCCCGTCTGACGTATTTCCGGCCCTTTCCAAACATATCTCACATTCACGCTATCGCTATCTCTGCCGCAGCCGATGCTGCCAGCTACGCTCCAGACCATGGCTCGCACCCACCGCGACAGCGCCGGGAAGACGCTCGCCGACTACGTACGCCCCTCGGTCGCAGTTGACACCGCAGTACTCAGCGTGGACCCAAAGCGGGGCCTGGTGGTCCTGGAAGTCCACCGCCCCACTGGCACGGGCTGGGCACTGCCCGGCACGTTCTTGTGGGAAGGCGAGACACTCGCCGAGGCCGTGGAACGCTCGCTCCGCACCAAGGCCAACATCAGCGGCCTGCACCCACGCCAACTTCACGTGTTCGACCGACCCGGCCGCGACGACCGCGGCTGGGTGCTTTCGGTGGCCCACCTAGTCGTCGTCCGCGCTGACCAGCTCGCCGAAAGATTCCCGGATACAACGCGCCTGATGCCTGTTGGGGCACCCGGCCGGTTGGCCTACGACCACAACGAGATCATCGAGTTGGCGGTGGCCGACCTGCGCTTCCGCTACAAAGACAACCCGGACCCCGACCACCTGCTAGGTAACCGGTTCACTCTGCGCCAACTGCGTCACGTGCACGAGGCCGTCGCCGGCGCGCCGATCGAAGCCGACAAGATCGACACCTTCCGGCGAAAGATGAAACTTCATCTCGACGAAACCGACGACTTCGACACCGCCGAGAGCGGCGGCCGCCCAGCCCGACTGTTCCGCCACGCCGACCGGTAGAGCGGCAGCGCCGGGGCAGCCCGGAGATCAAGAGCTGAGCGCGACCGAAGCCTCAGGGGTGTAGCACAGGAAGGCCAACGTCTCCTGCAGGTAGAGCTGGACGGTCTCAGTGTCGTGGCCCAGGTAGCCGATCGAGACGTCGGTTCCCAACCTCAGATCGAAGTCGCCGCCGCGGGAACTCAGGACGAACGCGCCGTCGATGGCCGGCGCCCAGATGATCTCGCCGTTGACAAGTCGGCTGAGATGCTCGCGGATCGGATAGCCGTGTTCGGTGGTTTCACTGACTTTGGTGTACACGTCTGCCGACAGCAGAACCGAGTACGGCCCGTCGACGCCGGACAGTCGCAGCGCCGAAAGGGCCTGAGCGATGACGTCGGGCATCCAGCGAACATCCTCAGGCAGCGCCAACGGCGGATTGGAGCTACCGGCGCGGATGCCCTGTATCGATGCCGCCGCGTAGCCTTCGAAAATCGCCCGATCTTCGGCGAACGCCAGTTTCCTGGCGGCTTCTTTGACCGGATCCCAATCCGAGTCCTCTGATCCGCGCTCGACGTCGTCGATCGCTGTTCGGGATACGGAGAACGGTACCCGCAGCCGGACCAACGGCTGGCAGTCACGCAGGTGTGCGACGACGCCTTCCGCCGGCGCTGCCACGTCGAGCAAATGTCCGGTGCTGACCGCTGCGGTGGTCGGCCCGGTGGGACCAATCACGTCGACCACGCGCCGTCCTGCGATGTGGCGCTTGAATGTTCGAGTCGCCTCCAGTTCGATTTCCCGCCAGGCGGATTCCGTTACCGGGGCAAGTTCGCGATAGAGATTGTCCATTACGAGGATCCTTTCAGGCTACCGATCTTCAGAGAACCAACCGGCTTCGTGGCCGACACCGGGGTGGGCGCCGGGACACCCATTCCGGGCAGCGGTGGCGGGTTGTCCAGGAAATCGGCGGTGGGCGTGAAGAGCAGCGTTCCGGTGAGTGGGGTGGAGAAGTCAAGAATGCGATCGGTGTTGCCGGGTGGGTCGCCGATGTACATGTTGCGCAACATCTTCTCGGTGACCGTCGGCGACCGCGAATAGCCTATGTAATAGGTGCCGTACTCGCCGGTTCCGACTTCGCCGAAGGGCATATTGGCCCGCACGATCTGCAGCTGGTTACCGTCCTGGTCGTCTACCACGTTCAGCGCGACATGGGAATTAGCCGGTTTGACGTCGTCGGCGAACTCGATGTCCTCGAGTTTCGTGCGGCCGATGACGCGTTCCTGTTCGGAGACCGACAAGGCTCGCCAGGCTGCCATGTCGTGCACGTACTTCTGCACATGTACGTAGCTACCGCCGGCGAAATCGGGATCCTCGGCGCCGATCTCGGTGGCGCGCGCAGCTTGCGCCCCGTCTGGATTCTCAGTGCCGTCGACGAATCCCAGCAGGTCACGGTTATCGAAGAAACGAAAGCCGTGCACCTCGTCGACGACCGTGACAGCGCCGCCCATCGCAGCGAGCACTTGCCCGGCCAGTTCGAAACAGAAGTCGAGCGACTCCGCGCGGATGTGAAACAGTAGATCGCCCGGGGTGGCCGGGGCGTGATGCCGAGCGCCGCGCAATTCAATGAAAGGGTGCAGTTCGGCAGGCCTGGGTCCGCTGAACATACGGGTCCAGGCATCTGACCCGATCGAGGTCACCAGTGACAGATGCTTTGCCGGATCCCGGAAGCCCACCGACCGCACCAGACCGGAAAGCCCCGGAAGGTTGTCGTGCACCTCGGCCTCCGCGCCGTCGCCGATGGTCGCCACCAGGAAGATCGCTGCAGAGGTCAGCGGCGCCAGCACCGGCTGAGGTATGGGAATGGGCACGAGGAGAGACTGGCACGAAAATTGATCGACCACAACGGGTCTACATTCGAATCAGTCGACCTAATCAGCCAAGCAGCGTCGAACCCCAGTAATCGCCCTGCCCTAGTCCGGGTGGACAGGCGAATACGGCAGAGCCGGTGTGGGAGATGTATTCGTTGAGGAGGTCGTTGCCGGCCAACTGGGATTGCATGGGGATGAAGCGGGTGACCGGGTCTCGCGTGAAGGCGATGAAGAAAAGGCCGGCATCGAGATGGCCGAGGCCGTCGGAGCCGTCGGTGAAGTTGTATCCGCGCCGCAGGATTTCGATCCCACCGAGATTCTCCTTGGATGCCAGCCGGACGTGTGCATCGGAATCGATCAGCGGCTCTCCATTACTGGTCGCGTGGAAGTCCAGTTCGCTGAACTCGTCGTCGGACCCGATCGGGGCGCCAGAACCCTTGTACCTCCCGATGACCCGTTCCTGTTCGCGCAGGGTGGTTCGGTCCCAGGACTCGATCCGCATCCGGATGCGGCGAGCCACCAGATAGGTTCCGCCGATCAGCCATTCCGGTCCGTCGCCTTCGGCGACCCAGACATGTTCGTCAAGGGCCACAGCATCCTCGGCCTTGAGATTGTTGGTTCCATCTTTGAACCCGAACATGTTTCGCGGGGTCGATTGTTCGCGGGTGGTTGAGGATGTTCGGCCAAATCCGAGTTGTGAGTAGCGCACGGCCACCGTGCCGAACCCGACCCGAGCCAGGTTACGGATTGCGTGCACGGCGACCTGGGGGTCATTGGCGCAGGCCTGCACCATCAGGTCGCCGCCGCAGCGGGCCGGGTCGAGATTCTCGTTGCCGAACTTCGGCAGATCCGCCAACGAAGCGGGCTTCTGGTCGGCAATACCGTAGCGATCCTTGCCGTCCTTGACGAAAAACCCCGGCCCGAAACCGATCGTCAGGGTCAACTGAGATGCCGGTAGGCCCAGCGCCTCACCAGTATCGGTTGGCGGAGAATACGGATTGAGGCCGGTGGCGCCGTCGCGAGCGGCTTCCTTACCGGCAGTCATCCGCTCGGCTATATGCGTCCACTCACGAAGTGTCGCCACCAACGCGGCTTTGGAGTCGGTAGTGACATCGAAGGCGCAAAAGTGCATCCGATCCTGAGCTGGGGTGATGATGCCGGCCTGGCGCAGACCGCGGAACGGCACAGGCTTCTCCGGCGCGGTCGTGCCGGCCGCGCCGGCCCGGCCGGTGAGCACACCGACTCCCGCCGCCCCGGCCACCGTGGCGCCGAGGCCGGCCGCGCCGAGCAGTGCACGCCGCGAGACCCCTGAAGGCCGGCTGCGGTGCCCGGTGTCGGGATTACTGTGCTTGTTGTCGGGATTACTGGAAAGCGATGGCACCCTGCACCTGGCTGACCTCCTTGCTCAGCGCGTCTATCGCGCGTGAGAGTTCTTGGCGCTGCTGGTCGGTCACGCTGGTGTAGAGCACGAAGCCGTCGCCGCTCCGGTACTTGGCCAGCAGGGCCTCGACTTCAGCGAAGCGCTGATCGATCCGCTTGCTCAGGTCTGGGTTGCGCTGATCAAGGATCGGCCGCACCGAGGCGACCGCGGTCTGTGCGCCTTCCAGGTTGGCGTTGAAGTCCCACAGATCGGTGTGGCTGAAGATGTCCTCTTCGCCGCTGATCTTGGAAGCAGCCACTTCGTCGAGCAATTCCTGCGCGCCACCGGCGACTTGGATCGGGTCAATGGTCCACTGTGGAGACTTCACCCCTGCGGCGAGTTCGGTGACATCGGAGACGAGCTGATCGGCCACCTCGGCGCTGTCGGGCCGTAGACCGCTGACCCACAGATCTTTCTCCAGCCGGTGAAAACCAGTCCATACCTGCCCCTCCTGTAAGTCGGCTTCCCGCAGATCGATTCGCGGATCCAGGTCGTTGGGGAAGGACTCGGCGACCGGCTCGATTCGTTCGTAATAGGTGCGGGTCGTCGGGTAGAGACCTTTGGCTTTGGCTACATCTCCCGCCCTGATCGCCGAGGCGAATGCCTCGGTTGCGGGGACCAGCGCTTCAGCTTGGTCCGTCACATAGCGCTTGTAGTCACTTGCGGCTTTCTGGTACCCGGCATCGGTGTTTAACTGCACGGCCTGTCCGGCCACTACGAAATCCCCTCGGATACCGTCACCGACCATGCCCGGTTTACAGGCGGTGTGATAGGTGCCAGGTTCGGTAAGGTTGACGACGAGCTTGCGCTGCAAGCCGGGAGAGATGTTCTCTACCTCACCCACCACGCGTTGTCCCTCGCCATATACATAGAACTCGGTGGCCTTAGTGCCGTTGTTGGTGATCACAAAGGTGCTGGGTCCGGTGGACGCCGTCGTGGCCGACAGTTCACACTCTGCATCGGTGGCAACGACCGTGATGGCCGCCGGGGACCCCGAACCGGCCTCGGCGGACGTGGTGTCCTCGGATGTGCACCCGGCCAAAACGACACCGGCCAGGACTGCTGCCGCGGCGGTGCTTGATTTCAGCACGCGATCAGTGGGCTGCATAATGCAATCGACCTTTCAGACATGCAAGATGGTCCTGATTTCTTTGTCCACCTTGCTTTTTCACTGTTTTCGCTTCGAAAAGCCACGCAAAGTGGGCGTCATCCGCCCGCCGTCGGCAACACCGGCCGCCGCCTCCCCACCAGCATATTTGGGTTGCCTAAGTTAGGATTGGCTTACCTTAAACTGAGACTCGCTTCAATGCCAAACCCAGTACTGACCGGTGCGTCGCCCGAGCAGGAGCTGACGACTCATCGAGCCGATCAACCAACTCCCGGGAACCAACAGGGGGGCTGACGCGACTTGTGATCCGAGGTACTAATCGAGGAGGGCCGCGGTGGTCACGGTCGAGCGTGAGCAAGTTGATAGGACCGAAAGGCGCGGCCAGGCGGCCATCCTTCGTCGGATCTGGCGACTGCACTTCTGGATCGGACTTTTCACTGCACCTGCCTTACTCACGCTGGCCTGCACCGGCCTGATCATCCTGTACACCCAGCCTCTGGACCTGTGGCTGGAGCGGGATCTGAAGGTCGTGAACCAGGCAGCGTCCGCAGTCTCGCTGGATTCCCAGATCGCCACGGCCCGCCAACACGTCGACTCCACGATGGTGCTCGACGCGATCACTCCCCCTCAGGCTGGGGATCGCTCCACCCAGGTCGACTTCCTTCCGGCCGAGGCCCCCCCGGTTGGCGAGCGCAATGTCACCCAGGTCTTCATCAATCCCCATACCGGCGCCTATCTCGGAAAGCGACATGAACTCGACGGCCTGGTCGGCTGGGCCAACCAACTACATCGTTTGTTCGGCAACGACGGACCGACCCTCGCGTTGCCCTCTCTGGGCCACCTGATCGCTCCGTCGGCCTACCCCGAAGCGTCCATCAGGGTAGGAGTCGGCAACCTCATTATCGAGATGACCGCGGTCTGGGTGCTCGTCCTGGCGGCAACCGGCATCTATCTGTGGTGGCCCCGGGCGATAGAACGTGGCAAGCCACGCCTGAGGGTCCGGTGGAGCAAAGGCGGACGCATCCGCTGGCGAGACCTGCACGCCACCACCGGAATACTGCTCGCAACGGTCTTGATCTTTTACATCCTCTCGGGACTCACCTGGTCGCGTTACTGGGGCGAGAACTGGCGCGCGGCGACCTCCACACTCACTCCGGCCACCGAGATCGAGGCTCCGTCCACACCGGCCAGAGTGGGTGACTTCGACCGACTCGGTCGCCGCATTGCCTGGGCCGACAAAGATGACCCGGTGTATGCATCCTCAGATCCAGGTGCCGCGCCAAAAACACTGGACTTCAACGACATAAATCAGATAGCCAAGTCCGAGAACATGGTTCCCGGCTACTCCATCATTCCGCCGTCGAACACCACCGCAGACGGGCAGATCACCTATGGCAGCTACACCGTGGTCAACCATTGGCCGCAAAAGCTGTCCGATCAGCGGACCCTCTACCTTGACCAATTCTCCGGTCAGACGATTGCCAACGCCACAGCAGACCAAGACGGTGCGTTGTCGCGGATCACCGGTTGGGGGGTGGACATGCACATGGGCACCCAGTACGGCCTAATCACCCGCATTCTCGCCACTGCCGCCTGTCTCGGCCTTGTGATCAGCATTCTTAGTGCCGTCCTCATGTGGTGGAGGCGGCGGCCTACCGGAACAGCCGGACTGCCCGGCCGGGCCACCGGCGCCGCGCGTTCGGCTACCCCACGGGGGGCTGTCGCCGTGATCGTGGCGATCGCGGCGACGTTGGCGGTGGTGTACCCGTCCTTCGGCGTGACGCTGCTCATCGTGTTGGCAGCCGAGGCAGTCGTAGAGTCCCGCCGTAACAACACGCATCGTGAAGTTCCCATCGGAACCACAAGCGATTTCGACACGACCAATTAATCGCCGGCCAAGCGCAGCGCCGGGAAAGGACACCGGTGGGACATGGCAGGGCCAAAACCTCTGGGGGATCTTGAACACGCGGTGATGGACCACCTCTGGGACAGCGAAGGGCCTCAAACGGTGCGGCAAGTCCACGACGCCTTGCGGGCTCGGCGCGCGCTGGCCTACACCACCGTGATGACTGTGCTGCAACGACTTTCGACCAAAGACCTGGTGCTACAGATCCGCGACGATCGAGCCTACCAATACGCACCGGCTCAAGATCGTGACGAGCTGGTTGCCGGTCTGATGGTCGACGCCTTGGACCAGCTCACCGATCGCGGAGTACGCCACAAAGCTCTGCTGCACTTCCTCGGACGGGTCGGGGCTGACGAGGTCGAAGCCCTGCACCGCGCCTTGGCCGAAGCCGGCAACCAGATCAGCGCCGCCCGAAATCGCATCCGGCCGGTGTCGTGCCCGGCATTCTGACATCCGGCCCGGACTACTTTCCGGGCTGGGTCAGCGTTCTGTTCTCCTTGGGCCTTGCCCTGGGAATCCTGCACCATCTGCCCTGCCTGGGCCTGGGCCGAAGAGATCAATGGTTTCACGCGGGACACGCCGCGATGGCGCTGTCCATGATCTACATGTATCTGTCGATGTCCTACGACTGGAACTGGCTGCCGGCTATCTGGCAGATGTGGTTTTTCATTGCCAGCGCAGTGACCATTGCCACATGGCTGCTCACCAAATTCCTCCGCGGACAACCGGTGAACTTCCTGTGGATGCTGCTTCTCATTCAGCAGGCCGCCATGGCGTACATGTGGTACCCGATGATGAAGTGGAACCCCATCCTCATCTTCGTTCTCGTGTCCTGGTTCGCCATCGAGGCATTCGGCTGGGCCGCCAACCTCTTCCCCGACGACGTTCGGATCATCGAGAACCGGACCTGGTTCCCTTACGAACTCGGCGCCACGGCAAGCACGGGATCGCCTCCCGCAGCCGACACCGCCGATCGGAGTGGACCGGAGACCTGCGAGTGCGGCAGCGGCGCTTATCTCATCGTCGCGGACTGGAAAGACCGTACCCTTATGACGATCATGGCACTGTCGATGGGCTACATGTTCTTCGGAATGCAGATGCTGCGCTGACGGTAGGCCAACCCATGGACTCCAGACGGGGAGGCAGGCGAGCGATACTGGTCTGCAAACCGGTCAACACCCGGCGAGGTTCGACACGAGAGTCGGCGAGCCCTCTGTCCGGCCTTCCTGCTGCCGAACCTGCCACGCCGTCGACCGAGATCATCTCGCTGCGCTGCCGCGGCAAAGGCGACCCTTCTGGTTGTCCGATCATGTTATCCGCCAGCGGGTTTCGGCCGGACCCGGATGAGAACCCCGTCTGCGCTATCGGTGTTCGCCCCGGTCAGACGCGTTCCACTCGCGCGGGTACGTGCTTGTGCCATGGGGTTCCCCAGAACTTGTCCACCAGCGTGGTCGACGTCAGTTCGTTGAGGGCGACTCCGACCACGTCGTCCCCGTCCGGTGAGGGATAGGACACGCCCATCCCGTTCGGCAACGACACATGACCGTCCTGCATGACATCGGTGACCTCCACGACGGCCACTGCAGAACCCGCCTCGGTGACGACGCGGGCTGGGTCCCCGGTGGCGAGTCCGAGTTCACCAGCGTCCCGGGGTGAAATGCGAAGCGCGCCCTGCGCATCTCGCCGACGCCAATCGGGGTTGCGAATGATGACGTTCGCGGTGAACGCCCGACGTTCCCCGGCCGACAGCACGAATGGGAATTCCGCAGTGGTGTAGGACTGGTGGTCCTGTTCCAAGCGCACGAGCTCATCGAGCAGTTCCGGAATGACGAGATGAAATCGCCCGTCGCCGTGTTGGACGTAGTTCCAGGCGTCTCGGTACTCGTCGACGGTGAATACCACTCCTTCGCGGTGAGTCCTGATGGCTTCGAACAGGTTCTCGCCCAACGCGAAGCTGTTGGCCGGCTCGGCCGCGAAGCCGGCCGCGGCCACTGCCCCTGGTTGGGCGATGGCGGCCAGATGCGCCATCGCCCACACCATCGCCAACGCCTGGTTGCCGGCGCCGAATGTCTCGCCCAGGGAGCGATAGAGCAGGTAGGGAGCCAACCCAGCCAGATCGGGTTGGGAGTACACGGTGCTGAAGAAGGCGAGCGCAAATACCTCTGGGCCGGTCTGGGCGGCTGAACCCAACTGGGCGACGATCGTGGGGTCGACAGTCTTCAGTCGGTCGATTATTTCGGCGTAGATCTCGGGTTCCGGCTTGGTGCCCTCCAACGGCGCCATCAGTGGCGCGCGCAACTGGCAGTGATTGTGCGGGAAGTGCATGGTGAACAGCGATAGCTCCCACTTCTCGAACTGGCTGGCTGCCGGCAGCACGTAGTCTGCGCAGCGAGCGGTCTCGGTCATCGCGACGTCAACCACCACGCTCAGATCCAGACTTTCGAACGCCTGGCGCCAGCGCGCTGAATCGGGAAGGGAGTGAACGGGGTTCGACGCATCGACCCACAGGGCTCGGACCCGGGCGGGATGATCGGTCAGGATCTCGTCGGGAAGGGTTGCGGCGGGGATCAATCGGGAGATGATCGGCGCTCCGGTGACAGGGCTGTGGCCCGAAGAGCCCCGCGTGCTCAACCGGTCGGCCACATCGGTGGCGATGGGCACCGCGGTGGCCTCGAAGAACTCGTTCAGGGTCAGCCGGGCACTGGTGAGCGCGAGCAAACGCAACGGTTCCATCATCCATTGAAGTCTCTGCTGTTTGTGCATCTGCTCGGCGAATTTGCGGATCGGCCCGGCACCGATACCCATGGCCGCCAGAGCCATCCGGCGTCGGATGCGGTCAGAGTCCGACCGCTTCCGTTTGTCGACGGGGTACCAGCTTCCGGCGATCGGAAACAGCCAGGAGTGCATGGCCATTCCACCCGGCTTGCCGAAGCTGCCGGTCAGAATCCACAGCATCTTCTGCAGATACGAGACCAACGTGCTGTTGGGCGCTTGCTGGACACCCAAATCTTCATAGGTGGCAACGCTTTTCGCCGCGCCGATGCGGCGTGCTGCAGTTCGCAGCAGATCTTCGGGCACCCCGCACTGCGCGGCACATCCGGCGATGTCGATGCCGCGGAACGCATCGAGCACACGGGCTGCCCCGGTGGTGTGGTCGGCCAGCCATGCATGATCGACCAGGTCTTCCTGGACCAGCACCGCAACGAGCGCGGCCACGCACCAGGCATCGGTTCCCGGGCGCACCTGTAAGTGGAAGTCGGCCATTTCAGCCGTCTCTGACCTGCGGGGGTCGATCACGATCATCGCCCGGCCGGGGTCTCTGCCGATCTCCCGCAGCACCGGCCTGGCACGTGCCACCCCGTGGGATTGCCAAGGGTTCTTGCCGACGAACACCACAACTTCGCTGTTCTCGAAGTCGCCGGTGGTGTGGTTGCCATAGAGCAGCTGATCGACCCAGTTCTCGCCGGTCTTCTCCTGGGCCAGGGCATTGGTATAGACCCGCGCCCCCAGAGCGTTCATCAGGGCCCGTCCGTGCGCGCCACCGAGGTGGTTACCCTGCCCCCCACCGCCGTAGAACCCGACCGCGTCACCACCGTGGCGGCCGACGACGTCTCGCAGACGCGCTGCGATCTCGTCGAGCGCGACTTCCCAGCTGATCGCCTCGTAGGTCCCGTCTGCCCGCCGCCGCATGGGAGCGGTGAGTCGGTGCCGGCCGTTCTGGTAGTAATCGAGGCGCAAAGGCTTCTCGCACGAGTAGCCCTGTGATCCCGGATTTTCTTTGTCACCGCGGATCTTGGTGAGTTTCCGGTCGCTTACCAATACTTCCAGACCGCAGTTGCATTCACACAAGATGCAAGCGGTCTTCTGCCATTGCTGCACAGCGGGGCCTCCGTCGGACCGGTCGGTTATCATCCCACTATCACTTATGACACATTTCATAGTCAACTAGGCGGACAGATGGGCAAGCGGGACGACACTCGTCAGCGGATGCTGACCAGCGCGTTGTCGCTCCTACGGGAGCGAGGCCCCAACGCCGTGACCCTGGATTCGGTGCTCGCACACAGCGGCGCACCCCGAGGTTCGATCTATCACCACTTTCCCGGCGGCCGAGACCAGTTGGTGATCGAGGCTGCCGCCCTCGGCGCCGATGCCGTTGCCGGCATCGTCGAGGACAACAACCAAAGCCCCTTTGCCGCACTTGATGGATTGGTTGATTTCTGGAAGAAAATGTTGCAGGACAGTGACTTTCGAGCTGGATGTCCCATCGTCGCACTGGCCGTTGACGGACCCGACCGGATCCCTGACGCAGCCCAACTGTCCCAGTCCTCCTTCCAGCGAATGGCGACCACCTTGATTCGCCTGCTACGCGAGGCCGGCGCATCTCAAGCGCAGGCACGTCCCATGGCCAACGTTGCCATCGCCGCGCTCGAAGGCGCGGTGATTCTGTGCCGCGTCGAGCGCTCGACGCGCCCCCTCGACGATGTCGCGGACATGCTCAGGTCTCAGCTGGCCATGCTGTCGATCCCGGATTCCGCCGTGAGGCCATACGATGTGGCAGATGTCGATTGAATCCGGCCCTGAGGTCGGCCCAGAGGTCGCGAACGGCGGTGCCCGTGCCGCCCGTTCCGCCCGTGCCGCCGTGCAGCTGACCTTGACACCGCTGTTCGGCCACAGCCTCCTGCAGGCGACTCGCGCGGCGCGGGTCCGATGACCGCGATCGATCCGACCCCGCTAGCCAAGCGTTACCTGACCATCGACGGCAAGAGGATGGCCTACCACGAGACCGGGGAAGGGCGATCGGTTGTCTTCCTGCACGGCAATCCGACGTCGTCGTATCTGTGGCGCAACGTCATCCCCCACGTGTCGGGGCGGGCCCGCTGCATCGCGCCCGACCTGATCGGTCACGGCGACTCCGACAAGCTCGACGACATCGGGCCGGGCAGTTACCGCTTCGTGGAGCACCGCCGTTACCTCGACGGACTCCTCGAGCAGCTTGATCTCGGTGACGATGTCGTCCTGGTCCTGCACGACTGGGGTTCAGCCCTCGGCTTCGATTGGGCCAACCGCCACCGGGATGGGGTTGGCGGAATCGCTTTCATGGAAGCCATCGTCCGGCCGGTCGCGTGGTCCGAATGGCCCGAGGCCGCGGCGGCGATCTTCAAGGCGTTTCGTTCGGATGCGGGCGAGCAGATGGTGATCGAGAAGAACCTGTTCGTCGAAGCAGTGCTGCCCGGATCAATCCTGCGCGGCCTGACTCCCGCCGAGCATGACGAATACCGCCGGCCGTTCACCGCCGCCGCGCACCGGCGCCCCACCCTGACCTGGCCGCGTGAGATCCCGATCGACGGCGAACCTGCCGATGTCCATCAGATCGTCGCCGCGTATGCCGAGTGGTTGACCACGAGTGACATTCCCAAGCTGTTCGTCAACGCCGAACCGGGTGCCATCCTCACCGGTCCGCAGCGCGAGTTCTGCCGCAGTTGGCCCAATCTCACCGAGGTAACGGTTGCCGGAAGTCATTTCATCCAGGAGGACAGCCCACACCAGATCGGCCAGGCGATCGCCGACTGGCTGGATACAATCGACTGAACTCCAAAATAACCCAGCAGAGTCGAAATCTACTCCAATACAACCGGTTTCACGATGCGCCGACGATAGAATCGGGACCGGCACCCAATTCGAAATCGAAGGTGGAAGAACGTGGCTGATTGGCGGGACGATTACCGGGCGAAACTGATGACCGCGGACCAGGCTGCACAGCTTGTCCGATCCGGCGATTCCATTTTCGTCGGAGGCGGATCCTCCATCCCGCTGGAATTCAGCCAAGCACTCGCCGATCGCAGTGCCGAACTGGAGAACGTCGACTTCTACGCGGCATTGGCGCTGTTCCCGTTGAAGGTACTTGATGGCGAGATGAAAGGCCGAATCAACTACCACACGATCTTCACCGGGCGCTTTGAACGAATGAAGGCTCCTGAGGGCAACGTAAACCAGCTGTCAGTTCACCTCGCCGAGACCGACCGCTTCATCAGGGAACGCGCCAAGCCGACCGTCTTGTCCGTCAACGTCAGCCCGCCCGACAAACACGGCTGGATGACATTCGGCCCCTGCGGCGGGATGGGACAACATGAGGCGCTGAAGTTGGCCAGCACCACGATTGTGACGGTCCAACCTACCCAGCCCAGGGTTTACGGCGAGTTCAACACAATCCACGTCTCCCAGGTCGACGCCATTGTCGAGACCGAAATACCGATCGCAAGCCTTCCCAGCGCTCCACCGACCGACCTTGAGAACCAGATCGCATCTCATGTGGTGCCACTGGTACCAGACGGCGCCACGATCCAGATCGGCATCGGCGGAGTCCCCGGAGCCGTCGCCCACAGTCTCGCCGAGAAGAAGAACCTTGGCATTCACACCGAGATGTTCAACGACGCCATGTTCTCCTTGGTGCAGGCCGGCGCTGTGACCGGAGCCTGCAAGAACATTCACCCGGGCAAAGTGGTTTTCAGCTTCGCAGCCGGCGGCCCAGACCTGATGAACTATGTCGACGACAATCCAGAGTGTGTCATTCTGCCGCTGAGTCGAGCCATCAACGACCATGACTGCGGCAAGAACGATTCCTTCGTCTCGATCAACACCTGCCTCATGGTGTCTCTTACCGGGCAAGTCGCCGCCGAAGCGGTGAACTGGATTCAGATTTCCGGAACCGGCGGACAGCTCGACCTCGTCCGAGCCGCCCGGAATTCCAAAGGCGGCAGGTCGTTCTTTGTGATGCCGTCCACCCGGCGGCTCAAGGGCGGCGAGAGGATTTCAAACATCGCAGTCGGGCTTCCTGCGGGAACCCCGGTAACGACTCCGCGGACCGACATCCAGTATGTGGCAACCGAATACGGCTGCGTCAACTTGCGCTACCTGTCGAACGTGGAGCGTATTCGAGCCCTTATCAGCATTGCCCACCCGGACTTCAGGGAGGATCTGCGAGCCGGGGTTCTCGCTGAAGGAATCGCACTCTGACGGTGTATGCGGTGAGAGGATTCAACAATGGCTGATCTGACGCGACGTGCCCTGCTGCATCTGGGAGCCGGCGGGGTGGCCGGCGCCTGCGCGCTGAGCGCGGCGCTCGATCAGTCGGTGTCGAGAGTTCGGCGACCGGTGGAGTTGGCCACCAGCGGTACGCCACTCGCTCCTCCCCCACCCCCGTCGGGTCCTACCGTCTTCCCGATACCGGCAACCTCACCCTTGGGCACCGGCAAGGCGCGCGCTATTTCCTTCGGGGGTGGCGGCGAGTGGTTCACGTTCTGGACGCTCGCCTACTGTATGGAGGCCAAGAACCACGGCGTCGACTTCGAGAACGTCGACCTGACGATCGGCACCTCGGCGGGGAGCATCGTCGGCAGCTTCGTCAGTTCCGCAACGGTAAGCGAGGCGTATTCGCGACTTGCCCCCCTCGCCGCCGATCCCGACGTTCTGGCCAGGATGGTCGTCACCAACACCGGCGCCCCATCCCAGCAGCGCGCAACCGAGGTGCTGGGCAGCGCCACCTCGACCGACTACCAGAGTCTGCTGGAGATCGGTCGCGCGGCAATGGCGGCACGCAACACTCCCGTCGCCACCTACACCGCCGCACTTACCAAGCTCCTGGGGGGCACGTCCTGGCCGAGCTCCAAGCACCACACCACCGCAGTCGACTGTTACACGACGGAACTCGTTGTCGTGTCATCCGATAGTGGCATCGACATCGCTACGGCATGTGCGGCCAGCTCGTCGCTCCCCGGCGTCAACGGTCCGGTCTGGCTGGGCGACCACTACTGCATGGACGGCGGTGTCAGCCCGTCGAGCACCCACTCCGACATCCTCGCGGGAGCCCAGCGGGTCATCATCTTCTCCCTATTCAGTGCGCCGCCACCGTCCGGCTCCTTCGGGTTGGCGATGCGGGTGAACCCGAACGAGATCCACGAGGAGGTGTCCTTCCTCGAATCCACGGGGTCCAAGGTCAAACTGATTTGCGCAGATCCGGATTCAGGCACGAATTTCATGGATCCGGCACAACTCGCACATGCGATGGCGCTGGGTGCGCAACGCGCGCAGAGCGACATCAACGACCTCAAGTCGTTCTGGGGCGATTAGGCGAGGAGCAGCAACGATTTTAGAGATCCAACACGATGTTCGACCGGGGCAGGCGGTCACACACCGTGATCCGCTCGCCCGCAGTAGCCGCACGCTCACCTTCCGTCTGGCCGCTGAGTTTCGTTGTCACACAGGCTCGGCACAGTCCGCTCCGGCAGCCGGTCGGCACCCGAATGCCCACCCGGTTGGCAGCCTCCAACAGCGTTGTGGCGCCGTCGACCTCGATCGCGCGGCGGGTGCGGGCGAACGTGACCACATATCGGCTGCCGTCATCGGCGGGCCGGACGATTTCGGGATGAGCAAAGGACTCGGTGTGGAATCGGTCGGATTCTTGGCCGCTGTCGGCCAGATACCCGCGCAGGAATTCCACGAGACCCCCAGGTGCGCACGCGAAGGTCTCCCGATCCGCGGCGTCGGGCACCAGGCCGGCGATCAAATCCGGAGTGGGTCTGCGTCCGGTGAAGACATGCACGGTGATCCCCTCGAGTTCGCCGAGTTCGGCAATCTCGTGCTCGAAGAGGATCCGGTTGTCGTGGTTGAAGTAGAGCAGCACGGCATCCCGGGGTCCGCCGCAGCGGGCCAGCCGCCGCAGCTGACTGATGATCGGCGTGATACCGACCCCGCCGGCGACGAACAGCGCTCTGGCAGGGACTTCGGGGGTCGCCAGCCCCCCGGTCGACACCGGCGGACCCAGCAGCGTGAGGTAATCACCCACGCGCAGTGCGTCGTTGAACAGGTTGGAAACCCGGCCGCCCTGCACCCGTTTGACGCAGATGTCCATGGTGTCCGAGTCGTCGCTGTCGTGGACCAGGCTGTACTGGCGGATGAGCGTTTCGTCGCCGTGCTCGATCCGCAGCGAGACGAAGGCCCCCGGGTCCCAGCAGACGTCGTCCCATCCGCGGGGCCGCTCGAGCCGGATCGTCAGCGCCTGACCGTGCGCCAACTGTTCGGTGGCGACGACACGGACGGGCACGTTGTACCACCGGGGCTTATCCAGGTAAGGCGCATCCGGCAGGCGCCGGTATCGGACCCCTGAGGTAACCCGGCGGGCCAGCCCGGCCTGGCGTTTCAGCAGCATTAGCGGATGGCCGGATTCACGTTCGCCCACCGGAATAGACAGGCCGGTCAGGGTTTTGAATAACAACGCGGCCGTCTCTCCCAGTGGTGTCTGGTGATAGGGCAGGCCGTAGCGGGTGACGATCTCCTTGACCCGGGGAGCGACCTCGCGCTGGCGGTTCGGCGGCAGGTCCGGGAACAGGTGGTGCTCGATATGGGTGTCCAGGCCGCCGTAGAAGATTCGGAAATCCGGCCGATCGTCGAACGGCACCTCCTCCTCGAGGATGCGCTGCAGCACCGAATCCAGTTGCGGACTGCGCAGAAAGTTGCGGGTGCTGCGGATCTGCCGCCGGTAGTACTCGTCGTGGGTCTCGTCGGGTCCCGGGTCGGCGAAGACTTCCATCTCGCCCGCGTGATGTTCGATGGCGACTAGGAAGAGCACCGCCGCATAACCCGCGACGCCACCGATATGGTTGGCCACCATGGCCGGCAGGAACCGCCGCCCCATCGACAACGGCTCGGTGACCAACCGCCTTTTGGTGTCCGCCAGGGCGATCCGCAGCGGACCGCGCAGTGTGTCCCGGGACCAAAACCGGCTTCCGTCAACCTCTCTGGTGATGTTCGCCACCAGAAAGGGCGCCAACTGGGCGAGGAACGGGAAGACGGCGCCGAGAAGGGCGACCTGGACCGCGTGGTGGCCAAACCAGTCCTGGGCCGCCTGGCCGCGCAGCACGCTGTACCCGAGATCGTGGTCCTTGCCGACGATGTTGGTGTAGGGATGGTGGCCCTCGTGGTGCATGACCTTCCACTGTGCGACATCGACATTGAAGTCCCAGTCGTACCTATCGGAGTGGTACTCCCCGCTGCCCGGCAGATCGTCGTAGCTGCCATGCAGGATGTTGTGGCCGAGTTCGGAAAATTGCAGCAGGCGGTAGAGCATCTCCAGCACGGCGGCACGGCTGGCGGCACCCGGGCCTCCGGTGCGCAGCAGTTCCAGACGTCGCGCGTTGATGGCCTGCCCGTAGGCGGTCACTGTTCGAACGTGCTCGAGGTCGGCCTCCCCCATTGACGCACGGGCCTCGTCGTAGAGCGCCCGAAGTTCGTCGGCGAGACCGGTGATAACGGGAGCGATGGCGGTTGCGGGCATGATCCCCACGTTAGGCACGAAGAGTCGCCAGGTTAATGTCCCGACCGGGCAGGAATTTGATATTTTCGGGCAATGCCCGGATTTCCCGCGCCACTGTGGGCCGTCCCGCGCGGTACCGAGGGTGTTCGAATCATGATCCAGGCGGTCGCCGAATCCATGCCGGTTGCCGACTGCCTTGCGGGCACCGGCCTGACGGAGTCCACGCTTGCCGATGAGCACGCCGAGATCTGGGCCCACCAGGAGTTTCGGGTGGTCAGCAATATCGTGAACCGGCTCGGCGATCGTCCGGGCCTGGGTGTCGACGTCGGCGGGTTCAGCACAGTGGGCCGACTGGGGGTACTGGGTTTCGCATTCATCACCAGTGCGACCGTCCGCGAGGGTTTCGAGCGGATCCTGCCCTACCAGGCGTTGCTCCCCTCCCACGTACGTTTTTCGATCGCGACCGACGCCGCGCGCGAGTACGTCGTCGCCGACGACACCGACATTCCGGCCGAAGTCCGGCCCTTCATCGTCGAACGTGACCTCGCAGGACTCTTTGCCGTACTGGCGGGTGCAAACATCCCCATCGCCGTCGATTGGGTGGATACGACCCTTGACGAGCAGCGGGCTCAGCGCCTGGCACAGACCTGGACGCTGACGACCGACGTACGCCCTAACCGGCCAGCCAACCGGATCGTCGCTGCACCCGGGACCCTCGATATCGCACTACCCCAATCCGATCCGAATACAACGCGGATTTTCGAGCGGCAATGCCGGGAACTATTGGACGGCCGTTTGTCTCGTGTCGGGGTCGCGGGTCAGGTCCGCAGCCGCATCCTGCACGACCAGGCCAGTATTCCGTCGATGCAGACGATCGCCGATGAACTTCACCTCGACCCCCGCACCCTACGGCGCAAGCTCAGCGACGAAGGCACCTCGTTCCGCGACCTGATCGCCGAGGTCCGGCGCACCCGCGCCGAGCAGTTGCTGGCAACCAGCGTGTCGATCGAGACGATCGCCCGGCAACTGGGCTACGCCGAAACCGCCAGTTTCACCCACGCCTTCATCCGATGGACCGGCTTGTCCCCCAGTGTGTTTCGGCGCGAAGCGCGGCGCCTGTGAAGCGATGCTAGCATCAGGATACGCATCCAAAGATGCTGATGGAGGTGCAGGATGCGGACGACGGTCACGATTGACGATGAGTTGCTAGCCAGGGCAGCAGAGCTGACCGGAGTGCACGAGAACGCAGCCCTGCTGCGCCAGGGTCTGCAAACGCTGATTCGCGTCGAAAGTGCCCGTCGGCTTGCCGATCTCGGCGGAACGGACAAATCCGCGACGGGGAGCCCCCGACGGCGGCAAGCGCCGGGATGATCCTGGTCGACACTGCGGTTTGGATTGACCATCTGCACAGAACCGAACCCAAGCTGGTCGACCTTTTGGGGCTGGATCGGGTCGGCGGTCACCCGCTGATCGTCGAGGAGATCGCGCTCGGCTCGATACGAGAGCGCGACCACGTCCTGAGTCTGCTGTCCAATCTCTATCAGTTTCCGGTAATCGGCCATCAAGAGATCCTGCACATCACCAACCAACGCCGACTCTGGGAGCGGGGGCTGAGCCCGGTTGACGTTCACCTGATGGCTGCCGTGGCACTGGTCTCCGGCAGTCAGCTGTGGACCCGGGACAAGCGCCTGAAGTCGGCATGCGATGACACGGGAATCTCCCTCTTCGTCCAAAACTGAGCCGGATACGCCGCGCCGCTGAGCGCAGCGTCTGCCGCCCATCATTGAACCTCGATCGGCCCCTCCTGCGGCCCCTCCTCGTGCGCCGGCTGGACGGCCAACGAAGGGAATCCGCGCAGCGGACCGTCCGCTTTGGCGTCCCATCGGGGGAACACCAGGTCCGACTGCAGCCACACGGTCAGCAATCGGGCCAGACCCTCGAGGCTGTTCATGTGGGTGCGCTCGTGGCCGTGGCTGGCGTCGGTTCCGAAACCCAGCAACGCCACGCGCACGTGAGCGCCGGCCTCGATCGCAGCGGCGGCATCGGACCGATAGAAGGCGAACGTGTCGCGCACGACCTCGATGTCGTGCTCCCGCGCCAGCGCGTACAGCCGACGGGTCAAGTGGTAGTCGAACGGGCCCACGCTGTCGGCCATGGCCACCGTCACAGCCGTCTCCCTGGATTGCTGCCCGGGCGCGACAATGGCGGCGTCGACCGAAACCATTTCGGCGACATCGGGATCCAGTCCATGGCTGGCGCCATGCCCGATCTCCTCGGTGCAGGTCACGAGGAGCTGGGCGCGCACCGGTAGTTCGACGTCGGCCTCCTTCAACGCCTTCAGCGCCGTGAGGGTGGCCGCCACACCGGCCTTGTCATCCAGGTGCCGGGAGCGCACGAACCCGCTGTCGGTGATCAGCGGGTTCGCTAGAGGTGCGACGAAATCCCCCACATCGAGGCCGAGGGCACGGAGATCCTCCTCGCTGGAAACGAGCTCGTCGAGGCGGACCTCGACGTGATCCCAGGAAACGCCTTGCGAGTCGACCTCCTCGTTCCAGCGGTGCCCGGAGGCCTTCAACGGCAGCACCTGACCGGTGTAGACGGTCTCTAGGTCATCCGGGAACACCCATACATGCGCACCTTCGGAGAAGCGCGCCGAATGATGGCCCACCGGTTTCAGTTCCAGCCGGCCGTTGCTTTTCAGGCTGCGGATCATCGTGCCGATCGTGTCGGTGTGCACGACGACCGCCCGGCTGGCGTCGGAGTCCGCCGGCCCGCCAAGATCCGCCACGATAGCGCCGCGCCGCGTGACGATGAACGGCACACCCAACAGGTCCAATCGCTCACCGACGTACTGCTGGACGTGATCGGTCCGCCCCGTCGGGCTGGGAATATCCAGGAGTTCCAGGAGCACCCGGCGCAGGAAGTCGAGGTCGATCTCCAAAGCGGTCATCCCCGAACCGTATCGCTACGCACCGCGGCCGGCGCGCGCATCAGCGGGCCGGGTCTGCGCCACGTGCGCGCCGCGCGCGCGAACGGGACTTGCCGGACTTCGCCGTGGGCGGCGGCGACGCTGTGGTCGGAAACAGGAGATCCACGAACCGCTCGGCAGTGGGCTGCGGTTCGTGATTGGCCAGTCCCGGACGCTCGTTGGCCTCGATGATGACGTACTCAGGCTGGTCGGGCGCTGTAGCCAACAGGTCGATTCCGGTGACCGGAATGGCCAGCGCCCAACTCGCCGCGACACTTGCCTCTGCCAGCAGCGGATGCAGCTCGGAAGTGACGTCGTGGATGGTTCCGCCGGTGTGGAGATTGGCGGTTCGGCGCACGGTGAGTTCTTCGCCCTCCGGCAGGACGTCGTCCATCGACCAACCCGCCTCCGAAACGGTATCGGTGGTGCCGCTGTCCATCGGGATGCGCGACTCGCCCCCGGTCGCTGCCGCGCGGCGACCCGACTGTCGCTCGATCAACTGCGCGATGGTGTGGGTGCCATCCCCCAGCACACTGGCCGGCCGCCGTACCGCGGCCGCGACAACCTTGTGGTCGATCACGAGCACGCGGATGTCCTGGCCGGCCACCATCTCCTCGATCAGGACGTCGGGACAGTGGGCACGGGCCTCCTCCACTGCGCGCCGCAGCGACTCCGGGTCCCGGACCCCCACCGTGATCCCGCGGCCCTGCTCACCCCGTGCGGGCTTGACGACGACCGCCCCCACCTCGCTGAGGAACGCAGTATCCGCGGTCTCATCGCCGGCGGTGATGCCACGCGGAATCCGCAGACCGGCGTCCGCCAGCACACGCCGGGTGACCCGTTTGTCGTCACACCGGGCCATCGCGAGCGCACTGGTCAGCTCCGACAGCGATTCGCGGGTGTGGATGACGTTCGCGCCGTGCGTGAGCTTCAATTCGCCCCACTGCGGGTCGGTTACCTCCACGCGAATGCCGCGACGCATCGCCTCGTCCGCCACGATCCTCGCGTACGGGTTCAACTCCTCGTAATGCGGCGCCGGCGGGGCACGGAACAGCCGCTCGTTGATAGGATTCTTGCGCTTGACCACGAGTTCGGGCACCCGGTAGAAGCCCAGCCGCTCGTAGAGCCGGATGGCTCCGGTGTTGTCGGCAAGTACCGACAGGTCGACGAATGAACGCCCGCGTGCCGCCATCTCGGCAGCAAGCCGACCGAGCAGAGCCTGACCCAGACCCACCGGGGCGGCTGCCGGATCCACAGTCAGGCACCACAGTGACGAGCCATTGGCCGGGTCGTCGAACAGCGCCTTGTGGTCCACGACGGTAACGGTGCCGACCACCTGGCCCGTCGACAATGACGCCACCAGATGCAGCACCTCGGGCCGGGACGCAACCTGCAGCAGGACGTCCGACGGCGCGGTGACCATGCCGTTGCCGGCGTAGATGGCATTGACGGCATCCGCCTCATCGATGGTGTGCAACTCGGTGATCGTTACGTTCGGCGGCAGCTCGGCGCTGATCTGCTCGGCCGGCAGATCGAGGCGGTAGGTCAACGAAGGATCGACGAAAAACTCATCGGGATGCCTGGCGACGAACACATGGGCGTCCCGGAGGTAAATGCAGATGTCGCGGGTACCCTCCACCTCCCCGCGCAGCACCTCGGCGGCCTGACTGCGATGCTCGAACGTCTGACCGAAGACGATCTGGCCCCAGCCGCAGTCCAGCGCCACTCCGCGCGACGGACGCGCGCGCTCCTTGCCGGCGTGCGCAATCCGCGGGTCGCCGCCGGGGCCGACGACCTCTCGTGCACTTGAGGCCGGCCGATTCGTCCCGTCGTTCATGTCCGCCTCAGATCCCATGGGTCTGCAGCCACATCTCCAGTAGGCCGAGTTGCCAAAGTTTGTTCCCCCGCAGTGGCGTGAGTTCGCTGTTGGGGTCGGCCAGCAGGGCATCGACGTAGTCGGCGCGGAACATCCCGCGCTCCCGGGCGGCCGGATCGTGCAGGGCGTCTCGCACCCGGTCGAGCACCTTGCCCTCGAGGTGGGTGATGCCGGGGACGGGGAAGTACCCCTTCGGGCGGTCGATCACCTCCCAGGGCAACATTCGGCGACCGATGGACTTCAGCACGCCTTTGCCGCCCTGGGCGAGTTTGAGTTCCGGTGGGCAGGTGGCCGCGAGTTCGACGAACTCGTGGTCCAGGAAGGGAACCCGGGCTTCGAGTCCGTGGGCCATCGTCATGTTGTCGACCCGTTTGACCGGATCGTCGACGAGCATCACTTCGGTGTCGATGCGCAGCGCGGCATCCACTGCGGTCTGCGCACCCGGGGCGGACATGTGGGCGGCTACGTAATCACGCGCCGGGTCGCCGTCGAGCAGGTAGTCCGGAGCCAGCACCCGGGCCAGTCCGGCGGCATCGCGATCGAAGAACGCCTTGGCGTAAGTGCCCACGGCGTCCTCGCGCGGCACCCCTGCCAGCGGCGGGTACCAGTGATAACCACCGAGGATCTCGTCGGCTCCCTGGCCGGACTGCACCACCTTCAAATGCCGGGCGACAGCCTCGGACAGCAGGTAGAAGGCGACCGCGTCGTGGCTGACCATCGGTTCGGCCATCGCGTGGACAGCGGCTTCCAGCGGGGGAAGCAGGTCACTGTGGGGAATGAGGATGCGGTGGTGGTCGGTCGCGAACCTCTCGGCGATCACGTCCGAGTACTGGAACTCGTCACCCTCCCGGCCACCCACGGACTCGAAGCCGATCGAGAACGTCGACAGCCCCGTCTGGCCCTGCTGCGCCAGCAGGGCCACGACCAGTGAGGAATCCAGTCCGCCGGAGAGCAGGACGCCGACGGGGACGTCGGAGACCATTCGTCGGCGGACCGCAATGGCGAGCGCCTCCGCAAGCGCATCCTCCCAGTCGGTCTCGGTCCAGCCTTTGCGGTCGGCGGCACGGGCGAACGGTGCGTCCCAGTAGCGGTGCTCGCGCCGCGTACCGTCCGGTTCGTAGACCCGCACGGTCGCGGGGGGCAGTTTCCGCACTCCGGTGAGGATGGTGCGGGGCGGGGGCACCACGGCGTGAAACGACATGTAGTGCGCCAGGGCCACCTTGTCGATGCTGGTATCGATTCCACCCCCGGCCAGCAGCGCGGGCAACGTCGACGCGAACCGCACACTGTCCGCGCTTTCGGCGACGTAGAGCGGTTTGATACCGAGCCGATCGCGTGCCAGGACCACCCGATTGGTGTCCCGCTCGACGATGGCAACGGCGAACATTCCGATGAGGTGCTCGACGAAGCCTTCGCCCCATTCGGCGTAGGCCTTCATCACCACCTCCGAGTCGCCGTGGGAGAAGAACCGATGACCTTTGGCGGTGAGTTCGTCGCGCAGTTCGACGTAGTTGTAGATGCATCCGTTGAACACACCGGCGATCCCCGCCGCCGAATCGACAATCGGCTGCCCACTGGCGGCAGACAGATCGATGATCTTCAGACGGCGGTGCGCCAACGCCACCGGGCCGGATGCCCAGGTCCCCGAGTCGTCGGGCCCCCGATCGGCCATCGTCGCCGCCATACGGTCGACGGTGACCACATCCGCCCGCCTGCCGTCTAACCGAATCTCTCCCGCGAGACCGCACATGTGTCCATTGTCCCAGGCAGGTCCGCGCAGTCGCATCCGCATCAATTAAGCCGGTCGATTAGCCCCCGCTCAGCCCGGGGCTCAGGCGACTCGGGCGTGCATTTCCCAGACCAGGACCTCCGCGGCGCCGTTGGCGATGAGGCGTTGTCCTCCCGCCGCGGTGATCCGGGCGGCGTCGCCGGCGTGGAGGTCACCTTCGTCTTCGAGGGCCACGGCGCCCCGTGCTGCGAACACATGCAGGTAGGGCGCGTCGGGCAGCTCGACGGTGTCACCGGCCTGCAACCGGGCGCCGTGCAGGGCTGCGTAGCGGTTGCCGAGGGTGATCGCGGCATCGTTGCGGTGGGCGGGCATCCCCGAGGCAATGGTGATCAGATCGCCGGCGAGCAGTTCGCGGTCGATCTCCAGTTGCTGGTACTGCGGGTTGCGGCCGGTTTCGTCGGGGACTACCCACATCTGGACGAAATGCACTGGTTGCGTGTGCTTTTCGCCGCCGAGATTCCACGAGTCATTCTTCTCCGAGTGCAGGATCCCGCGGCCTGCCGACATCCGCTGGGCCAGACCCGGATAGATGACCCCGTTCTGTGGAGGCCTCATTGAGGTAGAGCTCCCAGCCTTACCTGTGAGGTTCAGCAAGGTCAGTCGGGGTTCGGGTTCGGCTTGTGAGAGGGGAAGTCGACGACGTTGTCGCGGCGTTTCCGTAG
>JAGQTV010000055.1 GCA_020438845.1 Mycobacterium sp. | reverse complement strand
CAGGCAGACGGAGAACGGCACTCGGCCGAATGCACCACACCCACCGGCGAACACCACCACTCACTGGCCCCGCCATTGCCGGGAACCCCAGGCCCGGTCTCCAGCACCATCGAAATCTCTTTCAACGCCGCGATCTTGCGAAACTTCGCTGCCTGACCTCAGCGACGCTGAGCCGCGGCCAAGCGAGCCTTGAATTCGGGTGATTCGATCGACCGCGCCTGCGGGCCAAGCTCGATGTCCTTCGCCGCCGTGTGGTGGTCGGTATCGACGAAGCCGGGGATTGCAGTGGCCCGCATCGACGCTTTGGTCGCAATGACCACATCTCGCGGGGCGGCCGCGGGCCCGGTCGCCAATTCCAGTGCGGCGGACAATGGGTCTTCGGCGACCTCGAGCGCCAAGCCGTGTCGCACAGCCTGCTCGGCGTTGAAGCGCATGCCGAAAAGCAATGCTGCGCGAGCGACTTGCGGGCCAACGCTGCGTTGCAGCATCCAGGTGGCGCCGCCGCCGGGGTGGATGCCCAACTTCTGAAAGCGGGGGTCGAAAAGTGCGTGCGGACCGGCGATTCGGACATCGGCAGCCAACGCCAGGTTCATCCCGGCACCCACCGCCGCACCGTTGACGGCGGCGATAGTCGGAAGTTGGCACCGGCCGACGGCCATGAAACCCGCGTAGATGCGCTCCAAGCCGTCGCGGGCCGCCGCCCCGAGGGCGGAAAGGTCGGCGCCTGCGCAGAATGCCTTTCCGGCTCCGGTGACGACGACGGCGTGTACGGCGTCATCCGATTCGGCCTGGACTACCGCGTCGCGCAATTGCGCGGACATGGTTTCTGTGACCGCGTTGCGGCGGTCGGGATCGTTCACCGTGATGACGGCGACGCGGTCGCGGACGTCGTAGAGCACCATTTCAGCCACGGCGCACAACGTTAACAGCGCGTCGGAGGGCTACACCGACGCGCTCAGGACGACCGGAATGACGAACTCTTTCAGCATGGCCCGCTCGTCGTCAGCATCGCGGCCGGGAACCGCCAGAAATGAGGTGAGCACCCGGACCAGCCACCGTGCCCGCCGCCGTGCGGTCGCCACGTCGTCGGGATGTACGGACAACAGGAAACCGGCTGTCAGCTCCTGCACGACGTCGGAGCCCTCAGCGGCCTCGGCGCCCAGTGAAGTTCGGGCGAACCATGCCGAGAGCGACGGATTTTCCCGTACCAACCGAAGGGCGTGGGTGAGCGCGGCGAGCAGTCGATCGCCCGGGTCGCTGATCTCGCTGACCAGTTCTGCGAGGTTCAGGTTGAGCGCACGGGCCTGCTGGTGCACGTATGCGGCATGCAGTGCCTCCCGGTTGTCGAAGTAGCGATACAGGGTGGCGCGCGAGCAGCCCGCCGCCCGGGCGACTTCGTTCATGCCGACCGATTCGACGCCGCGTTCGGCGAAGAGTTCGCCGGCAGCGGCGAGAATCCGGTCGCAGGCGGCCTCGGTGCGGTGCGGTCTCAACCAGTCCGGCATGCTCGCTACCCTAACCGCATCGGTACCGACAGCGGTCTGCGCACGTAACCGCCTCCGGCCCAGACGATTCCGGACTCGTCGACCTCGAACGTCGGGCAGCGGGTCAGCAGTTCGGTCAGTGCCACGCGGGACTGCATCCGGGCGGCGGCCGCCCCTAGGCAGTGGTGCGCCCCGTGGCTGAAGGTCAAGATGTTGCGCGGGCGCCGAGTGACGTCGAGTTCGGCGGCGTCTGCGCCGTACTGGCGCTCATCGCGATTTCCGGAGGCGTACAGCAGTAGCACCTTGCGGCCGGCCGGGATGGTGGTGTCGTGCATGGTGATATCGCTGGTGGCGGTGCGGGCCAGTCCCTGCACCGGGGACGTCAGTCTGAGAAATTCCTCGACAGCATTCGGGATCAGCGTCGGATTGTCGGCGAGCAGCCGATGCTGGTCGGGCCGCTGGTGGAGTAATTGCACTGCGCCACCGAGCAATCCGGTGGTGGTGTCGTTGCCGCCGGTGACCATGGTGAAGGTGAACGCCAAGATCGACAGCAGTCCGGCGGTGTCGCCGTCAGCACCAACCCCGGCGGCAACCAGATGGGACACGACGTCGTCGCCGGGCTCACGGCGACGCCTGTTGATGAGATCGGTGAAGTACCCGGTCATGGACAGCACCGCTTCGGTGGCGCCCAGCAGTCCGCCCTGTCCGGAAGCGTCGGGTTCTTGCCCGCTTGCTGCCACAATGGCCTCAGTCCAGCCGTCGAACTGCGGCCGGTCTGCTTCCGGCACCCCCAGGTAGTGCGCGACGACCATCGACGGCAACGGCTTGAACAACTCGGCGACGATGTCCCCGCCCCCGGCCGCCCGTATCCGTTCGATGCGCTCGACGACGAAGGCGCGCACTTCGGGTTCCACGGCTTCGACCTGGCGCGGAGTGAACCCGCGTGCAACCAGTTTGCGGAAATCGGTGTGCGCCGGCGGGTCCTGCATCACCATCGGCGGGTTGTCCTTCAGGCCGATCAGCTCAAGTTCGCCGTAGTTGACGGTCAGGCCCTGGGCGGAAGAAAAATTCTCGTGGTCGCGGGCGGCGGCCCAGACGTCGGCATGGCGCGACAGCACCCAATAGTCGTGCTCGGCGTCGTTCGGGATTACGTGGTGCACCGGGTCGTGGTCGCGTAGCGATGCGTACATCGACCAGGGCTCGGCCCATGCCGCCCCACCGCCCAGCCGAAAGAGAGAATGAGACACATCACTACCCATGTCTCATCTATAAAACGAAGTGGCCTTCATGTCAACTGGAACCGTTTAGGACACTCGACGGCGCAGCGGACCCCGCATTGCCCCCCTGAAGTGCGGGCCAGCGACTAAGGTTTCCGGAGGGGGAAGATTGCTGGAGGGTCGCGGTGATGGGTAGCGCGAAGCATTTGGGCCGCTTGGGTGCGGCGGCGTTCACGGTGGGTATGTGCTTGGGCGCAGGCACCGCACTGGGAGTCGCCCAAGCGGATACCGGGTCGGGCTCTGACCGCGAGTCGGCCCCGAGTTCAAGGGCGGGTTCGGTCCACAGCACCCGGCCATCCGGATCCGGGGTCGGTGGCCGGAGTGGCTCCGCCGCTCGTTCGAGGGCATCTGCGCGGGCAGCGGCGCCGAGCGCCGCGCCGGCGGCGGCGCGGTTGGCCAGTGCAGTCTCGCAGCGTGCGGCCGGCCCCCCGGATGGGATTGATCGAGGGGCGGGAACGCGGCTTCAGTCCACCATGGTGTGGACCATGGTGGGCGCCGCGCGCAATGAGGTCGGAAGACGCAACACTGCTGCGGCTGCTGTTGCCACGACTTCGGAACCGACGATGACGACTTCGTTCGCCAATGCAGTAGCGGTTCAGCCCGTCGGGCAGGCCGTCAGCCCGCTGGGCACCCCCGAACAGACCGCGGCCGAGAAGATGGCGATGCAGACCGCGCGCTCCTTGCCGATGCTGGCGATGAAGGGTGTGTTGCGCATCGCCTGGCGAATCATCGGAGCAATTCAATACTCCACGGTCGGCGGCCCCGATAAGGCCAATCTCGCCGCACTTGGAGGCGCGGTCGACGAGTGGGCGATGGCGTCGGCGTTTCAGCTGATGATCCTGAACTCCAATCAGCCGACCATCATTACGCAGGTGGCACCGCCACACCAGTGGTACGGGCTGGACGTCACGGGATCACGCATCTTGTACGACAACCCGGACACGATCTACCGATTTGTCGGCGTCAACTATGCCTCGGAGTACGTCATCACCGGACAGCTGCCCGAGAACGATCCACAGGCGAGTTTCAGCGTCTTGACCGGAACGACCGGGACGACGGCGGCCGTCCTCAACGCCGACCAGCTCGAACTGGGCCCGGACCGCACCTTCGTGATCACCGTCAGCGGCTCACCGGCACAACCCGGCGAGCAGAACCACCTCCAGATCACGCCCGACACCACCCTGATCGCAATCCGGGACACGCTGGCCGATTGGAACACCGAGGATCCGATGACCTTGGCGATCCACCGCACGGCGGGTCCGCGCAACAGCCTGTTCAGCCAATTCGGAGGATTCGCGATTCCGTTCATCGGGCCGCTGGTCGCCAAGAGTCCGCTCTTGACCAGGTTGGTATCGGTGATACCCCCGTTGCCCGCAGTGCCGCCGATCGTCCGGGGCTCCTATGCGGCCCTTCTCATGCTGAGGGGCATCGGGCAGGAGTCGGTGTACATCAAAGTGGCCACCACCGATCCGGTGACAGGGGAGCGGGTGCCGCCGAACGTCTTCACCGATCCGCAGAGCAACGCGTCCTTCCTGTCGACCCAACTGCAGAGTGCGGGCTACTTCCAGCTGGCTGACGACCAGGCACTGGTGTTGACCATCAATCCGAACAACGCCGACTATTTCAGTGTGCCGGTGACCAACGATTGGACCATCACCAACAACTACTGGGACGAGCAGACCAGCCTCAACAACGCGCAAGCTGTGAGCAATCCCGACGGCTCCTACACAATTGTCGTCTCGCCGACCGAACCAGTCTTCGGGGACGGCACGAGCGTGTGGAACTGGGTGTCAACCGGTGGGCTGAACCAGGGCACGATGGCCATCCGGTTCCAGGCGATCGATCCGGACAACCCGACCAATCCCACCGTCAGTTCGCAAGTCGTGGCGCTTGGTGATGTGTCCTCGGTGCTGCCGGCGGGAACGGTCTACGTGACCCCGGCTGAACGTGCTGTTCAGATCGCCACGCGCCAGGAAGGGTTCGACCGGCGGTTCGCCCCGTACCCACAGACCGCATAAAGCCGAATGCAGGTCGAGTTGGTCGCATCGGCGATATTTTGCTGCTGAAGCAGTGGTGCTGGGCGTTTTACCATGAACAGGTGGTGCCCGTCCTCCGAGTCAATCCGCCTGTGTTGCGCGATGTTGCCGGCTTGGAGACGGCGGTGGCTGCTGCCGTCTCAGGTACCGGGGCCGGCGCGGCGCTGGCTGATGCCGCGGCCGGTATGTCGGGGTTGCATAGTGCCGGCGGCTGCAATGCCGCCCGAGCGGCGCTGAAGGCGGCGTGCCAATCCGTGAATACCGCCTTGGGGTGTCATTCCGAGAAGCTCTACGCAGCCGCCCGGCAGTACGAGGCCGTCGACGCGTCGTCCGGTCGGCGGCTGCAGCAGTTCTTTCGATGACGGTCACCATCCGGCAGGTCGAGTCCTCCCATCCTGAGGCGTTGACGCAAGGTGGCGCACAGATGGGTGCGGCCGTCGCGGTCTATCAGGCTCAGGTCGAGCAACAGCGGGCGAATTTGGCCATGCTGAAGTCCGGTTGGCAGGGCGCAGCCTCGGATGCTGCGGTTGCCGACGGGCAGCGCACCCTCACACAGATGCAGGCCGTGCTCGACGCGATGATCAGGGTGCAGTCCGCCATGGACGCCGGCGGCGCGCAGTTGACGCAGCTACGCACGTCGGTGCTGCAGGCGGTGGTGCAGTTGGAGGGCGAGGGCTGGCAGGTGGCGCCGGACGGGACGGTGTCCGTGCGTCCCGGCGGTGCGCTGGATGTGTTCGCGCAGATCAGCCCGGTAAATGCGCTGATGATCCGAATACTGGCAGCCCGCAACACCCTTACCCTGAAGAAACTGCTCGCTGAGTTCGAAGCCGCTGATCACCGCACCGATCAGGCGGTGCGGCAGGCGGTGGACGGCTTGAACAGCGCCGGGGCCGGCGGTGGGCGCATGGCTGAACCGCAGATTCCCGACACCAAGGACCCCTACGCCGTCAATCGCTGGTGGACGGCGTTAACTCCGGAGCAGCGGGCTCAGTTGCTCCGTGATCACCCTGACAAGATCGGCAATCTCAACGGCATTCCGACCGAGGTTCAGAGCGAAGCGAACCTGACGATTCAGAAACAGGATCTGGCCCGGGTGAACTCGGCAGCCGAGGCCCACCACGTCGGTGTAGATGAGGTGCAGGCCCACCCGGAGAACTATGGCCTGACCCCAACCGACGTCACGCGCTATCACAACGCGGTCGAGGTGCAGAAGGCGATGGACCGCTACACGAGGGACGCCTTTGCGCGCAACGACCAAAAACCGAACATCTACTTGAAGAAGTACGACCCGGAAGCGTTCGGCGGCAAGGGTGCGGCGGCGATCGCGATCGGTAACCCCGACACCGCCAACAACACCACCGTGAAGGTCTCCGGTCTGACCACTTCGGTGAAAGGTGGGTCACTGGACAACCCGGACCCGGTCAACCTCTACAACGAGACCAGCAGGGCGGACCTGACTAAGTCGAACGCAGTGGTCATGTGGATGGGCTACGACGCGCCGGACGATCAGGCCGTGGCGGTGCCGAACATGGCCCGCCACGGGGCCGAATTGCTGGCCGCCGACGTCAACGCGTTGGACGCCACCCACCTGGGCTCCAGCCACCTGACCGTCATCGGTCATTCCTACGGCTCGACGACAGTGGCTGATGCGGCCGCCGGTTACGGGATGCGCGCCGACGACATCGTGCTGATCGGCAGCCCCGGCACCGATCTCGCCCGTTCCGCCGCCGACTTCCACCTACCGCCCGATGGGCACCTCTATGTGGGGGCGGCCAGCACCGACCCGGTCACCTACCTGGGCCGCGAACACCTCAGTGGTCCCGGTCTCGGCTTGGGCAACGACCCCTCGATCGACGGGTACGGTTCGACCAGGTTCCACGCCGAATCGTCGCTACACGACTTCGGCACCGATCACAGCAGATACTTCGAACCGGGATCGGAATCCCTCTACAGCATCGCCGACATCGCCTCGGGCCACGGTGATCAACTGCAACAGCACCAGATGACCGCCGAGCACCGCTCGGATCACTGGTACGCCAAAGCGCCGCTCGGAATTCCGGGTACACCGCTCCAAATCCCCGGCACGCTGATCACAATTCCAGGCCTCGATCAAGCCACCGACCCGGAGGTGGACCGGCATGCTCAAGACAACCATCGCCACCAGTGAACCCATCCACTACCGAACCCAGGGAGGAGCATGACTGTTGAGAGCAAGTTGGAGAGGTGTGATCGGCGCCGTCGGCCCGTTGCTGCTTGCTGCTGCGATGGTCGGATGTGGTGGTAAGGGGGTGCCGAATCCGATGTCGCCACAACAGGCCCGCGCACAGGTCATCGACGCCGGCAAGGAGATGGTGCGGGACCTTGGATTGCAGGGCCAGCTGGTCAAGACCGTCTTCAGCTACGAATCATGCACCGACAACAACAAGGGGCCGTTCCGGGGCAAGCTGGCGATGCAGTTCTGGATGCCGGGAGCCAGCCGGTCTCATCCGGTGGACCCGGCCACCGTCTACACCGCGCTACGGCAACACGGGTGGCAGAGCGACTCGGACTTTCATTCCCACTCCGTAGCCATGCAGAAAGACGGGGTGGTCGCTGTGCTGGACGTATACAACGCTGATCCACCGGCCGTTGCACATGTCGGCGTGGAAATGCGCGGGCAATGCCGTGACACCTACGACCACTCGAAGGATCCCTTCGATTGGGGCGATGTCACCACCGAGTTGCAGTCGCAATAGCGTGGCGCCTGCGTGGCCGCCCCCACCTCGCGGAATCCGAGGCGGTTGTTGATGGTCGCGCGTTCGGTGTCGGCTCGCTGAAGTTCCTCGATCTGGACCGGGGTGAGTTGGTCACACCAGGTGGGTGGTGTCATCGTTGCAGTTCACTGGGCGCCCCCGGCAGGAATCGAACCTGCGACCTAGGGATTAGAAGGCCCTTGCTCTATCCAACTGAGCTACGGAGGCAGTGCGCAGGCCAGTGTATCCGGCCGCGATCTGCCCCCGCCCCGCAATTGACTCCGCGAAGGTCGTCCTCGGACTAGCGTGGGGGAGTCAGTCGATTGGCACAGGAAGGCTCGGATCCTTGCGGAGGTGTCGATGAGTGCCCGGGTGGATTCGACCGGGATGCCGACCGAACTTGGGGCCTTCGACCTTCTGATGCATCGTGGCGAAGCAAACCCCCGGACCCGGTCGGGGATCATGACGCTGGAGATCCTCGACACGACGCCGAACTGGCAGCGTTTCCGGACTCGTTTCGAGAACGCTTCTCGCCGGGTTCTTCGGTTACGGCAGAAGGTCGTGATGCCGACACTGCCGACCGCTCCGGCACGGTGGGTCGTCGACCCGGACTTCAACCTCGATTTCCACGTGCGGCGGGTTCGAATTCCGCAGCCCGGGACGCTGCGCGAGGTGCTGGACCTGGCCGAGGTGATCCAGCAGTCGCCTCTGGACATCTCCCGGCCGCTCTGGACCGCAACACTGGTCGAAGGCCTCGAGGGCGGAAAGGCCGCCAGTCTGCTACACCTGAGCCACGCCGTCACCGACGGCGTTGGCGCCACTGCGATGTTCGCCGAGATTTACGACGTGAAACGGGATCCGCCGCCCCGGCCCGAACCGCCGTTGCCGTTGCCCGAGGACGTCACGCCGGTGGACATCATGCGCGAGGGTATCGGGCATCTGCCCGCCGCGTTCGTCCACGGCATGACCGGGGCTGTATCGGGCGGACTGGCGTTGTTGGGCAAGGTGGCCCTGAATCCCGGGTCGGCGGTGTTCGACGCCATCGACTACCTGCGTTCCGGGAGCCGGGTGGTGCGCCGGGCGGCGTCACCGTCGCCACTGCTTCGCCGGCGCAGTCTGTCTACCCGGAGCGAGGCCATCGAGATGGCCCTCGGCGACCTACATCGCGCCGCACACGCGGCGGGTGGTTCGGTGAACGACGCATATCTGGCCGGGTTGTGCGGCGCGTTACGGCTCTACCACCAGGAACTCGGAGTCCCGATCGGCACGCTGCCCATGGCAGTTCCGGTCAACCTGCGGTCCGATGCCGATCCGGCCGGAGGTAATCGCTTCGCCGGGGTCAACCTCGCTGCTCCCATCGGCGTCGCCGACCCTTCGGCACGCATCCAGAAAATCCACAAGCAGATGACCGCCCGCCGCGAGGAGGCGGCAATCGACATACTCAGTGTCATCGCGCCCGTGCTGACTCTGCTGCCCGACTCCGTTCTCGAGGCGATGAGCGGCGCGGTGATCGCCTCCGACATCCAGGCCAGCAATGTGCCCATTTACCCGGGCGATACTTTCCTCGCCGGAGCTAAAGTGTTGCGGCAATACGGAATTGGGCCGCTACCTGGTGTCGCTATCATGGCGGTTCTGATTTCCCGAGGGGGCTATGCAACCGTCACCGCCCGCTACGATCGGGCCGCGATCGACGACACCCGCCTATTCGCCCAATGCCTCCGCCAGGGCTTCGACGAAGTGCTGGCACTGGCCGGTCCGCCGGCGCCCCGGGTGGTCCCGGCGTCGTTCCCAGATTTTCCGGATCAGTCCTCTCAGCGTAAGAACGGATCGGTGGCCTACTCATGAGCGACAAGGAATTACGCCTGCCCGGATCGGTGGCGGAAGTGATGGCGAGTCCCCCGGGGCCGACCGTTGGGGCGTTCTTCGACCTCGACGGAACTCTTGTCGCAGGGTTCACCGCGGTGATCCTGACCCGCGAGCGGTTCCGCAGCCGGGACATGGGAATCGGCGAACTCATCAGCATGATCGCTGCCGGACTCAACCACCAGTTCGGCCGCATGGAATTTGAATCCCTCATCGGCAAGGCCTCCGAGATGCTGCGGGGGCGTCCGTTGAGCGATCTCCAGCAGATCGGTGACCGACTGTTCCTCGACAAGATCGAGAAGCGGATCTATCCCGAGATGCGTGAACTGGTGCAGGCGCATATGGACCGGGGGCACACCGTGGTGCTCAGTTCGTCGGCGTTGACCATCCAGGTCGAACCGGTGGCGCGGTTTCTCGGCATCGCCAATACCCTGACCAACAAGTTCGAGGTAGACCTGAACGGCTTGCTGACGGGCAATGTGATCCCGCCGATCATCTGGGGGCCGGGCAAGGCCGACGCCGTGCAGGAGTTCGCAGCCGAGCGCGGAATTGACCTGCAGGAGAGCTACTTCTATGCAGACGGTGATGAGGACGTTGCCCTGATGTACCTCGTCGGCAAGCCGCGACCAACCAACCCGGGAGACAAGATGGCTGAAGTGGCCCGCAAGCGGGGCTGGCCGATTCTGCAGTTCAAGAGCCGCGGTGGCGGCGGCCTGATGGGGCAGGTGCGAAACCTCGTGGGAGTGGGATCGATCGTGCCGGCCTTCTCCGGTGCTGTCGGCTGGGGCCTGCTGACGCGTAGTAAGCGGCGAGGGGTGAACTTCTTCACCACCGCCTTCCCTCAGATGCTGTTGACGCTCAATGGTGTGCGCACCAAGGTGAATGGTGGCGAAAACCTCAGCAAGCAACGTCCCGCGGTGTTCATATTCAACCACCGCAACAACTTCGACCCGGTGATCGTGGGCTCGTTGGTCAAGGACAACTGGACGGGCGTTGGCAAGAAGGAACTTCAGAACGACCCGATAGTCGGAACACTCGGCAAGCTGGTCGACACCGTGTTCATCGACCGTGATGATCCGAAGGCCGCCGTCGAGTCCTTGCAGGACGCCGCCGAAATGGTGAAGAAGGGTTTGTCGGTCGTGATCGCTCCGGAGGGTACCCGGATCGACACCAAGTCGGTCGGCCCGTTCAAGAAGGGCCCGTTCCGCCTGGCCATGTCCGCCGGGGTGCCGATCGTCCCCATCGTGATCCGTAACGCAGAGGTGATCGCCGCGCGGAATTCGACGACGCTGCATCCGGGCACGGTGGATGTCGTTGTCTACCCGCCGCTTTCGGTTGCGAATTGGACGGTTGACGACCTGCCCGAGAGGATCGCCGAGGTCCGGCAGCTCTACATCGACACCCTCAGGGACTGGCCGACCGGCGAGGTTCCCGAGCATGATCTCTACAAATCCGAGTCCGAGAGGGCTGCGGCGAAGAAGGCTCCCGCCAAGAAGGCTCCCGCCAAGAAGGCTCCCGCCAAGAAGGCCCCGGTGAAGAAAGCGGCAGCCAAAAAGGTTCCGGCCAAGAAGGTTCCGGCCAAGAAGACGCCGGCCAAGAAGGCCCCGGCGGCGACGCTCCCAACTCAGGAGAAGGTCGTCAGACAAGTGCCGGACACAGCCGGTTCGGAAGCAGATTCGACTCAGAACGCAGAACCGAAGGATCGCCCATGACAGCCGACTATCTCACCGATCTCAGCACGACGGATGATGCTCTGGTCTTGGCCTCGGCGTCGTCGAAAGCGGAGTTCGGTCTGCTCGAAGACTGGCTGCAGACCCAACGCCGTCGTCACCCCGGGACGAGGGTCGAGGTGATGCGGCTGCCACATGAGGGAGATCCCTCGCCGCAGTTGATCAATCAACTCGTCGCTGAACTCGAAGCCGGGACCGATCGTACGGTGATTCCGGTCCGCGTGTTCTGGGTGCCCGGGGGGTTGCCCACACGGGTGAAGGTGGCGGGCCTGCTGTCTGGACGCGACACCTACCGTCCCCCGGAGATCCTCCAGCGCGCCATTCTCAAAAAGGACCCCTCTCGGGCTCGGATCGTTGCCGGTGAGCCTGCCACAGTGTCGGAGCTACTCCAGCAGTGGCAGGAGAACACCGTTGGGGGAAGCCCTGCTGATTTCGCCCGTTTCGTGCTGCGCCGTGCGAGCCTGGCCATCGAGCGCATGGAATTGCGTTTGCTGGGGCCGGAATACAAGTCGCCGCGACTCATCACCGACGAATTGATGGCGTCCTCGCGATTTGTCGACGGTATGGCGGGGATTCCCGGAGCCAGCCCCGAAAAGGCCGAAGAGATGCTCAACGAGCTGGCCACCGGCTGGAGCAGGTTCTCCGTCGATCTGATTCCGAATCTCGGACGAGCCATCTTCAGTCGAGGCTTTGATCCGCGAATAGATTACGACCAGAGCGAAATCGAGGCGATGCGCCGTTCTCTGGAAGACAATCCCGCGGTCTTCCTGTGGTCGCACCGGTCCTACCTCGACGGGGTGATCGTGCCGGTCGCACTCCAGGAGAACAAGCTTCCCCCGGCGCACACCTTCGCCGGTATCAACCTGTCGTTCGGTTTCATGGGCCCACTGATGAGGCGATCAGGTGTCATCTTCCTGCGCCGTAAGCTCGACGACCCGCTGTACAAATACGTTCTGCGCCAATTTGTCGGCTACATCGTGCAGAAGCGGTTCAACCTCAGCTGGTCGATCGAGGGCACCCGATCACGAACTGGAAAGATGTTGCCGCCCAAGCTCGGCCTGCTCTCCTACGTCGCCGATGCGTATCTGGACGGACGAAGTGAGGACATCCTGCTGCAGCCGGTGTCGATCAGCTTTGACCAACTTCACGAAACCACCGAGTACGCCGCCTATGCCCGCGGAGGAGAGAAGATCCCCGAGAGTGCGGAATGGCTGTACAAGTTCATCAAGGCTCAAGGGGAGCGCAACTACGGCAAGATTTACGTTCGCTTTCCCGCTGCCGTCTCGATGCGTCACTACCTAGGTGAGCCGGGCGGGGTTACCGCCTACGATGAAGACGCCAAACGGCTTGCGATGCAGAAGATGGCCTTCGAGGTGTGCTGGCGGATTCAGCGGGCAACTCCGATCAATGCCACCGGCCTGGTCGCGGCAGTTCTGCTGGCCACCCGCGGGCGCGCGTTGACGCTGCTTCAGCTGCACCACAGCCTGCAGGATTCGCTGACGTACCTGGAGCGCAAACGTACGCCAATGAGTAACAGCGCCTTGCGTCTTCACTCGACCGAAGGTGTCCGGGCGGCGCTCGACGCATTGTCCAACGGTAATCCGGTTACCCGGGTCGACGGCGGTCACGAACCCGTGTGGCGGATCGCTCCGGAGCACGAGCACGAGGCGGCTTTCTACCGTAACTCTCTGATTCACGCATTCCTGGAAACCTCCCTGGTCGAACTCGCGCTCGTACACGCCGCCCGGGCGCCGAAAGGTGAACGCGTGGACGCTTTCTGGGCTCAAATAATGCGACTGCGGGCATTACTGAAATTCGACTTCTATTTTGCCGACTCAGCGACTTTCCGGCGGAACATCGCCGAGGAGTTGGAGTGGATACCCGAATGGAAAGCCGAACTCGCTGCGGGCCCTGACGCAGTCGATGCGGTGTTGCGGTTGAAGCGTCCGCTGATGGCCAACGCCATGCTGCGGCCGTTCTTTGAAGCCTATGAAATCGTGGCAGATGTGCTGTGCCAGGCGCCGGCTGAGATCAGCGACAAGGATCTGACCAAGGAGGCCCTCGGGGTGGGCGGCCAATACGCGGCCCAGGGTGTGGTCAGCAGCACCGAGAGCGTGTCGGCGTTGTTGTTCGCCACCGCTCGCCAACTGGCGGCCGACCAGAAGTTGCTCGGTGCCTCGCCCTCGTTGGCTGAACGCCGGCGGGATTTCCTGGCCGAATTGCACGGAATCATCGCCGATATGGATCGTGTGCATGAGATCGCCCGCGAGCAGTTCTATGCCCGTGAAGCAGTGCAGCGAGGTGGTGTCGAGTCGCTGGGCCAGGTATGAGGCTACGGCGGCCGGCTGCCATCGTACGACAGTCACCGAGGGCGCGGATAGCACCCTCACCGTAACCACCGTCAGTGGCGACGTGATTGATTTCGCAGTGGCCTCGAAGCGCTGACGTGCAAGACCGCGCACGACATTGACTGTGGCGGTCCCGACAAGGCGGAACCCGCTGTTATCCTCCCTTCGGTCAACAGTTTGCGTGACGTACGGAGGACTTTGGTGGCGAAGACGAAGAAGATTGCGACCAGCGCTGCCGTGCTTGCAGCGGCCGGATTGCTCGGTGGCGGCCTGACGGCGTGCTCCGGTTCGATGAAGGTTGAGACCAGCAAGCCCGCGGTGAGTTCCGATGACCTGCAGAAAGACCTCACCGATCGGCTCGCCAAGTCGGGTAACCCAGCCCAGTCGGTGACCTGCAAGGAGAATCTCACCGGCGAGGTGGGCAAGACTGCCAAGTGCGACGTGGTGTTCAGCGAAACCAATGCCGTCGAGGCAGTCTTCACTGCGACCAAGGTCGAGGGCACGACCGTCAGCTACGAGATCGCCCCCGAACTGACCAAGGAACAGTTGCAGAACGCGGTGTCCGGGCTGACCTCCACCCCGACGGTGTCCTGCGATTCCGGATTGGAAGGGAAGGCCGGCGCGACTGCCAAGTGCGAGGTCACCAAGGACGGTGTGCCGTCCAGGCGGACCGTTGAGGTCGCGAAGGTCGAGGGTCTGTCCATGGATCTCAACGTGATTCAGATTCTCGACAAGAAGAGGGTCGCTGAAGTCCTGAGTGAGAAGCTCGGCGCGGACGGACCCCCGCCCGAGACCGTTGAGTGTGTCGATGACGTGATGGCGCAGGTGGGAAGCACCGTCGAATGCACCGCGACCTCCGGCGACCAGACGGTCGGTTACATCGTCGAGGTGACCGAGGCCGAGGGCGATACCGTGAACTTCGACTACCAGCAGAAGCCCTAACGCCGATCGGTCTGGGCGTGCCCCGGCACCCTTTCTGACGCGTGAACTCGCCCGCTGGCCAACGTTCTGCGGCGGTGTGGCCCGTGCTCATCGCAGTCGGGGTACTCGCCGGAATGGTGGCCGCTGGAATTGCGGCGCTGTCGCTGGCTGATGCCCTCACCGCCACCGGCCTGCCTGATCCGGGGCCGGTGACCACTCTCGGACTGCCCTTCGTCCGAGCGGTGGGAGAGGTAGCCGCGGTGACGGCGGTCGGCGGGTTCCTCTTCGCTGCGTTCTGCGTTCCCCCCCAGGAGAACGGGGTTCTGGACGTCGCCGGATATCGGGCGCTGCGGATGGCGGCCCGGGCCTCCGGGGTCTGGGCGGTATGCGCGGCGCTGCTGGTTCCGCTGACCCTCTCCGACGTGTCAGGAAAGGCGTTGCGAGACAACGTCGAACCGGTGCAGTTATGGCGAGTCACCGGCTTGGTCGACACCGCCGGCGCATGGCGTTGGACGGCTTTTCTAGCAGCCGCGGTCGCGTTGGCCGCCACCGCAGTCCTGCGCTGGTCCTGGACCCCGGTGTTGTTGGGCGCCTCAGTGTTCACTCTGGTTCCTTTGGGCCTGACCGGGCATGCCTCGGCTGGCGGATCCCACGACTTGGCGACCAACGGTCTGCTAATTCACCTGGTAGCCGGGGCGCTATGGGCCGGTGGGCTGTTGGCGCTGTTGGCGCACGCCATGCGGTCCGGTGACCACGCCGATCTCGCCGCGCGCAGGTTCTCGGCCGTCGCACTGTGGTGCTTCATCGCCATGGCGCTCTCCGGAGCAGTCAACACCATGGTCCGAATCCGGCTGTCGGACTTGTTTGTAACCGACTACGGCCGACTGGTCTTGGCGAAAGTCGTTGCGCTGCTAGCTCTCGGTTTCATCGGGTGGCGCCAGCGTCGCGGCGCTGTGGCCGCACTGCAGTCCGACCCCGAAATGCGGCTGCCGCTGATCCGCCTCGCCACGGTCGAAGCGCTGGTGTTCGGCCTCACCTTCGGCATCGCCGTCGGGTTGGGGCGTACGCCGCCACCGGCGCCGGAGTCACTGCACCCCTCACCGTCGGAAGTGACGTTGGGATACGACTTCGCCGGACCGCCGACGTTGTCCCGAATCCTTCTGGACTGGCGTTTCGACCTGATTTTCGGCACTGCGGCAATCGTTTTCGCTGCCGTCTACATCGCCGGAGTGATCCGGTTGCGTCGCCGTGGCGACGCCTGGCCGGCTGGCCGGACCCTCGCCTGGCTGCTGGGCTGCGCAATCCTGTTGTTCACCACCTCGTCAGGTCTCGGGCGCTACATGCCGGCCATGTTCAGCATGCACATGACCGCCCACATGCTGCTGTCGATGTTGATCCCGATCCTGCTGGTACTCGGCGCGCCGACCACGCTGGCGTTGCGCGCCCTGCCCGCCGCGGGCAAGGGAAACCCGCCCGGTCCACGGGAATGGCTCCTGGTCGGCCTGCACGGTACCTGGTCACGGTTCTTCACACACCCCGTCGTTGCGACGGTGATGTTCGTCGTCGGGTTCTACGCGCTGTACTTCGGCGGAATCTTCGACGACGCGGTGAGCCACCACTCCGCGCACCTATTGATGAACCTGCACTTTCTGATGAGCGGCTACCTGTTCTACTGGGTGGTGATCGGCATCGATCCCACTCCCCGGAATGTTCCGCCGCTGGGCAAGATCGGTATGGTCTTCGCCTCGCTGCCACTGCATGCGTTTTTCGGCGTACTGCTGATGGGTATGGCAACGGTCCTGGGGGAGCGCTTCTACCGGTCCCTCCAATTGCCCTGGCACACTGACTTTGCCGGCGATCAACATCTTGGCGGGTCGATAGCCTGGGCGGCAGGGGAGATTCCCCTCGTCCTGGTTTTGATGGCCTTGCTGATTCAGTGGCAACGCGCTGACCGCCGCACCGCCAAGCGTCTGGACCGCGCCGCCGACCGGGACCACGATGCGGACTTGGCTGCGTACAACGCGATGTTGGCCGACCTGGCCCGTCGCGATAGCTGATTCAAGCCGCCGAAGCCCTCTCGCCGAATCTTCCACAGTCGTCGGTTCATCCACACCGCAGCCGCTCGTCGCGGTTCCGCACAGTCCGGCCGTCGGTGCTGTGAGGCCCACTGGAGTGGCACGTCACATCAGCTGAACCGAAAAGAGAGGACTGAGCCCATGTTCGAGACACCGATGACTGCAGTGGGGCGCATCATCACCGACCCGCGCCGGCGGGTGGTATCCGGCCAGGAAGTGATCAGCTTCCGGATGGCCAGTAATTCCCGCCGCCGTATCTCCGAGGGCGTCTGGGAGCCGGGCAACTCGCTCTACATCACCGTCAACTGTTGGGGGAGGCTCGTCACCGGAGTCGGAGCCGGCCTCTACAAAGGTGCGGCGGTGATCGCTGTCGGGACGGTGCACACCAGCGAGTACGAGGACAAGGACGGAATCAAGCGTTCCTCGCTGGAGATGCGGGCCAGCGCGGTCGGGCCGGACCTCGCTCGGGTTATCGCCCGAATCGAACAGCCGCCGCGGGCGCAAGCAGGAGGGGAGCCGTCAGACGAAACTACCGAGCCGGGGCAGCCCGTCGCTGTCGACGACGACGGGCTGCCCCGGCTCGGTAGTTTCGTC
>JAGQTV010000054.1 GCA_020438845.1 Mycobacterium sp. | reverse complement strand
GCCGCCCGCGCAAGCTTCATCCCCTGCACGGCCTCGTCCGGGTTCTGGTGCTGCGGCTTCATGAACCATCGCGGCTCATAGGCGCCGATCGGCAGGATCGCCAGCCGGAACGTGCCATGCCGGTTCGCCGCGTCGCGATAGTTGATGCCGTCGTGAAAGCCGGTGTCGCCGACGTGGTAGATGTTCCCGGCCGACGTCTCGACGACGAACCCCGACCACAGGGCCATCCGCCGGTCGCCAAAGCCGCGCGCCGACCAGTGGTGGACGGGTTCCAGGTGGATGCGCGCGCCGCCATGTTCGACGGTTTCGCCCCAGTCCCTTTCCTCGACACGCATTCGTGACACCGACGACGCCACGATCGCGCGGTTGCCGACTGGCGTCACCACCAATGGATCATGGGCGGTCGCGAGGCGACGCAGGGTGGCCATGTCCATGTGGTCGTAGTGATTGTGGCTGAGCAACACCACGTCGATGGGCGGGAGGTCGCCAAAGGCGATCCCGGGATTGTTCACGCGCTGCGGACCCAGAAACCTGAACGGGGAGCAGCGGTCGGACCAGACCGGGTCGGTGAGGATGTTCAGCCCTGCGACCTGGAGAAGCATGGTCGCATGGCCGACCATGGTGACACGCACTTGGTCACCGGTGACGCGCGGTACCGGTTTCGCGGGATCGTGGGGGCTCGGCCACGAGGCCGGCCATGTGGAACGCTCACCACTGAACTGCCACTTCAGCAGGTCGCGAAAGCTGCCCGGCGGCTTGCCGCCGGGGTTGAAGAAGAGCCGACCGTCGAAATGATCGCTCTCTGGACCTTCATAATACCGGTTCCCGGACCTCTTGGCGGATGCGGGGACGCTGCCTCCCGTCGCGGCTACCACACCGCCCATGCCAAGCCATTGAAGAAGCGTGCGTCGTTTCATCGGCGCAGTATCCGTTTCGCGCCAGCGACATGCAAGGTGGAGGGATCGCCGATCGTGCCGCCATATTACGGCCGGAAACGCTATTTTAACCGTAATTGGGTGGAATCGTCCCCAACATCGCCATAGTTTTGTTCACTCAAGGGGCCTCGGATCACCTCAAGCATCCGGCGGAGCAGGGCATGATATCCAAATCGACCGGCATTGTTGCCGTCACACTGATCGCCATGGCCATGGCGGGGTGCACCAGCGCCCGTTTTGGCGGATACCAGACGGCGAGGGCACCCGAGCCTCTGACCGCGGCTCCAACGAGCCCGGTGACGAACGATCCGCTTCCTCCGCCGTCGGAGCCGAGTACCTCCGATCCGACCCAGTTTCCCGACGCGCCCGACACAGGCGACGTCAGCACCTCGGACCCGACCCAGGTTGCTGCAAATGCCCCCGATGTCACCGTCGGCAGCGTGGCCGGCGTGTGGAACGCATCGGTGTCGGGGCAGGGCTGCCGGATCGCGACGCCGCAGACCAAGTACGGCCAGGGCTTCCGTGCAGGACCTCTGCGCTGTCCGACACCGCTGGACGGCGTGAAGTCGTGGAATGTCGAGGGCAAGCAGCTGGCGCTATACGACGAGAACGGCCAGGTGCTCGCCCGGCTCTACTCGTCCGGCGCGGAACGCTTCGACGGCCAGACGTCGAGCGGCCAGCCGGTGTCGCTCACCCGTTGATCGGGGACCATCCCACGCCCCGGTAGCATCATGTCGCTGCGCGACGGCCTCGTTACGCATCCTTCCGTCGTGCAGCGCCTCGACCATATGATCGAGGGCGGTTCGATAACCGCCGACCCGCTGCAGCGCAGGATCGCTTCTGCGCTCGATCATCTCATCGGCGAGATCGCATCGAAACGGCTGGAATCGAAGTCCAGCGCGCTCGGATGGCTGTTCGCCAAACGCGGG
>JAGQTV010000053.1 GCA_020438845.1 Mycobacterium sp. | reverse complement strand
CGTTTTGCGGGTAACGTGTATGCGCTGCACGACGAACCGCTGCCGCTGGTCGACGCCCTGCATCTGGATCCCGGCTACATGGCGTTCCTCCAGGATTCAGCCAATCACCACCACGCACGAGTGCGCCGCGTGGCAGCGGCTGTCTCGGAATCGTTGGACAAAGATATCCAGGAAGGGAGAGACGTTCTGGCCCCGGTGAACCCCATCGAGCGCCGGTTGGAGGCGGTTCAAGCGATCCGCCAGGGCGGCGATCGGCGCTATTTCGCCTTCAATGGCGATGTTCTTGCGAGCTTGTCGAATAAAGCTACGGGAAAGGATCTTCATGACCGCGGGCAATATTCAAAGACGGCTGCAACAGACCCGCAAAATTCAAAGCCGGTACCACGTAGTAGTAGTAAATATAAAAATACAACTACAACAACACAAACAACTTACGAAGATTCCGCGCGCGAGGCTGTATCGCTCGAGGGGCTGGTCTTGCCGCCACGGCTCAAGGACAACCAGCGCGCACTCGCCGCCCGGTACTTGGCGACGGTTCCTGCCGAACAGCGGCAATCGGTGTTGGACGAATTGGCCGGTCGGCTTCAGGCGGAGCAACGCGGCGCCAAGCCCGTTTACGACGAACTGCGCTATCTGCACCACCTGTGCCGGCAGGTGAATGAAGGGGGCTTCGTCGCGAACCTGGGGCTGAAGGTGCAAACCGAGCGCGACCGTCGCCACGGCGAGGCCAAGCAGTTGCGTGAGGAGGCCGCCACACGCGCACAAGAACGCAAAGCTACGACCTCTCGGTCACACGGCGAGAGCGCGCTGGCTGAGATACGCAAGCAGCTGAAGGTGCCTCCAACACGCGGGGAAAAACCCCGTTGAGGCGTCCACCTAAGGGCGCCTGCGAAATTATTCCAGTGGAATAATCCTGCCAAGAACGCCGACGGTGCGTGCAGCCGTTTCGCGTTCACTGCGTGCCCGTTCCGTGCGGTGATAGTGCCCGTATCGACACCACACGACGATGAGCACCGCCTGCCCATGACCCAGATATCCGGCGAACCCTCAGCTGCCCAGTCCACGCACGACGGTGTCGCACAATCGGATGACCGCCCGGGGGTCCTGCGCGGCCGTGCGACCCTCACGCTGCAAACGCGTCAGGCGCAACGGCTGGTTAAGGGCCGCGGCACCAGCGCCGAAAAGCCTGCGATCATCGGGTTGCTGGGTTTCGCGAACGGCGTGCGAACCCTTTGGCACGGTGCCCGTGCCGATGACCCCTACGCCGACTGGTGGCTGCTGCAGGTCGAAGACATCCTGGTCCAGGCAGGGCACGAGCTACTGACCTTGGAGCAGGGCATAGCGAAGCGGTTCGAGGCCCTGGGCGCGATCGAGGTGGCACCGCCTGTCTCGTTGAAGCCGGCGCGCATCGCGCTCAACTTCAGCAATCCCTACGCGTTTCGCGCCGCCGGTCTGATCGGCCGCTTCGATGCGCTGGTTTGCATGATTCTGAGCGCTCGACATGTCGGATTGGTCGAGCGTGACGAGGCCGAGAAGACGTTGCACCGGGGCGGTCGTTGGGTGAGGCGTGCGCTGCAGAGCCCGGTCGGATATCGACTGCTGGGCGTGACACGCGACGACATCGACCAGGGAACCGCGAAGGCCCTGCAGGCCCGGGACGCAATGGGTGAGATCCCAGACGACATTCGGCAAGGCACTCGCCGGGCACCCCATGCGCCGACCGTAGCCCTTGTGCAACCCACTGCCATGACCGATGCGGTTCACCTGCGTTCGTTGGGCGATGACGTGTGATGCGTCGAGAGGGTCACCGAGAACTCGCACCCATGACGGGTGCGTTTGTGCTGGTTGCGGCGGGCACGGGCCGAATAATCGTACCTATCGATCTTCGCCTTGAGCGCCATCATGTCGGTAAACGAACTCGCAGAACCGAAACGTCTCAGCCTGACCCTGGATCCGGGCCTGGTCCTGGAGCGCCTGATCTTGCAGCGGCTATCCGGGCTCACGCGCAAGCGCGGCCAGGACTGGCTACGTTCACTGCTCGTGCAGGGGTTCCTGGCCGAAGGCCGCTGGATTCGCAGTGATCTGCGGGGCGATGACACAAACAAGGGTCCACATGAAACAAGGGTCCCGGCCACACCCTTTGCGGGCTGGCTCGGGCAAGCGCATTCGGCAAAGCAGCCCGATGTTGAGTCGGCACCGGCCGCGGCGACCGCAGCCGTTCCGTCCGCGATTGCCCGCACGGACACAAAACCTTTCGCCCATCTCCGCAAGGTGATCGGCTGAGCCCCATGACTCTCACCACCGGAGGCGACCGTGACCGATAGCGAGACCCCAAACCCCATCAGTATCGGCCTGGACGACGGCTATGCGTTCACCAAGGTGGCTTTGTCGGATGGACGCGTGATCGCGATCCCGTCGCGGGCACGGATCGGTCGCGCAAACGTCACCTGGCTGAACGGCAGCGAGCAACGGGTGTTCGAGTACGAGACCGACGACACGCTGTTCTCGGTCGGCGAAGTGGACGGTGAGCCGACGCACTTCGACGGTTACCCGTTCTCGGGTCTCAACCGTGCCATCGTCCAGCACGCGATGCACGAGGCCGGGCTTGCCGGACGGTCGGTGCATGCGGTGTCCGGTTTGCCCGTCAGCAGCTTCTACCTGAAAGACGGCAGTCAGCGCTTGGAGGTCGTCGAGCGCAAGCGGGCAAGCCTCAAGCAGGCCGTCCGGCCGATTGATGTCCATCAGCCTGCCGCGATCGCGTTCCACGAGGTCATTCCCGAGGCCCTGGCGGCCTGGTACGACCACATCATCTCGGAGGCCAGCGGCGGCGTGCAACTCGAGGGCGAGCGACTCGGCGAGCCGGTCGCGGTGGTCGACATCGGTGGGCGCACGACGGACTTCGTCGTCGTCGCCGACCAGGCGGTACGTCACAACAGCTCCGGTTCGTTGCGCTGCGGCTTGCTGGATCTTAAACGCCAGGTCGCCGACGCCATACGGGCAAGATTCGATCTCGAGGAGTTGTCCGATCGGGCGACCGAGGATGCCGTCCGCGAGGGCAGTGTGCGTCTGTTCGGCAAGACACACGATGTCGCCGACCAGGTCCGGGACGCACGTCGGCAGCTCGTCGAGCGCCTGCACGCCGAGACGCAGCGTCAACTTGGTCGTGGCGCCGAACTCGAGCGGATCCTGTTTGTCGGTGGAGGTTCGGTGGCGCTCGCGGACGACATTGGGGATTGGTTCCCGAACCAGACTATCGCGCCGCATCCTGCTTTCGCCAACGCGCGGGGGATGCTCAAGTACCTGCGCTACGTTTGTCAGGAGCCGGCCTAAGCACAGTTTCATACGTGGTCACTGCGGTCTCAGTGGCACCCGTTGCATCGTCGGGCTGTGAAACCGGTGCACGCACCCGCGCCGCATGGTAACGGTGCCAGCCCAAGAGAGGTCGTTCGCGACCTCGATTCAACCCACCCTGCCGGGGACGTGCTCCCGACAGGGATGGCGCGTTCTCCGGATTCCATCCTGTTTGAAGGAGAACTGCCATGTCCAACGACGATACGAAGTATTTCGACCTCTACACCACCGGTATCGGTTATCTGAACCGTGTCCGGGAGGTGACGCCGAAGGAGGGCTCGCCCTTCTGGAGTGTCACCATCGCCGCCCTGCGGGGTAGCGTCGACGACGTCCAGTACACCTATTTCGAGTGCCGCGTGTCCGGTCAACAGGCGCAGAAGCTCGTGCAACAGCTCAAGGAGCCTGTCGAAGGCGAGCTCAAGGTGCTTATCGGGTTCACGCTCAGCGACTTGTTCGCTGAGGCCTTTACCTACAAGAACGGCGACAAGGCCGGTGAGACCGGGGTCAGCCTGAAGGCGCGTCTGCTGCGCGTCGGCTGGGCCAAGGTCGACGGTCAACCGTTCTACAAGGAGCAGGCCGCTTAATCCACCACGACCGACCGGGTGACTTTGTCGCCCGGTCATCTTCCACCCGTCGGGGAGCCATCCCCGTGGGATCGGTCTCCCCATCCCTCATGAGGAGACCCCAATGAACAACCCAGACGTGGAGCAGCACCCAGTCGAGAATCGCTTCGATGCGTTGAAGCCGGGTGCGCTCAACCGTGCGGAGAAAGATGCAGTGATCAAACTGGCCCTCTCAGTACTTGCCGATCGCCATCGTGCGGGACGCGCGCTGAGCAGTCCAGAGCAGACACGCGACTTTCTTCGACTGAAGCTCGTCGACCGCAAGCACGAGGTGTTCGGTGCGCTGTTCCTCGACAACCGCCACCGGGTGATCCGAGTGGCCGAGATGTTTCAGGGCACCATCGACGGTGCTTCGGTCCATCCTCGGGTCGTGGCGCAGCGGGCCCTCGAGCTCAATGCCGCCGCGGTCGTCTTTTTTCACAACCACCCTTCGGGGGTCGCCGAGCCGAGCCATGCCGACGAGGCGATCACCCGGCGGTTGCGCGAAGCGCTGGCGCTGGTGGACGTACGGGTGCTCGATCACTTCGTCGTCGCCGCCGGCGAGAGCGTGAGCTTTGCCGAAAGAGGACT
>JAGQTV010000052.1 GCA_020438845.1 Mycobacterium sp. | reverse complement strand
GTCAGTCTTCTTGGCGACTTCCTTGACCAGCTCGGCGCCGATCTTCTCGTGGGGAGCCTCCAGCTCGATCTCCTGAGCGATGGACACACCGTCGTTGGTGATCGTGGGGGCGCCCCACTTCTTCTCCAGCACGACGTTGCGGCCCTTGGGGCCAAGGGTGACCTTTACCGCGTCAGCGAGGCTGTTCAGGCCCCGCTCGAGGCCGCGGCGGGCCTCTTCGTCATACGCAATAATCTTGGACATTGCGAAGTGAATCCTCCGGTTGGGGGGTGACACGTTTTCGGCCGGACACAGTGCCCGCGACGGACGACCACGGCTGTCGATACCGCGGTCTCACCGTCCCGACCTAGCACTCGCCGGTCGCGAGTGCCAACGTCTTTTTTAGCACTCGGGCATGGCGAGTGCAAGGTCGTTCGCCCTCGGAGGACGGGTAGAGTCCATCTCGGTCGGAAGGAGTCCCAGGGTGCCGGCAGTCGAAGCGCCCAGTACCCGGGCTTTGCGGGGCTGGCAGCGGCGGGCACTGGTGCGATACCTGTCGGCCAAGCCGAAGGACTTCCTGCTGGTGGCTACACCCGGTGCCGGAAAGACCACGTTCGCACTGCGCATCGCCAGTGAACTGCTGGCCGACAATTCCGTTGAGCGGGTGACCGTCGTCGTACCCACCGAGCACCTCAAGATCCAGTGGGCGGCGGCCGCTGCGACAGCCGGAATCGCGCTGGACCCGAAGTTCTCCAACTCCAACAGCCAGACCTCCGACGACTACGACGGCGTCGTCGTCACCTACGCCCAGGTAGCCAACCACCCGATGCGCCACCGGGTCCGTACCGAGAACCGCCGGACCCTGGTCATCTTCGACGAAATCCACCACGGCGGGGATGCCAAGAGTTGGGGCGAAGGCATTCGTGAGGCGTACAGCGACGCGACCCAGCGTCTGGCGCTGACCGGGACGCCGTTCCGCAGCGACGACAGCGCCATCCCGTTCGTCAGCTACTCCCCCGACGGACAGGGCCTGCTGCGGTCCAGCGCCGACCACACTTACGGCTATTCCGACGCCCTGGCCGACGGTGTGGTGCGCCCGGTGGTGTTCCTGGCCTACTCCGGCGAGGCGCGCTGGCGCACCAGCGCCGGCGAGGAGCATGCCGCCCGCCTCGGGGAGCCCCTGACCGCCGAGCACACCGCCAGAGCCTGGCGCACCGCACTCGACCCCGACGGCGAATGGATGCCCGCCGTCATCAGCGCAGCAGACAAGAGGCTGCGCCAAAAGCGCGAGGACGGCATGCCCGATGCCGGAGGCATGATCATCGCCTCCGACCAGACGACCGCCCGCGCCTACGCCGGACTGCTCACCAAGATCACCGGCGAAGCACCGACGGTCGTGCTCTCCGATGACCCCGGCTCATCGGACCGGATCAGCCAGTTCTCGGCCGGCACCAGTAGGTGGCTGGTTGCCGTGCGGATGGTTTCCGAAGGGGTGGATGTCCCCCGACTGGCAGTCGGTGTCTACGCCACCAGCGCCTCGACCCCGCTGTTCTTCGCTCAGGCCGTGGGTCGGTTCGTCCGATCGCGGCGCCCCGGCGAGACAGCCAGCATCTTCCTGCCGTCGGTGCCGTCGCTGCTACAGCTGGCCAGCGAATTGGAGGCCCAGCGCAACCACGTCCTGGGTAAGCCGCACCGCGAATCCCTCGACGACGAGTTGCTCGTCGAGCGCCGACGCACCGAACCGACCGAGACCGACAGCGGGTTCCAGTCCCTGGGGGCCGACGCCGAACTGGACCAGGTCATCTTCGACGGCGCATCATTCGGCACCGCAACCCCGGCGGGCAGCGAAGAGGAAGCCGACTATCTGGGCATCCCCGGCCTTCTGGATGCCGAACAGATGCGCGACCTGTTACGCCGTCGGCAGGAGGAGCAGCTGGCGACCCGTTCGGCTGCCGGCGTCGACGCCACCCCACGAACCCCGCACGGCCAGCTGCGCGAACTGCGCCGCGAGCTCAACGCTCTGGTCGCGGCTACGCATCACCGCACCGGCAGATCGCATGGCTGGATCCACAACGAGTTGCGCCGACTGTGCGGCGGACCGCCGGTGGCGGCCGCCAACCGGGAACAACTCCAAGCCCGAATCGAAGCTGTTCGAACGCTTCGTATCTAATTCAGCACCAGGGCGACGGCGTTCAGCACCGGCTGCGACGACCCGTCGACGAGCGTCAACCAATCCCCGGCGATGTGAAAGCCGCGGACCCGTTCGAGGGCCCCGACGATCTGCTGCTCCTGCTGCATAGCCTCGGGCAGCCCGGCCATCATGGTCGAGGCCACCTGCGAGAAAGTAACCGTGTCACCGTCGGTGGAGTAGCCGCCCAGCAAGCGGTTCACCCCGCCCGAACCGTGGAATCGACCGTCCTGGCCGTCGAGCACGATATAGGGCTCTCGCATCTGCCCGGTCACTTCGACGGGCTGACCGTCCACTTCCACCAATTTCCAATAGGTGTCGGTCAACGAGACATCGGGCGTCACATCCGGGGGATCGACGCTGTCCACCACCAGGTCAATCGGCGAAGGGTTGAGTGCATCCACCGGATTGCTTTCCGTTGTCGTGAACAGCAGGCGGTCGCCCGCGGTCACCCTCGCGCGGGCGACGTAGCGCGCTCCCGGCGTGACCGCCGAACCCGGGTAGACCAGCGTGAAGGGGATCCGAGACCCGCTCACTGCCGGCTGTGTCTGTTGGGCCAGAGTCACCGCGGGTGCGTCCGCTCGTGAAACGTCCTCCAGTGTCACCGTCAACACGGCATCGGGCGGCAGAGCCATGGGTTCACCAAAAACCACCATGCCGCTCAGCGTCAACGAATCCGGCACCGAACCTCCTTCGTCGGCGTTTGCGCTGGCGCAGCCGATCAACGACCAGAGCCCCAGCAGTAGGACTAGAAGACTCCGTCGCGTCATACCGACCGATAGTAAGTACTCAAGGCCCCCCGCATGGCCCAGTAAGGGGCCGTATGTTCTAGGAATGAAATGGACTGAGAGGGACGTCCCGGACCAGAGCGGCCGACTGGCGATTATCACCGGTTCCAACACCGGCCTGGGTTTCGACACCGCCCGGGTGCTCGCGGCCCGCGGCGCGAAGGTGGTGATGGCCGTCCGTGACACCGCCAAGGGCGAGACGGCTGCAGCACGCATCCGCGCCCTGACCCCCGGCGCCGACGTGGTGGTGCACAAGCTCGACCTCGGGTCGCTGGCCTCGGTCAAACAAGCCGGTGCCGAGATGTCCGCCGCCTACCCGTGCATCGACCTGCTGATCAACAACGCCGGAGTGATGTACCCGCCGAAGCAGACCACCGCGGACGGTTTCGAGCTGCAGTTCGGCACCAACCACCTCGGCCACTTCGCGCTCACCGGACTGCTGCTGAGCAACCTTCTCACCGTCGACGGCTCCCGCGTGGTGGTAGTGGCCAGCATCGCCCACAACATCCGAGCGAAAATCGACTTCGACGATCTGCAGTGGGAACACCGCCGCTACGACCGGGTGGCCTCGTATGGGCAGTCCAAGCTGGCCAACTTGATGTTCGCCTACGACCTGCAACGCAGGCTGGCTGCAGCGAAAGCGAAGACCATCGCCGTGGCGGCCCATCCGGGTGTTGCCGCCACCGAGTTGGTCCGCCACATCCCCGGCGCCGGGCTGCCCGGCGTCGACTGGATTTCCGGAAAGCTGCTCAATACCGCCGAGATGGGCGCGCTGCCCACTCTGCGAGCCGCCACCGACCCGTCGGTCCTGGGCGGTCAGTACTACGGCCCGGACGGCTTTCGCGAGTTGCGCGGCCACCCGAAATTGGTCGGTTCCAGTAGGCAGTCCAAGGACGAGGCCATCCAGAAGCGATTGTGGACGGTGTCGGAGGAACTGACCGGCGTCACCTTTCCGGTCTGAGAATCACCAGTGCGAAGTGTCGAGGAGCATCAGCGCGTCGTCGCGGACCTGATCGCGGCACGGCCCGCCGCCACCGTCGGGCTGGGCGAGGCTGACGGCCTGGTTTTCGCGGCCGACGTGGTCGCCACCCTTCCGCTACCGGTGTTCGACAACTCCGCGATGGACGGTTACGCGGTATACGCCGGGGACGTCAAGACTGCCAGTGCCGAGGCGCCGGTCACTTTGCCTGTCGCCGAGGACATTCCGGCCGGGCGAACTGACCTCCTGACGCTGGCCCCGGGCACCGCCCACCGAATCATGACCGGGGCGCCGGTGCCGGCCCGTGCGGATGCGGTGGTGCCTGTCGAGGCCACTGACGCGGGGACCGACGTCGTCGTCATAACGGCAGCCCCGAAGCCGGGCCAGCACATCCGTCGGGCCGGCGAGGACGTCAGCGCCGGCACGACCGTGCTGCAGACCGGCCAAGTCGTCACACCCGCCGCGCTGGGCTTGCTGGCCGCACTGGGACTGGCTCGACTCCAGGCGATTCCACGCCAGCGCGTGCTGGTGATCTCCACCGGCTCGGAACTTGTCCCGCCCGGGACTCCGCTGCTTCCCGGACAGATCTACGAGTCCAACGCCGTCATGCTCGCCGCCGCCGTTCGCGACGCCGGTGCCGAGGTGGTAGCCGTGGTCACCACCAGCGACGACGTCCGGCAGTTCGCCGCCGCGCTCGACGAACACGCCGGTGGGGCCGACCTGATCCTCACCTCCGGCGGGGTCAGCGCGGGCGCCTATGAGGTGGTGAAGGACGCGCTCGCATCGGGAACTGGGCAAGTTGAGTTCGTCAAAGTCGCCATGCAGCCGGGAATGCCGCAGGGGGCCGGAACGGTCAACGGAATCCCGATCGTGACCCTGCCCGGCAACCCGGTCAGCGCGCTGGTGTCCTTCGAGGTGTTCGTCCGCCCGGCGTTGCGCGCGGCGATGGGACTCCCGCCCCACCGAATCCGGCGGACGGCGTCCCTGGCCGAGGCCGTGACCTCCCCGAGTGGCAAACGCCAGTTCCGCCGCGGCGTGTATGACGCCGGCACCCTCGGCAGCCCTGTCGGTACGGTCACCAGCTACGGCCCGCCGGCTTCGCACCACTTGCGTTGGCTGGCGTCGGCAAACTGCCTGCTGGACATCGGCGCGGACGTCACCGAGTTGGCGGTTGGTCAGCAGGTCACCGTCTGGGATCTTTCCTGACCGAAGTGCGTTACGAACCGTAAACTCCCGGTAATGGCCAGGCACCCCGATGTCAGCACCCAGTCCGGCCCGCAACGCGTGATCGCCCTCGTGCGATCGTCCGTGCCGCCGGTGCATCCCGCCGGTTTGCCGTTCGTCGCGGCCGGCCTCGCGGTGGCGGCCCTCGGCCGCAACCACCGGTGGGTTCGCAACCTCGGACTGGCGGCTGCGGGCGCGAACGCGGGCTTCTTCCGGCATCCGCCCCGTGTTCCCCCAACCCGGCCCGGCGTGATCGTCGCTCCGGCCGACGGTCAGGTGTGCCTGATGGACACCGCGGTGCCACCACCCGAACTCGGGCTCGGAAGCGAACCGGTCCAACGGATCAGCATCTTCCTGTCCCTGCTCGACGCTCACGTTCAGCGCGCGCCGGTCGGTGGCGAGGTCACCGCAGTGGCCTACCGGCCCGGTCGGTTCTATTCCGCCGATCTTCCGGAAGCCAGCGACGACAATGAGCGCAACAGCGTGGTGATCCGTACGCCGGAAGGGCAGGAAGTGGTAGTCGTCCAGATCGCCGGACTGCTGGCCCGGCGCATCGTCTGCGATGTGCACGAAGGCGACCGGATCGGCATCGGTGACACCTATGGGCTGATCCGATACGGCTCCCGCCTGGATACCTACTTGCCGCCCGGCTCGGAGGTGCGGATCGAACTCAGCCAACGGACGCTGGCTGGCGAGACCGTGATGGCGCGGCTGCCATGATCAAACCCCGGCCGCAGCGTACGTCGAAGGGCAGTCCGATGCGGATGCTGCCGAGCGCGATGACCGTTCTGGCCATCTGCCTGGGCATGACATCGGTGAAGTTCGCGCTGGAGCAGCGCCCGACCGAGGCGATGGCGCTGCTGGCCGCCGCGGCCGTACTCGACGCCCTCGACGGCCGAGTCGCCCGGGTGCTCAAGGCCACCTCCCGAATGGGCGAGGAAATCGACTCGCTGGCGGATGCGGTGAACTTCGGGGTGGCGCCGGCGTTCATCGTCTACGCGACGCTATTGCAGCAGAACCGGGTCGGCTGGATCGTGGTCCTGCTCTACGCCGTCTGCATCGTGCTGCGACTGGCCCGCTTCAACGCGCTACTCGACTCCGATCTGCCTGCCTATACCAAGGAGTACTTCGTCGGCATGCCCGCCCCGGCGGGTGCCATCGGCGCGATCGGACCACTGGCGGCCAAGATGCAATGGCCGGGTTCGTGGTGGTCGACGCAGACCGCCGAAACCGTGGTGATCATCTGGATGATCGCGGTGTCGCTTCTGGTCGTCAGCCGCATCCCGATGCGCAAGGTCCACACCTTCGCGGTGTCACCGCACATGGCGGCTCCGCTGCTGGCGGGCTTCGCCATGGTGGTTGCCGCCGCGCTGGTGTTCCCGTACCTGCTCATCCTGGCCATCATCGCGGCCTACGTCCTGCACATTCCGTTCGCGGTGCGAAGTCAGCGCTGGGCGGCCGCACACCCCGAATCATGGGACGACACCTCACGGCAACGCCGCGCAGCGCGCCGGGCCACCCGCCGGGCACGGCATCCCAACCGTCGGTCGACCGCGCGACTGGGGTTGCGCAAACCAGGAGGCTAACCGAGCAATGTCGGACCTGATGGCCGAACCTCCGGCCCGCGGCTCGAGCCTGAGCCTGACGGCACGGCTCAACACCTCGGCGCTGGATTCCCGCCGTGGCGTCGTACGCCTGCATCCCGAAGCTCTGGCCGCGCTCGGCATTCGGGAGTGGGATGCGGTGTCGCTGATGGGTTCCCGTACCACCGCCGCCGTCGCCGGAATCGCGCCGTCGGGCACACCCGCCGGCACTGCACTGCTCGACGACGTCACACTGTCCAACGCCGGATTACGCGAAGACGCCACCGTTGTGGTGGCACCGGTGACGGTGTACGGGGCTCGCTCGGTGACAGTGCGAGGCTCGACACTAGCCACCCGGTCGGTCACTTCCGGAACGCTGCGGGAGGCACTGCTCGGCAAAGTCATGACGGTGGGCGACACCGTGTCGCTGCTGCCCCGCGATCTCGGGCCGGGCACGTCCACCTCCGCCGCCAGCTCGGCTCTGGCCATCGCGGTCGGTATCACCTGGACCTCGGAATTGCTGACGGTGACCGGCACCGACCCGACGGGACCCGTTTCGGTGCAACCCAATTCGTCGGTCAGTTGGGGTGACGGCGCTCCGGTCGCACCGGGATCCACCGCGGCGGTAAGCCCACCCATGCAGTGGCCGGAAGAGCCGGCCGTGAGCATCGAGGACCTCAAGGGCCAACACGCGCAGGCCGCCCGGCTGACCGAATGGCTCAAGTTGGCATTGGACGAGCCCGAACTACTCCAGACACTGGGCGCCAAGCCGAACCTCGGCGTGCTGATCACCGGGCCGGCCGGCGTCGGCAAGCAAACGCTGGTCCACGCCGTCTGCGCGGGCCGCAGGCTGATAGACCTGGACGGTCCTGACACCGGCGCGTTGGCGGCCGGCGAACGCCACCAGTCCGTCGCGAAGGCGGTAGCCGACATCAGCCACGGTGGAGGGGTACTGCTGGTCAGCGACATCGACGCGTTGCTGCCCACTCCCCCTGAGCCGGTGGCCACGATGATCCTCAGCGAGCTCAAGAAAGCGGTCGCCACGCCCGGCGTCGCGCTGGTCGCCACCTCGCAGGCACCCGATTCGCTGGACCCCAGACTGCGGGCACCGGACCTGTGCGACCGCGAACTCGGCCTGAGCCTTCCCGACGCCACCACCCGCAAGGCACTGTTGGAGGTGTTGCTGCGCGACGTACCCGCAGAAGAGCTCAAGCTCGACGAGATCGCGGAGCGCACACCGGGATTCGTGCGGGCCGACTTGGGCTCGCTGGTCCGCGAGGCCGCGCTGCGGGCCGCGGCACGCGCGAGCGAGGACGGCAAGCCGCCGCAGCTGACCCAAGGGGACTTCACTGGGGCGTTGACCGTGATCCGGCCGCTGTCGAGGTCCAATACCGAGGAGGTGGCGGTCGGCTCGGTGACCCTTGAGGATGTCGGCGACATGGTGGGGACCAAACAGGCGTTGACCGAGGCGGTGCTCTGGCCGCTGCAGCACCCGGACACCTTCGCCCGACTCGGTGTCGAACCGCCCCGCGGGGTGTTGCTCTACGGTCCACCGGGCTGCGGAAAAACGTTCGTCGTGCGCGCCCTTGCCAGTTCTGGACGCTTGAGTGTCCATGCCGTCAAGGGTGCCGAGTTGATGGACAAGTGGGTGGGTTCGTCGGAGAAAGCGGTGCGCGAATTGTTCAGGCGAGCAAGAGATTCCGCGCCTTCGCTGGTATTCCTCGACGAAATCGACGCTCTCGCGCCGCGGCGCGGGCAGAGCTTCGACTCCGGGGTCACCGACCGGGTGGTGGCCGCGCTGCTGACCGAGTTGGACGGCATCGAACCGCTGCGTGACGTGGTGGTACTGGGAGCCACCAACCGTCCCGACCTGATCGACCCCGCTCTGTTGCGCCCCGGTCGACTTGAGCGACTGGTGTTCGTCGAGCCACCGGATGCCGAGGCGCGCAAGGAGATCCTCAAGACGGCCGCAAAGTCGGTGCCGCTGAGCAAGGAGGTCAAACTCGACGAGTTGGCGGCCGACCTCGACGGTTACAGTGCGGCGGATTGCGTTGCCCTGCTGCGCGAGGCCGCGCTGACGGCGATGCGCCGTTCGATCGACGCCGCCGACGTCACCGCCGAGGACATCGCCAAAGCGCGGGAGAACGTTCGGCCGTCACTGGACCCCGTTCAGGTGGAGTCGTTGCGGGACTTCGCGGAAGGCCGCGCCTCGCGCTGATCGGCACGCGCGCGGCGGCGTCCGGATGAAGCCCAGGCCCACGATCATCGTCGTTGCACCAGCCGCTGCATGCGGCACACCCAGCCAGACCATCGTGCTGGTGGTGACAACGGTTCCCAGCACGACGTACCAGCCCTGCTTCCACGTCGACACTGCTCACTCCTGCGAAAAACGGAATTCGACCATGGCAGCGACACTGTCGATGGCGTCGGCCAGGACTTCGACCCGCTCACTCAACGTCGGCGCCGCCAGCACGGAATAACGGTCTGCCGGCCCCATCGGCACCCGCGCCGCCAGCGCCCACAGATAGCGCGATGGATTATCGGCGGTCTCGGCCACGGAGGGAATCCGGCCGGCGAGGAGGTCCACAGGCAAGTCTTCGCCGCGGGCTGCGGCGATCCGTCGATACAGGGACACGACGCCTTCCGCCACCGCGCTCAGCCGCTCGTGACTGACCGGAGGCCCGGGTTCGTCGGGCCATTCCTCCACGTCGGCGCACGGGTAGGGGTCGTCGGGCAACCATTGCAGCACCCGGATGCGCTCCCCTACCGCCGCAAGCACCTCATAACGACCCGCGCCGAACTCGGTGTGGGCAGTGATGTGCGCCAAGACACCGACGTCGTGTCGCACGTCCCCGCCGCCGACCTCACTACCCCGCTTGATCAGCACCACTCCGAATGTCGGATCGCCCGTTGCCGAACCCAGGCAGTCCGCCACCAAACGGGAGTACCGCGGTTCGAAAACACGCAACGGCAGCGTCTCCCCGGGGAGCAGCGCCGACTGCAACGGGAACATCGGCTGCCTACTCATTGCGCTACCGCAGGCCGCCCGCGACGACATCGAGTACCGGCGTCTCCGGATCGGTGAACGTGCACAACGCCGCCGTCAGCCCGACCCACAGGTCTGGGTTGGCGGCCACCAATCGGTTGCCGTCCTCCCCGATCGCGGCGACAACCTCACGGCGCCCGGCCTTCGACATTGCGACGTACTCCCCGCACCGGGTGGACAGTAGCGCTGCACCCGGTGCAGCAACCGGAGTGCCACCGATCGAACGAGCGCATCCAGCGGCGCCCACCACCGCAGCGACAGCCATTGCGGCGAGCGCTGCCCGCCTCAGGCAGGGTCTCCACCAGTTCATCGGCCTGCCCCTCTAAACATCCAGTTCACCGACGAGCGCGTCGACAACCGCGCGCAAGTCCCCGTCATGTTCCTCGGCCACCCGCAGTTGCCGTTGGTAGGACCCGCCGCGGCGGGGGATGTCGGCCACCGCGGCCAATTCATCGGCACACCCCAACGAGTAGGCCACCGGCGCCAACCGGTCCACCAGATCGTCGAGATCGTCGGTCACCAGGCGCTCATTGCTGTCCGCGTCGAGGATGACGATGGCGTCCAGTCCGTAGCGGGCGGCCCGCCACTTGTTCTCCTGCACGTGCCAGGGCGGCATCACCGGCAGATCCTCACCGGCATCGAGCCGACGGTCCAAATCCACGACGAGGCAGTGCGTCAGTGCCACCAACGCCGATAGTTCTCGCAGGTTGGACACTCCGTCGAAGACCCGTATTTCAACGGTGCCAAGCTTGGGAGAAGGCCTTATATCCCAACGGATTTCGTTGATGTCGTCGATGATCCCGGTGGTCTTCTGGTCATGCACGAAATGTTCGAACTCACGCCAGGTCTGGAACTGAAAGGGCAGGCCCGCTGTCGGCAACTGTTGGAACATCATCGCGCGGTTGCTGGCGTACCCAGTGTCCTCAGCAGCCCAGAACGGCGACGACGCCGACAGCGCAAGCAAGTGCGGGTAGTGATTGAGCAGTGAGGAGATGATCGGCATCACCTTGTGGGCCGAGGAGACTCCCACATGCACATGCACGCCCCAGATCAGCATCTGCCGCCCCCACCACTGGGTGCGTTTGATCAACTCGGCGTAGCGCGGCGCGTCGGTGAGCTTCTGTGTCGACCATTCGGCAAAGGGATGAGTGCCTGCACAGAACAGCTCCATGCCTCGATCGCGCACCACGGCCCGGGCTGACCTCAGGTTGGTTCGCAGGTCATCCATCGCCTCGGCCACGGTGTCGCACACCCCGGTGACGACTTCGACGGTGTTGCGCAGCAGTTCCTTATGCACGTGCGGGTTCTCGCCGATCTCGGCGATCACTGCGGAAGCCTCGTTGCTCAGATCCCGGGTGACGGCGTCGACAAGCGCGAACTCCCATTCCACCCCGAGCGTCGGTCGCGGGGACCCGGCGAAGTCGATGCGGCCGGCGGCCGCCCGGCGTGTGCCGGGCCCCGGCCCGGGATACCGCTTACCCGGTGCCGATGACACGGTGCTTACCCGGTGCCGATGACACCGCAAGCCACCCGCTTGCCGGCGTCGCCGGTGGCCAAGGTGGTGGCATCCGGAGGTGGGGCACCGTCGGTCTGTTGGTAGCGATCGGCCGGAATGTTGGCGAAGTTATCGGAACCGGCGTGAATGATCATCGCCGTGCCCGGGTCTGCCATCAGCTGTTCGCGGGTGAACGCACTGGTGGTGGTGACCAGCATCGCCGTACCGTCAGGCCGCACCTGCAACGAGGACAGGTCGCCGGCATGGCCTGGATGGTCCGGGGATCCGCCGCCCTGGAAGTGCCCACCGGCAGAAAGGAAGTCGCCAGGGGCACCCCCGCTTGGTGCCACCGAGTTGACCTCACACTTACCGACGGTGTGGATATGCAACCCGTGCGCGCCCGGTGTCAGCTTGCCGGGGTCGGTTGTCTGGACCATGACGGTGGCGACCCCGTCACGGAACTCGATCGTGGCCGCCGCGACCTGATTGCCGTCCGGGCCGTTGAGTTGCGCGGTCAGGATGTCGGCCGGACCGACAGGGGCACCGGACATCGGCCCCGGGATTGCGCCAGTGCCGTGTGCGGTCCCGGCGTGCCCCCCGTCAGCGTGCGGTGCCGGGGAACCGGTCCACACCGGAGGCGGGGTACCGGGAGCAGTGGCGACCGGTTCGTTGGGAGTGCACGCACCCAGCCCCAGAGGAACAGCGAGGAGGACGACGGAACGACACGCGTTGATGGACCTGAGCATCCCGTGAGCCTATCCCGTCACCAGCACGATCACCCCTGGTGGCTGCTCGGCGATTTCCGGGATTCTGGGCAGTACGGGCGCCTCCAGAATCTTGCCCACCTCTTCCGCGGCGGCTTGTTCACCGGGAGTGGTGCCGAAGTAGACAGTCGTTGCCGGAATTTCGGTTTCCGTTTGGGTCGTCGTCGCCTCCGTGACGTTCCAACCTGCCTCACGCAGTCGGTCGCCGACCCGGCCGGCCGCCTCCTCGTCATTGAACACGCTGAACACTCGGACGTCGGGCTTCGGCGCGGCAGGCTTGCTGGTGGTGGTCGACGTGGTGGTGACAGTCAGAGACGACGGGGAGTCGTCGCCTCCGTCGTTGCCCGAGTTCATCGCCTGAAAGCCCACGAGGAGGAAAATCACGCCCAGGAACAGCAGCACCATCACCATGGCACGCAGGGGAAGGCCGGTGGAGTTCGGAACGCGCTCGTTCATCGGGCCAACTGTAGCCCCGGCCGATCCGCATCCGACTGCGCGGGCAGCCGGGCGGGCAGCCTAGCGGGCATCGTCAGGGAACCTCGAAACCCAGCCGACGGGCAGCGCGCGCCTTTTGCCGACTCGCCCGCAACCGGCGAAGTCGCTTGACGAGCATCGGGTCGGCAGCCAATGCCTCAGGACGGTCGACCAACGCGTTGAGCACCTGGTAGTAGCGAGTGGCCGACATGGCGAAAAGTTCTTTGATGGCATCTTCTTTCGCGCCTGCGTACTTCCACCACTGGCGCTCGAAGGCAAGGATGTCGTATTCGCGGCGAGTCAGCCCGTCGGGCAACTCGGCGTCGTCGACCACCTGCGCCGCCCGTGCCATCGCGCCGTCCATGCGACCCCTTCGAAATGATATCCTTGTAGTTCGTGCGTCATTCAATCACGCCGACGATGCATTGGGATGGCAACGAACACCGCGCGTCGGCTCACTTAAGCTAGCCGACCATGGCGATCCGTCCCATTGTGATCCTCGGCAATCCCGTTCTGCACACCCCCACCGCGCCGGTGCCGGTCGATTCCTCCGGCGCACTGCCGGCGGATTTGGCCGACCTGATCACCGACATGTACGACACCATGGACGCCGCCCACGGCGTTGGTCTGGCCGCGAACCAGATCGGCGTCGGCTTGCGCCTGTTCGTCTACGACTGCCCCGACGATCGAAGCAGGGGCACCCACCGCAGGGGCGTGGTGATCAACCCGGTTCTGGAAACGTCCGAAATTCCGGAGACCATGCCCGACCCGGATACCGACGACGAGGGCTGCCTGTCGGTGCCCGGCGAAACCTTCCCCCGTGGCCGCGCACGCTGGGCCCGGGTCACCGGACTGGACGCCGACGGAAAGCCGGTGGAGTTGGAGGGCAATGGGCTGTTCGCCCGGATGCTCCAGCACGAAACCGGCCACCTCGACGGCTTCCTCTACGTCGACGGACTTCTGGGCCGCCATGCTCGGGCAGCCAAGCGGGCCGTGAAGTCGAACGGCTGGGGGGTTCCCGGCTTGTCCTGGATGCCGGGCACCGTGCCCGACCCGTTCGGACACTGACAGGGGACTGACGCCATGCCAGGAAAATTGAGAGTCGCGACCTGGAACGTGAACTCCGTTCGCGCTCGGGCGGATCGAGTCGTCGACTGGCTGCAACGTGCGGAAGTCGACGTCCTGGCGATGCAGGAGACCAAGTGCTCGGACGACCAATTCCCGACGATGGCGTTCCTGGCCGCGGGGTACGAGGTGGCGCATGTCGGGTACGACCAGTGGAACGGGGTGGCCGTGGCCTCCAGGGTCGGAATCGACGACGTTCAGGTGGGTTTCGACGGGCAGCCCGCCTGGGGCGCCGGCGACAGCGCCCGGTCGGAGGCGCGCGCTCTCGGGGCCACCTGTGCCGGGGTGCGGGTGTGGAGCCTGTACGTGCCAAACGGCCGCACCATCAATGACCCGCATTACCAGTACAAACTGGAATGGCTTGCCGCACTTCACAATACAGCGGAATCTTGGCTGCGGAAAGAGCCAGGGGCCCAGATCGCCCTGGTCGGGGACTGGAACATCGCGCCAACCGACGAGGACGTGTGGGATGTCGAGGTGTTCCGTGGCGCCACCCATGTGACCGAGCCGGAACGCCGCGCTTTTCAGGCCATTGAGCGCGACTACGCCGACGTCGTGCGCCCTTACGCCCCCGGACCGGGCACCTTTACCTACTGGGACTACACCCAGCTTCGCTTCCCCAAGCGCCAGGGGATGCGGATCGACTTCATCCTGGCTTCGCCGGCCCTGGCCCGGCGGGTGGCCCACGCCGAGATCGCGCGTGACGAACGCAAGACCGGAAAGAACCGGATCGGGTCACCAAGTGACCATGCACCGCTGTTCATCGACGTGAATTGAGTGCCCTGGATTCGATCGGCCCGTGAGCACTGCCGGCACCGGGTAGCGTGAACGCGACCCACACGGGAGCAGGCACCAGCGTGCTGAGAGGACGGCTATCGGGCCGCCGACCGTAAGAACCTGACCGGGTAATGCCGACGTAGGGAGTGCGAATGACGATGCTGCCCCTGAGTTTGCCCCTGACGCCGACGGGCCGGACCCCGGTACGAGTGCTCACCATCGCCGGGTCGGATTCCGGCGGCGGGGCCGGGCTGCAGGCCGACTTGCGGACGTTCTCCCTGCTGGGCGTTCACCCGTTGGTCGCAGTGACGGCAGTGACGGTCCAGAACTCACTGGGCGTCAAGGGTTTTCACGAAATCCCGGTGGATGTCATCGCCGGCCAGATCGATGCGGTCGCCACCGATATCGGCCTCCACGCCGCCAAGACCGGGATGTTGGCATCCTCACAGATCATCGAGACCGTTGCCCACTCATGGCGCACGCTGGGCCTTGCCGGGACCGTACCTTTCGTTGTCGACCCGGTGTGCGCGTCCATGCACGGGGACCCACTGCTGCACGACAACGCACTGGAAACCCTGCGCACCGTGTTGTTCCCGTTGGCCAGTCTGGTCACCCCGAATCTCGACGAGGTGCGACTGCTCGTCGGCATCGAGGTGGTCGACGCGGCGACTCAACGCGACGCAGCCAGAGCCCTGCACGATCTCGGCCCGCAATGGGCGCTGGTCAAGGGTGGCCACCTGCGCTCGGCCCCGGACAGCCCGGATCTGCTTTACGACGGCACGGACTTCCACTCCTTCGATGCCCCGCGGGTGGACACCGGCCACGACCACGGGGCCGGGGACACCCTGGCGGCGGCCATAGCGTGTGCCCTGGCCCACGGTTATGAGATACCCGACGCGGTGGCGTTCGGCAAGGCCTGGGTGACCGAGTGCCTGCGCGCGGCCTATCCACTGGGCGGCGGGCATGGTCCGGTGTCGGCGCTGTTCCGGTTGCAGGCATGACCCCACTGGAGGCGATAGCAGGCGTCGCCCACGCACCGGCTGGAACCCCCGCGGGCGTGGTCGTGCTCACCCACGGGGCCGGCGGCAGCAGGGAGTCACCGATGCTGGTCGCCGTCTGCGACGAGTGGGCCCGACGCGGTTGGCTGGCCGTCCGCTACAACCTGCCTTACCGGCGCCGCCGGCCGAAGGGCCCGCCCTCTGGGTCCGCGGCCACCGACCAGGCCGGGATCACCGAGGCCATCGCCGTGGCCCGGGGCCTGGTCGACGGTCCGGTCATCGCCGGCGGACATTCCTACGGCGGGCGGCTGACGTCGACGGCGGTAGCGGACAACTCAAAGGTGGACGGACTCACGCTGTTCTCCTATCCGCTGCACCCGCCGGGTAAACCCGAGCGACTGCGCACCGAGCACTTCGCCGCGATCACCATTCCTACTGTGTTCACCCACGGCACCTCCGATCCGTTCGGCAGCATCCTGGAGCTGCGCGACGCTGCCGCGCTGATCCCGGCAGCGGTCGAGATCGTCGAGGTCACCGGAGCCCGGCATGATTTAGGGTCCAAAGTCCTCAACGTCCCGGAAGTCGCCGTGGCGGCCGCGCTGAGGATCTGTTTGTCCAGCTAGGTCGGGTACCGTCGATTCATGACCGAGCAGCAGTACGACGCGATCATCGTCGGGGCCGGCTTCGGAGGCATCGGCACGGCGATCCAGCTCAAGCGCCTGGGTTTCGAGAACTTCGTTCTCCTTGAGCGGCTCGCCGACCTGGGCGGTACCTGGTACGTCAACCACTACCCAGGGCTGGCCTGCGACGTCCCCACGACCACCTATTCCTACTTCTTCGAGCCGAACCCGAACTGGTCGAGACTGTTCTGCACCGGCGCGGAGATCAAGCAGTATGCCGACGACGTGGCAGACAAGTACGACATCCGACGCCACATCCGGTTCAACACGGCAGTCGAGGGCGCCCGCTGGGACGAAGAGGCACAGCTTTGGCGGGTGACGCTGGCCGACGGCACCACCCTCAGCTCGCAGTACCTGATCACCGCCACCGGATTCCTGTCCCAACCGCACACCCCGGACATTCCCGGTATCCACGACTTTGACGGCAAGGTCATCCACACCACTGCCTGGGACGACGGCTACGACCCGGCGGGCAAGCGGATAGGGCTGATCGGCACCGGGGCGACCGCCGTGCAACTCATTCCCGAACTCGCCAAGAAGGCCGGCGACCTGACCGTCTACCAGCGCACCGCGATCCACGTGGTGCCCAAGATCGACTTCGGCTATCCGGACTGGGCCAGGCGGCTGTTCGCTCGCCTCCCGATCACCCAGCGGGCCGTCCGGGCGGTCACCGACGCGATCTACGAATTCTTCAATTACGTTGTGCTGCACCAGAACAAATTTCTCTACCGCCGGCTCGACATCAGCGGTGCAGACGCGGCCAAGATCTACCGGTTTCTCACGATCCGCGATCCGGAGGTGCGCCGGAAACTGACACCGCCCTACGACCTGGGCTGTAAGCGTCCGACGTTCTCGAACAGCTACTACCGCACCTTCACCAAGCCGAACGTGCACTTGCAGGCCAGCGGCATCGATCACATCGAACCGCACGCCATCGTGGCCAACGACGGCACTCGGACCGAGATCGACACCCTGGTTCTGGCCACGGGTTTCGACTTGTGGGAGGCCAACATCCCGGCCATCGAGATCATCGGCCGCAAGGGCCGCAATCTAGGAAAGTGGTGGCGGGAGAACAGGTTCCAGGCTTACCAGGGCGTCTCGATCCCCTATTTCCCGAACTATCTCAGTCTGGCCAGCCCATACGCGTTCATCGGGCTGAACTTCTTCAACAACATGGAATACCAGATGCGGCACATGGATCGGCTGTTCCGCGAAGTGAAGCGGCGGGGCGGCCGAACCTTCGAAGTCACCGAGGAGGCCAACTCCCGGTTCCTGGACGAGGTGACCGAACTGGTCGGTGACGCGGTGTTCACGGTCGGGCAGTGCGCCAGCGCACGGTCCTACTACTTCAACCCGCACGGCGAGGCCACACTGCTGCGCCCGATGACAGCCAAGGCCGCCATCCGGCAGGCATCCGAATCACCGCTGAGCGACTACAAGTTCGCCTAATCTGAACGGGTTGCCCAGAGACGAAAGGCTGTCCCGATGTCGCTTCGCGTTCCCGGTATCGGCGTGGCACTGGCCGCAACCGGCCTGTCCCACTTCGCCCGGCCCGAATGGTACGAGCCGATGACAAAGCTCGCCTTCCCGAAGAACACCCGCCGGCACGTCTACGTCGACGGCGGTATCGAGACGGCGATCGGAGTGGGTCTGGTCGTCCCACAGACCCGTAAGTATGCGATCGCGGGGGCTGTGGGCTACGTCGGCTACCTCGGGTACGGCGTCATACGTAATCTGCGCAGCTAGCGCCGGTAATCGGCAAGAAGCCACCGGCGGTGACACCGTCGCTGCAGCGCCGACTGGGCACCGCAGACGCGGTCTTCATCGGGTTGGGCTCGATGATCGGTGCCGGAATCTTCGTTGCGCTGGGTCCCGCTGCCGCTGCTGCCGGTTCGGGGTTGCTGGTGGGCCTGGCCGTCGCGGCTCTGGTCGCCTATTGCAATGCCACGTCCTCGGCCCGGCTCGCCGCTCGCTACCCCGAATCCGGGGGAACGTATGTCTACGGCCGCGAGCGCCTGGGCGCGTTCTGGGGATATCTGGCCGGTTGGAACTTCGTCGTCGGCAAAACGGCGTCGTGCGCAGCGATGGCGCTCACCGTCGGGCTCTACCTCTGGCCGGCCGGCGCCCATGCCATCGCGGTGGTGGCGGTGCTCGCCCTCACTGCGGTGAACCTGCGCGGCATCCAGAAGTCGGCGCTGCTGAGCCGGGTCATCGTCGCCGTTGTCCTCGCTGCGCTGACGGCCGTCGTAGTCGCGGTGGCTTTCTCCGACCGCGCAGACCCCACCCGGGTCACGCTGACCGGCGGCACGGCGACGGGAGTACTGCAGGCGGCGGGCCTGCTGTTCTTCGCCTTCGCCGGCTACGCCCGCATTGCCACCCTCGGCGAGGAGGTGCGCGATCCGGCCCGGATCATTCCGCGTGCGGTGCGCATGTCGCTGGCGATCACCCTGGCGGTGTACGCGACGGTCGCGGTGGCTGCCCTCGCATGCGTTGGACCCGACGGGCTGGCATCAGCGCCGGCTCCGCTGACGGAGGTGGTGCTTGCCAGCGGCAGAACGGGTCTGGGGCCGGTGGTGCAGGCCGGCGCGGTGGCGGCGGCATTGGGATCGCTGCTGTCGCTGATCCTCGGGGTCTCGCGCACCACGCTGTCGATGGCCCGCGATGGATACCTGCCGGCGACGCTCGCCGCGGTTCACCCGAGGTCCGGGGTGCCACAGCATGCGGAGCTGGCGGTGGGCGTGGTCGTCGCCGCGGTGGCCGCGGTGGCCGACATTCGGGGCGCCATCGGATTCTCGTCGTTCGCGGTTCTGCTGTACTACGGGATCGCCAACGCTTCGGCGTGGACGCTGGAGGATGGTGTGCGCCCGCGACTGATCCCGGTCGCCGGCCTGGCCGGGTGCCTGCTACTGGCGTTCACGCTGCCGCACGGTTCCGTGGCGGCTGGGCTCACGGTGGTCGCCATCGGCGCCGCGGTGTACGGGATCACCCGGAAGGTTCAGCGGGCCCGGTAGGCCTCCAGCGCAGTGGGCAACGTCATGTACATGTTGTCCTCGCCGATGTCGATCAGGATGCCGGCTGACGCCATGGCATCACGCAGCTCCTGTTTGACCCGGGCCATTCCGAACACGATGCCGCGCCGGTTCAGCGACTGCCGGAGTAATTCGAGGGCATCAAGGCCCGTCAAATCGACGTCGACGTTCGCTTCGGCGTTGAGGATGAACCACTCCACCGGGGTCGGGTTGTCGTCGACGGCCTGCAGGGCGCGCCGGACGAAATCGTCGGAGTTGGCGAAGAACAGCGGAGCGTCGTAACGGTAGACCACCAGACCCGGCTCGGTGTGTGCCTCGGGGTAGTCCTCGATGTCGTGCATTCCAGCCAGACCCGGCACGAAGCCCAGGATGCCGTCGTGTGGTCGGGCTACGCGCCGCAGCAGGTCCAGGATGGAGAGCCCGACCGCGGCGATGACGCCGAGTAGGACACCGAGCAAAAGCACGGCCAAGACGGTCAACAAGGCCAGGATCAACTCGCTGCGGCGGAACTTGTAGAGCCGTTTGAACTCGGGGATCTCGACGAGCCGAAGGCCCGCATACACGACCAGCGCGCCCAATGCCGCCTTGGGGAACATCGCCAGCACGTTGTGGGCGGTGAGCATGATGACGATCACGACGACCATCGCCACGATCGAGTAGAACTGGCTGCGGGCACCGACCAGGAATCCGAGCGCGGTGCGGCTGGCGCTGGAGCTGACCGGGAACCCGTGGCCGAGGGCCGCGCCCATGTTGTAGATACCCATGGCACGCAGTTCGGCGTTGGCGTCGATCGTGCTGCCATCCCGCGAAGCGAACGAGCGGGCGGTCAGCACGGTGTCGGCAAAACTCACGATCGCGACGCCGACAGCCACCGCCATCAGGTTGTCGACGTCGGCCGCGTGCGCCGTGAGATGGCCGAACCCGAACGCCGGCAGCCCACCCGGCACCGCGCCGATGGTCTGGATGCCCAGATCGTCGAGGTGGAAGGCGGCCACTGCGGCGGTAGCCAACAGCACCGCGAACAGAGGCCCCGGCCACTTCGGGATCACTTTGGCAAAGATCAGCAGGACGGCCAACACGGCTGTCGAAAAGATGATGGTGGGAGTGTGGAATTGACCGCGCACCGAAACCAGCGACTTGATCTGGTCCACGATCCCGTCGCCCTCCACCGGGGCGCCGGTCAGCTTGCCCAGCTGGCTGCAGATCATGATGACCGCCAGGCCGGTCATATAGCCAACCAGCACCGGCTTGGACAGTAAGTCCGACAGGAAGCCGAGTTTGATGAAACCGGCGAACAGGCACATCGCGCCGACCATCAGCGCCAACATCGCTGCCATTCCGGCATGGGTCGCGGGGTCACCCGCTGCGAGCGGCGCGATGGCAGTCCCGGTCATCAGCGCGGTGGTCGACTCGGGCCCGGCTGACAATGTCCGGGAGGTGCCGAAGAACGCGTAGAGCACCAACGGCACCACCGAGGCCCACAAACCAACGACGGGCGGCAGCCCGGCCAGGGTGGCGTAGGCCATCACCTGCGGAACCAGGTAGGCAGCCACGGTGAGACCACCCATGATGTCGCCCCGCAGTTGAGACGGCTGGTAACCCTTGAATTGGGCCAGTCCCGGCGCGACGGCACTGAGGTTGAGCCGCATCAAGGCTCCTTACCCATCAAGGCTCCGTACCCATCCAGACTCCGTACCCATCCAGACTCCGGGCCCCATCCAGACTCCGGACCCCATCCAGACTCCGGACCCATTCAAGACTTCGGGAGCATGTGGCGCGTTCGGTCTTCGCGGGCCGGCATTCCGTTGCGGCCGTCGAGACTCTGGGCGTAAAAGCCGACTCCGTACGCGACCCCGCGACCGTTGATGCCCTGGGCGTCCCGATCGACGTGATCGAGGGTGTCGGTGGGTTTGTGATAGTTCGGGTCGAACGGCATCTCGGCCTTCCCGCCCCACAGCTTGGCCTGCTCGGGACTCATCTTCTCCTCGGCACCCGAGAAAAGGCCGCCGGATGGGATCCCGGCCAGGGTGAAGCCGTCGTAGTCCGAGCGGCCGTCGAATCCGGCGTCCTGGGGAGTCTTTCCGGCGGCCTTCAGGTAGGCGGCGAAAGTGCGCTCGATACCTGCCGACCCCTCGGGCACACGCGGGACGCTCTGGTCTGGTCCCAGGTCGGCCGACTGGTCGCCGTCGTAGGCGAAATAGCCGGGGTTGGGTGACCCGATCATGTCGAAGTTCAGATACAGCGCGATGTCCTTCAGCTGCTCGACATCGAGTGACTCGAGGTATTTCGTGGACCCCACCGTGCCGAGTTCCTCGGCACCCCAGAAGGCGAACCGCACGGCGTTGCGAACCGGTGCAGCGCTGCCGAGTTGCACGGCGGTCTCCAGAATGGCGGCCACTCCGGAGCCGTTGTCGTTGATGCCCGGGCCCTCCGGGACGCTGTCGAGATGACCACCGGTCATCACCACGTTCTGCGTCGATCCGGTTTTGGTCTGTGCAATGACGTTACGCGCGGTGATCGTCTCCGTGGTGGCCTTGAGTGTGACCGTCGCCGGTCCGGCCGCGGCACGCAGCCGCGCGCCGTCGGCCTTACTGATCCCGAGCACCGGAATGGTCACCTCGCCCTGTTCACCTAATGTTCCGCCAATGTATTCCTCGTCGACATTGTCGGCGACGACGAGAGCGACCGCCCCCAATTTCGCCGCAATCGTCTCTTTGGCCCGGAACGGGCAGCTGCCACGGTCGACGAGCACGACCGCGCCGGCGACCGGCAGACCCTGGTAGTCCACCGGGGCGCAGCCGGGCGTCTCGTCAGCGGGTGCAGCCACCAACGGGCCGGTGACGCCATCGGCGGGGGTTCCTGCGCTGAACTGCAGGGCGGTGGATGGGACGGTCGCACCGCCAACCGTCAGCGATGGTTTCTCCGCTTCGAACACCTTGGTCTGGAACTCCGGCATCTGCACGTCGAACCCCCTGGCGCGCAATGTTTCGGCCACGTAGTTCACGCTTGCGTCGTAGCCGGGCGTGCCGACGGCGCGGGTACCGCCGTTGGCGTCGGCAATCTCCTGGAGTTTGGCCAAGTGACCCATCATCGAGTCGGTGGTGACCGCGCGGCTCAACTCGACTGCAAACCTCTGCCGATCGGCAGAATCGGTGACGCCAGCGGACTGACTGCAGCCAAGCGGCACGGCGATCAGAAGGGCGACCCACATCGCCAGCAGTGTTCGCTTCATCGGCTCAGGTTAAACGGATCTCGGTAGCGCGGCACTGAGCTACCAACGGCACTGAGCTACCAACCCTGGCTGGGCTATAACCCCGGGCTGGATGCCTGCGCCCAGAACCGCTTGGGAATGCGGCCCGCCCCCCGGGCCAGATGCCCGGCGGTAACGGCGGCCGCCATCGCGGCCGCCATGGCGGGCGGATCGGCGGCGCGTGTCACCGCGCTGGCCAGCAACACCGCCTCGCACCCCAGCTCCATCGCCAGGGCAGCATCGCTGGCGGTGCCGATCCCGGCGTCCAGAATCACCGGAACACCGGCGCCTGCCACGATCATCTCGATGCTGTGCGGGTTGAGAATGCCCAAGCCTGTCCCGATGGGTGCGCCGAGCGGCATCACCGCCGCGCACCCCGCGTCCTCCAGTCGACGGGCCAACACCGGGTCGTCGTTGGTATACGGCAGCACGACGAAGCCGTCGTCAACCAATTGCTCGGCAGCCCGGACCAACTCGACGGCATCGGGCAGCAGCGTGCGGTCATCGCCGATGACCTCGAGCTTGACCCAGTCGGTCCCCAGCGCCTCGCGAGCCAACTGCGCGGTCAACACCGCCTCAGCCACGCTGTGGCAGCCGGCCGTATTGGGCAGCGGGGCTATACCGAGCCTGCCCAGCAGGTCGAGAACGCCGGTTCCGCCGTCGCTGTCGACCCGGCGCATCGCGACCGTGGTGAGCTCGGTGCCCGACGCCACCAGCGCCTCCTCCAGCACGGCGAGGTTCGGCGCACCGCCGGTACCCAGGACCAGCCGGGACCCGAACGTGCGGCCGGCGATCGTCAACAGTTCAGCGTCAGCCACCCTCTACCACCTCAACCACCCTGCACCGCCGTCACGACCTCGACCTGCGCGTCGGCCGGCACCGGTGAGTCCCATTGGGATCGGGGCAGCACGGCCCAGTTCACCGCTACTGCGATGCCTGTGTACGGGTAGCCCAACCGCTCCAACAACGTGGCGATGGTGGTGCCATCGTCCACCTGTAGTTCGGTGTCGTTGACCGTCACTCTCACACTGGTTGCCCTCTCCTCCACGGCGTCGTCCGGGTCTGATACTCGCTGCCGGCGCTCGCGAAGGGGGCTGCCGCCAGCTCGGCGGCGATGCGCTCGGCAGTCCACGGTGCCAGCAGGAAACCGGAACGGCCGTGACCGGCGGCCACCAGGGTACGGTCGTCGAGCCTTCCGACCAGCGGCATGTTGTCCGGAGTCACCGGCCGCAGTCCGGCAGAGCATTCGGCCAGTTCGTAGTCGTCGAGACATGGCATGACGGTGCAGGCGTCCTCAAGCAGTTCGCGCACGCCGGTTACGGAGGGTGCCGTGTCGCGGCCGTGCTCATACTGGGTCGCGCCGACAACAACACCGTCGGCACGCGGCACCAGATATAGCGGCCGTCCGTGCACACGGGCCCGCACCACCCGTTTCGGCACGGGCACACAGCCACTTCGCCACCGCAGCCGCACCACCTCGCCCTTGACCGGACGCACCGGCAGTCCGGGCCACAGCGACGGGGCATCGATACCGTTGGCGATCACCACGGTGTCCACGCCATGGTGGGCGTCCTTGAGCCCGTCGACGGGACCGGACCACTGCACCCCGAGCCTCCCGCAGTGGCCCTCCAGGGCCAGCACCAGCTTGCGGTTGTCCACCGCGAGTTCGTCGGCCGCCCGGAAACCGTGCCGGATCCCTCTCGCCAGCAGGGGTTCAATATCCTGCGCCGAACTCGTCACGGTGACCGGATGCCCTTGCGCGGCCAGCCACTCCCCCACCGTGCGCAGGTCGGCTGCGTCGGCACGGTCGACAGCGACCACCAGGGATTCGCGGGCGGTGACCACGTCGGCAGGCAGGCCGTCCAGAAAGGCACCGGCAGAGTCGCTACGCCACAGCCGCAGGGACTCCAGACCTATCCGCAGCAGTTGCTCCTCGCCCGGCCAACCCTCACTGTGCGGCGTCAGCATCCCGCCGGCCACCCAGGACGCACCCACCGTGGCGGGGCCGACCGGACCGGGTCGGTGGACACGTACCGACCAGCCGTCGAGCGCGGCTCGGCGGGCCACCGACAAACCGATGACCCCGCCTCCCACGACGGCCAGCGACCCCTGTGGCATGTCCCTTTCACTTCCTTCGCCGGCATGATCCGGATCAGGTGGTGACGGTCTGGACTGGTGACGAGTCCACTCTCAGTCCCGCTCCTCGGGACTCCCGTGTCACTGTCCAACGCTAGCCGCTACGGTCGCGGTGTGCACCCACCGCGATCCCGACTTGCTGGCGCCCGACTTTCTGGGGCCCGGCTTTACCTGTGCACCGACGCCCGACGCGAGCGCGGCGACCTGGCCGAGTTCGCCGATGCGGCCCTCGCCGGCGGGGTGGACATCATCCAGTTGCGGGACAAGGGCTCGACCGGCGAGCAACGGTTCGGTCCGCTTGAGGCCCGTGGCGAGTTGGCGGCACTGGAGATCCTGGCCGACGTGGCGCGGCGCCACGGAGCCCTGGTGGCAGTTAACGACCGCGCAGACATCGCCCGCGCCGCACACGCGGACGTATTGCACCTCGGTCAGGACGACCTTCCGCCGGATGCGGCCCGCGAGATCGTCGGGCCGGAAACCCTGATCGGCCGATCCACCCACGAGACCGGCGAAGCTGCCCGCGCGCTGATGGAGAACGTCGACTACTTCTGCGTGGGTCCGTGCTGGCCGACCCCGACGAAACCCGGCCGGCCTGCGCCCGGGCTGGACCTGGTGCGGGCGGTGGCCTCGATGAACGCCGACAAGCCCTGGTTCGCAATCGGCGGAATCGACGAGTCCCGCCTCCCCGAGGTAATCGCGGCCGGGGCCAGACGCATCGTGGTGGTACGCGCCATCACCGAGGCCGCCGATCCCGGTGCAGCCGCGGCACGACTCCGCGCAGCGCTGGTCAGCGTGCCGTAGTCGGGGTGCACCAGGCGAAGGCACTGCCCGTCACCACGGTGTGCGCCAGGTGAAGTCCCCCCGGGCTGACACAGTCGTGCGGCGGCACCGGCCCAGCGATCCGCAAACGCTGCCAACTGGCGGCGAAGCCGGGGTGTAACGGTAGGTCAGCGACCTCGTCCTCGGGCACCCACCGCAACTCGGTGCTCTCGCGGTTGCGTTCGGTGCGCAGCAGGCTGGCGGCGTCGGCGACGACGGTGGTGTAACTCCACCGGACACCGGGTCCGCACACCTCGGCAGTGGTCACTGCCGCACGCACCTGCACTTGCTCGGCGGCCAGGCCGGCTTCCTCGTAGGCCTCCCGAACCGCGGCCTGCTCGGGAGTCTCGTGGCTGTCCAGCGCTCCACCCGGTAGACCCCAGGTTCCGCCCTGGTGGCTCCACAGAGCGCGGTGCTGCAGCAAGACCGACGGGGTGCCGTCGCCGAGGGGGGCACGCAGAAGCAGACCGGCGGCCCCATACCGGCCCCAATGATGGGTGCCGGCATGGGACACCACCCAGCCGTCGCCGTCTCCTCGCACGATTTTCAGGATAAGTCGGGAATTAGAAGCTGTCCGGGACGCAATCCGAGGCCGGCTGCTCTTAGACTTTGCTCATAAGTTCCAACCGCCCCAGAGAGGATCGAGGTCCCGCGAGGTGACCGTCGAGCTGGCACACCCATCGACCGAACCGTTGCCGCAACGGTCGCCGACCAAACCCGCCCATCCGCGGTGGTGGTTTGCCAACACCACACCCGGGCGGATTCTGCTGGTCGGTGTCATCCTCGCGGCAATGGGGATTCTCAGCGCGTTTGCCACCTCGACCACGATCGCCGACCGACAGAACCAGCTGACCAATGTGCTCGACGACACCGAACCGCTGGCGTTCGCGGCCGGCCGGATCTATACCACCCTGTCCGTAGCTGACGCCGCCGCGGCGACCGCGTTCATCGCGGGGGCTGAACCACAGGCGGTGCGTCAGCGCTACGAACATGCCATCAACGATGCGGCGGTGGCCATCACCCACGCCGCCAGCGGTCTGTCGGACCCACCGCTGGTCGAGTTGGTGGGGCGAATCAACGCACAACTCGCCGTCTACACCGGGCTGATCGAAACGGCGCGCACCAACAATCGGATGGCCAATCCGGTCGGTTCGGCGTACCTGTCGGAGGCCTCCTCGCTCATGCAGCGGGGAATCCTGCCCGATGCACAACGGCTCTACGAGGCGACGTCAGCCCGTGTCGACGCCGAGACCACGGCGTCCACCAAGATCCCGGCATCGGTGATCGTCGTCGTGGCCATCACGTTGGCATTCGGTGCGTTCACCCACCGCTGGCTGGCCCAGCGGACCAAACGCCGGGTGAACATCGGACTCGTGGTCGGCGGGTTCGCGATCATCGTGATGATCATCTGGGTCGGCTCCGCGTTGACCATCTCCACTGCAGGCAGTCGCACTGCCAAGAACACCGCGGCCGACTCGCTCAAGACCGTGACAGGCCTCGCCATCACCGCCCAGCAGGCCCGTGCGGACGAGATTCTCTCACTGATCCGGCGTGGCGAGGAGGACATCCGGAAGCAGTCCTATTACGAGCGGGTGGATTCGATGCGAAGCACGCTTGACGCGTATCTGGCCGGCGATCACGCCATCGCCAGGGCGCAACTGGCCGATGCAGACGAACTACTGGCCCGATGGCGGAAAGCCGACCAGCAGATCAACGACTTCATTAGGGTCGGCGACTACCAGGCGGCTACCCAGGTGGCGCTGGGCACCGGGGAAAACGACGTGACGCCCGCCTTCGAGAGGCTCAACGACGCACTATCCAAGGGCATTCAGCAGAGCCGGACCCAACTACGTAATGACATCCGCTCCGCCCGGCGGGTACTGTCGGGTACCACAGTGGGAGGTGTGGTGTTGTCTGTCGGGGCGGCACTTGCGGTGGCGATGGGTTTGTGGCCTCGAATGAACGAGTACCGGTGATGAGCGCTCGCGCGAAGAACAAACAACCCGTCATGAGCGCTCGCGCGAAGAACAAACAACCCGTCATGAGCGCCCGCGCGAAGAACAAACAACCCGTCATGAGCGCCCGCGCGAAGAACAAACAACCCGTCATGAGCGCCCGCGCGAAGAACAAACAACCCGTCATGAGCGCTCGCGCCAAGAAACTGGCGAGCTTCGCCGTGGCGCTGGCAGTTCTGACCGGATGCTCACACACGACAGACACCGCCACACTTCCGATTCCCACGCTGGCCCCACCGACTCCGGCCGGCATGGAACAGTTGCCGCCGGAACCTCCGCGGAAACCCGATCCCGCAGAAAGCGACTGCGACCGCACCGCAAGCCTTCGCCCGTTCAAGACCCAGGCCGAGGCGGACGCGGCAGTGGCCGCCATTCGGGAACGCGGCCGCCTGATCGTCGGGCTGGACATCGGCAGCAACCTGTTCTCCTTCCGCGACCCGCTCACCGGCAACATCACCGGGTTCGACGTCGACATCGCCGGCGAGGTGGCCCGAGACATCTTCGGCAAGCCCACCAACGTCGAATACCGCATCCTGTCGTCAGCCGACAGGATCGCCGCATTGCAGAACAACACCGTCGACATCGTCGCCAAGACCATGACGATCACCTGCCAGCGACGCAAGCTGATCAACATTTCGACGGTGTATTTCACCGCCTTCCAACGAATTATGGCCGCCCGGGACTCGTCGATCGTCCGACCGTCGGACTTGTCGGGCAAGCGGGTCTGCGTCGCTCGCGGAACCACGTCACTCCAGCGGGTTCAGGAAATCGACCCCCCACCGGTGATCTTCACGGTGGTGAGTTGGGCGGACTGCCTGGTGGCGCTGCAGCAGTGGGAGGTCGATGCCGTCAGCACCGACGACTCGATCCTGGCAGGACTAATGGCCCAGGACCCCTACCTGCACATCGTCGGGCCCGATATGGCCGAGCAGCCATACGGCATCGGTATCAATCTGAAGAACACCGGACTCGTACGGTTCGTCAACGGCACTCTCGAACGGATCCGCACCGACGGGACCTGGGACACCCTGTACCGCAAGTGGTTAACGGTACTCGGCCCGGCGCCGGCCCCTCCCGTTCCGAGGTACCTGGACTGATGACCAACCCGGATTCGCTCGAGGCCGACGTCGGAACCAGGCCGGCCACCCTCGGGGACTTGGGCCTGGAGTCCGGTCCCGACACGGCGGCCTCAGCACGCCCGATGTCCACCCAGGCAGTGTTCCGGCCCGAACTCGACGACGACAAAGACGAGGGCGCGGCCCTTCCCACCCCGATCGAGATCGATGAACCGGCGACGACCCGCAGGGCCTCGACGAAGGCCCGTTTGGGTGGCGGGCTGGTGGAAATCCCCCGAGTTCCGGTGATCGACCCGATTGCCGCTCTCATGGTCAATCCTGTCGTGGCCGAGTCCAAGAGGTACTGCTGGAACTGCGGCCGCGCCGTTGGCAGGTCGACCGACGGTCACGAGGGCGAATCCGAGGGCTTCTGCCCACACTGCGGCAGCCAGTTCTCCTTCCTGCCGCAGCTCAACCCGGGCGACATGGTCGCCGATCAGTACGAGATCAAAGGCTGCGTTGCACACGGCGGCCTGGGCTGGATCTATTTAGCCGTCGACCACAACGTCAACGAAAGACCGGTCGTGCTAAAGGGTCTGGTGCACTCCGGTGACGCGGAAGCACAAGCGATCGCCATGGCCGAACGACAGTTCCTGGCCGAGGTCGTGCACCCCTCGATCGTGAAGATCTACAACTTCGTCGAGCACGCCGACTCGCGTGGCGAGCCGGTGGGCTACATCGTGATGGAGTATGTCGGGGGCCGATCCCTGAAACCGGCTAAGGGACAGAAGTTGTCGGTCGCCGAAGCCATCGCCTACATCCTGGAGATAATGCCCGCGCTGGGGTACCTGCATTCAATCGGCTTGTGCTACAACGACCTCAAGCCGGAGAACATCATGGTTACCGAAGAGCAGCCACGTCCCGGGCTCAAGTTGATCGACCTCGGAGCTGTGTCGCGGATCAACTCCTTCGGATACCTTTACGGCACACCGGGTTTCCAGGCACCCGAAATCGTACGCACGGGCCCGACCGTCGCCAGCGACATCTACACGGTCGGACGCACTCTGGCCGCGCTGACGCTGAACCTGAAGACCCGCAAGGGCCGTTACGTCGACGGTCTACCCGAGGACGATCCGGTTCTGAAGAAGTACGACTCCTTCGCTCGGCTCCTGCGCCGGGCGATCGACCCTGAACCCCGACGGCGCTTCGCGACGGCTGAGGAGATGAGCGCCCAGCTGATGGGTGTCCTGCGAGAGGTGGTCTCCGCCGACACCGGGGTGCCGCGCGCCGGCCTGTCCAATGTATTCACCCGCACCCGTTCCTCATTCGGGGTCGAACTTCTAGTCGCCCACACCGACGTCTACCTCGACGGCATGCTGCACGCGGAGAAGCTGACAGCCGCGGAAATCGTGACTGCCCTGCCGGTGCCTCTGGTAGACCCAACCGACGTCGCCGCGACGGTGTTGTCGGCCACGGTGCTCTCCCAACCGGTGCAGACACTGGACTCGCTGCGGGCGGCCCGACACGGCGGAGTCGAGTCCGAAGGCGCCGACCTGACCGACTCCGTGGAACTGCCCCTGATGGAGGTGCGCGCGCTGCTTGACCTCGGCGATGTCGCAAAGGCCAACCGCAAGCTGAAGGACCTCGCCGAGCGTGTCGGTTGGCGGTGGCGGCTAGTGTGGTTCAAAGCGGTATCCGAGCTTCTTACCGGTGACTTCAGTTCGGCGACAAGACATTTCACTGACGTTCTGAACACCTTCCCAGGCGAACTTGCGCCCAAAATCGCGCTCGCCGCCACGGCGGAACTGGCCGGCACCTCCGACGAGCGCCCCTACTACGAGACGGTCTGGCACACCGACAACAACGTCATCTCGGCGGGCTTCGGGTTAGCCAGAGCACAATCGGTGGAAGGCGACAGAGCCGGTGCGGTCAGGACGCTGGACGAAGTACCGATCAGCTCACGGTATTCCACGACGGCGAGGCTGACCAGCGCGGTCACGCTGCTGTCCGGCCGTTCCACCCAGGAAATCACCGAAGAGCAGATTCGCGACGCGGCCCGCCGGGTCGAGGCGCTACCGGAAACCGAGCCCCGCGTGCTTCAGATTCGCGCACTAGTGCTCGGAACCGCTCAGGACTGGATCACCGAACACCACGGAAATGCAGCCGCCAGCACGGATCCCATTCTCGGCTATCCGTTCACCGACCACGGGTTGCGCCTCGGCGTCGAAGCCTCGTTACGCAGCCTGGCGCGAGTCGCCACCAGTCAGGCACACCGCTACGCACTGGTCGACATGGCCAACCAGGTGCGGCCCGTCACCACATTCTGAGCGCAGAACGATTCTGCCGCCTACCGACGCTGCAGGACCTCTGGGCATCCGGCGGGCTGACCTTCACGGTTGTCAGCTTGTCGTCAGGGGTTGCATTCAGGGCACCAGCGGGGATCAGCAGCCGGTTCGGCGACTGGGTGGATCTCGTCATGCGTGCAGACTGAGCAGCTGTGGATCTGGTGGCGGCTCAGCGGTGTCGGCGTTGCGCACGCACGGCAGGGCAGACCGGGTTCAGTGTCTACTCGGCCGAATCCGGGCGCACTGCACCCGGGGCAGCGGGTGGCGAGTCGGTGCGCCATGGTTTCGGCCAGCCTGGCCAGGACCTGACGGCGGGTCGGATTGTGATGCGCGCGAAGGTCCGGCTCAACGAGGGCCAGACCATCTGATGACCGCCCAGCGGCACTGATGACGGCACCTTGGAGTCGTTCGGTCGTAGTGATGCCCTTGACGATGTCTCCCGGGCGGCTATCGACGGAGGGCCGCACGATCAGGGCTTGGTCGGGCAAGGCGCCCACGATGCCCGGTTTCAAGTCACTGAAGTCTCGGATGCGCTGGCCGAATCCAGGGATCGCGGTGGTCCGATAGCCCTCCACCAGTTCGATCCCGCGGGCGTGGTCGATGAAGACCAGTAGTTCTTCGTGACCCGGGATCCCGGTCCCGGGAAGCGGTCCGTAGCTGGCCTCGCTTGCCAGCGCATATCGCGAACCACTGGCCTGGACGGCCAACAGCGCTTTGGCGCGCGCGGTGTCCAGGGCGCTCATGGTTCGTGGAACCTCGCCAGGGAAGGTGCCGAACTTATCGGTATCGAGATCCGGTGGTGCGATCACGCGAGCACCGAGGACGGCGGCGAAGGCCGGCGCGAACTGCAATTGCTTTCCGTGGCGGGTTCCCACCGCGATCAGGCTGCCGCGGTAGTCGATTGACTTACCCCGGGGTTGGCGAACTCTCTGGTTCATGGAGCACCGCCAGGATTTCGCCGACGTCGTGGCCGCGCTCCACTGGATGGCGCATCGGGCGGTCGGCCCGGACCTGGTAGTGGTTGCGCCGGCCGTCTCGAAGGCGGTCCAGGTAGCCGGCCTCGACTAGGTCGCTGACGATGCGCTGGGCAGCACGTTCGGTTACACCTACCCGCTCGGCCACATCGCGCAGCCGAATACCCGGATCCCGGGCAATGCACAGCAACGTGTGGGCGTGGTTGGTCAGGAACGTCCACTCGGGCATTACCGAAGTGTAGATCTGCACTGCCATGACACGAAACATGCATCGCAGTTACGCCGACGACACCTGTCCAACATTCATAGGATTTTCTAATCCGGACTATTGACACCGGAATTTTATAACATGTATTGTCCATCTCATGTTGACTACTACGGCGACCGAAAGTCCGGTCCTGAATGGAATTTTGATGGCCTTGCTGATCGGGCCATTGGCAGCGACGGTGGCAGCAGCTGCCATAGGCCGGCATCGGCTCGTCGGCCGACTCGGTGCAGGTACGGCCGCGTTGGGCTTCCTCGGCGCAGTGGTCCTGCTGATCAGTTCAGCCGGAGGTCACCTGGCAGCAATGTCGGTGAACATCGGACAACAGCCGGTCGTTGCCGTCTCGGCTGACCGCCTCGCGGCAGTGCTGCTCGTGCTGGTCTACGGCGTCAGCGCGATCGTGCAGAGCTTCGCCATCCGCTATCTCGCCGAAGACAGCCGGGCCGGATGGTTCAGCGCGGGTGCCGGTTTGCTCACCAGCGCCTCGGCCACGCTGATGACAGCACAGACGCTCGTTGTTCTGGCTGTGGGCTGGACGGCAGCCGGTGTGGCTCTGTGCCTACTGCTGGGCACCTATCGGCAGCTGCCGTCGGCGCGTGACGGCGTGCGTAGGACCGCCAAGGCGTTCCTGATCGGCGACCTGGCGTTGTGGTCGGCGTTCGGGTTGATCGCGGTCCGTCAGGGCACCGTCGACCTACGCGCCCTCCAGGGCGAACCGCTGGACGGACCGCTTGTCGCCCTGGCCGCCTGTCTGGTGGTCGCGGCCGCCCTGTCCCGTTCGGCCCAGATGCCATTTCACCGCTGGCTGCCCGCCACGCTGGCCGCACCGACTCCGGTGTCAGCACTGCTTCATGCCGGCGTAGTCAACGCCGGAGCCATCCTGCTCATCAAGCTCAGCCCCGTCGTGACCGCGGCGGGTGTGGCCCAGGCGCTCATCGTCGTCGCCGGCATCGCCACACTGGCCTACGGCGCCGTCATCATGCTGGTAAAGCCCGACATCAAAGGGGCGCTGGCGCATTCGACCATGGCTCAGATGGGCTTCATGATCCTCACCTGCGGCCTGGGACTGTGGGCAGCAGCGGTGTTCCACCTGTTCGCGCACGGCTTCTACAAGGCCACCCTGTTCCTGTCCTCGGGGTCGGCGATCGCCCACCGGCGCCGGATGAGGGCACTGCCGCATACGGAGCGACCGCGCCGGTTTGCGATTCCCGCCCTTGTGCTGCCGGCAGCTTCGATCATCCTCGGTCTCGTCCTGGTGCCGATGAAGCCCGGTGACCACACCGCCGAATGGGCGTTATTGATCTTCGCCTGGGTGACCGGAGCCGCCGCAACCACGGGCTGGCTGGCCCGCCAGCCTGGAGCTCGCGGGGTCGCGACGGCAGCCGCCTTCCTGCTGCCGGCCGGAATCGGCTACGTCTGGCTGGTCTCCACTGTCACCGGATTCCTCACCCCCGACTTGCCTGCGGTCGCATTGCCGACCACCACGACGTGGCTCATCACCGGCACCGCGCTGGCGATCCTGGGTGGCCTAGCCGCCGCGCTACGGGCACCGAGTGCCGCCAGGTTCCAGAAAGCCCTCTACGCCCGCGCCCTGAGCGCCGGCCACATCACGCCCCCCGCACAAGCACTTCCCACCCACCTGACAGGAGCATGGTCATGACGAACGCCCACCCGGAAATCACTGTTGCCGAGCGACGCTCGCAACTCCGCAGCGACATCGCACTGGCAGCGCGAGTGCTGCCCACCCACTACCCCTTGGAGACCTTCATCGCGGTCAACCCGCTGGCCGGGTTTGAGTCCCTGCCCTTCGAACAGGCAGTGCGCCGCGCCGCGGATCTCTATGGCACCCGGGGGACGTTGTCGGCCGAAGAATTCCGCACCTTCTACCGCCAGGGACGCATCACCGACGCCGACCTCGACAGCGCGCTGGCACAGCGGTACCCCAACCTGCTGGCCGGGCAAGACGTCCAATTCGGCAACCGGGTAGTCACACCGGCCGAGCTGCTGCGTGGTGACCTGCTGCACGGAACCGCAGGACCGCAACCGCAGCGCCGCTACCTCACCCAGGCCGAACAGATCGCTCCCGAGGTGGCTGGAATCATCGACGCCCAAGCCGCCAAGTGGTTGGCGGCCTTCTTCGGGGGGGCCGCCTGGCCGATGCCGGGCCGCGAGAAGGGCTTCTACAGCGCCTGGCGCGGACTCGCTCATGCCGATCCCAGCTTGTCCCGCATGATCAGGGTCCGGCTTCGCTGGATTGCCAAGCGCCCGGATGACGCTGTTTTACAGGCACTTTCGGATCTGGGTGTCGACGAAGCCGCACGCTCCGCATACCTGCAGGCCCATCTCACCCGCCTGCCCGGCTGGGCTGCCCACATCCTGTGGCGCGCCAAGCGGGAGACCGGCATCGACCTGATCGATTATCTGGCGATGCGACTGAGCTACGAGGCCGTACTGTTGGCCGGGCACACCGGTTCCCGGGCGGCCGAACGGCCAGCAGAGCGCATTCCGTCGGCCCGCGAGCGCGCGGCGCAGCTGGCGCAGGTCTGGGGTGTCGGCGAGGTGAGTGAGACCGGCATGGCCGCTGCAGCCCGGGTGCTCGCCGCCCTACCGGTCACGGCACGAGAGATGCTGTGGCAAAACGCCTTCGAAGGCCACTACCGAGACGGACTACTCGACATGCTGTCCGAACCGGCTGAGGCCTCACCTGCTGGCCGGCCGCACACCCAGCTTGTCGCCTGCATCGACACCCGATCTGAGGGCCTGCGCCGCCACCTTGAGTCTCTCCCGGGCTATCAGACGTTCGGCTTCGCCGGATTCTTCGCGGTCGCTATCCGGTTCACCGACCTGCTTGGCGGCGAACCCTGCGATCTGTGCCCGGTGCTGATCGAACCCAGCCACGACATCCGCGAGACACCGGTCCCCGACGCCGAGGCTGCGGCAGAGCGCAGGATCGCCGGTATCCGGGGCCTGGCCGGCGCTGAGTCGGCCTTCCACGCCGCTAAAGACGCACTGGCGGCGCCCTTCAGCCTCGCCGAGGCGGCGGGTTGGGTGGCCGCCCCGCTGGCGGCGGCGAAGACTCTGGCCCCAGCGGCCAGCAGCAACCTACGGCGCCGGCTGCTCGACCTCGCGGCGCCCGCTGCGCCGACGGAACTCAACGTGAGTGACCTGCCGCTGGACCAGCGGGCCTTATTCGGCCAGGTGGCGCTGACCACCATGGGGCTTACGCGCGACTTCGGCCGGCTGGTGGTCCTGTCCGGGCACGGGAGCACCACCGAGAACAACCCGTACCAGGCGTCTCTGGACTGCGGAGCCTGCGGCGGGCAGGCCGGCGGACCCAACGCGCGTACTGCCGCGACAATCCTCAACCAGCCGGAGGTGCGGGCCGAGTTGCGGCTACTGGGCATCGACATCCCGGTGGAGACGTATTTCCTTGCTGCACAGCATGACACCGCTACCGATCGGGTATCGCTGCTCGACACCCACCTGGTCCCTCCCTCACACCAGGCCCAGGTCGATACCTTGCGAGCCGACCTCGCCCGGGCCGGTGCAGCGCTGGCGGCCGAACGCAGCGCCTTGCTGCCCGGCGCCCCAGCCGACATGTCGGACCCCAGCGCCTTCCGACATGTGGCAGGCAGGTCGGCCGACTGGGCCCAGGTGTACCCCGAGTGGGGCCTTGCCGGAAACGCCGCCTTCCTGGTCGCCCCACGCGAGGTCTCCAGCGGCAAGAACCTGCAACGGCGCGTCTTCCTGCACTCATATTCCGCGGAGGTCGACCCGGACGGTAGCGCCCTGGAGACCATCCTGACCGCGCCACTGGTGGTAGCCCAGTGGATCAACTGCCAGTACTACTTCTCCACTGTGGCCCCGGAGGTGTTCGGAGCAGGTACCAAGACGATCCACAACGTCGTCGGCACCGCCGGCGTGATCGCTGGACACGAAGGCGATCTCCGCCTCGGCCTGCCCTGGCAGTCGGTGGCCACCAGTGAGCGACTGGTGCACGAACCCATGCGACTGCTCGCGGTGATTCAGGCCCCCCTGGGCAGGATCGACACGGTGGTCGAGCGCAACCCAATCCTGCAGCGACTCTTCGGCAATGGATGGCTCACTGTGGCCGCGCGGGAGAACGCGGGTCAGCAGTGGCAGCGATGGACGCCGGCGGGTTGGCGCGCCTGGCGCACAAGTGATTTCAGCACGGCAATTCTCAACCAGAAGGAGATGATTCGATGACCACACCGACCATGAGCAAGGCGCTGACGAAGATGATCAAGATCGAGGTCGTCGTAGCCGGCAGCGACGCACCGGCAGTACGTGATCTCATCCAGAGCGTCGGCGCGACCGGCTTCACCAGCTTGTCTGGTGTCTCCGGACTCGGCCACCGCGGCTACCACCAAGGCCGTCTGCTGTTCAACCAGCAGGCGACCCTGGAACTGCTCATCACCGTCATCCCCGAAGCCAAGGCGGACGCCCTACTCGCCGGTCTGCGCCCCCTGCTGGACGCATCGTCGGGGGTGATGTTCGCAACCGAGACCTACGTCAGCCGGCCCGACTACTTCTCCTAATCACCGATAGTTCAACTGATCACAGAAAGGTTCACCGACATGTCCAACCCAATGAGCATCTGGCAACAACTGCGCGCAGGTAACGAAGTGCCCTCCATCCGGAAGCGGGCACGGCATAAGTCCGTGCACCAGGGCGCCCCGGTAGCCGCAGTATTCCGCTGTGCGGATACCCACCTCTCCAGCGAGATGGTGTTCGGCCAGAGCCAGGGTGCACTGCTCGACGTAAGCACATGGGGCCACGTCGTCGACACCGGGGTGCTCGCAACATTGGAGCACGCCGTCGACAACCTGAATACTCCGCTGATCGTCATACTAGGCCACCAAGAGTGCACGGCCATGCGCGCAGCGTTACGGGCCTGGCAGAACGCGGAACTCCCCAACGGGGCCAGCAGGCTTACCATCGAACAGGCTCTGTCCTCGATCCTGCGGCTGCCCACACCTGCCACCACCGCCGCGGAACTCAGCTCGGCCCACGTCGTCTCAGTCGGGATGTCGTTGCTGGAGCACTCACCCTTGATCGCCGGGAGAGTCGATGCCGGAAGGTGCGGAATCGTATGCGCCACAACCGATCACCAGGGCCGCATATCGGCCCACGCTACAGTCGGCGCGCTCGGTGAGCCCAGCGACTCACTACTGGAGTGTGTCTAGCCGCAGCCACCCAGGCCAGCGGCGCGCCCCGCAACCGCGGGCGCGCCGCTGCGGCAATCGATTTCGGTGGAGGCAGTGGTGTAACCCCGGCAAACCTGGAACTGCACGGGGGAAGTTCAGTCAGTCCATTTACGTGAACCGCACTGGAACAGTGACAATCGGCGCGGTGGTGGGCCTGTCATCGATCAGCACGGTAGTGCCGGAGGGGTCCTGATCTTTGAGATCGAGTTCGTAGATAGCGGGGTTCTCATAGACGCGGAAGTAGTACTTGAGGTTCTTCGTGTCAGCGACGCTGGTCCAGAGCGTGTATTCCGTCGACTCAATGCCGGTGTCGGTGACGTTACGCATAATTCCGCGCGGCACGTCGAAGTTATTCATTATGTGCCAGGCCGTCCAGACTGCATCGGCGCCGGTCGCGGCTGCGTAGGCATCACGCGAGTAAAGGCTGGCGCGGATGAAGCGGTCCGGCGAGTTGCTACCGCCTGGCATGCCGACATAGCCGTTCCCCATGGTGATCTTGTAAGTCTGAGAGCCGCCGGCCGTGATCGGACCGAACGGGTTGTACGGGGAGAGGGATTTGTAGTGCTCCCAGTTGTTCAGGTGAAAATCGAAGCCCGGCGGATTCGTGACACAGCCGCTTGGTGACTCGGTGATCGTCGGAGGCTGATTCGGAGTGTGCCATTCGCAGACGATCGTCCTACCGCCGGAGTCGCCGACGCGCAGGTGAAGCGGCAGCTGCCCTTTCGTCGTGGGCGTGAAAGGGAATTCGGTGTCGACGACGACGACCTCGCCGGACAGCAGAGCCTCCTCGGCTTCGTCGGTCGTTTCGCAGTTGCCGAGCAGATAGAGCACCATCTGCCAACTGGCGATCGCTTTCGTCCGATTGGTGTCCGAAATCGGTGAGAACTCGGTGAACCCGGGGAGGTTGAAAACACCTGCCACGAGGCCCTTCTCGTTTATCCCATCGGAACCCAGCGAGTGGTTCCCGCCGAGGATTCCCACGTTGCCGCCGAAACCGTACTTGTTGGTCCACCTCATCCCGTCGGCTCCGGAGTTTGTATCACCGAAAAACTCCTGCCCGCGGGGGACGTAACCGATCAACCCCGGCAGCTCGGTATCGAACTCCATCGTCCGCGCATATACGACGTCGCCGTTGGCGGCCGTCAGACGAATTCCTGTGCACATTTGGCCACTCCTCGGTGTCGTCGAACGGCGTGAGACTACCGGGAACTGGAGTTACCCGGAGCCCTTCGATGGTGCTCCCGTCGGTTCCATGTGGGCTACACCACCGTCATGCAGGCCTGCGCGATGGCAAGCTCCTCGTCGGTCGGAATCACCAGCACAGCGGTCGCCGATCTATCCGTCGAAATGCGCCGCGGCTCCCGTGAGGGGCTGGCGTTGAGGTCTTCGTCGATCTCGATACCGAAACGACCCAGCCCGCTCAGCGCGTCACGGCGAACCGCCGCCTGGTTTTCGCCAACGCCCGCTGTGAAGCTGATGGCGTCGACATGCCCCAACACGGCCAAGTAGGCACCGACGTATTTGCGCAAGCGGTGGATATACACCTGATAGGCCCGCAAAGCCACCTCGTCACCGGAGTCGATACGCCGCTGGATCTCGCGCAGGTCGACGTCGCCGGACAACCCCAGCATCCCGGAACGCCGGTTGAGCATGGTCTCGATTTCATCGACCCCCATCCCCGCCTCGCGCCACAGATAGCTGATGATGCCCGGGTCTACGTCTCCGGACCGGCTGCCCATCACCAGACCCTCCATCGGCGTCATGCCCATGGAGGTGTCCACCGGCCGGCCGGCGGCGATCGCCGACGCCGAGGCGCCATTACCGAGGTGCAGCACGATTTGGTTCAACGAGGTGACCGGGGAACCCAGGAAATCTGCGGCTCGGCGGCTGACGTAATCGTGTGACGTCCCGTGGAATCCGTAGCGCCGTATCTTCCACCGGGCGGCCACATCCCGGTCGATGGCATAGGTGGACGACGCCGCAGGGAGGTCGTGGAAGAACGCCGTGTCGAAGACCGCGATGTGCGGAAGATCAGGAAGCAGTTTGCGGGCCACCTCGATGCCCAGCACCGCGGGCGGATTGTGCAGTGGTGCCAACGGCGCCAATTCCCGAAGCTCATCGAGCAACGCGTCGTCCACGACCGTCGGCCGGTACAGGTTCGGTCCACCGTGCACGACCCGGTGGCCCACCGCCACCAACCCCAGCCCGCCCAGGCTCCGCCCGGTCTCGGCCACCAGGTCGAAGGCCAGCAGCAGTGCGGCTTCGTGATCCGGCACCGGCCCCTCGCGAACGATCCGCTCGCCGGCGATGTTCAGCTTGGCCCGCGACGTTTCCTCGCCGATCCGTTCGACGATCCCGTCGAACAACGATTCACCGGTTACCGGCTGCACCAGTTGATATTTCAGCGACGAGGATCCGGAGTTGAGCACCAAAACCGTCGTAGGCATCAGGACCCCTGAGCTTGGATCGCGGTAATGGCAACGGTATTGACGATGTCGTCGACCAGAGCGCCGCGAGACAGATCGTTCACCGGTTTGTTCAAACCTTGCAGCACCGGGCCGATCGCCACCGCCCCCGCACTGCGTTGCACCGCCTTGTAGGTGTTGTTGCCGGTGTTGAGGTCCGGGAAGATGAGCACGGTCGCCTTGCCTGCGACAAGCGACCCGGGCATCTTCGCTTCCGCCACGATCGGGTCGACCGCGGCGTCGTACTGGATCGGACCCTCGACCAGCAGGTCGGGTTCGCGTTGTCGTACGAGTTCGGTTGCAGTCCTTACCTTGTCGACCCCTGCACCGCTTCCAGAGTCACCCGTGGAATACGAGAGCATCGCCACCCGCGGGTCGATTCCGAACTGTGCAGCGGTGCGGGCCGAACTGATCGCGATATCGGCGAGTTCCTCGGCGGTGGGGTCCGGAACGATCGCGCAGTCGCCGTAGGCCAGCACCCGGTCGCTGAGGCACATCAAGAAGATGCTCGACACCGTGCAGCAATCCGGTTGGGTTTTGATGATCTCGAAGGCCGGTCGGACGGTATGGGCCGTGGTGTGGGCCGCTCCGGACACCATGCCGTCGACAATGTCGTTGTGCACCAACATCGTGCCGAAATAGGAAACGTCCTGGACGATCTCACGGGCGTGTTCGAGCGTCACTCCCTTGTGCCTACGCAGTTGGGCGTACTGGACGGCAAATTCCTCGACCAACTCGCTGGTCTCCGGGTTGATGATGGTTGCTCCGTCGAGGTCGACACCCAACTCACCTGCCCTGGTACGAACTGCAGACTCCTCGCCCAGGATGGTCAGGTCGGCCACTCCTCTCAGCAACAGCCGACCGGCGGCCTGCAGGATTCGGTCATCATCGCCCTCCGGCAACACGATGCGCTGACGGTCGGCCCGCGCGCGCTCCATCAACTGGTAGGTGAACATCTGCGGCGTGGTGACAGTCGGGATCGGAATCGCAAGTTGGGCGATCAGATCGTCCACGTCGACGTAGCGCTGAACCAGTTCGATCGCGGTGTCGATCTTGCGTCGCGACGCTGCGGTCACCCGGCCATGGGTGTTGGCCATCGCGGTGGCGGTCTCGAAGGTGCGCAATTCGGTGGCGACGATCGGCAACCGCAGTCCGATGCCGGTCACCAGGCGGGCAACCTCGCGGTGCAGCGGCAGACCTCCGTTGAGGATGATCGCCGATAACGAGGGAAAACCCTTGGCGGCATGAGCTCCAGCGACCGCCATGACAACATCGGAACGGTCCCCCGGCGTGACGACGGCAACGCCTTCGGTAAGCCGCTCCAGCACATGCTCGGCTGTCATCCCCGCCGCCATCATGTCCTGTACCTCCCGGGACATCAGCGAGGGATCGCCGTGAACCAGGACGCCGTCGATTGCTGCCGCCAATTCAGCCACCGTCGGCGCCACGAGTAGCGGCTCTTCGGGCAGCACGTAGACCGGTGGACCCAGGTCGGCACATGCTGCTTGGACGGCAGCCATCTTGTCCCGCTCACAGCGGTTGGCCACCACCGCGGCCGTATGGGTGTGCTGGTGACCAAGCTCACACAGGGACAGTTCGATGACGTCGGCGATTTCCGCCGGCGTGCGGCGGGTGGCTCGCACCGACAGCAGCACCGGCGCACCAAGATTGGCGGCGATGCGCGCATTGACAGCGAGTTCAGTCGGCGATGCGACATCGGTGAAGTCAGAACCCACTATCACCATCGCATCGCACAGGTCGGCCACCGCGTGATAGCGGTCGACGATATCGGTGATCGCACCGTCGGGGTCTTGGTGCAATCGCTGGTAGCTCACTCCCGCGCACTGCTCATAGGACAGGCCCGAATCGCATTGCGACAGCAGCAGGTCGAGGATGTAGTCGCGGTCCTCCCGTCGGGTTATCGGCCTGAAAACCCCGACTCTCGGAACCAATGCAGCCAGCCGGCGCAAGAGGCCCAGCGCGATGGTGGACTTACCGGTCTCCCCCTCCGGGGAGGCGATGTAGATCGACGTCGCCGTTGTCACGCCGACAGCTAACCAAGTTTTCGCAGGCGCGGCAGCAGGTCGCGTTCGAACAACTCCAGGAAGCGCCTCTGGTCGGACCCTGGTGCATGGAAGACCAGGTGGTTGAGCCCGTAGCCCAGGTACTCGGCCACCTTCGCAACCGCCTCATCAGGGTCGGCGGAGACGATCCACCGGCGGGCAACCTGCTCGATGGGCAGTTCGTCGGCCAGCCGCTCCATCTCCATCGGGTCGTGCACGCTGTGCTTCTGTTCCGGCGTCAGCGACAGCGGCGCCCAGAACCTGGTGTTGTTCAGGGCGGTCTCGTAGTCGGTGTCGTAAGAGATCTTGATCTCGATCATCTTGTCGATGGCCTCGACGTCACGCTCGGCGGCCGCGGCGCCCTCCCGCACCGCGGGCAGCAATTTCTCGACGTAGAGCTCTTCGCCCTTGCCGGACGTGCAGATGAACCCATCGCCCGCCCGACCTGCATATTTGGCCACCGCCGGCCCACCGGCCGCGACGTACACCGGAACCCCACCGTCGGGCACATCGTAGATCGACGCTCCTTTCAGGTGGTAGTACTCCCCGCTGAAGTCCACCCGTCCGCCGGACCACAGCTCGCGCATCAGACGGACCGACTCGCGTAACCGGGCGAAACGTTCTTTGAACTCGGGCCACTCGCCGGTGAACCCGGTGGCGACCTCGTTGAGCGCCTCCCCGGTGCCGACCCCGAGGAAAATCCTTCCCGGATACAGGCAGGCCATGGTCGCGAAGGCCTGAGCGATCACCGCGGGGTTGTATCGGAACGTCGGCGTCAAAACCGAAGTGCCCAGCGTGATGCGCTTGGTGCGCTCGCCGACCGCGGTCATCCAGGCAAGCGAAAACGGCGCATGACCTCCCCGGTGCCGCCATGGCTGGAAATGGTCGCTGACCGTCGCGCTGTCCATGCCATGCTGTTCAGCCAATACGCCCAGCTCGACCAACTCGCGGGGCCCGAACTGCTCGGCCGACGCCTTGTACCCCAGTCTCAGTTCCGCCATATAACTGTTTCTACACTGCCGATATGGCTCCGGTACTGACGGCGGTAACCGACCAGGTCTATTTATCCCAGACTCCACTGGTGAATTGGACGCTGGTGACCGACGACACCGGCGTGCTGTTGATCGATGCCGGGTACCCGGGCAGCCGCACCGATGTGTTGAGATCGCTCGACGAGCTTGGGTTCGGGCCAGACGAAGTTCGCGCCATCGTGCTGACCCACGCCCACATCGACCATCTGGGCAGCGCAATCTGGTTCGCCAAAACCCTCGGCACACCCGTCTACTGCCACGCAGATGAGGTGGGCCACGCCAAACGCGAGTACCTCCAACAGGTTTCGCCGGAGGTAGTGCTGTCCCACGCCTGGCGGCCGAGTTGGCTGAAGTGGTCGCTGGAGGCTGTGGCCAAGGGCGGCATGGTTCGCGAAGGCATTCCGGGCACCCAAGCCCTGACGCCGGAGGTCGCTGCGACACTGCCCGGGCAACCGAAGGCCATCCCGACGCCGGGACACACCGCGGGCCATTGCTCGTACGTGATCGGTCGCGTCCTTGTCGCCGGCGATGCCCTGATCACCGGCCACCCCCTGGCCCGACGGAGCGGTCCGCAAGTGCTGCCTGAGATGTTCAACCACGACGAGGCTCAGTACCTGGACAGCCTCGGTGCGCTCGCGGCGGCGGACACCGACAAACTCATCCCCGGCCATGGGGACCTGTGGATCGGACCGGTCCGGGAAGCGGTGCGCCAGGCCCAGCCTGCTTAGCCCGCCGGCCTGCTCAGCCCGCTGGCTCCGACGTCGGCGGCGGTAGTTCAGCCTGGATGAGCGGCAAGATCTTCTGCGCCAGATACTCCTGGCCGGCCCGATTGGGGTGAATCCAGTCCGCACCGATCAGACTCGGATCATCCCACAGCCAACGCTCGGCGAGCGGGTCGACGAACTTCGCACCGATAACAGCCGCCTCGGCGCGCAGGATGTCACGCACCTTCCACACCTCCGGGGGCGCGTCAGCGCGGGGCCATGCCGGGCCGATGATCAATATCTTGGCCTTCGGGGCCGCCAGCCTGGTCGCCTTCAACGTCTGGCTGACGCTGTTCTTCTCGACATCGGGCGGGATGTCCAAGTCGTTTGCGCCGCCGAAGAACACGACGAGGTCGGTCGAGGGTTGCACAGCGGACACTTTGTCCCCGAAGATGCCGCCCCGGTAGCCCTTGTGGATATACCCTGAGCCGCCCTCGCCCACGACCGTGGGCTGGATGTCGTAGCCCTTGGCGCGCAACTGATCCCACACGATCGCCGGCCAGTCGTCAGGGTCTTTGCCGTTGTTTTCCGCACCCATGGTGTACGAGTCACCGATGACGACGACGTGATCACCCGGGAGTTCGGCTTGCTGAGCCGGGGTCATCTGCTCAGGCGAAGAACACGCCGCCAAAACGAGGGCGAGCAACACCGCAAAATAGTGAACTGCCCGTCTGCCTGCTCCGCTCACAAGACGCCACCCTACGCAATGGCAAGCGCTTGCGAAATTTGACGGCAGTAAAGTTCGAGTCCATGAAGAACATCCGCGGGGAGAACATCAGGGGGAAGACCGTCGCCATCACCGGCGCTGCCCGCGGTATCGGCTTCGCCACTGCCCGGGCATTGTTGGCCCGCGGCGCCCGGGTTGTCATCGGCGATCGCGACGTCGCCCTCGGCGAGTCTGCCGTTGCCCAACTGAGCAACCTCGGGCCGGTGTCCGGTCATCCGCTCGATGTCACCGACCCGCAGTCGTTCGCCGCTTTCCTGGACAAGGCCCGGGCCGACGGTGGCGGACGAATCGATGCACTGATCAACAACGCCGGGGTGATGCCGGTTGGACCTTTCCTTGATCAGAGCGATCAGGCCCTCCGTTCAGCGGTCGAGGTGAACTTCTACGGAGTACTCACCGGATGCCGACTGGTGTTGCCGGAGATGGTCAAGCGACGCAGCGGGCATATCGTCAACATTGCTTCGATGGCAGGACTGCTCGCCGTTCCCGGCCAAGCGGTGTATGCGGGAACCAAATTCGCCGTTGTCGGACTGTCCACCGCTTTGGCCGACGAGTTCGCCCCGCAAGGCGTCCAGGTCAGCTGCGTACTGCCGACGTTCACCAGAACCGAATTGATATCGGGAACCCAGACCGGTGGATTGACCGCACCGGTGGCACCCGAGGACATTGCCGCCGCCGTCCTGCGCACGCTGGACAAACCGAAGACCATGGTTTCGGTTCCGTACCCGCTGCGATTCATCGCCGCCGCAACGGCCGTGCTTCCGCCGCGCGGCCGACGCTGGCTATCGGCGAAGATGGGCACCGCCAGGGTTTTCCTGGACCTCGACACCACCGCCCGAGCCGACTACGAACGCCGCGCGGAAACTGCGACCGGCATGCTGGAGTAGCGGATCAGGCCAACTCCGGCGCCACCATTCCGTGACGATGGGCCTCGATCTGCCCGATACCACCTATCAGAACGGGGGGGCTTACCCGGTAGACCCCGCGTCCGTCGTCGCCAGCACCGACCAGTGCCGCGTTGACCGAAATCGGGAAGTCGTCCTCGTCGCCCACAACGGCGATCCAGACCCTGGTCACCGGCTCGGCCTCCTCGTCGTCGTCGAACTCAGCGGCCGACGGCTCGTAGACCCAGGTGGCCACCCCGTCGACGGAGTTGTCTTCGTCATAGGTCCAACCACGCGAGAGAATCCACGCATCGAATTCCTCTGCAGCGGCAAGCAGTTCGGACGACCCCTCATCAACTGCCAGTGGATCGACATCCACGGGTTCCGATTCCAGGTCGAGGGGGGGAATCCACCGCGCATCGCGGTTCACCTGCCGCTTTTTCCGACGCGCCTTCTTGGCTGCCGAGTTACGCGACATCGCTATCCCAGGGCCCTGTCCAGGTCGGCGATCAGGTCGTCGGTGCCCTCCAGGCCCACCGAGATGCGCACCACCCCGTCGCCCAGGCCGATGGCCGCCCGGCCTTCCGGGCCCATCGCCCGGTGAGTGGTGGTGGCCGGGTGGGTGATCAGCGTCTTCGCATCCCCCAAGTTGTTGGAGATGTCGATGACGGACAGCTTGTCGAGCACCTCGAAAACCCGTTCCTTGGCGCGGCCGGCCGAAGCGTCGAGTTCGAAGGTGACGACAGTGCCGCCGCCGTCCATCTGCCGCTTTGCCAGGTCGTACTGCGGATGCGACGGCAGATACGGGTACCGCACCCAGCGCACCGCCGGATGGCCCTCCAGGAACTCCGCCACCCGTTGCGCCGAGGCGTTGCTGTAGTTCACCCGAACCGACAGCGTCTCAAGCCCTTTCAGGAGCACCCAGGCATTGAAGGGGCTCAAAGCCGGGCCGGTGTGGCGCATCAACGTCTGCACCGGACCGTCGATGTACTCCTTGTCGCCCAGAATCGCCCCACCAAGCACACGGCCCTGGCCATCGATGTGTTTGGTCCCGGAATAGATCACCACGTCAACCCCCAGCGGGAAACCCTGCTGGAGCAGTGGCGTGGCAAAAACGTTGTCCAGAACCACTTTCGCACCGGCGGCATGTGCCATTTCCGACACTGCGGCGATGTCCACCAGCGACTGCATCGGATTCGATGGCGTCTCGAAGAACACCGCCGTGGTCGGAACCGACAGCGCCTGCTCCCACTGCGCGAGGTCGTCGCCGTCGACGAAGACGGTCTCCACGCCCCAGCGGGGCAGGATCTCGTTACACACCACGAAACACGAACCGAACAAACTGCGAGCCGCCACCAACCGGTCGCCGGAGGCCAACAGTGCGCCCAACGCCGTGAACACTGCGGACATCCCGGACGCGGTGGCGAACACCGCTTCGGCACCCTCGATCAGCCGTAGCCGTTCCTGGAACATCTCGATGGTCGGGTTGCCGTACCGGGAGTAGACGAAGCGGTCTACCTCACCGGTGAACGCCTTCTCCGCCTCAGCAGCCGAACCGTAAACATAACCCGACGTCAGGTACAGCCCCTCGGCAGTCTCCTCGAAAGCTGAGCGCAGCAATCCGCCGCGCACCCCGATCGTGGCCTGGCTGACCCCTTCGGGCAGCGGCTTCGGAATCCGAACCGAGGGAACCGCGTCTCCCTGAGAGCTCACGACTGCTTCCACGGCAGACCCACTGCCCGCCAGCCGGTGACGCCTCGGTGGCCCGCCTCGTCGAGATGCCCCTCGAAACCCTGAAGCATGTTGTACGACGGCCCGATCCCGGCAGCCGTCGCTGCCTCGGCGGCCGGGATGGACCGGGCGCCCGAGCGGCACAGAAAGATCACCGGCCGATCGCCGGGCGTGACGCCCGCCGCGAGAAGGTCGGCAACGAAGCTCGGGTTGGGGCCCTCAGCGGTGTTCCACTCCACGAACACCACCTCCTTGCCCAGTTCGGTCAGGTCCGGACGGCCGACCCAGTTCCACTCTGCGGAGGTGCGGACGTCGACGAGCACGGAATCAGGGTTCTGGCTGAGCAGCTCCCAGCTCTCTTGCGGGGTGATGTCACCGGCATAGCTCACGTTTCGGAGTCTTCCATACCGGCGCTCCCCATCTCAGTGCGAGCGGTACGGTCAGCTGATGACCCCGCGCAGGATGCCACCGTGACTCTGCGCAAGCCGCCCCTGCGCAGCGTTGGCACCGATCCGGACTACCGGTTCACCCTGGCCAACGAGCGGACCTTCCTGGCCTGGCTGCGGACCGGGCTGGGCCTGTTGGCCGGTGCGGTCGCGTTGTCGAGCCTGATCCACAATTTCGGACCCCGGCCGATGCGGCTGGGTATCACGGCGTTGCTGCTCGCGCTGTCCCTGGCGGTGACCGTCGGTGCCTACTGGCGCTGGGACCGCGCCGAACGCGCCATGCGAGAGAACCGGCCGTTGCCATACGATCCGCTGCCCCGACTCCTCATCGCCGGCGTCGCGATCATCATCGCCGCGGCGGCCGTACTCATCTATCTGGCCGAAGCGCGATAGCGTGCAGTCGACCCCGCAACAGCCCGATGCTGGAAGACAGGCGGAGCGAACCGCACTGTCATGGCGCCGCACCAGCCTCGGCCTGATCGCCGTCGGCGCGCTCGCAATCCGCTGGAGCGTGGCGGAGGATTTTCCCCCCTACCCCGGCGTCTTGCTCTGCGCGTTCGGCGGCGTCGCCGGACTGTTCATCGTGCGAGCGCGCTACCAGCGGGTGCTGCATACGGTAGGCACCGGGCAGACACCACTGTCCCGCTATCTCATCCCGGTGACGACGCTGGTCATAGTCGCGGTCGTCGTGGCGTTCGGGATCGGCATCGCAGCCGAATTCGCCCGGGACTGACGGCTACTTCGGCCCGGGCGAGCACACCGTCCACACGTCGTTTTCCCGGGCGAAAGTCATGGGCGTCGTGATCTTGTCATCCGGCGCCTTCTCGAAGTGGTAGACCACGTCGGCGGTGGCCCTGTCCTCGGTGACCACCACCTCTTCGACGTCGTCGACGAAGCGATTGCCCTTGGCCGCTTTGGACTGCCGCTGATCGCCGATCACCTGCGACTCGGTGCCCTGCTGGGCGGTACAGGTGTAACGGCGGAAGTCCGGGTAGTTCTCCCGTTGCAGGGCGTCGTTCTGTGCGACGACAGCGCGGCCCACCAGTCCCTCGGCCGGAACCTCGTCACCCTTGATCAGCCGCAGCACACCCATGGCGAGCATCGCGACCACAACCAACCCCAGCGCTATCCCGATCGGCAGCACGCTGGGCTTGTTTTCGCGTTCGCTCATAGCTGAACAGGATAAGCGGGGCTGCCCGGAATAGACGGGCCTCACCGGCGGCCGGGCCAGTGCCAGGCCGGCTCGTCGAGCAGGCTCTGTTCCTCGATCACGGTCTGGCCGTCGTCCTTGGCCAGCCGCAGCAGGCCCAGGTCGTCGGCGATTGCCCCGAGGGCCCGCACCAAGGCCTCGGAATGGGTGACTATGACGAGTTGCGACCGTTGGGCGGCCCGGGCTATCAGCCCGGCCAGTGCCGGAATCAGATCCGGGTGCAGGCTGGCCTCCGGTTCGTTGAGGACAGTCAGTTCGGCGGGCCGGGGGCTGAGCAGCGCCGCGGTCCACAGCAGATACCTCAGCGTTCCGTCGGACAACTCCGCAGCGGTGAGCGCACGCATCATCCCGGGCTGGCGCAGCGCCAACTCGAACCGTTCGCCAGGGACGATCTCGACCCGGCTGCCCGGAAAGGCGGCCTCCACCGACTCGGCCAGGGCGGCGGCGTCGCCGATCTCCTTGATGGTCTGCCACGCCGCCGCCAAGTCGGCACCGTCGTTACCCAAAACCATTGTTCGGGTACCGATCCTGGGCTGACGGACCGGTGCCGAACCGTCGGTCCGGACATGGTCGTAAAACCGCCAGGACCGCATCCGCTCCCGAAGCAGCACCAGTTCGGGCGCGGTCTGGGGATCGGCCAGTTCACTGACCATGCTGTCGAACGGACGCATGCCCTTGGCCGCGATAGCCCAGTTGCCGTCACCGTCGCGGATGCGCACCAGTGGTCCACCGCGCTCCGCCAGCGCAGTGGACGGCCGCAACACCGGCCCGGCCCACACCGCTTCGGCCTTGATCTCGGGGTCGAGCGAGAACAGGGTGTTGCCGTCTTGGGGCAGCCCGAGGTCGACTGCGTAGCCGAAGTCGGCCCCGGCGAAACCGAGTTTGAGGCTCACGGGTCCGGGTCGTCCCGGACCGGCCCACATGGTCGAGGCCAACCCGCCTTCCCGCGCCAGCGCGTTGACTGCCCCGTTGCGTGCCGAATCGGCCAGCAGTCGCAGGGCGCGGTACAGATTCGACTTTCCGCTGCCGTTGGGTCCGGTCACCACCGTGCACCGCCGCAAGGACACCACCACCCGCCGCAGGGACCGATAGTTCTCCACGGCAAGGGTGTCGAGCACCCGTCGACCATAGCCAGGCGCGATGATGTTCGGCATGCACCGCGCACCCGAGCTGCATCACCCGCTCTGGGAACGTTTCGGCGGACTGGTGTCCGGCCGCCTCTCATGGCTGCTGGCGATTGCCGTGGCGTTGATCGGCGGAGCTCTGTTGGGGCTGATCCCGGCAAGTTCGAGCGCCGAGCAATCGCCGGTGGTACTGCCCCCCACCGCCGAGTCGGCCAGGGCGGCCGAATTGGCCAAGCAGTTCCCCGGCGGCGACACGGCACCGGTGATCCTGGTGGTGACCAAAGCAGACGGCGGGGCGCTGTCGCCGGCGGACCTCGACGCCGTACAGCAGGCCCACCAGCGCATGATGGGGGTCAACGGCGTGGCCGCCGGGCCGCCCGTACCACCGATTCCCTCGGCCGACGGCCAGGCGGCGCTGGCACCTGTGGCGCTGAAGCCGGACCTCACCGGGTTCGAACTGTCCGATACCGTGACCGCCTTACGCGCGGCCGCCAGAGCGGGACTTCCAACCGGCTTGGTGGCCAACGTGACAGGCGGCCCCGCGTTCGGCGCCGACATCGCGAATTCGTTCTCCGGCGCCAACGTGACACTGCTGGCCGTCACCGGCATGGTGGTGGCACTGCTGCTGATCATCACCTATCGCTCGCCGGTGTTGTGGCTGGTGCCGCTGTTGGTGATCGCTTTCGCCGACCGGGTGGCCGCTGTGCTCGGAGCGGCAATCGCCGAGAGCACCGGGATGGGCGGCGACGGATCGACCACCGGCATCACCAGCGTGCTGGTGTTCGGCGCGGGGACCAACTACGCGCTGCTGTTGATCTCGCGCTACCGCGAGGAACTGCGTCGTCCTGCGGCATCGGCAACCAGCCACCGGCAGGCGCTGCGGACCGCGGTGCGCCATGCCGGCCCCGCCATTGTGGCCAGCAACGCAACGGTGGTCCTGGCGTTGCTCACACTGCTGCTGGCATCCTCACCGACCACTCGCAGCCTCGGGGTGCAGGCGGCCTCCGGTCTTCTGGTGGCCGCGTTATTCGTTCTGCTGATGCTGCCACCCCTGCTGGCCTTGTTTGGCCGGAAGTTGTTCTGGCCCTTCATACCTCAGCCCGGCAGCGAGGACCTCACCACAACCGGGGCCTGGCATCGGGTGGCGAACTGGGTGTCCGGACACGCCGGACGGGTGGCGGTGGTCTCGGTCGCGGCCCTGAGCGCGCTGGCCGCCTTGGTGGTCACACTTCCCGTAGGCCTCTCACTGATCGACCAGTTCCGGGTGAAGGCCGATTCGGTCACCGGGTTCCAGACCCTGGCCGACCACTTCCCCAGCGGCGTGAGCGACCCGACCCGGGTGATCGCCCACACCGAGAGCGCCGGTCAGGTGGCGGCCGCGATCGAGTCCACGCCGGGGATCGCATCGATCACCCCTGCCGGGGTCTCCGACACCGGGCTGACCCAATGGCAGGTGGTTCTCGACGCTGCCCCGGCGTCGAAAGCTGCGTTCACCACCGTCGACGCTCTTCGCGATTCGGTTCGAAAGGCCGATCCCGCTGCACTCGTCGGCGGTTCCGACGCCCAGGCGTTGGACACCCGCAAGGCGGCGATCCGCGACCAGTGGGTGGTGATACCGGCAATCCTGGCCGTGGTGCTCGCGGTGCTGTACGTGCTCTTGCGGGCCGCGCTGGCACCGCTGGTACTGGTGACGGCGACCGCACTCTCAACCCTGGCTGCACTCGGCATGGGCGGTTGGGTCGGAGTGCACGTGCTGGGTTTCCCGGCACTGGACAACACCACGCCGTTGTTCGCCGTGCTGTTCCTGATCGCACTCGGCGTCGACTACACCATCTTCCTGGTGACCCGCGCCCGCGAGGAAACGCCGGACCACGGCACCCGCCAAGGCATCGTGCGCGCGGTGTCAGCGACCGGCGCGGTCATCACCAGTGCGGGCGTCGTCCTGGCGGCCGTGTTCGCCGTCTTGGGGGTACTGCCGTTGATCGCATTGACCCAACTCGGCATCATCGTCGGCCTGGGCATTCTGCTGGACACGTTCGTGGTGCGCACCGTCGTCATCCCGGCGCTGTTCACGCTCATCGGGCCGGTGATCTGGTGGCCGGCTTTGGAGGACAGCGCCTACGACACCACGGCACAAGAGTCAACGCCGCACCGACGGTAGCCCCGAGGGCGTCGGCGATCCAGTCGTAGAGGTCGCCCCCGCTGCGGCCGGGGGTGAATTCCTGCCACAGCTCGTCGAGGGCGCCGAAGGCGGCGATGAGGACAACGGCAGTCACGATCGTTCCGATCACGGACGCCGACGGTCGCGACAGCCGGATTGCGTTGGCCGCCAGCCAGCCGCCGAGCGCGTAGGCCAGGAAGTGGTTGAGCTTGTCCCAAACCAGATGCGCCGCAGACGGGAGTTCGTCCGGAGTCAAGGACGACAACCACAGGATGCCGCACGCCCAGCCAAGCAGCGCCAGCCAGAGCAGGCGAGCGAGCCGCGTGTCCCTACTCATCGTGGTGCTCCTTCAGCACCCCCGCCTGGGCGAGCATCACGAGGCTCACCACCAGCACCCAGGCCGGAAACGCCAGCGTCAGCCACATGCTGACGTCGCCGCCGACGATCAGAGTTACCGACAGCACGTAACTCAGAATCACCAGCCAGCGGGGCATCAAGCCGGTTCGCAGCCAGATCGTTGTCAACGACATCATGAACACCGCCGCCATCCGCAGCCCGTAGGTCTTGGACAGGTGCAACAACATCATCTGGCCGAACACCCCGACACCGTTGCCCGCGATCGACTCTCCCAGCGCCGAGTTCGTGGCGGACAGTGCGCCACCCACCGCGCTGGAGGCGAACATCATGGCCAGAAACAACAGGCCGCTCCCGAAGGTCACGGTGGCGAAGAACCGGTCCTCCAACTCCCCCATGCCCGCCCGCACCGTACCGATGAACCACAGGAAGCTGATGCCGGCGAACGGCATCAGTTCTGCGGCTACCCGAATCTTGGTGTTGCCCTCCGTCAGCCACTGGGAGCCGGGCTCGGCCCCTTCCGGCAAGGAGGACCGAATCAGAACGATCGCGGTTGCGAACAGCACCGCGAACAAAACGCCGGACACGGCGGCGGCGCGCGGTGTGGTGAGAGCTTTCAAGGCATGGGAACCAGGTCTTGACACGGGTTCAGTCTGTCACTCCGCCCGCGAACCTCAGGGCTGGCCGGGCAGCAGTTGAACCATCAGCCCGTTGGCCTCGGCCAGCAACCTGCCCTCGGCATCGGTGAGTGTGGCGTTGACGAACGTCTTGCGCCCCTCTTCCCGGGCCGCCCAGCCGCGCACGGTAAGCGGCACGTCGATCGGGGTCACCTTGCGGTAGTCGACGTGCAGGAACGCCGTCCGGCTGATCGGCCGGCCCGTCGCGTGGATGATCATCCCGAACGTCACGTCGAACATCATGGCCACCATGCCGCCGTGGACGGCGTTGTTGCCTCCGACGTGATACCGGCTGAACTCCACCTCCACCTCGACCCCGTCGGGGTCGAACCGGCGGATCTCCCACGGCGCCATCAGCAGGCTGCCTGCGCCTGGCAGGTTCATGACCCGTGAGGCAGGGCCGATCCCGCCGGGACCGCGGTGCGGTGCCAGGAAGGCAACCAGGTCTTCGACGCGATCGGCGGCGGCGTTCCAATCAGCCCCGTCGCAGGAAACAGCCAGATCCTGAGCCCGGCGCATCGCCTCGACGAAGCGGCCGAAACCGGGCGGCTCCTCGACCGGTTCGAGACGGGGGAACCCGCCGTGCCGGTCGTAATCCGGGTCAAGATCGTGGGGGTCCCGGGGCATGGTCACGGGTTCTTCGCGGATGCGTTCGTAAGGCTCACCGCGGGGCCAGAACGTCGCGTCGCACGATCGTCTGGTCCCGGCCCGGGCCGACGCCGATACACGAAACAGGGGCTCCGGCAAGCTCTTCCACCCGCAGCACGTAATCGCGGGCTTTGGCCGGCAGGTCGCCGAACTCCCGGGCGCCGGAGATGTCCTCCCACCACCCGGGCAACTCCTCGTACACCGGGACCGCCCGTGCGATGTCGCTCTGCGTCATCGGCATCTCGTCGGTGCGTTTGCCGTCGACCGTGTAGCCCACGCACACCGGCACGCTCTCCAGGCTGGACAGCACGTCGAGCTTGGTCAGGAAGTAGTCGGTGATGCCGTTGACGCGGGTGGCGTAGCGGGCGATCACGGAGTCGAACCAGCCGCATCGGCGTGCGCGGCCGGTGGTGACGCCGACCTCTCCCCCGGTCTTGCCCAGGTACGCGCCGTGCTCGTCGAACAACTCGGTGGGGAACGGACCCGAGCCCACCCGGGTGGTATAGGCCTTGAGGATGCCCAGCACCGTGGTGATGCGGGTGGGCCCGATCCCGGAGCCGACGGCCGCGCCGCCGGCGGTCGGGTTGGAGGACGTCACGTACGGATAGGTGCCGTGGTCGACGTCGAGCAGGGTGCCCTGCGAGCCCTCCAGCAGCACCGTCTCACCGGCCTCCAGCGCATTGCCCAGTAACAGGCGGGCGTCGGCGATGCGGTGGGCGAACCCTTCGGCCTGGGCCAAGAGCGCGTCGGTGATCTCGTGGGGATCCAGCGCCTTGCGGTTGTAGATCTTCACCAGCACCTGGTTCTTGAACTCCAACGCAGCGTCGATCTTTGCCGCCAGTAGGTCGGGATCACACACGTCGGCGACCCGGATACCGATGCGGGCGATCTTGTCCTGGTAACACGGGCCGATGCCGCGCCCGGTGGTACCGATCCTCTTGTTGCCCAGGTAACGCTCGGTGACCTTGTCGATGGCGACGTGGTAGGGCATCAGCAGGTGCGCGTCGGCGGAGATCAGCAGTCCCGAGGTATCCACCCCGCGTTCTTCCAGCCCGCTCAGCTCGGTGAGCAGCACCCCGGGATCGACGACGACGCCGTTGCCGATCACGTTGGTCACACCCGGGGTCAGGATGCCCGATGGAATCAGGTGCAGCGCGAAATTCTCACCGGTCGGCAGAACGACGGTGTGCCCGGCGTTGTTGCCGCCTTGATAGCGCACTACCCACTGCACCCGCCCACCGAGTAGGTCGGTGGCTTTACCCTTGCCCTCGTCGCCCCATTGGGCGCCGATGAGGACTATTGCCGGCATGGTGTTTCTCCTGCGTAATGTGATCCAGCCGGTGACCTACCCTATCGGAGCGTGGCCCAGATGAAGTCCGAGATCACCGTGTTGCGCTTCGGCGGCCGCCGTTTGCCCCGTCCGCTGGGTTCGCTGCGCTGCCGGGAGATCGACGCCTCGCCGTCTATCGGCGGATCCCTCGACGAGGCGATCAGGGATGCCCGCCGGGTGGTTGTCATCGGCGACGACGCAGACTTGGCCGCTGTTTTGTCCCGGCTGCTGCGCACCGACCGGCTCGACATCGAGGTCGCCTACCCAGGTGGCCGGCCCGGGAATTGGTTCAGCGCACGGCGTGCAGTGCGAGGTCGGGCGCGGCGGGTTCCGCTCATCCGAGACGACACCGGCACCGTGCTGGTGGGTTCAGCGCTATGGCTACCACCCGAGGGGGCCACGCTGCTGCACGGCGAAGCCGTGGTCGACGACATCGTGCTTTTCGACGGACACGTCCCCGGTGTGCGGATCGAGCCGACGACGACCCTGCCCGGCCTTCGGGCCAGAGTCTTGGGTGCCGGACTTCGGGCCAGCGTGCTGGGCTCCAGGAAACGCGCCTGGGTCACCGGCCGTGCCGCGCAGCTGGGGACCACAGGTGTTCGTGTGGTGCGGGACGGAGTCCCGGGCAAGCGTGAGGTGAAACGGTCGACCTTCTACCGGCACACCACTGGTTGGCTGCGGGTGGGCTGACCCAATAGCGTTACACCGATGTACGAGCCGAGTTGGGAATCCGTCGCGTCACATCCCCTACCGACCTGGTACGACGAAGCCAAGCTCGGCGTCTTTCTGCACTGGGGTTTGTACTCGGTTCCCGGCTGGGCCCCGCGGGTGCCCGACATCCAGCAACTCCTCAAAGACCGAGGTCCCGCAGAGTTGCTGCGCGAGAACCCCTATGCCGAGTGGTATCTCAACAGCAGCCGCCTTCAAGGCAGTCCCACCTGGTGCCATCAACGGGACACCTACGGGCCGGACGCTACCTACGACGATTTCCGCGGGACATTCAATGCGGGAGCCGCAGCCGCCGACATGGCCGCAATCGCGGCGGTGTGCCGGGACGCCGGTGCCGGATACGTCGTGCTCACCACCAAGCATCACGACGGATTCTGTTTGTGGCCAACCGAATTGGAACATCCACGCAAAGGGCGCTACCACTGCGATCGAGATATCGTCGGCGACCTCAGCAGAGCTGTCCGCGACGCCGGCATGCGGATGGGGTTGTACTACTCAGGCGGATATGACTGGCCGTACAACGATGCTCTGCTGAAGAACCCGGCCGACAGCTTCCTGGCGGTTCCACACTCCGCGGACTACATCGTCTACGCCACCGATCACGTGCGTGAACTGATCGGTCGATACCATCCCTCCGTCCTGTGGAACGACATCTGCTGGCCGGGTGGCGATCTGGCGGCGCTGTTCGCCGAGTACTACAACACCGTCCCCGACGGCGTGATCAACGACCGCTGGATCGAACCGCCCCGGGTTCGGAGCATCCCCACCGACGCCCTGGCCCGGCTGGGCGGCATTGCGGTGCAGCGACTCTGGCCGCTAATCCCCGATCGCTACAAGACGCTTGCCTTTCCGACCAACAACCACTTCGATTTCCGCACGCCGGAGTACGCCCGGTTCGACGAGATTCAGGAAAAGAAGTGGGAGTCCACCCGCGGGGTCGGGCACTCATTCGGCGCCAACCGCAATGAGCGGCCAGAGGATATCGTCACTGCCACCGAACTTGTCCGTTCCTTCGCCGACATCGTGTCGAAGAACGGCAATCTTCTGATCGGAATCGGGCCGGATGAGCGCGGCCGCATTCCTGACGAGCAGGTGGTGCCGTTGCGGGGTCTCGGGTCATGGCTGGCCGTCAACGGCGAGGCGATCTACCGCACACGGCCCTGGGCGATCGCCGAGGCCACCACAACCGGCGGTAGTCAGGTCAGGTTCACCGAGCGTGACGGCGCGGTCAATGCCATCCTTCTGGACCTGCCGGAACGCGACTTCAGACTGCGCGGGGTCGACGGATCCGCCCTCACCGCGGTGCGCATACTGGGCCTCGCCGAACCGGTGGACTGGCAGGTCACCGACGGTCTCATCACAGTTAGGCTGCCCGAGCGGATGCCGGTGTCCCCGGCCCATGTCCTGGTCCTGGAGGGTGGAGCACGCCCCGCCGGTTAACCCGGATTTTGCGCGGAATGCCGACGCAGCTGGGTGCTGATGCGCGAAAGTGCCCGTAACGTAGGGCAAATTCGACTTATCCCAGGTCGGGTCCGCGCAACGGATAGGCGCTTCGCAGCTGGTACAGCATGTGGCCACATGTGCAGTGGCGCATTAAGTGGAGGTAGGCCGTGCGATCATTCTTGATCGGCGGGCATAGCGCGAATGGAGGTGTTGTGTGCGGTTAGGGCGCGGCCCGGCGGGTGGTTCGGTCGCCGGATTCATGCGGAATTCGGGGCTGGCGTGGGTGGTGCTTGTCGTGACGGTTGTTGCGACGTTTTTCGCATGGCGCTTCACCAAAACCTCCGTTGACAACACCGCCGAACAAGAATATTTGAATGTCGTCAGGGACTCCAACGATGCGATCTCAAGCCGCATGTTGGACTACAACATAGCTTTGGACAGCGCCGTGGGGCTATTACGTAGCAGCGACGCGCCGATCACCCGGACTGGGTGGAAAACATTCACCGACAGCCTGCAATTGCAGACTCAGTTCAGGGGAATCCAGGCCCTGGGCTACGCGGTGATTGTGCCACCGGAGAAGAAGCTGGACTTCGAAAAAAGCGTTCGCGCCGAGGGCTTTCCGGATTTCACTATTCGACCGCCCGGTAATCGAGATCCCTACTCGGCGATCCTTTACATCGAACCGTTTGATTACAGGAATCAGCGGGCATTCGGGTTCGACATGTATTCCGAACCGACCCGCCGAGAAGCGATGAAGAGCGCCGCGCGCACCGGGTTGGCGACAGTGTCCGGCCCTGTGAAACTCGTCCAGGAAACCGACCAAGATATTCAACGCGGGTTTCTCATGTACGTTCCCTACTACCGAGACGGCGCTCCCATCGACACCGTCGAGCAACGCGAGAACGCCTTGATTGGGTGGGTCTACGCGGCGTTTCGAACCCGCGACCTAATGGACGGCGTTCTCCCACCGGCAGCGCGCGAATTTTTCTCCGAGATCTTCTACGGCGATGACACAGCTACTGAAAACCTGTTGTACGAAAGCCCTCGGCCGAGTGACTTCAAACCGGGTCGAGTGGCCCAGAATTCGCTTCCCATCGGGAATCGAACTTGGACCACCCGGTTCACCTCAGACAAAACACTGACCGCGAGTTCAGCTGAGCCATGGATTGTTGCCGGTGCCGGGTTGGTCATCGACGCACTGCTCTTCGCGGTAGTCGCCTCGCTGGCCGTACGTCGACAGCGGGCAGAGGAAATGGCCCTCCAGATGACCGCCGATCTGCGTGCCAGCAACGAATCGCTGCGGGCTGTCACAGAGCATGCGGAAGCGGCGAATCGGGCGAAGAGTGAATTTCTTTCGGCGATGAGTCACGAATTGCGCACGCCGTTGAATTCGATTCTGGGGTTTTCGGATCTACTGCGCAGAGATCCGACGGCGTCGGCCGATCAGCGCGCCGATCTGGACATCATCAACCGCAGCGGCACCCATCTGCTGGGGCTGATCAACCAGGTGCTCGACATGGCCCGGATCGAGTCGGGGCGCACGGTGTTGGAACCGTCGCCGGTGGACCTGCCGGCGCTGGTCAGCGATGTGGACTTGATGATGCGCGCCCGGGCTCAGGAGGCTGGGTTGCGGTTCGTGGTGGAGGTGGCCGACGAAGCCGCCCGCTACATCCGCTGTGACGGGCAGAAGGTGCGCCAGATCATACTGAACCTGTTGGACAACAGCCTGAAGTTCACTACCGAGGGCGGCGTGAGCCTACGAGTGAAAACCGTTACCGAGGCCGGGTTGCGCCTGGTGATCGAGGTCGAGGACAGCGGTTCCGGGATCCCCGAGGACCAGCAGCAGCGGATCTTCAAACCGTTCGTCCGACTCCAGGAGGTCGGGGCACCCGGCACGGGAATCGGCCTGGCCCTGGTGGCGGACTACCTGCGGTTGATGGGCGGTGATGTCGAGGTCACGAGCAAGGTGGGCGTGGGATCGCTGTTCCGGGTCAGCATTCCCGTCGAGCCGGCGGAAGCCGAGGACATCGCCCCGGCAGACGCGTCCCGCCGCGTGGTGGGGCTGGCACCGGGTCAGCCGCAGTGGCGGGTGCTGGTGGTCGAGGACGAACCGCTCAACCGGCAGCTGCTGGGACGACTGCTCGAACACGTTGGCTTCCTGGTGGCGTTCGCCGAGAACGGCGCGCAGTCCCTGACAGTCTTCGACGAGTTCCGGCCGCACTTCATCTGGATGGACCGCCGCATGCCGATGATGGACGGCGTGGAGGCGACCTCACGCATCCGGCAGCGGGAGGGCGGTCGCGAGGTCAAGATTGCGGCCCTGACCGCCGCGGTAATGGAAGAGCAGCGCAAGGAATGGGTTCGCGCCGGCATCGACGACTTCGTCGGAAAACCGTTCCGCGAATCGGAGGTCTTCGACTGCATGAAAAGCCTGCTCGGAGTCAAGTACATCTACGAAGAACAGTCCGAGCAGTCCGACACCCAATCAGCGATCGACCTGTCGCCGGAGTTGTGCGCGCTGCCCGAGACCGTACGCACGCAACTCGCCGAAGCGCTCGTCGTGGGGAAAGCCTCCGAAATCACAACGGCAATCGAAAAAGTCCGCGAGACCAACCCGGGACTGGCCGATGCGCTGGCGATCCTCGTCGCCGATTTCAACTACAACCAGGTGCTCGAAACGCTGGAGTCGGCAGGGTCGCCATAGTCATAGTCCGTGCCGATGTCGCCGAGCGCCGCTCAGTCGCCGCTGATTCCGGCAGATGCCGCTCAGGTTTCTGAGGCTCGGCACCGCCGGACCCCCGCACGGAAAATCGAGTTCAGACGCACGCATCAACCGCGTTCGATGGTGTTGTCGAGGCCCGACCTACTCAGTTCAGGGTCTCCGGAATGGAATGTCACGTGGTTGGCCATCCCGGAGACATCGATGGCGTCCGCCGAGTCGATTATCACTGAATTGTTGACTCCGGAGACGTCCACCAGCCCGCAGTGGCCCGTCAGCACGACCTGGTTATCAACCCCGCTGATGCTGGCGGGTCGGTCGGCACAGTCGATGGTCTCGCTTCTGCCCACCCCGGCAATACTGATCGAGGTGTCGTAAGGCGGTGGTTCGAGAGGGACGAGCGGAGGAGATTCCGAAACCGAGGGAACTTCAGCAGAAGGAGTTGGCGCAGAGGGTGTTTCACGGGTTGAACTGCCGAATCGACCGCCCCCACCGGCCACGTCGGGAGTGGATTTCTCCGCAACCGGGCGGCCGACGGTTGTGGACGGACGGCTCAATATCACGCCGCCGCTGACCACCATCGCGGCGACCATCAGTCCCAACAGCACCCAACCGACTTTCAACCCGGTTCTGGACCCTTCAGCCAGAGTGGGAGTTTCGGTCGGCAGCGGTTCGCCCGGCACCGACTGCGACAGCGTTCGCTCCGGTGCCGACTGGGCCAGCGACCGTTCCAGGTCCTGGATTCGGCGTTCGGGATCGTCGTCGGGACTCATCGGCTTTCTCCAGAACTGATGCGCAGGTCGACCCGACACGTCCGGGCGCTGGCAATCGACATCAGCAAATCGTAACGGTCACAGAGCCGTTCCGCGGCAACGATCTTCGGCATCGCGGAAGATCGCGGGAACTGATACGGCGTAGCCTCACGCCATGTTCACCCCGGATTGGGAATCGGTCTCCACCCATCGACTGCCCGACTGGTACGACGATGCCAAGTTGGGGATCTTCATCCACTGGGGCTTGTATTCGGTGCCGGGCTGGGCGCCGCAGGTAGGCGACATCCAGAAGGAGTTGAAGCAATCCGGGCCGGCGCACGTTTTCCGCAACAACCCCTATGCCGAGTGGTATCTCAACACCAGCCGGTTGCGTGGAAGCCCGACGTGGGTGTACCACCGCGAGACATACGGGCCTGACGCCGACTACGACGACTTCGTGCCGGAGTTCGATGACGGCACCGCAGGGGCGGACATGGACGCCATCGCCGCGGTGTGCCGCGACGCCGGGGCCGGTTACGTGGTGCTCACCACCAAACATTGCGACGGGTTCTGTCTGTGGCCCACCCGGTTGGAGCACCCCCGCAAGGGTCGTTATCACGCCCGCCGGGACATTGTGGGCGAACTGGGCCGGGCAGTGGTCGATGCCGGCATGCGCATGGGGCTGTACTACTCCGGCGGCTACGACTGGCCCTACAACGACGCCCTGATCCGGAACCCGGCCGACGTCGTGCTCGCGGTACCCGACACCCCGGACTACCACGTGTACGCCGCCGCCCATGTGCGCGAGCTCATCGCCCGCTACCACCCATCAGTGCTGTGGAACGACGTCTGCTGGCCCGCCGGCGGCGATCTGGCAGCTCTGTTCGCCGAGTACTACAACGCAGTTCCCGACGGAGTCATCAATGACCGCTGGATCGAGACCCCAGTGCATCGAAGCATGCTCAGCGACGCCGCTGCCCGCCTCGGCGGGCTTGTCGTGCAGCGCTTCTGGTCGCTGGTCCCCGACGAGTACAAGACCCTGAGCTTCCCCGCCAGCCGGCACTACGACATCCGCACGCCCGAATACGCGACGTTCGACTCCATCCAGAGGACCAAATGGGAGTCGACCCGCGGGGTCGGTCATTCATTCGCCATCAATCGCAACGAACCTCCCGAGGACATCGTCACAGGCGCCGAGTTGGTGCGCACGTTCGTCGACATCGTCTCCAAGAACGGCAACCTCCTCATCGGCATCGGGCCAGACCAGTACGGCTCCTTCCCCGATCGGCAACTGGCGCCACTGCGCGGGCTGGGAGCCTGGCTCAAGGTCAACGGCCAGGCCATCTATGGCAGCCGCCCATGGGAGATCGCCGAGACCAGCACAACCGAGGGCACCGAAGTCCGCTTCACCCAGACGGAAGGCTCTGTCAACGCCATCCTGCTCGATATGCCGACGCGCGAATTCGGCATTCGCGGAATCGACGCCAGCGCAGTCACCACCGTGCGCATGCTCGGCCTCGAAGAGCCCGTCCACTGGCACGTGGCCGGCGGCATGCTGCATCTCAGGCTGCCCGCCCGGATGCCCGTCTCACCCGCGCACGTCCTCTCGTTGGGCTACGACTCGTTGGGCCTCGACTCGTAGGGCGCTGACACAAAGCCGCTCACGCAATCCGGTTGATCACCAGCGGAACTACGGAGATACCGGCACTCGATTTGTGAAATAGACGCGAGTTCCGTTGCGCGGCACCAGAACCGGAGCGGCGCGCCACGGCGGAGTCTCCGGTCTGGAACTCACCGGTTCGAGCGAGCCCTCCCGCAACACGGTGTGCAGGACGGTGACCAACTCACACATCGCGAAGGCCGCGCCGATGCAGCGTTTGATACCGCCACCGAACGGAATCCACGCATACGGCTGCGGGCGGCTGCCGAGGAAACGCTCGGGACGGAACTCATCGGGGTCCGGGTAGGAGTCGGGATCACGATTGACCGCATCAAGCAGGAGCACGATCCGGGTTCCAGGCTCCAGCGTGTAGTCGCCGAGTTGGTAGCGACCGGCAGTCATCCGCCCCGTGATCGGGGCCGACGGCCACAGCCGCAGAGTCTCGTTGATCACGGCCTCGGTGTAGGCGCTACCGCCGTCGCGCGCCTCGGCGCGCACCCGGGCCAAGGCCTCGGGGTGGTGCAGCAGCAGATCCACTGTCCAGGCCAAGGTGGTGGCCGTCGTCTCATGTCCGGCCAGTACCAGGGTGACGAGGTCATCCCGGATTTCCTTGTCCGACAGCCCTTCTCCGTCCTCAGTTCGGGCATCGACCAGCATCCCCAGGATGCCTGCCTCCTGATCGGGGTCGGCACGGCGCGCGGCGATCAGTGGCAGCAGCACCTCGTCGACCCGCCGGTTGATCCCTCCCAGCCGGCCCCATAATCGCAGCGCACCCAGCCGGCGGGCCGCGTAGCGCACCGGCGTCTCTTCCGAGATGGCAAGCACCAGCAGATCGTCGAACGGCACGCCCAGCCGCTTGACCTCCTCGGGGTCCCGCACGCCGAACATGATGCGAACGATGACCTCGAGGGTCAGTTCGCGGGCTGCCTCAAGCATCCGAAGCGGCCGGCCGACCGGCCACCGGGCCATTGCCGCGCGGGTGGCCTCTTCGATGATCGGCACATAGCCGTCGAGCACGGCACCGTGCAGCGGCGGAATCAGCAGCTTGCGTCGGCGCAGATGCTCAGGCTCCTCCTGGACGAACATCGAGTTCGACCCGTAGATGGCCGCGGCCGGCCCCACGCCTTCTCCCCCGAGCAGCACATCGGGTTTGGCGGCGAAGACCTGCCGTGCCAGCGCTGGATCGGCGACGGCGACAACCGGGCCGTACCCGAGTACCGGCAGAGCCACCACCGGCCCGATCCGGCGGACCAGTTGCCCCACCAGTTGCTGGCCACCGATCCCATACGCGGCGGCGTAGAGCCCGCCGAACAACGGCGTCAGCGGTCGGGGCGCCGGAAGCGCGGGGGGACGCACACTGTCACGGTACCGTCGTGGCGTGACTGTTCGTCCGATAAACCGGTCGGTACGGCCGAGCCCGGTGTTCCTGGGGCTGGTCGGCCTTACCGCTGTGGGTGGGGCCCTGGCCTGGCTTGGCACCGACGGTACCGATCCCCTCGCCCGCGTCGGGGTTTTCCTGCTCGTGATCGCAGGCTGGTTGGTCTCGCTGTGCCTACACGAGTTCGGGCACGCCTACACCGCCTGGCGCTTCGGTGACCATGATGCCGCGGCCCGCGGTTACCTGACGCTCAACCCGTTGAAGTACTCCAACCCCATGCTGTCGCTGGGCCTGCCGCTGCTGTTCATCGCGATGGGCGGCATCGGACTGCCCGGCGGTGCGGTGTACCTGCGCACCGGCTTCATGACTCCGCGTCAGCGCACGCAGGTCAATCTCGCCGGACCCGGCGCGAACCTGGTTCTGGGGGTTCTGCTGTTGGGCGCTACTCGATGGTTTTTCGACCCGAACCATGTGGTGTTCTGGGCAGGGGTGGCATTCCTGGGCTTCCTGCAGGTCACCGCCCTGGTGCTCAACCTGCTTCCGATCCCGGGACTGGATGGCTACGCGGCGCTGGAGCCACATCTGAGCCCGCAAACTCAGCGCTCACTGGACCCGATCAAGCAGTGGGGATTCATGATCCTGATCCTGCTTCTCGTGGTCCCCGGGCTGAACCGATGGTTCTTCTCGCTGGTGTTCTGGGTCTTCAACCTCTCCGGCGTACCCGGCATATTGGCCATCGAGGGCATGGATTTGACCAGGTTCTGGTCGGCCTGGTTGTAGGGCACCATCGAGCCTGATCAGGTGCAAATTCGTTCACGGGTGCTGGGAGGATTGCGGGCATGGGAGCAGGGCATAGCCACGGCAGCGCCGATTCGCGGTTGAGCAGCATGGTGATGGCGTCGGCCATTCTCGGCGTCTTCTTCGTCATCGAGCTCGCCACCGCGCTGGCAATCAACTCACTGGCCCTGTTAGCCGATGCCAGCCATATGCTCACCGACCTGGTGGCGTTGTTCATGGGGCTGACCGCACTGGTTCTGGCCCGCCGAGGGTCCAAGTCGGCGGCACGAACCTACGGTTGGCATCGCGCAGAGGTGTTCACCGCCGTGGCCAACGCGGTGTTGTTGCTCGGCGTGGCGGCGTTCATCGTCTACGAGGCGATACAGCGCCTCGGCGAGCAACCCGACATTCCCGGTTGGCCGATGATCGTGGTGGCACTCCTGGCCCTGGCTGCCAACGTCGCTGTCGTGCTGTTACTGCGGCAGCACGCCGAGGGCAGCCTGGCGGTCAAAGGCGCCTACATGGAAGTGATGGCCGACGCGGTGAGCAGTCTCGGGGTGCTGATCGCCGGCATCGTGACGGTCGCAACGCGGTGGCCGTATGCCGACGCCGTGGTGGCCGTCCTGGTGGCGCTCTGGGTGCTGCCCCGGGCGATTTCGTTGGCCCGCTCGGCGCTGCGCATCCTGTCCGAATCGTCGCCGGCGCATATCGACGTCGAGGAATTGCGTTCTGCGTTGGCCGCCGTGGACGGCGTCACCGAGGTACACGACCTGCACGTCTGGACGCTGGCGCCCGGCAAGGAGATGGCGACCGCACATCTGGCCACCAACGGCACATCAAACCGAGTCCTCGAGGACGCCCAGGCGGTACTGGCCGCGCGCGGGCTCGACCATTCCACCGTTCAGGTCGAGCCGCCCGGATCAGTAGAGGAATGCCCGGTTCAGAGCGACGTCTAGCGGCAGCTCAGGGTTCACACGAAGGGATCGAAGAACGATACGTCTGCGCGATCGTTCCTTGCGATCCGAGTCGAGGGAAACACGACGGCCCCCAACGGCGTCAGGAGTTTGAACGACACCAGGTCGCCCGACGCCCCGGGCACTACGGAATGCGCGGTGCCGAAGCCGCCCTGGCCCGGGCGCACGAAATTGAAAACCGAACCGACCGGCGGGACATCCCCGGGATCGACACCGGCGGCAACGTCGGTGACGTTCGTGATGAGCAGGACGTGGCTTTGGATGCCAAACATGTCCCACTGCTCAGTCACGTCGGCGTCCACACTCCCCAGACGATTACCCGCCGCATCGACGACATCGAACTGCTGGTAGCCCTGCACCTCCACTTCCCTGGGCGGCAAGCCGTTCACTCCGGAGGGTTGCAGCGCAGAAACAGGAATGAAGCTGTAGCCGCCGGGGGCCGAAAGCGGCCAACTTGACGGTGGTTCCGAAGCGTTGATGAGCGTCGGGGTGATGGAGGTGAGCTCGCCTTCCGCCGAATGGTGGATCAGGGAGACCACGGTGCCGGTCGGCGACGGCAGCGAGGAATACACGTAGTAGTTCTCGGTGCTGTGTTTATAGATGATGTTGTAAACCGATCCGACCGGCGGGACCTGCCCGGCAGCGGTGCCGACATTGTCGCCGTCGTTGCCGGTGACGAGGATCGCCTGGGTGAAGGTCCCACCGATATCCTTCGTCGTGGTGAAGACGCCGTCGAAATTCCCGACCGACTGACCGTCCGCATCGTAAACGCTGAATTGCTGATGTCCCTGAACGGTGGTGAACAACGGCAGAATTCCGGAGACACCGGTAAGGATTTCGGCGGCCGGGTCTGTCGGAGCGATGCTGAAGCCGTTGCCGAGATCCATCGGCCTGTCGTCCACCGTGTGGTCCGCGATGCCTTCGGCCGCGTCGAACGAGATCGGCACGGGGAAGTCGCCGAATGGGGTCAACAACTTCAGTGAGAGGACGTCGCCGGATTCCGACGGCATGGCGGAATAGGACCAGCCGAAGCGTCCGATCTTGAGGGTGGATATCAAGGAGCCGACCGGTGGAACCTGCCCCGGCTCGGTGCCGACGTTGGTTCCGTCATTGGACTGGACCAAGAGTTCGACGTAGTTGTAGCCCATACCTGTACTCACCAGGGCGTCAAAGGATCCGACCGGGTCGCCGCCGGCCGGGTCGACGACGTCGAACTGCTGTTCACCCTGAACCAGGCTTATCCCGCCCGGCGTGTACGACCAGCGTCCATACAGACTGGTCACCGTCTTGGGGGAGCTTGGAACGATGTTGAAGCCATTGAGGTTCTGGGTCGGGGTCGGCACCATGGTCGGACTCGGCGGGAACGGGTTCACGACGGACATCGTCAGCGCCATCGACAGTTGCAGCACAGCGGTCAAACTGAGGAAAAGAAGATCGCCGGGCGCGTTCACGGGTTCGGCCGAGGTGGCGAGCGCAGTCGCTGCGGCCGGAACGGCGGCCGCTGCCCGGGGCAACACCCGGACAGCCCGTGCCGCCGGAGTCGGCGCGGGCGAGTCCATCCCCGCGGGCGTGACGTTCTGAGCCGACACCGGCAGAACAGCTTCCGATGACGCAGCCGACGGGATAACCGGATCGGTGTCAGCCGACCGGCTGGGAACCCGGGCGACTGCGCCGTCATTCGTCTGCACCACCGTGACGGCAGCGGCGGATTCTGGGACAACGGCTGCGAACGTCCGATTTCGGCGACTCGCGGCCCCATAGTTCGACTTGTTTGCCGACACCGCCGAACGCCGCAGCCCACCATCAGTGTTGATACCGAGGGGGGTTCCGGACGAGGCAGTTGCCGCGGCGGCCGGCGCGGTCGGGGCTGAGTTCGCTCCCGGCACCTTTGCCGATCTCGCGGCTGTCCCCGCACCCGACGATGAGGAGCGAGTGGCCCGGTCGCGCACCGGTGAGGCGTCCGAGTCCGCCGAGGCGATGGCTGGCACGACCCCGCTAGTCACCCCGAAGATGACCGCCAGCAATCCCACCCGGCCTATGCATCGTGAAACGTCCACCGTCTCTCCGATCGAGTCGTCAGCAAATCAAGGGAAGGTTGCTAGTACCGTAACCCTAATTCCCTGAATGTGGAAAGTGGATCGTAAATCGGCGCTTTCGAGCCCCATGTCGGAACCCTAAGGTTTGCGTGTTTAGCCCCCGGCAACCGCCGTCTTTGCGGGAAGCCCTCAGCTCAAGCCGAGCTCGGCCCGAGCGCCCGGGTCACAGTCGTCGAGCAGATCGCAGCAGCGGGCGAACTCGTCGGTCTCGCCGATGGCATCCGCGGCACGCGCCAACGCCGCCACGCACCGGAGGAAGCCCCGGTTGGGCACGTGACTGTAGGGCACCGGACCGAACCCGCGCCAGCCACTCCGGCGCAGTTGGTCAAGGCCCCGGTGGTAGCCGGTTCGAGCGTAGGCGTAAGCAGTGATCGCCTTGTCCGAGTCCAGGGCGTCCTCCGCCAGGCAAGCCCAGGCCACCGACGCCGACGGATGTGCTGCCGCGACCATGGCCGGGCTCTCGCCCGCCGCGAGATCGGCTTCAGCATCGGGGTCGCCGGGCAGCAGCACGGGCGGTGGGCCGAGCAGATCGCCGAACGATGTCATGTGCCTTATTTTGCACGCCCCATTCTCAGGACCGAATCCCGAGGGCGGCATCCGGAGAGCCAAATCCCGGAGGAGCCCAATTTCCGTGGAGGCAAGAGCGCCGGGAGCCGCGTTCGAAGACGTCGCGGGCTACGGGCGAGTGATTGTTGCGACCAGTGCGCGGTGGTCGGCGCCGGAAACGACGTGTGACGTCACCTTCGACGCCGAAAGGCGTTTCAGCAGAACGTGATCGATAGCAATGACGCAAGGAATGTGCAGGTGTGTGGGCCAGGTCCGCGTCGTCCAAGCACCTGCCGCGACTGTGGCATCCGTCGCATCGCGCAGTACGCGACGGAAGTACGCGTGATCCCAAGTGGCGTTGTAATCACCGGCGAGGATCAGTGGTCGCTCGTCATCGCGTAGTTGATCGCTGACCCCCATTAGGTCGTCGACCCACTCCCCGGGGGCGCCCGGCCACGGCGCGTGCAGATGCAGGGACGCAATGACCGGGTCGTCGACCTGCTCCTGTAGGCCCACCTGCGCCACGGCCTCGACCCGATACATGTTTCCGTGCTCGGTGATAAGCGGATCGCGTAGGGGGAACCGACTCCATACCGTCACGCCCCGCCAGTTAGGCCCGGGCGCGAGAAGCGAATGGGGGTAATCGGCGTCGATTCCCGTGCCACGTATTGCCTCGACGAATTCCTCGGTGGTCTCCTGCAACGCGATGACGTCTGCGTTCTGCCCACGAGCTAGCTCGAGGATCGCCTTGGGGTCTCCCTGCCCGAGCCAGACATTGAGTGTCAGCACGCGCAGTAGCGGCGCGCCCCGGTCGCGGCGGTGCAACCAGGGCCGGAGCTCGGCGGCAACGGCAACCGTCGTTAGCGCAATGGCGACGAGAGCCCCGGGGTTCCCGCCCAGAGCCAGAAGGACGGCCCCGATGAACATGGACACGGGGGCCAGATGGGCGAAAGTCGCCGCAATGATCGCCGCTTGGTTCGAGATACGCAGATAGCGAGTCAGAAAAAGCAACAGGCCCGCTGCCGTTGCCAACCAGCCCGGCAGTGCCATCGTCGATCCTCCAGCCTGAAACCACGGTTTAGGGAGGAACACTAGAGATGTGCGCCGCGCAGGTCCTCGGTATCGGGTTCCTGAGCTTAAGAGCGCGCGCTCGGCGCCAAGGCGCCCTGGAACGGCACCTGGGATGCGATCCCAACCGCGGGGTGCTCACCTGACCTCGAACTACGCGGTGAAAGCGTCCTCGACGCGATTTGCCGCCGGCTCAAACGGTTTTGAGACACGCCCTAGCCGTCCTCAAGCGTTAGGGTCGATGGCATGTCCGGGATAGACCCCGCCGATCTCGGGGAAGCACCCGGGGCCGACGACAGCAAACCGATCGACGACAGCGATCCGATCACCGAGGTGATCGACATCCCCGTCGGCGAATTGGGGGACCCCGGCACGGGCGCGCGCCGCTACACCGCACCCGGTTTCGATGCCGGTTCGACGCAGATCATCGACCGGGTTCCGGATGACAGCGGGTCTCCGACGGAAGTCATCACACGCGGTTTCCATCGCCGTCCAGCGCCCCGTGCCATCCCGGGACACCGGCGCCGGCGGCCGATCTGGCGGTTGGTGATCGGCGTGCTCGTCGCCGTCCTCCTGGTCGCGGGCGTCGTCGGCGGTGTGATGTACAAGCGACACGCCGAACGCGCAGCACAGCAACAAGCGGTGCGCTCCGCCATCGAGACCTTCGACTCAGCGGTACGCAACGGCGATCTCGCGACACTCCGCGATGTCACCTGCGGACAGCTTCATGACAACTACGTCAAGTACGACGACAGCACCTGGACGGATACCTATTCCAAGATCATGGCGGCCAAGCAGTATCCGGTGGTTGCCAGCGTCGACCAGGTGGTGGTCAACGGCACCCACGCCGAGGCGAACGTGTCGTCGTACATGGCATTCGAGCCGACCACCACGTCCACCCGCAGCTTCGACCTGCAGTTGCGCGACAACCAGTGGAAGATCTGCCAGTCGTCCTGACCGTGTCAGCTGACTGAAACGCTTCGGCCCGCGCTGCGCAGGTCGTTGCAGGCCTCGATGACCCGATCGGTCATCGACGCCTCCGCCTTCTTCATGTAGGAACGCGGGTCGTAGACCTTCTTGTTGCCCACCTCACCGTCGACCTTCAGCACACCGTCGTAGTTGGTGAACATATGCCCCACGATCGGCCGGGTGAAGGCGTACTGGGTGTCGGTGTCGACGTTCATCTTCACCACGCCGTAGCGCAGCGAGTCCTCGATCTCGGACTTCAACGAACCCGACCCGCCGTGGAAGACGAAGTCGAAGGGCTTGGAGCCCTCTGCCAGGCCGAGCTTGGTTGAGGCGACCCGCTGCCCCTCGGCGAGCACTTCCGGTTTGAGAACCACGTTCCCCGGCTTGTAGACGCCGTGGACGTTGCCGAACGTCGCAGCCAGCAGGTAGCGGCCGTTCTCACCGACCCCGAGCGCTTCGACAGTCTTCTCGAAGTCGGCCGGGCTGGTGTAGAGCTTGTCGTTGATCTCGGCCTCGACGCCGTCCTCCTCGCCGCCGACCACGCCGATCTCGACCTCGAGGATGATCTTCGCGGCTGCAGCCTTGGCCAACAGTTCCTGCGCTATGGCCAGGTTCTCGGTGATGGGCACCGCCGAGCCGTCCCACATGTGCGACTGGAACAACGGGTCGCGACCGGCGGCCACCCGCTCAGCGGAGATGGCCAGCAGCGGACGGACGTAGGTGTCGAGCTTGTCCTTGGGGCAGTGGTCGGTGTGCAGGGCGACGGTGATCGGGTACCTGTCGGCGATCACGTGGGCGAACTCAGCCAGGGCGACAGCCCCGGTGACCATGTCTTTGACACCCAGGCCGGAGCCGAATTCCGCTCCGCCGGTTGAGAATTGGATGATCCCGTCGCTGCCCGCATCGGCGAATCCCTTGATCGCGGCGTTGATGGTCTCTGAGGAGGTGCAGTTGATCGCCGGGAACGCGAAGGCATGCTCCTTGGCGTGGTTCAGCATCTCCGCGTAGACCTCGGGGGTGGCGATGGGCATGGAACGTCCTCTCGATTAGCGGGTGCGTCTGTGAGGCAGTATGTCAAACCGCACCGGTATCTTGGGGGCTCATGACCACTACCGTGCTGGCCCTGCCACACATCATCGACCCCGTGCTGGCGCTGCCACACATCATGGACCCGATGTACTGGCTCGGCGAGGGCGGCCCGTTCGCCTCGGCGGTGCTGCCGGGCATCCTGCTCATCGTCTTCATCGAGACCGGCCTGCTGTTTCCGCTGCTCCCAGGCGACTCGCTGTTGTTCACCGGTGGCTTACTGGCGGCGGCACCCAACCCGCCGGTCAACATCGGGGTGCTGGTCGTGTGCGTCGCAGTGGTGGCGGTACTGGGTGATCAGTGCGCGTATTTCATCGGCAGACGGATCGGCCCGGCACTCTTCGACAAGGAAGACTCCAGGCTCTTCAAGAAGCACTACGTGACTGAATCGCACGCCTTCTTCGAGCGGCACGGCGCCAAGACGATCATCCTGGCCAGGTTCGTGCCGATCGTGCGTACCTTCACCCCGGTGCTCGCGGGGGTCTCCTACATGCGCTACCCGGTTTTCCTCGGATTCGACATCGTCGGCGGCATCCTGTGGGGTGCCGGAGTCACCCTGCTGGGTTACTTCCTGGGCAACGTCCCGTTCGTCAAGGGCCACCTGGAACTGATGATCCTGCTGATCGTGTTCCTGTCGATCCTGCCGGGGGTGATCACCGTCGGCAGAAACCTGCTTCGTCGGCGCAATGCGATGCCCGACGAGGGCTGAACACGGCGCGATCCACTCCCAATTGCGGCGATGGCCGGAGCGAACGAGGCCATTGACGAGGAAATCGTGGTCGGCACGGCCGAGTTCGGCCTCGTCGGGAGTTAGCCTCGACAGATGCTCATCCGTGCGATCACCCCTCGCGATGACGTCGCGGGAACTCCACGTATCACGCAACACAATATGAAGCCGGGCATAGCGTGATGACCCACTCCACGCTGGCCGACGGTGTTCGGATCTTCGGAGTCACCCTGGTTGGGGTTAACGCCACCACCGCCATCAAGCTGGCCTTTTCCATCATCCTCATCCTCATCCTCGCCGTCCTGCGCCGACTCGCGCTCGGCATAGGCCGGCATCTTCTTCGTGGCCAAGTCGCCGACCCCCGTAGGTTCTGGACTGGCCAGGTCATCCAGCTAGCGTCCGCCGTCATATTGGTCATCGGCATCTTCTCGATTTGGGTGACCCCAACAACCAACATTGCTGTGGGGATGGGGTTGCTCAGTGCGGGCGTGGCCTTCGCCCTGCAGCAGGTGATTACCTCCCTGGCGGCCTACTTCGTCATCCTGCGCGGGGGCACTTTCAACGTTGGCGACCGCATCACGCTGGGGGGTGTCCGTGGCGACGTCGTGCGCCTCGGCTTTCTGAAAACAACGATTATGGAGATGGGCCAGCCACCGACCACCGGCGACAAGACTATTTGGGTCAACTCACGCCAATACACCGGACGAATCGTGACAGTCACCAACGGCGTGATCTTCAAAGAACCCGTTTACAACTACACGCGGGAATTTCCTTATCTGTGGGAAGAAATCGCGCTGCCCATCACCTACACCGCCGACCGTGCCGAGGCCGAACGGATTCTGCTTGCCGCCGCAAGGGCTCATGCTGTGGTCGACGACGCAGTCGCCGACCGAGCACTGGCCAACATGCAGGCCCGGTTTGCCCTGTCGGATGCGTCCCTCACCCCCGCCGTGTACTGGCGGATCACCGACAATTGGCTCGAACTGTCGCTGCGTTTCGTTGTACCTCACCGCGGCATCCGAGAGATCAAGGACAGAATGTCACGCGACATCCTGTCTGGCCTGGACGCCGCCGGGATCGCTGTAGCGTCCGCCACCTATGACATCGTCAGGCTTCCCAGACTGCAGATCGAGAACGACAACCCCCAGAGACCGTGATGGCACCACCGCATTACGGGACCAAGGCTTCCCCCGGCAACCCGAAAAATCCGAGTTGACCGTCTGCCGGGTGTGGCACCGGTGCCGTAACCGGCGAGCCACCGGCTCGCTTACGGCCAGGAACTACCGCGGGGTAGCAACGTGGCGCCTGGGATCGGCGAGTTCTGCAAACCGCTGAGGCACAGGCCGATACGGCCAGGCAGGCATATGCCGCCCGGCCCCGAGATTCCCAGGGTGGTCTGCGACTGCGGCCAGCACATCCCGGTGCGAGGGTCATTGATCGTGCTGGCCGGGCAGGCGGCATGGGCCGACGGTGCCGTCACCAGCTGAGCCGACATCAGAATCCCGCCGAAGGTCGCCGCCAGCATCACGCCAGAAGCCTTTGTTCCGATTTTCATAGTGAGTCTCCGGTCTCGGCGATCAGGCGGGGAGGGTGATCTTGGTCTGTTCGATGATCAACTTGGCGGCGTCGAGCACCGGCTGCTCCTCACCCTTCGGCGCGTCGCCGTTCAACTGAAAGACGAACAGGCCGTCCTTACCGGGAACGACGATGGTCTGCTGTCCGACCGCACGCGCCTGACCTTCCCACATATAGGTGCCGGTGTAATCGATGGCCTGGAAACCACTGAGCGAGTCCTTCTCCGGTGGACCGAACGGCTTGAAATCCGGCAGTTCGTTCAGCTGGGCCGGGGCGTATTTGAGAACCTGGGCCGGATCAATGTTGCCCGTGAGCTTGGAGGCGATCGCCACGATGAAGGGCGGGTTCTCCGGATCTTTCGCCTTGTCGTAGACGATGGCGCCGTAAGCCCAATCGGGAGTCCTGTCGCCGGCCGGGCTCCAATCGGGAGGGAACGGGAAGTCGACCTTGGGCGTGCCCGGGTCGTTCGGCTTGAACGGCACCTCGGCGATCTGGTTGTCCACGATGTACTGGTGCAGGGTTCCCACGCTGCGGTCGTCCGGCGCCGGCGCCCCCGTCCAGATGGTCGGCGGGGTCGCTGCGACGGTGGACGCGTGCTCGGTTGTGGGAGTGCATCCAGCGAGCGCGATACTCACCGCAACCGCGGCCCCAGCAGCCGTCGTGACTCTTGCCATCGAATCGCCTTCTCTTCGTAGTTGCCGCGTGATCTGGCACTGAAGCTAGCAGACTCGACCGCTAGCTGACGGCGTTCGCAGCCTCCATCAGCATCCATCCCGAAATCTGAACGGACAGATCGCGTTCGGGCACCGTCGAACCCATCACGGCTCCGTCGGAAATCCGGGCGGCGGAGCCTTGGGCGGTCGGCAGTTCAGCCTCCTGCTCCCAGAACGCCCCGAACAAGGGCAACCCGTCGACGGTCTGCCGGTTCTGCCACGCCGCTTCCGCGGAGGCGAGCACGATCCCCCGGGCTGTCTCGCGCGCGTCGGAGTCCTCATCGGTGTCCCCGGGTAATTCGTTGGCCGCCAGCGCAAGATAGCGCGCGGTGATCCCGGCGAACAGACCGCCGTCGCCGCCACCGGCGCCCTTGAGGACACCGTGGGGGGCCATCTCCGCTGCGATCGCGGTAACCAGTCGGCGAACCCGTTGGCCGTGGCGGTCCTCGCCGGTGCGCACCGCCAATTCGGTCTCCAAGCCGACAACTACGCCCTGGCAGTAGGTGTACTGGGCGCGGACCAGGGATCCGCCTTTGATTCCGTCGAACACCAGGTGGGTTTCCGGGTCGATCAGCATCCTGTCGATCCAGTCGGCCATCTGCTGGGCCCGGCGCAACCGGTCGCCGTACCGGGCCAGGAAGATCCCGGCCGGCCCATTGGCCGGAGCGTTGAAGAACTGGTCCTGCTTGCGCCACGGGATGCCGCCACCGTCTTCGGGCACCCATGCTCGAACCAATTGAGCCTCCAGGGTGTTCAACGCCCTTCGGTGCTCGACCCCGACCAGCCGGCCCGCGCGCTCCAGGGCCAACGCCAGCCAGGCCATGTCGTCGTAGTAGTTATTGGTCCACCGACCGTTGTTGCGCGCCTGGATGCCGCGGATCTGCCGGCGAATCTTCTCCACCCGCTGGCGCTGCGGGTCGCGGACCTCCGCATCGACCAGGGTGTCCAGTAGGTGCGCCTGCCACCAGTAGTGCCAGGTGGCGAACGTCAGATCCTTGCGGGAGGGCGGCCAGGCCACCACGCCGAGCTGGGTACCGGGCAGCTGCCAGAGCTTGCGCAGGTGCCGTCTTGCGACGGCGGCCTCGGCGCTGGCCGCCCGTTTCGTCCACTCCTGGTCCATGAACCGCAATCCTGCCCTACCACGCCTGCGAAAGGTCGGCCCAACGCCGGATCCAGCTGTGCATTGCGATTCCAGCCGCCACCGCGGCGTTGATGCTTCGGGTCGATCCGAACTGGGCAATCGAGACCGTATACGCCGCCCCCTGGTGAGCCGCTTCGGAGATCCCCGGGCCTTCCTGACCGAATATCAGCAAGCAATCCCGCGGGAGCACCACCTCCTCGAGTCGAACCGCGCCCGGGACGTTGTCGACGGCGACGACCGTCAGGCCCACCCCGGCAGCGAACTCCAGCAGTTCCTCTGTGGTGTCGTGATGGGTGAGCCGCTGGTAGCGGTCGGTGACCATCGCGCCGCGGCGGTTCCATCGTCGCCTGCCGACGATGTGCACGGTGTCGACGGCGAAGGCGTTGGCGGTACGAACCACCGCGCCGATGTTCGCGTCGTTGCCGAAGTTCTCGATCGCCACGTGCAGAGGCTGCCTGCGGCGGTCGATGTCGGCGATGATCGCCTCACGGGTCCAATACCGGTATGCGTCGACGACATTGCGGGCGTCACCATTGGCCAGCAGTTCGGGGTCGTAACGCGCGTCATCCGGTTGCGGCCCGTTTCGGCTATCGCTCCAGGGGCCGACGCCGGGCGCACCGGTTGACCACTCGGTTGGACCGGTTTGGGTTTCGGTCATTGCGGACCTGTGCCTGTGCCGGTGCCCGTGCCCGTGCCCGTGCCCGTGACGAGTGTGCGGATTCGTACGGAACACGCGGCAGTGGCGGACGAAAACGCACACTCGCGGGCCGGTTCAGCTGCGTCCCCGTACATCAGGCGAGGCCCCAGCGTCAGTCCAGGCCGAGGTCGGCCAGACCCAGAATGCTGCGGTAGGGCACCCCCTCGGCCTTGATCGCCTCCGCAGCGCCGGTAGAGCGGTCCACCACGGTGGCGACACCGACCACCGTCGCACCGGCGTCCTGCACGGCGCGCACCGCCGTCAGCGCAGACCCGCCCGTCGTACTGGTGTCCTCGACGACCAGCACTCGCTTGCCCGCCACCTCAGCGCCTTCGATCTGGCGTTGTAAGCCATGGGCTTTTGCCGCTTTACGGACGACGAAGGCGTCGATAGGCCGACCGGGTGCATGCAAGACAGCGCAGGCCACCGGGTCGGCACCCATGGTCAAACCACCCACAGCGGCGTAATCCCAGTCCGCGGTGAGGTCCCGCATCAGCCGCCCAATGAGCGGGGCGGCGCGGTGGTTCAGGGTGGCTCGGCGCAGGTCGACGTAGTAGTCGGCCTCCTTGCCGGAGGACAGGGTGACGCGGCCGAACACGACGGACAGTTCCCGGACGAGCGAGGCGAGGTCGCCCTTCAGGGCGGCGTCGAGCTCACATGCGGATGCATCTTCACGTTCGTCCACGGCCACGTCCCATCTTCTTGGTGAAGGCGCGGACCAGTCCGCGCGGAATCAGACGCCCGGCCGTCGTGAGCGCCTTGTACTGCGCACCGGGGATGCTGACGACCTTGCCTTTGGCGATGTCGGCGAGGCTCTCGTCGACCACTTCGTCGACGCTCAGCCACATCAGGTCGGGGATCGACGACATGTCGATGCCCGCGCGCTGATGGAACTCGGTGCGGACGAAACCCGGGCACACCGCGTGCATGGTCACCCCGGTGCCGGTCAAGCCGTTGGCCAGGCCCTCGGAGAAGAACACCACCCAGGCTTTGGACGCCGAGTAGGTGGACCCGCGCCCGGACAGCAGGCCGGCCACGCTGGCGATGTTGATGACCCTGCCTGCGCCGGCGGCCAGCATCGGCGGTAGTGCGGCACGGGTCAGGTGCATCACGGCAGCGACGTTGACGTCGAGTTGGCGTTGCAGGTCTGCAGGGGCGGTCTCCCAGAATTCGCCGGTCATGCCGAACCCGGCATTGTTGACCAACACCGTCACCCCGGCGGCAAGCCGCTCGCACACGGCGTCGCGTCCGGCGACCTCTGCCAAGTCGGCGGCCAGAACCTCAACCTCGACATTGTGGGCCGCTCGCAGTTCGTCGGCCAGCTCAGTGAGTCGAGCGACGTCGCGGGCGACCAGAACCAGGTCGTAGCCGTCGCGGGCGAAGCGACGGGCATAGCCGGCGCCAAGACCGGAAGTAGGGCCGGTAACCACTGCGACGGGTCGAGACACCCCGTCACCATATCGGCCGCGGGTGAGGCCGGTCAGTCTCGGTCAGGCTTGCAGGTTGGGAGTCTGCGCCCCGGTCTTCGGGGGCTGAGGGCGAATCAGCGGCGGAGCGTCACTGAAGCCCTGGGGCAGTTCCGGACGACTGGAGGGATGAGGGCGGCCCGGTTCGGCGAATCGGCGAGCCCCGGACTGGGCGGCCTGGGCCGGAATGGGAGGCAGCACGCGCAGCAGGTCGTTGAACTGCCGTACGGCACGCAATCCCTCGTCCCACTGGGCGCGGGTCGAGGCGATCGGCATGGCGACGAGCGTCCAGTTCTGCTCGTTCCACATGATCTCGGCGCACTCCGGCGCAGTGTGGGCGAAGGTCACCATCCGGCGGTCACAGGCGCGACGGGCGGCGTCGAGGTTGTTGGAGTACAACATGCGAGGGCCGATGGCACCGAGCAGCCACACGTCGTTTTCGCGAGGCTCTTTGACGCCCTTGAGACGCAGGTCCATGACGATTTCGGTGCCTACCTTGCGGTGCAGCGCGACGACCGTGGCGACGTCCTCGAGATCGAAGACGTAGACGGCCTCGCCGCGGACCTGGCCGAGCACCACGTTGCGGGCGGTGACGTCACCGACGGTGGACATCACGCCGCGCTTCCAGCGATCGACGATCTCCGTCGACTCCTGCTCGTAGTCGAAGCCGTGGGCACGCGCCCAAGACTTGCGGCGGCGACCGAGCCCACGGCGCCGGCCGATGTCGATATACAGCAGCACTGCCGCGCCGACGAAACACAGCGCGGAGAGCGTGAACCAGAAGGGAACCATCGGGGTTAGCGTAGCCGCTAACCGCCGTTCACTTAGATCACAATTCGACCACGAACGTCGACTTGTTGGGGCGAGCCGCTTGGCAAGCCCTCAACAAGTCGACGTTCGGCGGCTCATCGGCACCAGACGGTCTCCGCGCAAGCGCTCATCCGAGGGTGAGGCCCTCCCCATCGGCCGAAACGTTGACCGGGACGACGTCGCCGTCGTGGATCTCCCCGGCCAGCAGCAGCTTCGCCAGCTGGTCGCCGATGGCCTGCTGCACCAGGCGGCGCAACGGCCGGGCACCGTAGACCGGGTCGAAACCACGGTCGGCCAGCCATTCCTTGGCCGCCAACGACACCTGCAGGGTCAGCCGCCGCTGAGACAGGCGCTTCTGCAGCTGAGCCAACTGGATGTCGACGATCTGGACCAGTTCCTCGGGCGAGAGCGCGTCGAAGATCAGCACGTCATCGAGACGGTTGATGAACTCCGGCTTGAACGCCGCCCGCACCGCTGCCATGACCTGCTCATCGGTGCCGCCCGACCCCAGGTTGGAGGTCAGGATGAGGATGGTGTTGCGGAAATCGACCGTGCGGCCCTGGCCGTCGGTCAGCCGGCCTTCGTCGAGCACCTGCAGCAACACGTCGAAGACGTCCGGGTGAGCCTTCTCGACTTCGTCGAACAGCACCACCGTGTACGGACGCCGGCGTACCGCCTCGGTCAGCTGGCCGCCCTGGTCATACCCGATATAACCGGGAGGCGCCCCGACAAGCCTTGCGACGGAATGCTTTTCGCCGTATTCACTCATGTCGATGCGAACCATCGCGCGCTCGTCGTCGAACAGGAAGTCAGCCAGCGCCTTCGCGAGTTCGGTCTTGCCCACACCGGTTGGACCGAGGAACAGGAACGAACCGGTCGGGCGGTTAGGGTCGGCCACCCCGGCCCGCGTGCGCCGGACCGCGTCGGATACGGCAGCAACGGCCTTCTTCTGTCCGACGACCCGCTTGCCGAGTTCGTCCTCCATGCGCAGCAGCTTGGCGGTCTCACCCTCCAGCAGTCGGCCCGCCGGGATGCCGGTCCATGACGACACCACATCGGCGATGTCGTCCGGGCTGACCTGCTCCTTGAGCATCACGCTCTCGCGGGCCGCCGCCTGGGGCAGCGCGGCGTCGAGCTTCTTCTCGACCTCGGGGATCCGGCCGTAACGCAGCTCGGCGGCCTTAGCCAGATCGCCGTCGCGCTCGGCACGGTCGGCCTCGCCCCGCAACGTCTCTAGCTGCTCCTTGAACTCGCGGACGATGTCGATGGCGTTCTTCTCGTTCTGCCAGCGGGTGGTCAGCTCCGCCAGCTTCTCCTTCTGGTCGGCGAGTTCGGCACGCAGCTTCTCCAGCCGATCCTTGGAAGCAGCGTCCTCTTCTTTTTCCAGTGCCATCTCCTCGATCTCGAGGCGACGAACCAGCCGCTCAACCTCGTCGACCTCGACGGGGCGCGAATCGATCTCCATCCGCAGCCGGGATGCGGCCTCGTCGACCAGGTCGATGGCCTTGTCCGGCAGAAACCGGCTGGTGATGTAGCGGTCGGACAACGTCGCTGCGGCGACCAGAGCGGAGTCGGTGATCCGCACCCCGTGGTGCACCTCGTAGCGGTCCTTGAGCCCGCGCAGGATGCCGACGGTGTCCTCTACCGACGGCTCGCCGACGAATACCTGCTGGAAGCGGCGCTCCAGGGCAGCGTCTTTCTCGATGTACTTGCGGTACTCGTCGAGGGTGGTGGCGCCGACCATCCGCAGCTCGCCGCGGGCCAGCATCGGCTTGATCATGTTGCCGGCGTCCATCGCGCCCTCACCGGTCGCGCCGGCCCCGACGATGGTGTGCAGTTCGTCGATGAAGGTGATGATCTGCCCGGCGGATTCCTTGATCTCGTCGAGCACGGCCTTGAGCCGTTCCTCGAATTCGCCGCGGTACTTCGCCCCGGCCACCATGGACCCGAGGTCCAGTGAGATGACGGTCTTGTCGCGCAGGCTTTCCGGCACGTCGCCGTCGATGATGCGCTGGGCCAGGCCTTCGACGATCGCGGTCTTGCCGACGCCCGGCTCACCGATAAGGACCGGGTTGTTCTTGGTACGGCGGCTGAGCACCTGGATGACGCGACGAATCTCGTTGTCGCGGCCGACGACCGGGTCCAGCTTGCCTTCGCGAGCTCGCGCGGTCAGGTCGGTGGAGTACTTCTCCAGAGCCTGATACTTGGCCTCCGGGTCGGCACTGGTGACCCGAGCGCTGCCGCGCACCTTGATGAAGGCGTCGCGCAGCGCCTGCGGGGACGCCCCGGCACCGGTGAGCAGCTTTGCGACGTCGCTGTCGCCAGTGGCCAGCCCGTAGAGCAAGTGTTCGGTGGAGACGAACTCGTCGCCCATCTCTCCTGCCAACTGCTGGGCGGTGTTGATGGCAGCGAGCGATTCTCGGGACAGCTGCGGTTGCGAGGTCGCGCCGCTGGACGACGGAAGCCGGTCGACGAGCCGCTGGGCCCCGGCGCGGATGGTGGCCGGGTCGACACCGACCGCCTCAAGCAGCGGTGCGGCGATGCCGTCGGTCTGCTGCAGCAGAGCCAACAGCAGGTGGGCGGGGCGGATTTCCGGGTTGCCCGCCGAGCTCGCGGCTTGTAAAGCAGCGGTGAGCGCCGCCTGGGTCTTGGTGGTCGGATTGAAAGAGTCCACTCTCCGACGTCCTCCATTTCTCCTGGTAGAAGCTTGTCGAGGTATATAACGCCGACTGCATTGAGTCTGTTCCACTCAACTCTAGTGAACTTTCCGGGCCCGGCGATAGAGGCTTACGGCACCGGCTGGAAGAACCTGCAAGAGCCGTGACCTTCGGCGCGAACCCCGACGGTGACGTAGGTTTCGAATGTGACCGATCCGGCCAACAGCCTGGCCTCCGAACTGCCCGAACTGATCCCGCTGGCGTTAGTCATCGCGCTGTCGCCGCTGTCGATCATTCCCGGCATCCTGATGTTGCACACTCCGCGACCGCGACCCACCAGCCTGTCATTTCTGGTCGGCTGGGTACTCGGCATCGCGGTGGTCACCGGGGCATTCGTCGGCGGGTCCGAGATGTCCACCGGATTGAACAAGGCCCCGCCGTGGGCCCACTACGTCCGCATCGTCCTCGGTACAGCGCTGATCGTGTGGGGCCTGTATCGGTGGCTGACCCGGGATCGCTCGGAGCACATGCCGAAGTGGCTGACATCGATGACCTCGCTGGGACCGGCGCGGGCCTTCCTCACCGGAATCCTGCTCACGGTGGCGAACCTCAAGGTTCTGCTGATGTGCGCAGCAGCCGGCGTGGCGATCGGCACTGCGGCACTGGGGAACAGCCAGTCCTGGACGGCCGTCGCGGTCTTCACCGCGATCGGCGCCTCCTCGGTGGCCGTACCCGTGCTCGCTTACCTCGTTGCCGGAGACCGACTCGACGAACCGCTGAGCAAACTCAAGACCTGGATGGAGGACAACCACGCCGGAATGATCGGCGCGATCCTCATCGTGATCGGTCTTATGGTGCTCTACAAGGGAATTCACGCCGGCTAGGAAGCGCCTACAATCGAGCCGCGTGGGGGTCGAGGATCGGGAGGCGCTACGCGCTCTGCTCGTCTGCCTGGAGGGTCCCGACCGGACCGAGGCGATCATGCGCCAGTTCTACGCCGCCTGGTTCACCATCGACGATGCCGTCCGCGAGAAGTTCCCCCCGGACCTGACCCACCAGCGCCAGGCGTTCGGTCACGCCCTGCGCTGGGTTCTCGGCGAGTTGGTGGCCCAACGCGCCCAGGAACCGGTGGCCTTCCTGGCCCAGTTGGGGCGCGATCACCGCAAGTACGGAGTCAGCCCACGGCACTACGACACCATGCGCCGGGCCCTGTACAGCGCGTTGCGCGCTGAACTGGCTGACGGGTGGAACGACGCGATCGACGACGCCGCCCTCGGCGTGGTCACCCTGATCGCCGGGGTGATGTCGGGGGCGGCCGGTGCCGAAGCGGCTCCAGCGTGGTGGGACGGCACCGTCGTGGAACACCAGCGGGTTTCCCGCGACGTGGCGGTGGTGCGCCTACAGCTGGATCAGCCGCTGCCGTACCACCCGGGCCAATACGTCAGCGTCGAGATTCCGCAGTGTCCGCGGAGGTGGCGGTACCTGTCCCCGGCGATGCCTGCCGACCCGGACGGGTACATCGAGTTCCACGTACGTGCTGTTGCGGGCGGCTTGGTCAGTCCGGCCGTCGTGCGCGAGACCTCGCCCGGGGATCGGTGGCGGATGTCGAGCCCGCACGGTGCCCTGCACGTGGACCGAGACGGCGGCGACGTGCTGATGGTGGCCGGCAGCACCGGCCTGGCACCGTTGCGAGCCCTGATCATGGACCTGACGCAGTTCGGGACGAACCCGCGGGTCCACCTGTTCTTCGGCGGGCGCTATCCGTGCGAGCTCTACGACCTGCGCACGCTGTGGGAGATCGCCAGCTGCAACCCGTGGCTGTCGGTGTCTCCGGTTTCGGAGTTCGCCACCGATCCGCCGTGGGCAGCCGATTACCCGGACCCGGAGCCGCCGCGGGGGCTGCACCTCCGCCAGACCGGTCGGTTACCCGAGGTGGTGACCGGCTACGGCGGCTGGGGTGACCGCCAGATCCTGCTCTGCGGCCGCCCCGAGATGGTGCGCGCAACGAAGTCCGCGCTGGTCGCAGCGGGGGCGGAGGCGGACCGCATCCAGCACGACCCACTGGTTTCCTGACGGGCAGCCAATAGTTTCCTGACACTGTTTACCAATCGGTGACTTTCGCCCCTTCCCGCGGGAGACTGAATTGGACGAACATCACAGCGACTGTGGAGTGAGGCATCGTCATGACCAAAGCCGGCACGGCGGGCGAGATGGACACCATCGCCTGGCAGTTCCTGTGTTCGCCCTACATCGGACGTCTGTACTGGGACTGGCCGCTGGAGCGACGCATCGATGCCTACCTGCGCCATGAGGACCGATCCGACGTCCTCAACAACGGTGCCGCCTACAGTGCTTTGATCGACCGCGTGATGGCCAACATCTCGCGCGCACGCAGCGACGGCAGGCTCGAGCAATCCAACGACTGAGGAGAGCGCCCCTTGGGTGAGGACAGCAGCAACATCATTCACAAGGGGCATGCCGACCTGACCGTCGTACCCAACTTCACTGATTACGAAGGAACCAGGGCCTCGTTCACCTGGGCCTCGGTGCCTGAACTCTGCTCGGGTATGAGTGGCTGCAACATCGGCTACGCCGCAGTCGACCGCCATGCCGCCGGGCCGCACGCGGGAAAAACCGCGCTGCGTTTCGTAGCCGACACCCCCGGCAGCGAGGGGCTGACAACCCACGACCTGAGCTACGCCGAGTTGGGCCGACTGACCCGGAAGTTCACCAACGTGTTGCGCGGCTTGGGAATCGGCAAGGGTGACAAGGTCTTCGTCATCATGGGGCGGGTTCCCGAACTTTACGTGAGCATGCTGGGCGCGCTGCGCAACGGCAGCGTCGTCTCGCCGCTGTTCTCCGCGTTCGGCCCCGAGCCGATCGCGACCCGGGTGAACATCGGCGCCGCCGACGTTCTGGTGACCACCCCGGCGATCTATAAGCGCAAGATCGCCAAGATCCGTGATGAACTGACGTCGGTCAAGCACGTACTGCTGGTGGGAGATTCAGCCGAAATCCCGGGCACGCTGAATTTTCACTCCCTGATGGACGAGGCGAGCGAGGATGCTCCGATCGAACCCACCACAGCCGAGGACCCGTCGCTGCTGCACTTCACCTCCGGCACCACCGGCACGCCCAAGGGTGCCCAGCACGTGCACGGCGCCGTGGTCATGCACTACAGCACCGGCCTGTACGCCCTCGACCTGCACCCAGACGACATCTACTGGTGCACGGCCGATCCCGGCTGGGTGACCGGAACCTCATACGGCATCATCGCCCCCCTGCTGCACGGGGTCACCTCGATCATCGACGAGGCCGAGTTCGACGCGCAGCGCTGGTACCAGATACTGCAGGACGAGGAAGTCAGCGTCTGGTACACGGCCCCGACGGCCATCCGGATGCTGATCAAGGCGGGACCGGAACTCCCGTCGAAGTACCGATTCCCGCACCTTCGCTTCATTGCCAGCGTCGGCGAACCGCTCAACGCCGAAGCCGTGTGGTGGGGCAAACGGGTGCTGGGCTTGCCAATTCACGACAATTGGTGGCAGACGGAGACCGGCGGCATCATGGTGGCCAACACTCCTGCCTTCGACATCAAGCCCGGCTCGATGGGCCGACCACTTCCCGGCGTCGAAGCCCGCGTGGTGAAGCACGATCCGGAGACCGGCATGGTAGCCGTCATCGCGGAACCCGACGTCGAGGGCGAACTGGCGTTGAAGTTGGGCTGGCCGTCGATGTTCCGCGGCTACCTCAACCAGGAGGAGCGCTACCGCAAATGCTTCGCCGGCGATCTCTACCTATCCGGTGACCTGGTCAAGCGCGACGCCGACGGCTACCTCTGGTTCGTCGGCCGCGCCGACGACGTCATCAAATCCTCGGGGCATCTGATCGGGCCGTTCGAGGTGGAGAACGTACTCACCGATCATCCCGCGGTGGCCGAGGCCGCGGTGATCGGCAAGCCCGACCCGACCTACGGCGAATTGGTGAAGGCGTTCGTCACGCTGAAGTCCGGCTACACCGGCGACGAGGATTTGCGCCGCGACCTGATGGGGCACGCCCGCAAGCGACTCGGCGCCGCGGTGGCCCCGAAGGAGATCGACTTCGTGGATGCGCTGCCTCACACCCGCAGCGGAAAGATCATGAGGCGGTTACTCAAGGCCCGCGAACTCGGTCTGCCGGAAGGGGATACGTCGACGGTGGAGACACCCTCCCAGAGGAAGGCACCGTGACCGATCCTGGAACCGCTCCCCCCATCGACCCGGCGTTCGCACGCACGCTGCTGGCCGACATGATCCGGGTGCGGCGCATGGAGGAGAAGTGCGCCGAAATGTACAGCGCCGGGAAGATCCGCGGCTTCCTGCACCTCTACGTCGGTGAGGAAGCGGTGGCGGCGGGGTCGCTGCGGGTGTTGGGTCCCGAGGACGCCGTGGTGGCCACCTACCGCGAGCATGCCCATGCCCTGCTGCGCGGCATCCCGATGACCAAGATCATGGCCGAGATGTTCGGCAAAGCGCAGGGCTGCTCGGGCGGGCGCGGCGGGTCCATGCACCTGTTCGACGCAAAGCGAAGGTTTTACGGCGGCAATGCCATCGTCGCCGGCGGGCTTCCACTGGCTGCCGGCTTGGCCTACGCCGACGCACAACTGAAGCGAAACCGCATCTCCGCCTGCTACTTCGGCGAAGGTGCGATCGCCGAGGGCGCCTTTCACGAAACCATGAATATGGCCGAACTGTGGCAGCTGCCGGTGCTGTTCTGCTGCGAGAACAACCGCTACGCGATGGGTACCGCGATCGACCGCGAACTCTCCCAAGTGGACTTGACCGCCAAAGCCGAGTCGTACCGAGTGCCGGCCGCCTGGGCCGACGGGATGGACGTCCTCGCCTGCCACGACGTCATGAACCGGGCCGTCGAGCACATCCGTACCAACGGGGGGCCGTTCTTCGTGGAGTTCCGCACCTACCGGTTCCGTCCGCACTCGATGTTCGACCCCGAGCTGTATCGGCAGAAAGCCGAAGTGGAACAGTGGCGCGAACACGACCCGATCCGGACGTTCACTCAGCGTTGCCAGGACGAGGGACTGGTTACCACAGAGGACGTCGCCGCCATCGAAGCAGCCGCGGCCACGGAGGTGGCCGAGGCGGTCGCTTACGCCGAGGCGGGCACCTTCGAGAGCATCGACACCCTGACCGTCGACGTGATGACCCCGAAGGCGGTCTCATGAAGGCCACCTATCGCAGTGCCGTCCATGACGCTATCGCCGACGCCATGCGCGCCGACGAACGCGTGGTGCTGATGGGCGAGGACGTCGGCCGCTACGGCGGGACATACGCCGCCTCCAAGGGCCTGTTGGAGGAGTTCGGTCCGCAGCGCATCCGCGACACCCCACTGTCGGAACTGGGCTTCGTCGGCATTGGGATCGGTGCCGCACTTAACGGGTTACGTCCCATCGTCGAGGTGATGACGGTGAACTTCAGCCTGCTGGCCCTGGACCAGATCGTCAACACCGCTGCCGCCCTGCGGCACATGTCCGGCGGGCAGTTCTCGGTGCCACTGGTGGTGCGGATGGCCACCGGCGCCGGGCGCCAGTTAGCCGCCCAACACTCCCACAGCCTGGAGAATTGGTACGCCCACATTCCCGGCATCACCGTGCTGGCCCCCGCCACGGTGGCCGACGCCTACGGGATGCTGCGCACCGCGCTGACCAACCCCGACCCGGTGATCATCTTCGAACACGTCGGCCTGTACAACAACGCAGCCGAACTCGAGGCCTTGCAGCCGACCGACATCAACCGAGCAGCGTTGCGGCGCAACGGAAAAGACGCCACGATCATCGCCTATGGCGGCAACGTCCCTAAAGCCCTGGACGCCGCCGAGCAATTGGCCCAAGCCGGCATCGACTGCGAGGTGGTCGACCTGCGGGTGCTGCGCCCACTGGACGACGCCACGATCATGGCCTCGGTGGCCAGGACCCATCGGGTGGTGGTGGTCGACGAAGCCTGGCACACCGGCAGCCTGGCCGGGGAGATCAGCGCCCGCATCGTCGAACAGGCTTTCTACGAACTGGACGCGCCGATCGGACGGGTCTGCACCGTGGAGGTGCCGATTCCTTACGCCAAACACCTTGAGCAGGCTGCACTTCCGCAGCCCGATCGAATCGTGGCAGCGGTCCGGGCCCTGTTCGGGGAAAGCGACCGGCGGGCAGGAGCGGAGCGACCCGGGGTTGATACAGCATGATCGAATTCATGATGCCCGCCTTGGGCGCTGACATGGACGAGGGAACTCTCGACGAGTGGCGGATCAAGCCGGGCGACACCGTGACCCGAGGCCAGATCGTCGCCGTCGTCGAAACAACCAAAGCCGCAGTGGAAATCGAGTGCTGGCACGACGGTGTCGTCGGCGAGTTGCTGGTGCCGGTCGGGCAAACGGTCGCCGTCGGCACGCCGTTGGCCACCCTGCTCGAACCCGGCGAAAAACCCGGGAAGACTCGGGCGGCGGCCAGCGGACCCGTTACCGAACCCGCCTCCGCGCCTGAAACTCCGGCCGCTGAAGCCCGATCGGTCGTGGCGGCAGCACCGGTCGGCCACCGCCTCTGGGTTTCCCCGGTGGCCCGACGCACCGCCTCGTCCTTGGGCGTCGATCTGAAAACCGTCACCGGCACCGGACCGCAGGGCGCGATCACCCTGCACGACGTCGAGCACGCTGCCGCTGTGAAATCCATGGAAGCCCGCCATGAGGAACCGAAACCGACGCCGAAACCCGTATCCGCGGAACCGAAGTCGGCCGCCCAGAAGGCTGCTGAACGCGGTGCGGCCATGCGGGCGTCGATCGCGGCGGCGATGAGCCGTTCCAAACGCGAGATCCCGCACTACTACCTGGCACAAGAGGTCATCCTCGATACGGCTCTGGGCTGGCTCACCGAGCAGAACGCCGGGCGGCCGATCACCGAACGGGTGTTACCCGCCGTGCTTCAACTGAAGGCCGTAGCCCTGGCCGCCCAGCGTTTCGGCGAGTTCAGCGGGTTCTGGAAAGACGAGGCGTACCAGCCTGCCCCGGCGGTGCACGTGGGCGTGGCGATCTCCCTTCGCGGCGGCGGCCTGGTGGCCCCGGCCATCCATGACGTCGCCGAGAAGCCACTGGTGGAGTTGATGGACGACCTGACCGACCTGGTGGCCCGCGCGCGGGCAGGCTCGCTGCGTAGTTCAGAGATGTCGGACCCGACCATCACCGTCACCAACCTCGGCGACAAGGGCGTCGATTCGGTATTCGGGGTGATCTACCCGCCCCAGGTCGCGATCGTCGGCTTCGGCAAGCCCGCTGCGCAGGTGGTCGTGGTGGACGGCGGCATCCGGGTGGCAACCACGGTGCAGGCGAGCCTGGCAGCCGACCACCGGGCCAGCGACGGCCACCGTGGCGCATTGTTCCTGGCTGAGATCAACCGGCTGCTTCAGCAGCCCGGCGACTTGTAGAGAAGGAGACTCATGAGCAGCACAGCAGAGATCCGCGACGGGGTGGTGGCCGAACTGGTCGCGATCGCACCGGAGATCGAGCCAGACGATCTCAACGACACCGAACTACTACGCGACCAGGTGGACCTGGACTCGATGGACTGGCTCAACTTCCTGGTCCGGCTGCACAAGCGCTTCGAGGTCGACATCCCGGAGTCGCAATACGCGTCGCTGCGCACCATCGACGATCTGACGTCTTATATCGACGGTCACCGGTGACTGGGCTTGGTCAACGTCGAGTGATTCGTGGCACAATCCGCTGATGGCTCAGCTGCCCTCGATTGTCCTTAAGGACCCATCGTCCGACCTCACCGCCACCTTCGTTCCGTCCGCAGGCATGGTGTGCACGTCGCTTTCGGACGGGGGCGTGGAGCTGCTCGGTCAACGTCGCGGGCTGCAGGCCTACCTGACTACAGGCAAGACCATGGGTATCCCGATCCTTTACCCGTGGGCCAATCGCCTCAGCGCCAACGGTTACGCCGTGGACGGCGGTGCGGTGACGCTGACCCCGGGGGTGGGCGGCGTGCGTTCCGACGAGCACGGACTGGTGATCCACGGCGTGCTGGCGGCCTACCCCGGCTGGCTGGTCACCGAGCAGGAGGATCACCGGTTCATTGCCGACCTCGATTTCGGCGGACAACCCCGGCTGCTGTGCAGCTTCCCGTTCCCGCACGTCGTCACTCTCGACATCAACCTGGCCAATCGGGCGCTGACCATCGAGGCCACGATCACCCCGACCACATCGGCATCGGTGCCGCTGTGCTTCGGGTTCCATCCCTACCTGACCATCCCCGACGTTCCCCGTTCGGAGTGGACACTGGAGACTCCCCCGATGCGTCACCTGCCGGTAGACCATTGGGGGATCCCGTCGGGGGCCGAGGAGGATGTGCCGGCGAAGTCCCTGGTACTGGGCGACAACATTTTGGACGACGGCTACGACCAGGTGCCGCAGGGAGCGACGTTCGCGCTGTCCGGCGGGGACCGTCGCATTGAGGTTGTGCTCGAGCACGGTTATCCGGCCGTGCAGATCTTCGCACCCCGCAACGACAACGTGGTGTGCATCGAGCCGATGGCCGCTCCCACCAACGCATTGCGCGACGGCGGCTACCACGTCGCCGTGCCGGGCCGGCCGTCAACATCGACGTTCAGCATCAAGGTGAAGTAGCCACGTCGAACTCGACGAAATGGCGGGCTTGTCTTGCACTTTCGCACCCAAACGTTGGTTTGGGCGTGCGGTCCGGGCGGGGTTAGCGGCGGGGTTTCCAGACCACCACGGCGGTGCTCTTGGGCACCACGGCCAGGTCTCGGCGCGGTCGGGACCGTGACAACTGGTCGGCCATCTCGGCGACCCGCGACTGCAACGCCTCGACTTCGTTGGTCAGTTCGATGATGCGCTTGATTCCCGCGAGGTTGACGCCCTCAGTTTGGGAAAGCCGCTGAATTTCGCGGAGCAGTTCGACGTCTCGCTCTGAGTACCGCCGTCCCCCGCCGGGGCTGCGGCTCGGACTGACCAGCCCGAGCCGGTCGTAGGTACGCAAGGTTTGGGCGTGCATTCCGGCCAGTTCGGCGGCAACCGAGATGAGGAATGTCCGCGCCTCCCGCTGTTGGCGTGATTCCTCGGCTGCGCTCATGGCCGGTTACCCGCCCAGCCGGCCCGCGGGTCGAAACCGCTGGCCCTTTCCGCCGCGGCATAGGCCTGCAATGCTTCGAGGGCCTGGCCCTCCAGCGCAGGCGGCACCGCAACCTTGACCGTGACAAGCAGATCCCCGGCACCACTCGGCCGTTTGGGCACACCTCGCCCACGCACCCGCAGGATGCGGCCGTCAGCCGTGCCCTTGGGCACCTTGACCCCCACCTTACCGTCCAGCGTGGGCACGGAAAGCGTTGTTCCCAATGCTAATTCGGTGAAGCTCACCGGAACGGTCACCGTGAGGTCGTCTCCGTCGCGGCCGAACACCTTGTCCGGGCGCACGTGCACGGTGACGTAGAGATCGCCGGATGGGGCACCGCGCAGGCCGGCCTCCCCCTGGCCTGCCAATCGGATTCGCTGACCGTCCTCCACACCCGGGGGGATGCGCACGTTGATGGTGCGGGTGCGGGTGGTCACGCCGTTGCCGCCGCAGTCGGTGCAGGGGCTTTCGATGATGGAGCCGGACCCCCGGCAGTCAGTACACGGCTCGGAGAAGCCGAACGCTCCCTGGTTTCGGTTGATCACACCGGATCCGTTGCAGGTGGCGCAGACCTTCGGGCTGGTACCCGGGCGGGCACCGCTGCCGTGGCAGTTTGTGCACGGAGCCGGACTGGTCAGCCGAAGCGGCATGGCAACACCCTTGGTTGCCTCCAGAAAGTCCAGTTCGGTTTCGGTCTCGAGATCCTTGCCCCGGCGAGGACGGCTGGGCCGCGGCTGCGCGCCTCGGCCGAACAAGCCACCGAACAGGTCGCCGATATTGGCACCGCCATCCTGCCCGGCTTGGCCGAACAGGTCGTTGAGGTTGAATCCGCCGCTGGCGTCGCCGCCGTTGAACCCACCGAAACCGCCGGCGCCACCGCCGCCACCGCCACCACCGCCGAAGCGGCGGCCGAAGCCGCCGCCGGCGAACATGCGGCGGGTCTCGTCATACTCTTGGCGTTTGGCTTTGTCGGTCAGCACATCCCGGGCTTCGCCGACTTCCTTGTAGCGTTCCTCGGCCGCCGCGTTGTTCGGGTTGCGGTCGGGGTGGTTCTCGGCGAGCAGCTTCTTGGCAACCCGGCGAATCTCGTCGTCGCTGGCGTCCGAGGCGACGCCGAGCACCTTGTAAAAATCCTTCTCAACCCATTCCCGTTGAACCATGCCGCGTCACCTCCTCACCGTTCACTGATCTGATTCTGCGCGCTGCGGGTCGGTTTGCGCCGCCTCCGGACCCCCGAGATCAGGGGTCGTGTCGCCCTCGACGGCATCGACCACCCCCACCATCGCGGGACGCAGTACGAAGTCGCCGAACTTGAAGCCCTGCCGCATCACGGTTCCCAGCACCGGATTGGAGCCGTCGCCCTCGTGCTGCACAGCCTCGTGCATCGACGGGTCGAAGGGCTCGCCCTCCGCCCCGAAGGCGACCAGGCCCAGCCCGGTCAGCACCGACACCAACTTGTCGGCTACCGACTTCAGCGGCCCGGAATCCAGGTCGCCGTGCCGACGGGCCCGGTCGAGATCGTCGAGCACCGGCAGCAACTGGTTGACGACCACAGCCTTGGCCCGCTCGCCTGCCATGTCCTGGTCACGCAGAGCACGCTTGCGGTAGTTGGTGAAGTCGGCCTGCACCCGCTGCAGATCTGCAGTCAGCTCGGCGACCTTCTCGGCCGCAGCAGTCCCAAGCCCGGTCCCGCCGGGCGCTGCCGGTGCCGCCCCCGCAGGGGCGGCACCGGCAGAGGCACCTTCTCGTATCTCACCGGTCTGCGGGTCGATGCGCCGTTTGTCAGTGACGGTCACCGGCTCATCTTGATCGGAGCGCCTTTCCCGGGTCGCTTCGCTCCTGCCCTCCGGATAACTTCCCCGGGTCGCTTCGCTCCTGCCCTCCGGATAACTCACCGGTTCTCCTGATCGTCCTCAACGACCTCGGCGTCGACCACGTCATCGGCTCCCGGACCACCCGGGGCTCCCCCGGGAGCACCGGCGCCGGCGGCCTGCTCGGCTTGAGTCGCCTCGTAGATGGCCTGACCCAGAGCCTGCGACTCCGTGCCCAGCTTCTCCATCGCGGATTTGATAGCGGCGATGTCGGAGCCGCCCAGCGCCGTCTTGGCGTCGGCGATCGCGGTGTCGACCTTGGCCAGCGTCTCCGCGGGAACCTTCGACCCGCCCTCGGCTTCGCGTTGTTCCTTGACGAACTTCTCCGTCTGGTAGACCAGCGACTCGGCCTGGTTGCGGACGTCGGCCTCCTCGCGACGCTTGCGGTCCTCGTCGGCGTGCGCCTCGGCATCCTTGATCATCCGGTCGATCTCCTCCTTGGACAGGCCGGAGCCCTCCTGGATCTTGATCGTGTTCTCCTTGCCGGTGCCCTTGTCCTTGGCCGTGACGTGGACGATGCCGTTGGCGTCGATG
>JAGQTV010000051.1 GCA_020438845.1 Mycobacterium sp. | reverse complement strand
TGCACCGAAAGTGCCTTTCTGAACTGACCCGATTGATGCCTCAAGAACACCAATCATCCCAGCTCAAAGGGCACTTTCCTCATTTCGACACCCCGTCACCGACCCACTTCATCGGTGGATCGAGGCTCAGGGCAGTTTCGGGAAAACTTTCTGTTATGAGCCAGTAACAGGACTTATGGCCAGTTCACGGCCTGCCGGGCGGGCGAGACGCGATTTCTTGGGACACCATGTCACATTTTTGAATAGCCTTTGTGCCGCCCACGCATGGCGTATTTCAGGCGGCTCTAACATTCGGCTGACCAGCCGGGGGGGCGGTTTGTGTCCGGGGACAGCGGTCCGTGCCGAATCGGCACCGCGGCGTGGCTAAGGTGTGGTGGCCCAGTACGAGTTGTTTCAGGATTGAGTGGAGTCGAGGGAAAGCATGCGGGTTGTCGCATTTGCGCCGTCATTGAGCACCGCCGAGGATAAGGCTGGCGGTGTCACCGCCAAGGGCTTCCCGATGACGAGCTGCTACGTCGAAAGCTTCCCGGCCCAGATCACCATTCCGGTGATCGTCGCGGTGTGTGCCCTCGGGGGCAGTGATTACAACCCCAGGCTGTTCATCGCCGCCGCCTCGCCGGAAGGGGAGCGCGTCGGGACGTTGGAGTTCGCCTGGGAGTGGCCGGACAACCCGCCGCAGCCCGTCAAGTTCCGAGTCTTCGCCCAGTACCTCCCGATACGGGTGGAATCCGCCGGGGTGTACACGCTCGGCCTCTACGACAGCATCGACGCGACCGAAAGCGAGCACCTCTTTCCGCTGCCGGTGCTGAAGTCCAACCCGTTGCTGCGGCGGTCGTAGTAAGGGCCCCAGACAGCGCTGGCGGCTCAGAACACCGTATAGCCGCCGTCGATCACCAGCGTCTGCCCGGTGAAGTAACTCGACCCCGGCCCGGCCAGCCAGACTGCCGCGGCCTCGAAGTCCTCCGGTGTTCCCCACCGCCGCAACGGGACGCGAGGCAGGATCTTGGCCTGGGCGGCGGGGGAGTCCAGTAGGCCCTCGGTCATGGCCGCACGCGTCCAGCCTGGCACTATCGCGTTGACGCGAATCTGATCGCGCGCCAACTCCACCGCCAGGCCGCGGGCCATGGCTGTCAACGCCGCCTTGGCGCCGGCGTAGTGGGTGGCGAAGGCCAGTCCGTCGCTCATCGACACACTGCTGGTGAAGACGATGGAACCGGCGCGGCGGCCCTTCATGTGGCCTGCCACCGCCCGCACGGTGTAGAACTGCCCGTCGAGGTTGACGTCCATGACGCGGCGCCACTCGGCGGTGGGCATGGCGTCGATGGGAGACGGCCGTCCCGGCACGCCGGCGTTGGCGAAACAGGAGTCGATCTGGCCGAATGTCTCCAATGTCTGCTGCACGCCGTCCGTCACCGCGGATTCGTCGCTGACGTTCACCACGAAACCGGCAACGGGTGCCTCGGGGTTCAGCGCAACCAATTCGTCCACCGCGGCTGCATTCCGGTCCGCGTTGGTTCCCCAGATCGCCACGGCTGCACCGGCTTTGCGGAGTCCGCGGGCCATCCCCAGGCCGATGCCGCTGTTGCCGCCGGTGACCAGTGCCACGTGTCCGGTCAAATCGTGCCAGGGAGTAGCCATCTCTAGATCATGTCCCGGGCGGACAGCCAGCGCATGATCGGCCAACCGATGAACACCGGCAGCCACACCGTGAGCACCCGGTAGAGCAGGACCGAAGGCACGGCGACGCCGGTCGGAACCCCGAAGGCGGCCAGTCCGCCGATCAGTGCGGCCTCCACGGCGCCGACGCCGCCGGGTGTGGGCGCTGCCGATGCCAGCGTTCCGCCCACCATCGTCACGACGGTGACCGTGACGAACGTCGTGCCCCCGCCAAACGCCTCGACGCTTGCCCACAGGGCCAGCGCGGCACCGAGAGTGGTTCCCGCGCAACCTAATACGATGATCGCGAACCGTCGCGGCTCGCGGACCAATTCCACCAGATCGCCGCCTACTTCGGTCACCTTGGGCCGCACGGCGGTGTCGAGCCAGTGGCGCAGTTTGGGAACGAGCAGAAAGGCGCCGAGTGCACCGAGTGCCACCCCGCCGATCAGATAGAGCAAGGTTGTCTTCGGGACGAAGTGCGACAGGTCGGCCGACGCCCCGGCCGCGACGCTGAAGAAGATCAACAACGCGATGTGGGTGATCACCTGCACCGCCTGTTGGACCGCCACCGCCGCGGTTGCGCGGACGGTGCCCAGCCCCGCCTTCTGGAGGAAGCGGGTGCTCAGCGCGAGACCTCCGACTCCGGCCGGGGTGGTGGTCGCGGCGAAGGTGTTGGCGAACTGCATGATCACCAGGTGCCGGAATGACACCAGTTCGTTGGCGCACGCCCAAAGCCCTGCAGCAGCACCGAAATACGTCAGCGCCGAAACCGCCAGACCCAGCAATGCCCACCACCAGTTGGCATTGCGTAACTCGTTGACGAAGGTCGGCATGGTGCTGATGAATGGATAGGCGACGTAGACCAGTGCCACCAACAGGACCAGTTGGATCACCTGTTTGCGGGTGAACCGGGTGATGGTCTCGGTCTGGATCTGGTTGGCGCCGGTTTGCTTCTTGACCTCGTCGCGGGCGGCGCCGACAGTGGCCTTGAAGTCGTCGGCGGCCTTGCGGATTCGCGGCGGTATGGCCGACTTGGTCAGCCGCCGGGAGGCGGCCAGCACGGTGTCGGCGCCGAGGGCGTCGATGGCGGCAGGTACCGCATTGGCGGCGCCGAAGCGCGCGGTGGTGGTGACCAGCAGAGCCGCGACGTCGGATTGGAGTTGCTCCTCGGAGGCACCGTATTCGGAGTTGCCGAAACCGCCGAACAGTGCGGTGTCGCCGTCGATCGTGATCTCGTCGAGGCGCATGTCGCCGTGGGAGATCTGATTGCGTTGCAGCGTGGCCAGCGACCGCCAGATCGGGGTCGCCAGGCCTTCGTCGGATGTGTTGTCGATGGAGATGCCGCGCGCTTCGGTGTGGGCGAATACGGTCCAGCCCCGTTCGAGTTGGGCTACGGCAAGCGTCTGGGTGTTGGCCAGGCCGAGGTCGCCGACGGCGATCGTCATCAGGGCACGGTGTTCCACGGCCCGGTGCAAGGAGGTGACCAGCGGACCGACTTCCTTGTCCCGCAGCACAAGCCAGCGCCGGATCTGGCGCAGAGCGCCACCGCTGCGTTGGTTGGGTCCGTACAGTTCGACCACGGCGCGCTGGCCGGATGAGTCGGTTGCAGCCAGTTCCAGGGGCCCGTGCCCGGCCGGACGGAGCACCTCCAGCGAGTTGATGACGAACCCGCGCCGACCCAACGCCCAAACCGCGCCGTCGAGGGGCACCTCCAAGGCCGGTGTACCTACCACCAGCACCACCAGCGCCCCGACGAACCAGCCCACTGCCAGGCCCAGCAGGGAACGGGCCGGGACCACCGCGCTGACCACGAGGTGGATCGGTACGAAGGCCAGCAGCAGGGCCCACCACCAGCGCCGCCAGCGGGTGGGCAGCCACGGACCCGACACCGTGAGCACCGCGGCGAGCAGGGCGATCCAGCGCGGGTCGTCGAGAAACTGCGACAGGTTGGTGGACAGCCGCTGGGTCAGGTCGAAATGCCACCGCGGGGCGGCAACGCCCTCGCCGGTGATCGACAGCGAGAGCACCGCGATGAACCCCGCCGCGGCATAGGCGCCCAGGAGTTTCCACTGTCGACCGGCGATCAGGCCGATCAGGATGACGAACGGCAACGCGACGATCAGTGTGGCGTAGGACAGGTAGACGAGGTTGGACTGGGCGGGAGTCAGCACGCCGACGATGCGTGAGATCGATTTCTCCAGGCTCACCCAGTCGTTGCGCGTGATGATCGAACTGGTGATGACGACCGCCAGGAACACCGTCGCCAGGGTCAGGCGGACGATGTCGGTGGTCCGCTGGGTCAGCGGTTGCAGCAGGCTGCCCGTGACCGCGACCTCGCGTCCGTCTAACCGCACAGGTTGAACCTAACCGACGTTGACCCAACCGACGGTCATCACATGAACCCGAAATAGCCCAACGCCGCGGCCGCCCCGACCACCAGCAGCGGATTGGCCTTGGTTCGCAGGAACACCACCGTCGCGACGGCCGTCATCGAATAAGCGCGCCAGTCGTGGTCGGCGGCCCTGCTCATGACCAGCGAGGTCGCCAGCACCAACCCGACGGTCAGGGGTGCGAAACCCTTCTCCACGGCGACGCGCAGCTTGGACTTCTGGGCCTTCTGCCAGGACAGCGTGACCAGATACATCAGCAGCGCGGCGGGCAGCACCATCGCCACCGTCGCGATGATCCCGCCGATCAGCCCACCGGTCACACCCGTGACGTGCAGACCGGCGGCGTAGCCGACCAGGGCGACGATCAGGATGCTGGGGCCTGGGGCGGCCTGGGAGATGGAGAAGATGTCGGCGAACTGGCTGTCGGTGAGCCAGTGGTGCCCATTGACCGCCCGCAGGTGCATTTCGGGCAGGACGGTGTTGCCGCCGCCGATCGACATCAGCGACAACGAGCCGAACAGGCTCATCAACGCCAGGTAGATCTTCACGGCGAGGGCTGCTCGCGCGGCCAGGCCCAGATCAGGCTGAGCGGCGCCAGGATCGCCAGGGTGAGCAGCAATGGCCAGCGCAACACTCCGTTGAGGACGAAAGCGCCGGCGAACAGCGCCACCGGTACGACGCCGTTCAGGCACTTCTTGCCGGTCTTGATTGCCATGGTCAGCGTGAGCGCCACCGCTGCCGCAGAGGCGCCGTGCAAAGCCCCCTTGACGGCCGGTAGTTCCTTGAAGGTGAAGTAAACGAAGCCCAGCGTCAGGATGAGGGTCACCGGCACGAGGCACAGTCCGACCACGGCGGCGACGGCACCGGGGCCGCGGCGAAGGGAACTGCCGACGAAGACCGCGAGGTTGATTTGATTGGCACCCGGCATGATGCGGCACATCGTCATCGCGGAAAGGAACTGTTCGTCGCTCATCCACTGCTTGCGCACCACGACCATCTCGCGAGACCAGGCCGACAGTCCGCCGCCGAACGACGCCACTGCGACTCGATTGAAAGCCAGGGCGATCTCGGTGAGGGGGACTCGCACACCAGCTGTGGGCCGCTCATTCATGGGCCCGCTCACTCGTGGAGCAAGTCATGGTCGTGCGGGAATTCGTCTTCCTCTTGGTGCTTGCCGTACTCGAGCGGATCCGGAGGCTCGTAGTGGTGGGAGATTTTCCAGTCCTCTTTGAAGACCTGTCCCAGGCGTTCGACCACCGGCGGGTGGTCGATGATGATGCCCAGTTCGCGCCGTAGATCGAAGGCGCTGCGGTCGATGTTCATCGAGCCGACAAGTGCCTCCCGGCCATCGACGATGAGCAATTTTGCGTGCACCCGCAGGTTCTTCTGTTTGCGAACCGCGACGCCGAACCGTCGAAGGGTTCGCAGCGAGGCGAACGTGTCCAGGATGTCCCACTCGCTGATTCCGTGCCTGCCGCCGCAGAGCACCTTCACCTTGACGCCGCGGTCCGCGGCGGCGGCGATGTGGTCGAGGATGACGGCATCGACGTACTTCGGGTGCTGGACGACAAGCGTTTTGGTGGCCTTGTCGATGAAACGGGCCATCTGGTAGCGCGAATTGGAGTTGCTCCACAACAGGCCGGCATCGACCTCGGGGGTGAAATCACGATGATCCCAGTCGGCGTTGAACACCTCGATGATCTGCGCGACGTGCTGCGGGTCCTCGGTGACGATGCCGTAGTCGCGAGTGAGTGTGAAGTACTTGGTCATCAGGTTGTAAGTGGCGACCATCGCGGCCCTTTGGTCGACCACAATCGACTTCTCATGTGTCACATAGAATTTGGGGCTCGACCACTGTACGGCTATGCCTGCTGCCAGGAGTTCGTCGTAAGTCTCGTCGTTGGCTCGGTCGCCACCGGACCGCTTGGCGTTGAGCATCACCCGGACCTCGGTGCCGGCGTTGTGGCGGTCGATGACGGCCGCAATCAGGCTTGGCTCGGTGAAAGTGAATTGCTTGATGAGCAGCGAGTTTTGAGCCGACTCGATGAACCCGCGAACTGGGTCCAGACCGTCGTCGGGCTCGACGATCAGGCTGGGGGGGATCGATGACATTCCTGGCTCAGTCTGCCGATGGCGTGGTGACGGGCAAGGTCGGCTGGCCGAGTTCGTCGGTGGGCAGCTGGCCCAGCAGCGCGCCCTTGAGTCCACCGGCCTGGTACATCTCATTCAGCCGTCGCAGGAAGGCGATCCGACCGGTGCCGGGGTTGTCCTGGTCGGGTCCGATGCCAGGCGCCGCATTGCCTTGGCCGGGCGCGGCCGGGCTGAGGTTCTGACCGAGCAGGTACTCGGCATTGAAGGCACTGAGGTTCGGCACCACGGCCGGGGCGGTCGAGCCCGGGGCGGTCGGTATGGCGTTCTGCCCGAGCAGCAGCGTTGCGGTGTTGGCCGACATGTCGGGCAGGCCCAGCGGCCCGGCAGGACCGGCGTCGCGCTGTCCGAGGACGTTGCCGATAGCGGTCAGTGTCTCGATCGGGCCCTGAGCGGGTGCCGGCTCGGCGGCTGCCTGGTCGGGCTGACCCGGTGGGTCGGCCGCCGCGGGCGCGGCTCCGGCCACGGCGCAGGCCATCAGCGCCGTTGCGGCACGTCGGAAGCGTGCTGCCATGGTGGCCTCTCTCCTGGTTCTAGCTGGGTTGGCCCGGGCCGGTTTGGCCCTGCCCACCGTGATCACTGCACACCGTAATACCGATAGCTGCGATCCGGACGATCCCGGGTCGGGCGTCGTCGCGCCACCCGAAGTGTTGATCTCAGTTCTCCGGAAGACCCGGGGGCAGGCCCGGCTCAACCGGCGGGTCAGGGTCGGGGAGGAAGTGTTCAATCCCCGGCGGGATGGCAGTGCCCGGCGGCGGAGCCGTTCCTGGGAGGGGTTGACCCAATTCACCCCTCGGCATCCGACCCAACGATCCGTGGATGAGTGCATGCGCGCCTTTGAACGCGTCGACCCTGGCGAACGGCCCGGCCGGTACGCCGGTCTGCAGAACGTAGGGCGAGTCCTCCGCGCCTGACGGCATCCGGTAGTTCTGCGGCAGCAGCGATCCGATCGATGCGATCGGGTCCACCGGTGAGGATCCGTTCGGAGCTGCACTCTGGCCGAGCACTCCGGATGAACCGCTACTGCCAGTCAACAGGTCTGTCAGGGTGCCGACCGGGTCTGCATTCGTCTGTTGCGAAACGGCCGAGAACGGGTCCGGAGCGGGTAGGGGTGAATCGATCACCTCGGCCGGTGCCGGATCGACTGAGGGCGGATCGGCGGCGGCGACCCCGGATTCGAGCAGGCCGCCGATCACGCCGGCGATCATGATCGGGCTCAGCAGCAGTGTCCGACGCATGGTGATCAGAAGATCTTGGCGACGCCGTAATAGGCCACGATGTCGTCGTCGTCGGTGCTGGAACTGGTCAGGATCGCGTATGACCGCAACGACGATGCGCCGACGCAGTTGTCCACTTTGATGTGGATGTCACGGACTGTGACTCGAGCCGAGGTTCCTTTGAACGTCTTCTTGTCAACGGTGACGTTGGTGACGGTGCCGGGCCGGGGCTCGACCTCGATCTGGCCCTGGGCCTGTAAGGCGATGGAGGGTGGGAGAATCAAACCGGCCGCACCGAAGTTGGTGTTGCCCAAGACGCCGTTCACGCTGCCGTTGAGCTTGACCTTGTCCATTTCGACCCCACAACCGATCTGATACCCGACCTCCAGGGTTCCGCCGGCTACCGAGCCGGTCGTCGTTCCGGTGAAGGTGCCGCCCACCAGCCAGTCTCGGGCGGCCAAAGAGGTGGTCAGCGGCGCGATCGGAAGCTGGGTCTCGTCCTTGCCGACCACTGTAAGGGTTCGGCCGTCCAGGGTCTTGGCGATTCCGGGCACCCCGGAGGCGACTACTCCGTTGTCGAGAGGCACCCCCGGCGCGGCGCTGTCGGGGGGGCCTGCGGGAGCGGGTGCCGGGGCTGCCAGCGGGGCCGCTTCGGCAACCGCGGGCGGGGCGGGGACCGGATCGGCGGGTTCGGCGAGGGCAGCGGGGGCGCTGCCCAGGTTGAGCACCAGGCAGGCCGCCGTTACGGCGACGAATCGGGGCGTCATGACGTGAAGCCTTTCGTCAGGGTTGCTTGCGGGTTCAAAGGTTTGCATCTAGACGGCCCGCGTGACGCCGACGTAGGTCACGACGTCGTCAGTGTTGTCGGTGGAACTGGTGAATGTCGCGTAGGACCGGATGAACGATTGCCCGGCGCACCCGTCGATCTTGATGCGGTAGCCGGTGATGTTCACGTGCGACTTGGTGCCCTTGAACGATTTCTTTCCGACAGGGACGATGTTCACAGTGCCTGGCTTGAGGTCAATCTTGATCTGCTCGCCGGCTTGCGCACCCAGAATCAGGGGGAAGATCGATCCGGTCACAAAGGGAACGCTGACGCCTGCGATGCCCGTTACGCCCGAGATTGACTCGATGTCGTCTTGGGTTATGCCGCAGCCGATCTGATAGCCGGCTTCCAGTGTGCCGCCTGCCAACTTGGTCGTACCCGCCCCGGTGACGGTGCCTTCGAAACTGCCGTCGACGAGATACTCGCGTGACCAGGGTGAATTCGTCAGCGATGCCACCGGTTCCATGGACTCGTTCTTGGCTGTCACCAACAGCGTCCAGCCGTCAGGGGTGGTGAGGGTGCCCGCCGGCGCAGATGCGATGGGCGCAGCTGGCGGTTCTGGAGCCGGGGGTGCGGCGATTCCGGCCGGTTGCACCTGCGGGTCTACCGACGGGTCCGCCAGGCCCTGCGGAGCGGTCACTGTGGTGGCCAATAGGCACAGGCCGAACAGCGTGGCGGTTCGGTGCATCATGCGGACTCCCGGATGAGATGTGATCGTGACTGGTTCTTATCAGTTGCGCGATCATAGTCACGGCTTCAGGTTGCCTGATTACGAACGCACTGTGAACCGCCGGTGCCACCTTTACGTCTAATAATGTGGCCGTGGCCCCGGTTCGCCCGGAGGGGTCGCGGCGGGGTAGCCTCGGCGCGTCTCGCTGCCGTGATTGACTCGAGGGGCCCATGTACCGCAACCGTGGAAACGCCTTCCGCCTGGCTTTTTCGGCTTTTGTGCTGGCCTTTCTCCCGACGGCCGCCGGCTCGTCCCTCGCCTGGGCGGACACTGACGCGGCCGACTCGACCGTCAACGACGGGGCGCCGCCCCCCGGCTCGTCGGCCCCCGACAGCGGCGCAGTCACAGTGGAGACGAGCGACGTGATATCGGCGGCCTGCAAACAATTCGGGGCAGCGTTGAACGTCGCTGCCCTGAACTACGAAGACTTCGCCTACGCGACTGCCGGGAACGGCAACTACGTGAACTACCAGGACCCCACGGTCGGTCGGAGCAACATCGTAGGTCGCACTGCGCTGCGTGAAGCGGCCGCCGCTGCGTTGAGCGCATCGCGGGCCACCGGCCTTCCACCGGAAGTATCCGATCCGATGCAGTCGTGGTCGTTGCACGCGACAAAACTGCTGTTCGTCATGGGCCTGCACGGCAGCGGCGATTCGCTGAACTCGTCGGCAAGTCAACTCAACACCGACGCTCACGACGCGCAACTCGCCTGCGCTCTCAACGGCGCCCGAGCCTAACCCCTCGGCGCAAGATCGATCGGGGGTGACCGTCGATCGAGGGTGACCGTCGATCGGGGGTGACCGTCGATCGGGGGTGACAGGGACCGACTGGCGCGGATCAAGCCCCGGTGCCGCCGGCGCCGCCATTGCCGCCGGCGCCGCCATTGCCGCCGGTGCCGCCCTTCAACAAGCTTCCGCCGGTACCGTTGCGCCCGACCTTCCCGGGATTCGCACCGGCGTTTCCGCTACCGCCGTTGCCGCCGTCGCCGCCGTTGCCGGAGGCGAGGAGGGCGACACCGCCGTTGCCGCCGTCACCGCCGTTGCCGCCGCCGGTGCCTGCACCGCCGTTGCCGCCGGCCCCACCGACCCCGCCGTTGCCGGCCTCGAACGCACCGAAGGCGCCATTACCGCCCCGGCCGCCGATGCCCGCCCGCGTCGCGCCGTTTCCTCCCGCGCCGCCGACGCCACCAAAGCCACCCATGTTGCCGATCGACAGCCCGCCGTTTCCGCCGTTTCCACCGTCGCCGGCGTCTCCGCCGGTGGATGCGCCGCCTGCGCCACCCGCGCCACCCTTGCCGCCCTTGGCGGGCTTCGTCGTATCGACGGCGACCAGACCGCTCAAACCACCGTTGCCGGCATTCCCGCCCTTGCCACCAGCTCCGGTCCCGGTGGCCTTGCCGCCGCTTCCCCCGTTTCCGCCCGCGCCGCCTGCGCCGGCGACGTAGCTGCCGCGCCCGCCGTCGCCGCCGTTGCCGCCGGTTCCGCCGCTGTCAGTCCCAGTGCCGCCACCCCCGGCGCCACCGTTGCCGCCGGCCCCACCCGGTTCAGCACCCCAGAGACCGCCCTCGCCGCCGTTGCCGCCGTGGCCCCCGTTACCGCCTGGGCCGGCGGTGTTGGTCCACCCCGCACCGCCGTTTCCGCCGACATGGGTGGTGGTCCCCGGGTCGAGGAGCGGAAACTGTGCGTCGCGGCCGGCGTTGCCGCCATTGCCGCCGTCGGGTTTTTCGACCACGCGGCCGTTGACGAGGCCGACGAAGCCGTCTCCGCCGTTGCCCCCGTGGCCGCCGGAGCCCGAAAACGATAGGAAGTTGTAGCTCAACACGGCGTTGGAACTCGGATTGGATGCCAGCCCTGATTTACCGAACAGGCCGCCGAAGACGCGGTCGGCCAGTGCAGGAGCGAGATTCAGCCCCCACCCGGCGTTGCCACCATTGCCACCCGTGCCACCGTGGAGACCGTTGCCGCCGTCACCCCCGCCGGCGCGAAACAGTGCCCCGTTGGAGTCGGTGCCGCCGAAAATACCGCCGTTTCCGCCGTTGCCACCGAAGTTGTCCTCGCCGGCAAGGCCGAAGTCAACGGCGTTTCCGCCGTTTCCGCCCTTGCCGTAGATGTAGGCGTTTCCGCCGTTGCCGCCATCCCAACCGTTGCCGCCGTTGCCGAAGAGCAGACCGGCGTTGCCGCCGTTGCACGGCTTCCCTTCCTCGCACGGACTGCCCGGGACGCCGATGTCGTTCTCGGTGTAGCTATAGCCGTTGCCGATCAGCAGGCCGGCGTTGGGATGGGTCATGGTGCCGTTGCCGATGAAAATCCCGAGAATGTCGGTGATCGGGTTCGCTGTCGCAGCTGTCGCGGCGGCTTTGGGTGCGGCGACTAGGGACACTGTCGTGTCGGAGCAGAGGGTATCGCCCAGAGCGCACTGGACGGCGGTCAGTTCCGCGTCGGCTGGCTGCGTTCGAAGTCCGGCGTGTGAAAGGTTGATCAGGAGTCCGGAACTCACCAGTGCGGCACCGGCCATTCCGGTTGTCACGAAGGGCGTGAGCGATCGGGTGCTGGCTTTGCGGTGTCTGGGCACGCTCAGGTTCCTAACTCGTGGTCGGCGGGCCGGCGGTCGGGTTGCCCCGCGGCCACAGGAGCAAACGAATTGAAAGGCAGCCCTGTTGCGGTTAACCGGCCATTACCTAGATTAGGAGCGAAGAGCGGGCAAACTGTGGATGAACAAGCCCGCGCTACTTGCAGAGGTCCCCGATCTTGGTGTTCAACTCATCGGCGTCTTTCAGCAGAGCCCGCTGTTCGGGCTTGTCGTTGGGAATCCCGGCCAGCGCGTTCATCGCAATGTTGTTCAGGTCGTCCGCGAATCGGCGAACGTCCCCGGCCAGTTCCTCTGGAGTATTGGACGGCATGGTGTCCAGCAGATAGTTCGCCCCGGCGGCCATGGCCAGTCGTGCATTCGCAGCGATGCCCTCCGCCGCCGCGGGTATCGCGGGCCCGAGCTCGGGACTGGGGGTCCTGTTGGTCTGGAGGAAGACGGCGTCGCTCACGGTCCGGAATGCCTTGCAGACTGTGGTTTTGGGGTTGTCGCTCTCGGGTGCCGAGCTATCTGTAGGGCTGCTCGGGCCGGCTGCGCTCTCTGTGGTGGCCGGCTTGAACAATGCCCACCCTGCCGCCGCGGCGGCCAGCAGCGAAATGACCAGGCCCGCCGACGCGATCAAGCGGGTCGAGGACGACGCACCGCCCGAAACGGGGGCTTGTGCCTTTTTGGGCTCGGGGGTCTCGGTAGTGGATTCGTCGGTCGACGTTGAATCGGACATGCCGGCGATCCTACGCGTAGCCTGGAATGGCAAGGGAAGTGGACAATTGATGAACTGGATGACCACCGTGGCGACCGGGCTTCGCCGGAACCTCTTAGCGGCTGCCTGCTGTGGAGCCCTGGTAACGGTCATGGTGAGCCAGGCCCCCGTGGCGGGAGCGCAGAACTGCGCACCGGGCTTCGAACCCAACCCCTACACCGCGGAGTGTCTGTCGCCGGTCAACACGCCCACCATCAACGGTGTGCCCTGTGTGGCAAGCAAACTGGGTCTCTGCTCCTCATTTGTGCAGAACCAACAGCCGCGGCGGGTCCCCGGGCCGGTGGCCTGAACTCAGAACAATCGCCGCCGACTGAAGTCAGTGCCGGGTGACGGTTTTGTTGAGCAGCCGCTGCGCGAAATTCGGCATCACTTGGGCCAGGCCGGCGACCACCTTCGTCTGGCGGCCGACCGGGAAGTGGACTCTCGGCCACCGGATCCGGCCCGGGCGGGTGGCTTCGTAAATGGCCTGGGCCACGTCGTCGGCGGTCAGGTGCACCCCCAGGGATTTGGTGCTGCCCGTTTCAAGCCCGTCGACCATCGCGGTCTTCACGAACAGGGGCCACATCGCCAATACGCGAATCCCGTACCGCCGCCACTCCAGTTCCAAGGCCTCTGTCAGCCCCCGTACGGCGAACTTGGTGGCCGAGTAAGTGGCCAGTTCGGGCTGGCCGTAGATGGCCGAGGCCGAGCACAGGTTGACCACCTGCGCGCCCGGCGTGGCGCGTAGGTAGGGGAATGCCGTGTGCAGTCCGGCCAGCATGCCGTAGACGTTGATGTCGACCATCCGCCGTTGGGTTTCCAAGCCGATCTGCTCGAATCGGCCCCCGCTGAGCACGCCGGCGTTGTTGACCAGGATGTCCAGTCGGCGTGAGTTGCCGGTGAAGGCGGCCAGTTGGTCGGCCCAGTCGTCGGCTTCGGTCACGTCGAGCTGTCCGATCGTGACCCTGCCGCCGTCGCCTGCAATTTCCTCGCGAAGCGACGCCAGCCCGGCCGGGTCGATGTCATAGGCGCCGACGCGGTAGCCGTGCCGTGCGAAAGTCAGTGCGGTCGCGCGGCCGATGCCTGCTGCCGCGCCTGTGATGAAGACGGTGGGTGGATCGGCGGCCCCTATCATCGCGACCACCCTGTCATCGCGACCACCCTGTCATCGCGACCCGCTTGTCATGGCGACCACCGGTGGGCCCGGCCCTGGTCTCGGTACCAGTCAATGAGATCGGGCCGGTCGATCGACCGGGGATCGAGGGACACCTCGGTGTGGCCCGCCATGATCGCGGTGACGGGCACCTCCAGCTTCTTGCCGGTGCGGGTGTGGGGAATGCCGGGAGCGGCGATGACATCGTCTGGAACGTGCCGGGGCGAGAGCCGGGTGCGGATCTGCGACCGGATGGTGCCGACGAGAGCGTCGTCGAGGACGGCCTCATCGGCAAGGGCCACGAAAAGCGGCATCCAATAGGAGCCCGCTGGGCCGTCGATACCGACGACGAACGCCTCGGTCACTTCGTCGATCGCCTCGACCACCTCGTAGATGTCAGCCGATCCCATCCGGATGCCGTGCCGGTTGAGGGTGGCGTCACTGCGGCCGTGGATGATCAACGAGCCCCGTTCGGTGACGGTCACCCAGTCGCCATGACGCCATATGTGCGGCGCTGGGCCGTCCGCCCATTCGTGCTCGAAATAGGCTGCACGATAACGGGATCCGTCCGGGTCGTCCCAGAACCCGATCGGCATGGACGGCATCGGCGCGGTGATGACCAGTTCGCCCACCTTGCCCACGAGCGGCTCCCGGTGCGGCGACCAGCTCTGCAGGGCCACCCCGAGGTAGCGGGTGGTCAGCTCGCCGGGCCGGGCCGGCAGGCCCGCGGTGCCACCGGCAAACGCGGAGACCACGTCAGTCCCGCCGCTGATCGACGACACCTCGACCTCATCGCCGACCTCGGCTTTGGCCCACTCGAAGAGGTCGGCCGGCAGCGGTGACCCGGTGCTGCCGAGGGTATGCAGCCGGCTCAGGTCATGGTCGGCACCCGGGTGCAGCCCCGCTTTTCGCGAGGCCAGCAGATGGCCCGGGCTGGTGCCGAAGTAGGTGACCCGCTCGGATTCGACCAAGGCCCAGAGCCGGTCGGCGTCGGGATAGAGCGGATGGCCGCTGTAGCCCACCACGGTCGCCCCGCACAGCAGGCCTGCGACCCGGAAGTTCCACATCATCCAACTGAGCGCGGTCTGCCAGAAGAACACCTCGCCGGGCCCGAGGTCGGCATGCAGCCCGGCGGATTTGAGGTGTTCGAGAAGCACCCCGCCGTGGCCGTGCATGATGCCCTTGGGCCGGCCGGTAGTGCCCGAGGTGAACAGGACCCACAGTGGATGGTCGAACGGCACCGCCGTGACGACCGGTTCGACCGATTCGGCGACGATGCCCCGGTATTCCTCGCTGTCGAGGCGGATCACGTCCGGGGCGCCGGGCAACAACTGGGCCAGTTCGGTTGTGTCGCAGCGCTTGTCGATCCATCGGCTGTTGAGGAGGTAGCCGTCGCAGCTGAACAGCACCTTGGGCTGGAGTTGGCCCATCCGCGCCGCCGCGCCCTCCGGTGCGTAGTCCTGGCCGCAGGACGACCAGACGGCCCCGACGGCGGCGGTGGCGAGGAAGGCGATGACGGCCTCGGGAATGTCGGGCAGGTAGGCCGCCACCCGGTCGCCGGGGCCGACGCCGCGGCGGCGGAGGTCGGCGGCCAGCGCCCCGATCCGCCCGGGCAGTTGCCGCCAGCCGATCTCGGTGCGGGTGCCGTCCTCGTCTATCCCGACGATCGCCACCCCGTCCTGGGAACAATGCCGCAGTACCTGGTCGACGTAGTTGAGTCGGACGCCGGGGAACCACGTGGCACCCGGCATGGTCGCGTCGGCGAGCACTGCGGCATCGCTGGCGCGGGGGTCCCGGTCGGGTTCGATCTCGGCCTGAACATCGAAATGTTCCCAGACCGCGCGCCAGAACCGTGCCGGGTGATCCACCGACCATTGCCAGAGCGCGGCGAAATCCGGGTCGTCGATGCCGCAGGCTGTCGCGAACCGGCGCCATTGCGGTTGGGGTGCTTGGTTTTTGGACATCAGGCGAAATCGACTCCGGACATTTTGATCTGACCGTCCTGCCGCTGCAGCTCCAGTACCACCCGCCAGACCCGCGGCTGCTGCTGATCCTTGGGCGTTCCGGGTCCCTCGCGGCGGGAGGTCGCCGACAGGAGAACGACGGCTGAGTCGCCGGTCATCGACTCCACCGCGGCGTCGTTGACGGTGGCCTTGGTGACGATCTTCTCGTCTTGCAGGGCTTTGATGAAATCGTCTGCGGTGTCGGCGAAATTGTCGTGGAACTTTCCGGTCGAGCCGTCCAGCACCCGAGCGACGCTGTCCTTGGCGGTGTTGTAGTCGATGGACATGAGGTTGACCACGCTCTGTCGTGCTGCCGCGGCGTACTCGGCCACCTGTTGACGACGCTCGACGGCCCGGGAGTGTTGCCACAACATCCACCCGGTTGCGGTCAGCAGGCCGACGATCACCAGCGCTGCCAGCAGCGGGACCGCCAACTGGCGCCACGGCAGCCGGTCGGCGGCAATCGCCGGCGGGCTCTCCTGAACTCCGGACTGCAGCTCTTTGCGCAGCTCCTCGGCGCGAGCCCGGGCGGCGTCTGCGCGAGCCTGGGCCGCCGCGGCCTCGGCCTCGGCCGCCTGCGCCAACTCGTCCGCCGACGGCTCTGAGGTGGTGGGCGCCACTGGACCTCCTGATCCTCTCCTGATCGCCCCGGCGGTATGCGACAGTGAACCGATGGGATCGCCGGCCTCGACCCTAGTCGGCCTCGCCGTTCTGGTAAGCGCGGGACTCGCCGCACCTGCCGCGCAAGCCCAGGAGTGCAACGACGTCGCGTGTACGCCCGGCATCACTGGCGGGGTGGTCCTCGGTGCACCGTGCCAGGACACCTCGTATTACGTATTCGGGACGACGGATTGGGGCCGGCTGGTGTTCTGCGGGTCGCCGCGACGCTACGAGCCGCGCTACTTCCGCTCTCCGCCGATGGTGGGCATCAAGGTTCTCAACACCAGTTGCTCCGGCTACGAGAATTACGTGGCGCAGGCGCCGGACGGGTTGTTCCTCGCCTGCGCCGCGCAGGGCAACGCCGTTGTCTGGGTCCGTGGAGACGCCTGATTCACCAGTGTCTGAGGGAGCAGAGCGCACCTCTGGGCCCGGAGTTCGTTGCCACCACCGCGCCGTCCACGGCGAGGCTGCAGTGGAAGTCGGGTGGATTCGGCGACAGGCCGCTGGTGCCCAACACCATGGCCCACTGCTGCGGGTCGGCTAGGCGGACGGTGAGCACCCAGGGCCGGTCCGGCCCGAGGTCGGCCTCGACATTGGGGCTGAACCGGTACGGGTCGTGGCTGTACTGGGCGAAGTCGGGAGGGTCGGTGTCCCGGTAGTAGATCTCGGCGAAGAACGGCCGTTCGGTATACAGGGTGTAGGTGACCTCATGCAGCACATCGTCGGCTCCCGCCGGTGCCGCCACAGTCACCGCGAGAACCAGCGATGCGCAAAGTCGCACGAACGCCACGCCCGCAGTCTGGCACGCCCGGTGCGTTGTCAGGCGGGCTTTACGCTGTCTACCGATGACCGAGCCGACGGCAGACGTGCGTGCCGAACTCGCCGAGGCGCTGCAGGCCGCTGAGGCTGCCGAAGCCGAAGCCCTGGCCGAGGCCGCGCGTGCCCGGGCCCGGGCCGAACAACTGCGTGACGCTTCCTCAACCACGCGCCGGCCGCGGTCCCGGGCGGCGGTAATTCGGCTCAGGCTCGGCGTCGTCGCGTCCGGACTCCTGGCCGGGGCGTGCATCGCCCTGATCGCCCTGATGCTCTGGCAACACCAGCGAGTCGCTGCTCAGCGGGCCCGTGACGGCGAGTTCGTCGCAGCTGCGCGAGTAGGGGTGGCGGCCTTGTTGACCATCGACCACAGTCACGCCAGGGATGATGTGCAACGCGTCCTGGATCTGTCCACCGGTGCCTTCCATGACGACTTCCAGAGTCGGGCAGACGATTTCATCAAGACATCGGAGATGTCGAATGCCGTGACCACCGGCTCGGTCAGTGCCGCGGCGCTAGAGTGGGCGAAAGCCGACAGCGGGGTGGTTCTGGTTGCGGCGTCCTCGCAGGTGACCAACTCCAGCGGGGCGCGCGCCGATCCCCGACCCTGGCGGATGAGTGTCACGGTGACCCGGGCCGGCGGCCAGGTGAAAATGTCGGATGTGGAGTTCGTGCCATGAGCAGCGAGATGCCCAACAAGGTTCCTGACGAAGATCTGGCCGAGATCGCGGGGGAGGAACAAGCGGCGGAGGAACAAGCGGGGGAGGAACGGCCCGCGCCCGGTCGTCGGCTGCGACCGGCGGTACTGATGGCCGCGCTGTTGGCGGCGTCGGCCGTCGCGGCCGGGTCGGTGTATTGGTGGCTGTACCGCCCGGATCAGCTGACCGGCGAGGCGGCCCAGCAGCAGGTGCTCGACTCCGCCAAAACTGGGACCGAAGCGTTGTTGTCGTACTCTCCCGACACCCTGGACAAGGACTTGGCCGCCGCCCGATCCCACCTGACCGGAAATTTCCTGGACCACTACACCAAGTTCACCGACGACGTCGTCGTGCCGGCGGCCAAGCAGCGCGGCGTCAAGACCGAGGCCAGCGTTGCCCGGTCTGCAGTGTCGAGCATGCAGCCAGAGCAGGCCCAGGTGTTGGTGTTCGTCAATCAGGTGACCACGAGCAAGGATCGGCCCACTCCCGCGCTCGCCACCAGCAGCGTGGTGATAACTCTGGTCAAGCACGATGGCCAGTGGCTGATTTCGGAGTTCGACCCGGTCTGACCGTGGCGAGGTTCTCGCCGAAGTCCCAATGGCTGAGGACCAATGACCCTGTTCTCTGTTACCGCTGACCGCCACAGTGACGATAGTGGCGACCATCGACGACTGCAGCGGCAGCGACGGCAGCGAGGGCATGAGCCCGGGCACCGACTCGGAATTCCCCGACGCTGGTACGTTGCGCGCGGTTCTTGCGCTAGCCAATCACGCACCGTCGGTGCATAATTCGCAGCCCTGGCGCTGGCGAATCGGCTCGGACAGCCTGCACCTCTACGCCGACCCCACCCGTCACCTTCCCCACACCGACCCCGACCGCCGAGGCCTTCTGCTCAGCTGCGGTGCGGCGCTGCATCACTGCACGGTGGCGCTGGCTGCTGCGGGTTGGCACGCGAAGATCCGCCGCATGTGCGATCTCGGAGATCGCAACCATCTGGCTGACATCGAGCTGGTGCGGCAGACCCCCGGCGAGCTGGAGGTCATGCTGTCCGCCGCGATTCCCGACCGGCGCACCGACCGGCGAACCTACAGCTCGTGGCCGGTGCCATGGGGTGACATTGCGCTGATGGGCGCCCGGGCCGCCCGCGCCGGAGTGATGCTGCGTCAGATAGACCTGCTTCCACGCTTCAACGCGATCGTCGCCGAGTCGGTCGCCCGGCACGCCAGCGACCCGGAATACCTGGCCGAGTTGAGCGCGTGGAGTGGTCGGCACGGGTCGGTCGCCGGGGTGCCGGCCTCCAACACCCCCGGCCCCGAACCGGCGGCGCGAATCCCGGCCAGGGTGTTCGCCAGCCCGGCGCTTCGACAGCCGGCACAGACTCCGCCGGAGCAGGACAACGCGGTGGTGATCGCATTGGGCACCGAGGCCGACGACGACCTGTCGCGGTTGCGGGCCGGTGAAGCCACCAGTTTGGTGCTGCTGTCGGCAACGGCGATGGGGCTGGCCAGTTGCCCGGTGAGCGAGCCGCTGGAAATCCCCGAAACCCGCGAGGCGGTGCGTTCAGACGTCTTCGGCGACAGCGGCTACCCGCAGATGTTGATCCGGGTGGGCTGGGCCGCGGTCAACGCAGACCCGCTGCCTGCGACGCCCCGACGGCCGTTGCACGAGGTCGCCGACTTCTCGGACCATAGCGACCGCCGGGTGAGTGCGGCGTCGGTCGGCCGCACGGGGTGACGTTCAAGCAAACCGCAGCGAGGTGCCCGGGATGAGCGTTTCCAGGCGGCCGCGGCACTCGATCTCGATCGGCGGATGGTCGGCCGGGTCGACGCTGAGCTCGGCGGTGCGCCCGACGATGGTCAGGTGCAACCGGTAGCCTCGGTAGTAGATCGGCATCCGCAGCGCACCAAGGCTTTCCGGCCACATCGGGTTGAGAATGAGCCGGTCTTCGCGGACCTCCAAGCCGGTGAAGCAGCGTTGCAGGAGGTCGATGCTGCCGGCCATGGCGGCAATGTGGATGCCCTCGGCGGTGGTGCCACCCTGGATGTCTGCCACGTCGGACATCAGCACCTGCTGGAAGTAGCGCATTGCCCGTTCGCGATCTCCGCGGGCAAGCACCCAGGCGTGCACCACGCCGGACAGTGTCGATCCGTGCGAGGTGCGGTGCAGGTAGTAGTCGACCGTCGCCGGGATCTGTTCGGGCGTGAAGCGATAGCGCAAGCGCGCCAACAACTCTCGTAGTTCGTCGGCTGACAGGAGGTAGAACAGCATCAGCGCGTCGGCCTGTTTGGAGGCCTTGTATCGGTTGACGCTGTCGTTCTCGGCCTCCAGGATCCGGTCCAGCCGTTGGATGTTGCCGTAGCGCTCGCGCAGACCTTTCCAGTCCAGGTCCTTCAGCTGCTCGTATCCTTCGAACTGGCTGATCACTCCGTCGTGGAACGGCACGAACATCCGTCGGCTGACGTCGTCCCAACGGTCCAGTTCGCGGCCCTGAATGCCGAGGCGCTCCAGGAGGTCCAGGCGGTCCCGAAGGGGTAGTGCGTCGAGGGCGTCCAATGCCCGCACAATGACCCACACCGCCATCACGTTGGTGTAGGCATTGTTGTCGATACCGTCGTAGGGCCGGTCGGGGTAGCCGGAGTGGAACTCATCGGGTCCGATAACCCCACGAATCACGTAGCGGCCCTTGGCTTCATCGAACTCAGCGCGGCTGACCCAGAACCGGGCGATCTCGGCCAGCATCTCGGCGCCGTCCTCGATCAGGTACTCCAGGTCGCCGGTGACTTGGTAGTACTGCCAGACGTTGTAGGCGACGGCGATCCCGATGTGATGGGCCCGGGCGCTGGCATCCGGGTTCCAGCGTCCTGAATTCGGGTTGAGGTGCAGCTTCTGGCTCTCCTCACGTCCACTGCTGCCCGACTGCCACGGGAACATCGCGCCGGCATAACCGGCTTCGCGGGCTGCGCGGCGGGCTTCCGGGAGCCGGCGATAGCGATAGCGGAGCAGGGCCCGGGTGGTGGAGGGCGAGCGCAGATTGAGCACGGGGAACGCGAACAGCTCGTCCCAGAAGATGTGCCCTCGGTAGGCCTCGCCGTGCAGACCACGGGCGGGCAGGCCGGCGTCGAGGTCCTCGGCGCGGTGCGGCACGCTCTGCAACAGTTGCAGCAGGTGCAGCCGCACCACCCGCAACGCGTCGGCACTGTCGTCGAAGGCGATGTCGAAGCGTTCCCACAGGTGTGCCCACTCGCGCTCGTGGCCCTCGCGCAGGTCGCAGTAGCGGCCCAGCTGGCTCAGCAGTCCCGCGGCGGCGTCGCCGGGTTCGGAGATGGCGTCGTCGCGTCCGGTGAAGATGGCGGCCATCTTTTCGACGGTCACGGATTCACCGGGCGACAGGCGGACTACGACGTCGTGCCCGACGCGGCGGTCGGAGTCGATGAATTGGGTTTCTGCCGCCAGCGGTGCCTTGCCGCGCCACACCGAGGTGCGGGCGGCGACCGCGATCGGGATTCGGGATTGGACGGTTTCGCACACCAGCAGGCAGGAGTCGGCTGAGAGCTCACGGGTGGTGGTTGCCACCAGGTGGTCATCGGAGAGGGCGCGGTAGCGCTCCACCCCGCGGTTGCGCACGTCCCCGTCGATCACCGACGCGAACTCCACGGTTCCGGACCAGTCCTCAGCCCAGATGGTCGTCTCCAGCGCGCACGCATGGGGTAGGTGTATGGCGGCGATGCGGCGCTGGAGCACCTTGGTGGTGCGTCCACTCGGATCGCGGAAACGGAACTCGCGGGTGAGTTCGGCCCGCCGCAGGTCCATGCTCTGCCGATAGGTCAACACCTCGGCCGAGTCGATATCGAACCAGTCGTCACCGTCGATCCGGAACTTCAGCGACAGCCAGTTCGGTAGGTTGACCAGGCTCTCATTCTCGACCATGACCCCGTCGACCGAGTCGGTAAGCCGGTTGTACAACCCAGCGGTGTAGGTGCCCGGATAGTGGTACGGCCCGGCATCGGACTCCGGTGCGCAGCCCCGCGAGACGCGGTACCCATTGCCCACCGCGCAGAGCGCCTCGCGCAGCCGCTCCTGTTCGGGGATGTAACCGCCATAGGTGAAAGACCAAGGACTGGAGAGGATCTGGCGGTCGATATCACATTGTTCGACCAGCCGTTCGACGAACTCGCACACCCGGTTCGGATTGTCCAGGGCGTACCGGGCTGCGGTCGCGCGGTTGCCGTCCTCGGTATGACGAACCACGATGCCGATGCCGTCATGCAGTACGGCGTCGAAAGCGTCCTCGTCGGTCAGGTCGTCCCCGACGAAGATTGGCAGCAGCGGTTCGCGGCTGGCGATCTGGTCGACGATCCATTCCAGCGTTCTGCCCTTGTTCCAGTCCACGTTCGGCCGAAGTTCCACGACCATGCGTCCTGAGGTGACTTTCAAGCCGCTGCGGTTCCCGATTTCGTGAACCGCGGCCGTGACGGCGCCGGCCGCCCCGGGTTCGGCATTGCGGTAGTGCACCGCTAAGGCGTACCGCTTGTGCTCCACCATCACCCCCGGCAGCGGGGCGAGTCGTTCGGTCAGTTCCGCCGCCGCCTGATCGAGCAGCGGAATCGCTTGAGCTGCAGTCTCATTGCTGTGGTAGGTCCCGTCTAGGGCGATCATTTCGAAGCCGTGGCTCCCGGCGTACCAGAGGCCGGGAATGCCGACCCGGGCCGCGATGTCGTCCAGCCCGCGGCCGGACAGCACAGCCACCGGGTAGAGCGCGGCCAGGGACTCCAGCGCTTTGCCGGCCCCGGGGACAAGGGCCGCGGCGCCGGGCTCGTCGACGATCTCCGACAAGGTGCCGTCGAAGTCGAAGAAGATGGCGGGCCGTCGGGCTGCCGCCACCGCGGCGATCTGCCGGAAGGATCGCAGCGCGTCGGGCAGGCTCGACATCCGGCGGTCAATGGAGCGGACCCCCACCTCGGCGAGGTCACCGATTACGACGTCGGCTCCGCATTCGGAAAGCGGGGAGTTCACCTCCCTATCGGATCGGTCCACGCCGATGACCAGCCCGAAGCCGCCCGCCCGGGCAGCGGCGACGCCGGCTTCGGAGTCTTCGACGACAACCGTCCGGCCGGGCCGCACACCCAGTCGGCGTGCTGCTTCAAGCAGCATCGCGGGGTCCGGCTTTCCGGCCAGGCCCAGTTCTGCGGCGACGACGCCGTCGACCCGGGCACCGAACAATTCGGAGATTCCGGCGGACTCCAGGACCGTCTGGCAGTTGCGACTGGCCGAGAAGACCGCGACCGGCATGCCGATGTCGGTCAGTCGGCGGACGAGGGCGACGGTGGACTCGAAGACTGGCACCCCGTCGGCGATCAGCCGGGTGAAGAGTGTCTGTTTGCGGTTTCCGAGGCCGCAGACGGTATCGGGGCCGCCGGTACCCAGATCCGATTCCGATCCCCGCGGCAATGTGATGCCGCGCGAAGCCAGAAAGTCGCGCACTCCGTCGTAGCGGGGTTTTCCGTCGATGTAATGGAGGTAGTCGGATGGGGTGAACGGGTCGCGGTTTTCGCCCGGGCTGACCGTCCGCCGACTCAGGAAGTCGTCGAACATCTGCCGCCACGCCGCCGCGTGGATTGATGCGGTGTCGGTGATGATCCCGTCGAGGTCGAACAGCACGCCGTCGTGGAATCGGGGGTCGATCACCACTGGTGCACCGATAACCGGAATTTCGCCACCCATCCTTCGACTTTAGGCCACGCCGGATGCCAGGGGCCGGGCGGTAAGGTCTGATTACGCACTCCAGCCCGGTCGCCCGTGGCGGCTGTTGCGAAACGCGGCGGCGAAATGAAAGGGATCGAAATGTCAACTGCGCCAGGCACTCGGCCGATCGTTGTCGGGGTGGATGGATCGCCGGCCTCAAAGGTCGCCGTCGACTGGGCGGCCCGCGATGCGGCGCTGCGCGCGGTGCCACTGAAGTTGGTCAATGTGCTCGAGCCGCCGGTGGTGATGGCCTTCCCCGACGTTCCGATGCCGCCCGGCTACATCGAATGGCAGGAGAAGGAAGGGCGGGCACTGCTCGACGCCGCAGTGGAGACCGCTGAGCAGGCGGCGGGCGACGTCAAAGGGGGCCACTCGATCGAGATCAGCAGCGAGATGGTTTCCGGACCTTCGGTTCCGGCCCTGGTCGAATTGTCTACCGAAGCGCAGCTGATCGTGGTCGGGTGCCGCGGTCGCGGAGCGCTGGCCCGCGGCCTGCTCGGGTCGATCAGCACCGGATTGGTGCACCACTCGCACTGCCCGGTGGCGATCATCCACGACGAGGACCCGCTGATGCCGCACCCGTCGCAGGCCCCGGTGGTGGTCGGTGTGGACGGTTCGCCGGCCTCGTCGAAGGCGATTGCGATTGCCTTCGAAGAGGCGTCCTTCCGCGGGGTGGAACTGGTCGCGGTGCACGCCTGGAGCGACAACAAAGGAGTGTTCGAGTTTCCCGGCGTCGACTGGTCGACGTTGCAGGCGATGGGGGAGGAGACCCTCAGCGAGCGCCTGGCCGGGTGGCAAGAGCAGTATCCGGATGTGCTGGTGCGCCGGGTGGTGATCGCCGACCATGTCGCCCGCCAGCTCATCGAAGAGTCTGAGCAAGCCCAGCTTCTGGTGGTGGGTAGCCACGGCCGGGGCGGCTTCACGGGGATGCTGCTGGGCTCGGTGAGTACGGCGGTTGTGCACGCTTCCCGCATGCCGGTGATAGTCGCGCGGTGACCGCGCGGACGACGATGCCGGCGCCAGCCGGCTGAGGAGCCGCGCGGGACTGGAGATGCCGGCGCCAGCCGGCTGAGGAGCCGCGCAACCGGGCGGGGCGCGGTGACTCTGCACTGAGAGCATCGAGGCTGAACTGAGGGCGTCGATTTCGGCCCGTTTCACGATCCCACCGCAGACTCGGTGATCCCACTGCAGACTCGATTGATTCAGGGCAACGGCGCAGCCCAGCGCAGCACGGTCCCGCCGCCGGGGGCTGCGCTGACGGAGAAGTCTCCGCCCATCTCGCGGGCCCGGCTGCTCAGGTTGTTAAGTCCGCTGGCGGTGACGTCGGCGGGCATCCCGCAGCCATCGTCGACCACTTCGACGGACAGTTCGTCCTCGACCCGCACGTTGATTGTCAGGGTTTGCGCCTTCGCGTGGCGGACCGCGTTGCTGACGGCTTCGCGGACCACGGCTTCGACGTGGTCGGCCAACGTCGCGTCGATCACCGAAAGCGGTCCGACGTATTTCGCGGTTGTGCGCAGCCCCGATCCGGAAAAGGCGGCGATCGCGGCATCGAGGCGCTGCCGCAGCCGGGTGGTCCCCGACCCGCTGCCGTGCAGTTCGAAGATGGTGGTGCGGATGTCCTGGATCACTGCCTGCAACTCGTCGACGATGTCGGCGAGGCGCTTCTGCACGTCCGCCGACTGGGCTCGCGAGATGGTGCCCTGCAGTGACAGACCTACCGCGAACAATCGCTGGATCACGTGATCGTGCAGGTCGCGCGCGATTCTGTCCCGGTCGGAGATCACGTCCAGCTCGCGAACCCTGTGCTGGGTGTCGGCCAATTGCCAGGCCAACGCCGCCTGGTCGGCGAATGAGGCCATCATGGTCAGCTGTTCGGAGGTGAACTCCAGGGCGCCGGCGTGGCGCACCGCGACGAGGACACCGGCGACGGTATCGGTGGTGCGCAGCGGCACCACCATGGCCGGGCCGGACTCGCCGATCGGTCTGGCGGCCTCCTCGATTGCCGCCACTCGGCACGGGGTGCGGGTGGCGAAGACGGTGCCGATGATGCTGTCGGCCAGTGTGATCGGGGCAATTGCTTCCGGTTCCGGCGACACGCCGGCCGTCGCCGCCACGACCAGGTCGGGTGCTTCGGAGTTGGGGGTCAGGGAGCCGGAAGGCAGCGCCACCATGACCGCGTCGGCGTGGGCCAGCTCCAGGGCGACGTCGGCGATCAGACCGAAGACCTGCTCCGGTTCAATTCCCCCGAGCAGTCTTGTGGCGATGTCACGGGTCGATTCAATAAAGGACTGACGCGTGCGGGCCTGTTCGTAGAGCTGGGCATTGGCGATCGCGATGCCCGCTGCGGCAGCCAAGGCCTCGACCAGGATCTCGTCATCCTCGCTGAATGGCTGACCATCGGACTTCTCCGCCAGGTAGAGGTTGCCGAACACCTCGTCGCGCACCCGCACCGGTACTCCGAGGAAAGTTCGCATCCGTGGGTGATTGGGCGGGAAGCCGACGGAGGCCGGGTGCTGACTGATGTCGTTGAGCCGGATCGGTTTCGGGTCGTCGACGAGCACCCCGAGCACACCGCGTCCGTGTGGTGGTGGGCCGATCAGCGCCCGGGTGTGGTCGTCGATGCCCGTCGAGATGAACTCGGCCGCCACGTGGTCGTGCGCCCGTACGCCGAGCGCGCCGTACCTCGCGTCGACGAGCGCAGTGGCAGTGCGGACGATGGTCTGCAGGGTGGCATCAAGTTCCAGACCCGAGTTGACTGCGAGCATCGCCTCCATGAGCCCGTCGAGGCGCTCGCGACCCTCCTCTACCCGCTCGAGGCTGCGCTGCGCCTCCATGCGGAGTTCACGCAACCGCGTGTCATGGGGCTGCGGGTTCGTTCTCCGGTTCATCGTCAGTCCGGGGGGCGGTTCTGGCCGAGCTTCGAGGCGAAAACAGCCGCCTGGGTGCGCCGCTCCATTCCGAGCTTGGCCAACAGCCGGGAGACGTAGTTCTTCACCGTCTTCTCCGCCAGAAACATTCGGGCGGCGATCTGTTTGTTGGTCAGGCCTTCGCCCAACAGTCCCAGAAGCACCCGTTCCTGCTCGGTGAGTCCGGACAGCGGATCGGACCGCTCGGCCGCGCCGCGCAACTTGGCCATCAATGCCGCGGCCGCCCGGTTGTCCAATAGCGAGCGCCCCGCCCCGACGTCCTTGATGGCTTTGGCCAGCTCCATGCCCTTGATGTCTTTGACCACATACCCGCTGGCCCCGGCCAGGATCGCATCGAGCATCGCCTCGTCGGAGGTGAACGACGTGAGCATCAAGCAGCGCAAGTCTGGCATCTTGGAAAGCAGGTCGCGGCACAACTCGATGCCGTTGCCGTCGGGCAGTCGTACGTCGAGAACCGCGACATCGGGTTTCAGCACCGGAATCTGGACCATTGCCTCAGCAACCGAACCGGCCTCGCCGATCACGTCGAGTTCGGGGTCGACACCGAGCAGGTCGATCAAACCCCGGCGGACGACCTCGTGGTCGTCGACGAGGAAGACCTTAACCATGATGTGCCTTCCGGATGGTGCAGATGTCTGTCAACTTTCCAGATGTTCGTCGAAGAAGCGGGAAATCTCGGTGAAAGCCTCCTCGGACTCCGGGCATGCCGGGTCCGACATGTACTGGCAGTGTGACATTCCCTCGTAGACCTGAAGTTCTGCGCGTACGCCCGCCCGGCGAAGTTTCCGGTGGGTCAAGACGGTCAGGCTGAGTAACAGATCCCTTGTTCCGCTGTTGAGAATGGTCGGCGGGAAGTCGCGGAACTCGCCATGGATCGGGGAGATCAGCGGATCGCTGAGACTGTGTCCGTTGGCGTAGAGCTTGGCGGCGCGGCTGGCGTAACCCCGGTAGCTGACGAGAATGTTGTCGAGCCATTCATTGGTTTGGTAGGTATCGCCGGTCTGGGTCAGATCAACCCAGGGCGAGCCGAGGCTGAGGGCGCCCGGGAGTGGGACGTTCTCGGCTTGGGCCCTCAACACCGTCGCCACGGCCAGTCCGCCCCCGGCTGAGCTGCCGAAGAGTCCGATCTGGCGTGGGTTGCGTTCGGCAACAACGGCTTTCCATACTTTGACCGCATCGTTCAGTCCGGCCGGAAACGGGTGATCCGGCGGCATCCGATAGTCGATCGAGAGCACCTCACACTGTGCGAAGCCGGCCATGAGAACGCCCTCGAGAGCACCGGCCTCGCCCGGGTTGTAGACGTAGCCGCCGCCGTGGGTGTTGACCAGCAGACGGTTGCGGTGCTCGGGGGCGATCGTACGAGGCCGGATGCGATACACAGCCACGCCCTCGATGATGTCCGGTTGCAGAGTCACGCCCAGTCGACCGCAACTGGTCTGGACCTGCTTTCTGGTGTCGGCGGCAAGCTGCGAAACCAGTTCCTTCCACGCCGCCGGGGTCTGCGGATCGGCATCCCAGGCCGGGGTGCGGTAGGGGGCGGCGATCAGGGTCTGCAGTGCGGCGCTGACGGTGCCGGGAACGGCAATGATGCGCCCAGGCACGGTACGGGGCCCCGGTGCGGAATTGGCTGCACTCTGGGCGGCATGCAGGTTGCAGAAATCATCGAATTGGGATTTCACCGGTAAGACTTTCGCATCACAGCAGTCGCTGAGGGTCGATCACCAGCACCGAGTAGTCGGTGTGGCGGAGACCGAGCAATTCGTCGACGGCTTCGGTGTTGTGGCAGCCGATCACCACAAGTTGGATCGCCGCGGCATGCTCGGTCAGGTAGCCCAGGCCGCTGCCGTGGACGGCCACCGGCACCACGTCGAGGTCGGGGTAGCGGTGGTGCCATTGCTCCAGACGGCGGTCCAACTGGGCGCGCACTAGGTGTTCGGCTTCTCCGGCGGAGGTTCCGTCGGACTGCCAGGTTCCGAGCACCCGCAGCGGAGCTCGTCGCAGCCGGGCCTCCTCGACTGCGTACTGCAGCACCGCGCCGCTGTCCGGGGTGCCGTCGACCTCGACCACTACCCATCCGCCGGGACGATCCGGACCACGCACCACGGCCACCGGGCAGTGCGCCGACGCCACCAGAGCGTTGGCGGTGTCGGCGCGACCATCGGATCCGACGCGGTCGGTGTCGAAATGCTTGAGCCCGACCCCTCCGACGCAGAGCATGACCGCGGCGCGCGATGCCTCCAGCAAGGCGTGGACAGGGTCGTCGGCGGTCAGCACCGTCGTGGTCTGCACCGCGACGCCGCTTCCGGTGGCGGCCACCGCATCGGCGGCTTCGCTCAAGGCTTTCCGGGCTCGGCCGGGGTCGGCCGTTTCGCTGACGGCGACCAGTCGCAGTGGCAGGTCGCGGCCGAGTGCTTCGTCGATGGCCCATACCGCGGCGTGGGTGGCGGTCCGGGACCCGTCGATGCCGACGACGATCGACGGTGCGGTGAAGGGCTGCGCGGCATGCGGCTCAGTCATTGCGGCTCCCAATCCATTGCGATCCTCTGTGGTCCGTCCCGATTCCCGCGTTGTCCATTACGGACGGCCAGGGAACCCTGGGTTTGCGTCGGGACCGATGAATAACGTCCGACGGGCCTCGGAGCGCGAATGCAACAAAAGCTGCCTCCCCGAGTCACGGTAAATCAGTCCGTTGATCAGCGAATTCTATCGTGCGACTGGAACTCGTCGGCCCGGACCGAGGCGGTGAGTCGTTTCCGATTCTCAAGTGCTGGGTTTCTGTTCCGGTAATCTGAGCAGGTCATTGCTTAAGGAACTGGGCCATGAACAATCAGCGGACGCCGCGGGTCACGCTGCTCGCTCGTGCCGTGGGTGCGGCCCGCTGCCGAAATCGCTGTTCCTGTAGCACTGACCCCAAAACCGGACAGCGCACGATCATCCGGGTCGACTGCCCCCTGCACGGCAGGCCCTCGTGGATGGACCGGCCGCGAATTCCGGTTCGATGCAACAAGGGCGACTGCCCGTTCTGCGATGGCTGGATCGCCGAGGGCAACAAGCCGCTCACCATCGAGACCGTCGCCAGCCCGAGAGCTCTGGACCAGATTCAGCAGACACTGGATTTGCTGTGGTCGCAGCATCCCGACGTTTCTGAGACGGCGCGCATGCACATGGGCCTGGCCGCCACTGAGATCGGTGGCAACATCGTTCAGCACGCGGCCGGGGGCCACGCGGTGCGGATGTCCATGCAAGCCGAAGTCAGCGGCCAAGATGTCTACGTCGGTTTCATCGACGAGGGCGATCCCGCCCGGGTCGATCTCGGTGCGGTGAGTATGCCCTCGGAATTCGACGAGCACGGGCGAGGTCTGGCCCTCTCGGTCGAAGTCCTCGATGAACTGTCCTACAAGCGCGACCGTCAGCTCAACCGCTGGACTCTGGTGCGCCGGCGGACACCCTGACCCGCTACCCGGCCATCTCCGTAGATCACCACCGAAGGCGAGTCCAGGGCGTCATACACGGGTGGCACCAGACCGCCGGCAGACATCACTGTGAACACCATCTCATCGGCCGGCAGAGCCGGGGTGGGTGCCGACCCGGCGCTACCCGAACAGCCGACGGCAATTAGTCCGGTCAGCACGGCAAATAGCCCGGTCAGCACAGTGCCGAGCATGCCCAGCAGTCTCCGCAACTGCCCCACAACCCCGCCTCCGCCCCGTGGTGCCCCGGATCCGGGGTGTGTGGGCCGCATTACTCAGGACGGCGGCGCCCACGACTATTCGTTAAGATCGTTGGACGTGCTAACGACTCGAAAGTCAGTGTCCGCGTTACTCGCTGCCGTCGTGTTTTCTCTCGGCGTGCCCTCCGTCGCGGAAGCTGCACCGAAGAATTACTGCGCTGAACTCAAGGGCGCTGAAGTCACGGCAGCCAGTACCGGGAAGCAGTGCCAGATCCAGGCGACAGACCCCGGCTATACCGTCAACATCAGCTTCCCGACCAGCTACCCCGACATGAAGGCGATAGCGGATTTCGTCGGCAAGACGCGCGACGATTTTCTTAACGTCGCAAAGTCGTCGACACCGCGGGACAACCCCTACTCGCTGGACATCACCCCGACGACCTACAACTCGTTGGTCCCGCCCCGCGGCCAGGTGTCGATCGTGCTGAGGGTCTACCAGAACACCGGCGGTGCGCATCCGCGAACCTCGTTCAAGTCGTTCGTGTGGGATCAGACCTACCGCAAACCGGTCACCTACGAGACACTCTGGCAGCCCAAGAGCGATCCGCTGGCTGTCGTATTCCCGGTGGTGCAGGCGGACTTGCAGAAGCAGGCCGGCCAACCGGTGGTGATCGCCTCGGAAGCCGGCCTGGACCCGGCCAACTATCAGAACTTCGCGATCACCAATGAGGGTGTGATTTTCTTCTTCAGCCAGGGAACCTTGCTGCCTGAAGCCGCGGGAGCCACGCAGGTTCTGATTCCGCGTTCGGTGATCGACCCCCTGCTGGCTTAACCCGTCGGTGCCGGCACGCCCTGAGCGCGTGCCCGACGGCGCCACAGATATCCGAGGGCGGCCAGCCTGGTCTGTGGCAGCGGGAGGTTGACGTCATCGGTGCCGATTTCGGCGGCGATCAATTCGTCGAGGCGCCGGTCGAGGTCGTCGATGAGGGATTCGTCGATGAGGGACACAGCGTCGAGACGGCCTACCTGGGGTTGGGCGAGGTTGTCGACTTCGGCTGGGTCCGCGCCGCGGTCGTAGAGTTCCAGATCGGCTACCGCTCGGCCGCCTGACTGTTCGCCAGGCCGGAAGTAGCGCCCGTATTTGTGGGTCTCGGTGATGATTCCACGGAGGAAGCCACGGTGTGGGCCGGCGGCACCCATGCTGGAGTACGCGTCACTGGTGACGAGGATGCTCTCGCGGATCAGTCGGTGCGGATCGGACCACAGCGGACTGAGATCCCTCCCGGGCAGGGGAGTGGGCGGCGCGTCACCTGTGGGAGCGCCGGCCGCCGCCAGCAGGGTGGGCAGCAGGTCGATCGCTCCGGAGAGTCGTTCGGTCGACTGACCGGCCGGGATGGTTCCGGGCCATGCCATGGTCAGGGGCACCTGGGCGTTTTCGCGGTAGAGATTGGCCGCCTTCTGCCGCAGCCCATGCGCGCCCGCCAGGTCGCCATGATCGGAGGTTGCGACGACCAGAGTGTTCTGCTGCGCGCCCGACGACGCCAGGGCGGCCAGGACGGTACCGATGTGGCGGTCGACCTCCATTTGCAGGTCGATGTAGGCATTGATCAGTCGGCGCCACGCCTTCTCGTCCCGGACGATACCGCCGGTGACGTCACAGGTGACCCGCCAGTAGCGCTGGGTGATCGGCTTGGCGCTCAGATCGTCGGCGAAGTTGGGCGGCAGCTGGACCCCGTGGTCGCGTACGTGCGGCTTGCGGAAGCGCGGGTACAGCATGATGTCGTGCGGGTTGACGAAGGAGCACACCAGCAGCCACGGCTGCGGGTCGGATGCGTGGCGAGTGATCCACTGGGCAGCGCGGTTCGCGGTACGGCCGTCGATGAAGTGCCCGAGATAGGGAGTGCCGTGGGTGTCGGGAGCCTGCCAGTCGCCAAAGCCGTACTGCTGCAGACCGGTTTGCCGCGACTCCCCGCCGAGGTGCCACTTGCCGAGATATCCGCAACGGTAACCCGCGCTGGACAGGAGGTGTCCAAGCGTCGGGATGCTCTCATCAAGGGGCTGTTGCCAGTTGAAATTGATGTTGTCGAACATGCCGGTTCGGGCGGCATGGCGCCCGGTGAGGATGGTGGCCCGGCTGGGAGTGCATGGAAAAGTGTGCACATGATGGTTGGCGAAGCGCATCCCGTTGGCGGCCAACCGTTCCCGGTTGGGAAAGCGGACCCCGGGTGGGAACCAGGCTCGTTCGCGCTCCTCGTCGGTGATCACCAGCAGGATGTTGGGACGGGTCATGACACTCCGGCAAACAACAGGTTGAGGGATTCGGCCATGGTGGGGTGGGTGAAGACGGTATCGCGCACCTGGGTATAGGGCACGTTGCCCAGCATGGCCATTTGCACGACCGACATGACCTCACCGGCCGAGTGGCAGAACAGCGAGCAGCCGAGGATCTGGCTGGTCTTGCGGTCGATGACTGCCTTGAGCACCCCCTGGGTCTCGCCGGCGGTGTTGGCGCGTGGGATCTTGTCCGCCGGCAATGTCGCGGTCGCGACGTCGTATCCCTGTGCGGTGGCCTGCTCTTCGGTGAGCCCGACGCGGCCGAGTTCGGGATCGATGAACAACGTGTAGGGGACCAGGCGGCTCGAGGTGCTGCGCTGAGCGTCGTGCAGAACGTTGGCCAGCAGGATTCGGTAGTCGTCCCATGAAACGTGGGTGAACAGCGGTCCGCCGTTGCAGTCGCCGATCGCATAGATGTTTGCGGCGGTGGTCTCGAGCCGATCGTTGACGACGACGCCGCCCCGGGGTCCGACTTCTACCCCGGTGACCTCCAGGCCCAGGCCGGCGGTGTTGGGCGTGCGGCCGACGGCCAGCATCAGATGGCTGCCGTGCAGCGAGCCTGAATCGGCCTGGCGGGTGTAGGCGAGTTCGACTCCGGTTGTTGTCGCGCCGACCGCGGTGGTTTCCGCACCGTCGAGGAATTCGATGCCGTCCTCTTCCAACACTTTTCGGATCTCAGCGGCGATGTCGGAGTCTTCGTTGGGAAGGAACCGTTCTCCGCGCCCGACGACGACGACGTCGCTGCCTAGTCGGCGGAAGACCTGGGCGAATTCAAGAGCGATGTAACCGGCGCCGACGATGATCAGTCGGGCGGGCAGTTCCTCGAGTTCCATCACCGAGGTGCTGGTCAGGTAGTTCACGGTGTCCAGGCCGGGGATCGGGGGGATCGTGGTGTGGCTGCCGGTGTTGATGTACACCCGTTTGCCCCGAACGACTCGCTTGGAGCCGCCGTCGAGGGCGACCTCGATTGTCCTGTCGGCCAAAAACTTCCCGGTTCCGAGCAGGAACGCCATATTGGGGGTTCCGGTGAACAACTTCCAGTGGGTGTCGATCATTCCGCCGACCACTCGGCGTTTACGTTCCACTATTCCAGCGATGCTGGATTCCGCAGGGCGCAGGGCCACCCCGAATTCGTCTGCGCGGCTGGCAAGTTCGATGAGTTTGACGCTGGCAACCATGGTCTTGGTCGGGATGCAGGCCACGTTGATACACGATCCGCCGATCTGACCCTTTTCGATCAGGGCGACTCGGTGTCCGGCGTTGGCCAGTGCCATCGCCAACGACTTGCCGCCCTTGCCGCCGCCCAGGACGACGTCGTCGAACTCTTCGATCATCTCTGCGACGCTATACGGTCGGGTACGTGGCGCAGTGGGGTTTTCCTGCCGCGCTGTGGTGGAATCCTGGTGTGGTGGGACGGATCGCAATGGCGTGTGCGGCGGTTGTCGGGCTATCGCTGGCACCCTGCCCCGGAGCATCGGCCCAACCCGCACCCGCCCGCACAGCGCCGCCCACCGTGCACGCGGTGACTGCCGCCGAACTCGGCGCGGCCTGGCGCCGCGGCTGCCCGGTAGGTCCGGAGGATCTGCGCCGGGTGGAATTGGACTACCTCGGTTTCGACGGCGCCATCCACCGCGGTGCACTGGTGGTCAACGAGGATGTGGTGGACGACGTCGTCGAGGTCTTCGGCGCCCTGGTTGCGATGCGTTACCCCATCGAGAAGATGCACACGGTCGAGCGTTACCCGGGTGCTGACGACGAATTGTCGATGCGCGACAACAACACCTCCGGCTTCAACTGCCGGCCTCTGGGAAACGGCTGGTCCGAGCATGCCTACGGTCGGGCCGTCGATGTCAATCCCTTGGTGAATCCGTATATCGACGCCTCCGGTGACCTGCAGCCCGCGACCGCGGCGCGTTATCTGGATCGCACCCGTGATGACCTGGGGTTGCTGCACTCCGGCGACGCTGCGGTGCAAGCCTTCACCGACCGCGGCTGGCGCTGGGGCGGCGCCTGGCACAACCCGGTCGACTACCAGCATTTCGAAATCTGATGCTCAGCGCGGTGGGTCGCCCCGCCAGGTGAAACTGTTGACGTACTTGCCCATATCGACGGCGACTTCCAGGTTTGCGCCGGACGGCCGTCCCGGGCCGAAGGTGGGTCCGAACTCCCGGAAGGGCCCGACTGCGCCGGCGATCAACGCCAGGTCGTTCTTGACCGCGACCAGCACGACGATGCGAATATGCCGGTAGCTGGCATCTTCGTCTTGTGGCCAGACATCGGCGACTTCGCCGTAGCCTTGCTTGTAGCCGACCATGGCATTGGGGATCTCATAGGCGGTTCGGGAATTCGGGTAGCTGGTGCGCAGGATTTCGTCCACCACGTCCTTGGCTGATCGACCCCTCGCCGGTTGGCTCCACAGCCGCAGTGTTCCGCCGCTGCCGCCGGTGTAGCGGGCGGTGACCCCGGTGGCCTCGGTGGTGACCTCATAGGCCGAGTCCGGTGTCGGGTAGGACACGGAAAATTCACCGCCGGCGGGGGTGAACCGTGGATTGCTGGCCACGGGGGTGCCGATCGGCGGAGCCCCGCAGTCGGGAGGACAGTTATAACGGGGGGAGGGCTTCGTGGTCAGAGCTGCCAGGCTGATCGTGGGGACTGCGACCGCCAGCATTGCGCTGACCCACACCACCACTACCCGCAGGCTGGAGATTGCGGCCAGCCGAACCGAGGTGTAGGCGCGGGCGGGAACGCCGTAACCGGGCCAGGCCGAGTCGCAGGACGAGTCGGGGCAGGGGTCCACATTGCGGCGCTCGGCTTGCGACCAGCGTGGGGAGCTGTGCCCGGCAGCCCCGCATGAAGGGCAGAACGCCATGTCGGGAACGATGTTTCGGCAGTGCAGGCACAGTTGGGGTTCCCCGGTGGATGGCTCCTGCGCCTCGTGCAGGAGCGCCAACTGCAACCCGACCCGAAGGGCGATCAGCGCGATCACCGCCATGACGACGTGCCAGGCCAGCATCGTCATTTGCGACAGTCCGGCCACATCGATGACGCCGACGATCGCGTAGATCGCCAACACGGTGCCGCCGCAGAGCCCGATTCCCAGCACTACAGCCGGGCGGGGCAGCCGGCCGCTCCCGGCGGGACGGCTGAACCACAGCGCCGCCCCGAACAGACCTCCGGCGCAAGCCGCGGTCAGCGGCACCGTGACGCCGCGGATGCCGGCTTCGACCAGCAGCCACTCCACCGGCCTGTTCCGGGCTATGGGCTCGGAGCCGAACTGCGGCGCCAGCCGGGTGAATGTGGCTGCGGCAGTGAAACTCAATGCACTGAGGACGCCGATCGCGAATCCCTGCAATGCTTCCCGACGCCCCGGCTGCAGCAGACGCACCACGACGGCGGGCACCATCATCAACAGCACACCGCCCTCGGCCACCCCGAGCCCGTTGCGCAGTACCCGGTTGCCGGCGATACCGGCGTCAAAGGGTGTCCCGGTTTCGCGGATCACCAGATCGCCGGTGAGCAGGACCCAGCCGACGCCGATCGCGATTCCCAGGCCGGCGGTGATCAGCAGCGTGGTGCGCGGGATGTCGTCGAAGGAGCCGGATTGGCGGCGGTAGATCAGGAACAGCGTCGGTAGGCCCAGTGCGGCAACGGTGATCAGGGCGCCGGGCACATTCAACTCGACCGCGACCGCCATGGCCGACAGCATCGCCAACAGGCCCACATTGAAGGGCGCCCTCGACACCTGCGACAGGTACGGGAACAACGAGCTCGCAACCGCCGGCTGCAAGATGTGTTCGCGGGGAGCGGCGCAGAAGGCTCCGGGGCGCAGCCACGTCGGGCCGTCGCCGGGCTGTGGGTTGAGATATCCGCCGCACTGGCCGCAGAACACTCCTGCGGGTGCGTCCGCCCGGCATTGCCGGCATCGCACGGTCACGGGGCTCCGATCCGGCGCTGAACCGCAGCCAGGTTCTTCGCGAGGTTTTCCACGTCCGGGGTGCCCAAGCCGGTGACGAGGTCGTAGCCGGGGCCTGCATCGTCGACAGCATTGCCGCCGAGGACCACGTCCCGGAACGCGGGCAGCGGAGCCCCTTCGGCGATCTCGTAGAGCAGCGGGTTCAGGTCTCCGACCGGCCGTCCGCCGCGGTCCACAAGATAGTGGTTGATGAGTGCAAGAAATCCCGCCCAGATCGGCGCCGACAACGAGGTCCCACCGCCGACCACCAATTTCTGTTTGAAGATGATCTGCATTCCGGTGAACGGGTCGGCCACAGCGGCGACGTCGGGGGTCAACCTACGGCCCGGATGGCCCTCGACTCTGAGTCGGGACTGCCAGGATGGTCGGTCGAACAGGCTCGATACCCCTCCTCCGGTGCCCTGCGAGAGCGGTGCGTCGAACCAGGACTGTTCGCCGAGCCAATGCCCTTGAGCGTCGGTGGACAACGTTGTGCCGCCCACGTCGGTCATTTCGGGAAGTGAGGCTATCGAATCCAGGCCGATGTCCTCGGGACCCGGCGGCGCCGACCACCGTTGGCCCCCTTTGCATTCCAGGCCGGCCAGGTCGCCACTGGCGTTGAAAGCGGTGCTGCCGTGGTTCAGCGCGGACACCAGCGCAGAGCGGACCGGAACCAGGTCGGTGGCAGTGATCAGTTTGTCGCAGCTCCAGCCGATGGAAAAACTCCATATCGCTCCGGGGTAGGCGCGATCGGCGTCCTCCATCAGTGCGCCGATTTTGGCGTAGGACCCGTCCCCCTCGACCGTGGGACGGGCGTTGACCAGCACTTTTTTGGCGTCGGGAGCGATGGCGTGGATTGCCTCGAGGTCCATCGTCGCTTCGCCGTTGCGCTCGGAAGGCATGCCCCCCAACACCTCCGGGGTGAACATGGGCAAGCCGAAGGTGGTTGCGTACATGTCCAGATCGGCCTGGTCGAAGCCGTCGAACGCGAATACCAGGACGGTGACCCCCTTGCCGGTGTAGCCGCGGTCCCGCAGGGACTGCGCGTTGTAGGTGCGCAGCAGTGAAGCTGGGGCCAAGCCCCGGTTCGGGACGTCCAACGGGGTGATGAAGGGCAGTGATTCGCTGTGCGGGGTGTAGCCCAGGATGCGGCCCAGAGCGCTTACACGACCTTTCAGGGCTGCAGGTACCGCCGGTTGCTGTGGCGAGGCGTAGAAGACCTCGCCGTTGGGACCCTGGTAGTCGTTCACCGCAACATCGAGGGTGGCGCCGACGGTGGCGGGCGGTCCGTCGAGGATGGCCCACCGGTCACCCGGTCGCCAGTGTGCTTGCAGCGACCGCGTCCGAGCCCAGTCGATCAGCTCGACCGGGGCTGCGCTGTCGGGTAGTTCCGCGGTGAGTTGAATCCGTTCACTGCGGGCGGGCCCAAGGTGTCGGGCAAGCAGCGCGGCGTATGGTCCGCTGATCGTGTTGGGCGGCACCGTCCGGTCGGCCATCCGGTGGATGACGACCAGTGCGAGCACCGTCGCGACTACCAGTCCGACCGCGAGCGACCGTTGCCTGCGCAATCGGGACGTGTCGATCCTCACGATGGGGGAGAGGGTATCGCAATCCGGTGACGGGATGCCGGAAGCGGTGGCGCCGAGGTGGGGCGGCGGGCGGTTGAGACGACATCTGCGGCATTGCCGGACGCTCGTTCAGCTTGATCGGCAACAATGGGCAGATCATTCCAGCCAGTTCGGAGGTAGCGATGGACGTACGGCGCCAACCCGGCGTCCAGGACGACCGGCGCCGACTCGGCATCCAGGACGCACTGTGGCTGGAAATGGACCAGCCCAACAACCTTATGGTGGTCGACTCGGTGATCTGGACGGCTGAGCCGTTGGACTTCGACCGGGTGCGCACCGTCGTTCAGGAGCGTCTGCTGGACCGCTACCCGGTCTTCCGCAGTCGCGCGGTGAAGGATGACGCCGGCGTGTGGTGGTGGGAACCGGATCCGGACTTCAACATCGACAACCACATCTCACTGGTGTCGCTACACAATCCCGATGACCCCCGGTCGCTGCAGGAATTGGTCGCCGCCCACCGCTCCGATCCGCTGGACCGCAATCATCCCCTGTGGCAGTCGATCTGGATCCGCCGTTACGGCGAGGGCAGTGCCCTGCTGCTGCGCAGCCATCACGCCATCGCCGACGGCGTGCGGATGGTGCAGTTGGCGATGAGCCTTTTCGATGCCGGTCCGAACGGCGGCCCGATCCTTCTTCCCGCCGTCATTCAGGCAGCGGCTCAACCACTTCCCCCGGGCCGGCCGCTGCCCGAGCGGGTGCGAGCAGGTGTCGCGGTTGCCACCAAGGCGGCCACCGACGCCGTTTCCCGGGTTTCGGAGGGGAACTTTCTCAAAAGGGCTGCCGGAGCGGGCCGATTCGCGCTGCGTAACCCGGTGGGTGCGGGAGCGACGCTGATGACCACGGTTCGCGCCGGGGCCGCCGATATCGCCGGGACCGTCCGGGCCGCGGTGCCCGGCGGTGGCACGATGGTGGACTTCTTCTCCGCGGTACCCGGTGACGTCGACACCGTCCGGAAGTTGCTGCTCGGAACCCGCAACGACGCGACCATCTGGACCGGGACCGCCGGGGAGAAGAAGAGCGTCGCCTGGTCGGAGGCGTTGCCCCTGGCAGCGATCAAATCGGTGGCCAGGGGCAACCGCAGCACGATCAACGATGTGCTGGTGGCCTGCATCGCCATGTCGTTGCACGGCTACCTGCGCGAGCACGAGGCGCTGGGCTCGTCGGTTACTTTCATGGTTCCGGTGAACCTCAAGCCGCTGGACCTGACCCTGCCTGACACTTTGGGCAACGAATTCGCCCTGGTTCAGCTGGAACTGCCCACCGATGAGCCTGATCCGCACAAGGTGCTCGCCGTCGCCAAGCGCAGGATGGACCGGATCAAGCACGGCCACGAGGCTGCTGTGGGTTTCCGTTTCCAGGAGACCATCGCCGGGTTGAGTCGAGGGTTCTACGAGGTCTCGGTGGATCTGTTCGCCAACCGCACCCTGGGCACCTTGACCAATGTTCCGGGTCCGCCCATGCCGGTGTACCTGGCCGGCAGTCTGGTGGAGGGCATCGTCGGGTGGGCGCCGGTGTCCGGAGACCAGCCGATGAGTTTCACCATCGCCAGCTACAACGGCAAAGTCATGGTCGGAATCGCCTGCGACACAGCCCTGGTGCCCGACCACGAGATGATCACGGAGGGCTTCATCGACGCCTTCGAACGGCTCGCCGATGCGACTCCGGGCGTGGTGCTGATGCCGGTCAGTTGGGGGCGGGCCGGGCCAGTTCGGCGCCGAAAGCAATGAGCGCACGCCTGCCCATGTCGAGAATGTCCTGATCGAAGTCCGCGTTGTCCCGGAAGGACAATTCGAGGATGCGGTCGGCCATCTCGACGGCCACCAGCATGGCTCGCGGGTGGGTGTCGGCGGGAATCAGTCCGGTGTCGACGAGCATGGCGTGCAGGCGGTCGGCGAGGTTGCGCATGCGGGTCCGCACGTGCTTGGTGACGGTGGGCGAGGTGCGACCGGCCATCCACAGTCGCGCCGACCCGGGATGGCGCCGGTAATAGGCGACGTGCAGGTCTATCTCGTTGTTCAGCAGGTCGGCGACCGAGGTTATCGCCCAGGTCTTTTCGGCTTCCACGCAGCGGGCGTCGAGTTCGGTGCAGTGTCGCTGGAGCAGTTCGTCGAGGATGGCTTCTCGGTCGGGGAAGAACCGGTACAAGGAGGGGTAGGAGACTCCGGCGCGATCGGCGACGGCCCGGGTGGTGGCGGCATCGACGCCGTGTTCGTCAGCGATCGCCGTGGCGGCGTCGAGGATGCGCGTCACCGTCTGCCGGCTGCGCTCCTGCACCGGCTCCCGGCGGGACACACTCGCTGTGGACACCGTGCCGCTCCTCTCTTGACAGCTGTCGAGAAAAATATAACATTGTTAGCGTTTAGTCCACACTGGTCAGTTCGCACCACAGCCGGGAGTGCCAATGTCCCTCGCCACATCCGTCGCCACGCTCAATCAATCGCGCCCGAAGGACCCGCTCACCGGTCACGTCGACCTGCTGATCGTCGGGGCCGGAATCTCGGGCATCGGCCTGGGCCACTACCTGGTCACCAAACTCCCCGGCAAGAACTTCGCCATCGTCGACGGCCGCGATGCCATCGGTGGTACGTGGGACCTGTTCCGGTATCCGGGCATCCGTTCAGACTCCGATCTGCACACCTTCGGCTACGAGTTCAAGCCGTGGACATCCGATAACGCGATCGCCGACGCCGATGAGATCCTGGAGTACCTGCACCAGGTCATCGAGGAGGACGGTCTGGGCAAGCGGTTGTACTTCCGCCACAAGGTGGTCCGCGCAAACTTCGACTCGGACGCCGCGCTGTGGACGGTAACGATGGAACGAGACGGGCAGCAGTGGGACATCACCTGCAACTGGCTCTTCGGCGCAACCGGCTACTACAACTACGGGGAAGGGAACGCGCCGCACTTCGAAGGTCAGGAGGATTTCGAGGGCCAGATCGTGCACCCGCAGTTCTGGCCGGAAGACCTGGACTACCGCGGCAAGGACGTAGTGGTGATCGGCAGTGGCGCCACGGCGGTCACCCTCATACCGGCGATGGCCGACGACGTCGCCCACATCACCATGCTGCAGCGCTCGCCCACGTACATCATGCCGCTGCCGCGCAAGGATCCCGTCGCCAACAGTCTGCGAAAGGTATTGCCGCCCAAGGCCGCCTATGCCGCCGCGCGCCGCTTCAACATCGGTAAGCAGCGCTTCATTTACGGCCTCTGCCAGCGCAATCCGAAACTGGCGCGCAAGATCATCCGCTCGATCAACGCCAAGATGCTTCCGGCCGGCTACGAGGTGGACGTGCACTTCAAGCCGGAATACAACCCATGGGACCAGCGACTGTGCGCGGTACCCGATGCCGACCTCTTCCGCGCCATCGGCAAGGGCAAGGCCTCCGTGGTGACCGACAAGATCGTGCGGTTCACCAAGAACGGAATCCTGCTGGAGTCCGGTCGTGAACTCAAGGCCGACATCATCGTCACCGCCACCGGTTTGAAGCTCCAGCTTTTCGGTGGCATCGAGGTGACGGTCGACGGCGAGGTCAAGAACCCGCACGATTGCCTGGTCTACAAGAGCTTCATGCTCTCCGGAATCCCCAACCTTGCCTTCCTGTTCGGCTACACCAACTCGTCGTGGACGCTGAAGGTGGATCTGGTCTGCGAGCACCTGTGCCGGCTGATGGAGTACATGGATCAGCACGGGTTCACCAGCGTGGTTCCGGTCGCCGACGATCCGACGATCCAGAAGCGCCCGATGCTGGACTTCCCGGCCGGTTACATCATGCGTGGCATCTCAGAGTTCCCGCATCAGGGCACCAGCGGGCCGTGGACCATCGAAATGGACTATTGGGCCGACCACGCCCGGCTGCGTAAGGGACCGGTTGACGATGCCGCCTTGCGGTTCAGCACCGTCGACCGTGCGGTAGCTGCCGCAGCGCGCTAAGCAGGACGCGGCCTGACGGGGCACAACTACTCTTGTGCCCGTCTCTGGCTGAAACTGCTGCGCTGGAACCCCTCGCCATGAGTGCTTCAGATCCTCACCGCGCTGCCCTGGACCAGCTGGCCGACGCCGTTCTGGGCACTGTGGAGCAGGTAGTCGACCCCGGCGGCGAGCGGCTGGAGTCGACTGTGAACTCACTTCGCCGGCTGATGATCGAGTTCGTCCGCCGCTACAACCGGCTCCAGATCGACTTCGACGCAGGTACCGTCACCGAACCGGTGCTCTTCGTCGCCAACCACGGTTTCGGGGGCATTCTCGACCTCAACGTTCTGGCGGTCGGCGCGGTCATGGAGGATCTCGGCCGGGGGCGTCGGGTCACGTTCCTGACTCACCAACTGGCCTGGACGCTGGGGATGGGGCCGCTCGTCGAGCCGCTCGGCGCCCGCATGGCGAGTCGGGAAAGCGCTCATGAGGCGTTAGTCGAGGGCGATGACGTCGTTGTGTTTCCCGGCGGCGAACTGGACGGGTTCAAGCCTTTCACCGAGCGCAACCTCATCGTCTTCGGCGGTCGGACCGGATTCGCGAAACTGGCCATGGACGAGGACGTGCCGATCGTGCCCATTGTGACCGCCGGTGCGGGGGAGTCACTGCTGGCGCTCGCCCATGGCGAACGGCTGGCCCGAGCGCTGCGGCTTGACAAATTGCTGCGGGTGAAGGCCCTGCCGATCACTCTCTCGCTGCCTTGGGGCTTCAGCGTCGGCGGGGCGGGATTGCTTCCCTATCTACCGCTTCCGACCAAGCTGACCACCCGTGTGTTGCCCGCGATGCACGCTCTGCCCGGAGAGGTTCCTGAGACGTACGCCGAGCGTGTCCACACCGCAATGCAGGATGCGATGACGGCGATGACCAAGGACCGAAGACCCCTACTCGGCTGATCCTGATCCTGATCGTGAGCGTACGTGTCGGTCCGTGGAGGTGCGGGTGGCAGCGCGCGGTTTGTGGTTGACCCTGGTCGCGGCCGCATGTGCGGAGGCGCGTTGCGGGCGCGTGCGCCGGGTGGTATCAGTTGTGGCTGAACGAGTTACGGCCAAGGCCTGGGGCGGACTGGCGGCAACCGCCGAGCCGCCTGACAGAGACGGCGTCGGCGGGCCGTAAGGATCTATGGCACCGGCATTGACCGGCGGACCGCCCACTCCGTAGGGTCCCTGCGGAGTGGTGTGGAACGGCCGGTTCGTCGGATCTCCGGTCAGGTAAGCGATTCCGTTGTCCCACCCGTTCGGGATGGCCTTAAGGAAATTGCGGGTCAGCGTGAACAGGTTCGGGACGTAGAAATAATTCGCTGTTCGCGGCATACCAGGGTTGATCGTACGGTCATAGCCGCTTTCCACCAGGACCCGCAACGGCGGATCCATCGTTGTGGCGATCAGCGGCCCTAGGAACGGCAGCTTGAGTAACGGTTGCAGTAGCGGCAGCGTGAACGTTGGCACCAGGTAGTACGTCGAATCCTGATACTGACCTTGAAGCTCCGGGATCCCAACCCCTTCTTCGGGGTGCTCGTAGAGAAAGCCCATCAGGGAATTGGCGAGGGCGGCAGCGTTAAGTGGGTTGAGCGGAAAATCGCCCACCGGGTCGTACTGATGGACGATGTCGACGGTGATCAAGGGCGTTGGCTGCGGCGAGTTGGTCACGGTGGCGCCGTTGAAAGTGACGTCGAGAATCGGGATGTGCACGCCCACAAAGCGTTCCAGAATTCCACCGTTGGGCCGGTTCGGGTTGGACTCGAACACGAAGTTCACCGTCCCTGACGGTGGGTGGGCGATCAGGTCGGACTTCTCGAGGCTGGCGATCGCCCCACTCTGAGAGTAGGAGAACACGGTGTAGGAGGTGTCAGTAAGGATCTGGGACCCGGTTGTGGTGTACGGGGGATCGGTCACCGTGCAGGCCAGGCCGCGTAGGCAGTTGTCGAGAAGGGGCAGACCCTGGGCAATCGACTGGTCGTACGTCAGGTCTTTGAGTCCGGTGGTCGGCCAGAACTGCTCAGGGGTATATACGGCCGTTTGGGCGCAGCCGGGATTGCCGCCGGTGCATAGACCCGACGGGCCCACGAAATCGTTATAGGCCCATTGGATATAGGTGGTGATGTAGGCCGTGGTGTCTTCCGGGATGCTCAGGGGGTGATCGGTACCGCCCATATAAAGCGCGGTGGCGGCGAGGCTTACTGCGGGGGAGACCGGCGAAGGCAACGCAACGGAGAACGTGGCGCCGAGCGCCACGAGTCCCGTCGCCATCGAACAGAAAATGCGGCGCACGAGCGTCCCCTTTCACCGCCTTCTCTCACGCTACGTCACCAGGGGAGCGTGCGGGGCCGTCCGCGAATATGCCCTCGGTGGCTTGAACTTTCAGTTCGATGGAGCGAGTCCACGGTGTCGGGAGAACTAATTCACCGGGACATCCAGAATCGCCCGTTGAACACCGGCGCCCGGGCCATCGAAATGCCACCACTCACCTGAGTAGACCTGAAGCCCGCCGGCCGACATTGCGTTGCGCAGAACCGCACGGTTGGCCTGTTGCTGTGCGGTGACGCCATCAGTAGCGAATGCCGTTGCCCGCGCGGAGAAGTCGTCGAAATCAGTACCCATGTCCACGAGACGGCCTGCGGCGGCGAGGGTGACGTCGACAGACCGTCCGGCCTCGTGGCTGCGGGAGTACGGACCGGGCTTGGCCACCCAGGCCGGGTCGGGCACTGCGTTGAACATCCGCACCTGCACGTCGTGGGGGCGATAACAGTCCCAGAACACGAGCGTATAGCCCTGCGCTCGCAGGGCAGCGCCGGCCGCGGCGAGTCCGGGCCCGAGTGATTCGTGTACCAGGCAGCGGGCATCGGCCGGATACAGCGGCACGCCTACGAAGTTATTGGCCGTCGCATACCGCAGGTCCACCACCGCGTCGGGAACCACGGTCCGGACGTCGATGAATCCTGCTGCACGGGCCTGCGGGCTGACCGGCGGCACGCCGGCGCTCGGGGCGGCGCTCACCAACCCGGCCGAGCCGACCGCAAACAGGGCAGCGCTCGCGGCCAGGAGACCCGTAAAACGTCGCATCCCCGCATTGTGACTACTTTCCTGGATTCCTGCATCCCTGGATCCCGGTGGCCGGGGCAATGGTGCCGGCCAGATCGAATCGCTCGGCCCCGGACTTGTACCGCCAATAGCTCAGCTTCCCTCGGGTGAGCGCGCTGATCACCACTGCCGCCACCACAGCGGTGATCAGTGCGCCGATGCCGGTGCTAAATGTCGCGGCGTCGTTGCTGATCACTCCGCGGTCGGCCAACACCTGGACGTAGGTCGCGGTGCCGTCGATCGAGCCATGCAGCAGGATCGCCAGCAACAGACTGGCCCCGGTGTTGTTGGACAACCAGGTGAAGACGACCGATACCGCGACCGTGAAGGTGACGAATATCCCCGCGTCGACGATGCCCACCGCGGCCCCCTCGGCAGCCCAGCTCGGCAGATACAAGAAGAAGTGCCAGGCTGCCCACAGCAGGCCCAGGAAGAGAGTGCCGCGTAGTGGGCCGAACCGGTGCTGCATCCTTGGCAGCGCGAACCCTCGCCAACCGGACTCCTCGAACAGCGGGCCGAAGATGAAATGTGCCGCGTAGGAAGCCGGATAGGCGGCCAGTGCGGCCGGGGTCAACGTCCGCAGCGCTCCGGGGTCGACGAGCGCCGCCGTTACGCTCAACTGGCCGAGCGGGACCAGCAGTAGCGCTGCCGCATACCACTGTGCAGTCCGATACCACTGGGCCGTTCGATACCACTGTGCCGTCCGATACCACTGGGCCGTCCGATACCACTGGGGTGCAACGCGCCAGCACGTCAGGCGTTGCAGGAGGCGGAGTACTCCGGACCGGCCCTGGGTGACTGCTGTCATCAGGAATGCAGTGCCTGTCACTCCGATTGCGACGGCGGGTAGAGCGGCTAAGGACGGGATGTGCCTGGACTCGACAAAGGCCGGGACACCGGCAAACACGAGCGGTGCCCACAACATCCAAGTCGCGGCGTAGGTCAGTACGAAGAATGACGCCAGCGGGTACCTGCGCAGCAGGCTCGTCATGGACCGCATCCTAAGGGACGCCTGATACGGAAGTGGCGGGTGTAACAAGTCGGGGACTTCGTTGGATAAAGCGGGTGTAGGTCTGTACGGAGGTGAAAACGTGGTCAGTAAGCGACGTGGTTGCGTGGCACTCGCCGCGCTGGGCTTCTCCCTGGCATTCGGTTCGGCCGCCCACGCGGCAGCGGACCCAGGCGTTCCCGACGATCCGGTCGCGCAGACGGTGAGCGATGCTGCGGCCCCACTGCCGGCCCCACTGCCGGCCCCACTGCCGGCTCCAACCTCGCCGGCGACCGCAGCCACGCCGGCGACCGCAGCCACGCCGGCGGTCGCAGCAGCGCCGGCGGCCCCTGCCGACGGGACAGCACACCTGCCCAGCCCCGGGAGCCTTCCGCCGGGCACCACTCAAGCCGAACCTGAGCAGCGGTCAATGGGCTACCTGCGCGATATCTGGAACGCAGTGCGCCACGAGGACGTGACAATGCGAGACGCGTTGCTCCTGTTGGCGCAGCGCCCGATGGACGCCCCCACGACCGGTATGTCTCCGCACCGCAACACTCCTGTCGATGATGCCGCGGCAGCGCCGCCCGCCCCCGTGCCGGATCCGGCGGTCAGCCCCTAGCTCTGGCCCAGTGGGACAGCCACCTCGTTGCGGCGGCGAAAGGGGATGGTCCACGGCGGGTCGTAAAACCAGGCGAACGCATCGCCGGTCGGCTCGATCGCGTTGGCGCGCAACGATTCCAACAACTGTGCTTGGCGTTCTGCGACTGCTTCCGGGGTGGGGATCCCACTGAAGCGAAGCACTGCGACGCGTTCGTCTGGGATGGTGACGAGGCGCACTCGGTCGTCGATCGGCGCGGGCAGGCTGTCCAGGGTGTGAGTCGCCGGCATGAAGAAGCGGATCACCCACTGGCCGCCGGGCCCGCTGTGGGCGGCAACCGGGGCGGTCATCGCGATCTTCTCTCCGCGCGTTTGGGCCACCGGGGCGGTCATTGCGATCGTGGTCTGGCCGCGGTTTCCGCCGAAGATGTACCGGGCAAGTCGGCGAAATCCCTCGTTGCGCGCGGCTTCCTCGTCGGCCTCTATCGTCGTCTCCGCGGATATCCGTGCTCCGTACCGGCGAATCTCGACGTCGCCGATCCGGCGCTCCACTGTGAACGGCAGCTCTTCGGTTCCGTGCCGAATCCCGACGATGGTGCCCGCGGCCTGAGATATCTGGCCGGCGAACCGGCCCAGTGCTTCGGCAGTCTTCTTGATCATCTCGTCGGCCCCGCTCAACAACACCGGGCGCTCGGACTACTCTCGGTCACCCGATGCCTCATCCGCCAGTACTCGGACTCGCTGAGCACCGGCTCGCCGGGGTGTGTGCGGCGACGGTGGTCGAGGTAACGCAGGTAATGGTTGTCACCCATCAGTGCACTGACGTACCACCGGATTTGGCGCCCGAGCCTGCCAACGCGTCCCACTGCTTCTGCACCTCTCTTTCTGCCGGAGTGGCGAATAATTTCGAGGGCCCGAATATCTTCGACGGTACCGGATCCTGCTCGACCCGCGGCTGGGCTCCGCCTCGGATGGCGCGAACAGAGACGATGACTCCGACGACGACCACGATGACGACCACGACGGCGAACACGATCGACAGGGTGCCCTGGATGAAGGTGTTGCGGATGACTGCACTGAGTTGGTGGGCGTTCTTTGCCGCACCGAATGCGGTCTTGCCGGCGTGTTGAGCGTCCAGGTACTGGGAGTGCTGGGTCCAGTAGCCCAGCTTCGGGTCGCCGGAGAAGATCTTCTGCCAGGACGCCGTCAGTGTCACCGTCAGGTCCCACAGCAAAGGTACGCCTGGAATCCAGGCCCATTTCACCAGTCCCCGCTTGATCACCACCACGGTGACCACGGTCAGCGCGATGGCTGCAAGTAGTTGGTTGGCGATGCCGAACAGCGGGAAGAGAGTGTTGATTCCGCCCAGTGGGTCGGTGACGCCCATCAGCAAGATGCTGCCCCACGCGGCCACGACTACGACGCTGCAGACCCAGGCGCCCATTCGCCAACTGGGATCGCGCAGCCGGCGTAGGGGTCCGCCGAGGTTGCCGACTGCGTCGGAGAGCATGAAGCGCGCCACCCGGGTGCCGGCGTCAACGGTGGTCAGGATGAACAGCGCCTCGAACATGATCGCGAAGTGATACCAGAAGGCTTTGAGTGCGGTGCCGCCGAACGCCGTGGAGAGGACATGAGACATGCCGAACGCCAGGGTGGGGGCACCTCCGGTGCGGGAGACGATCGAGTGCTCCTCGACGCTGGCGGCGGCATCGGCGATCTGCGAAGCGGTGGCGGCCGGCCCGGACAGGCCCAGCCCGTTGACATAGGTTGCGGCGGTCTCGGGTGTTCCGCCGGTGGCCGCCGCGGGTGCGTTGATCGCGAAGTACAGGTGCTGGTCGAGGATCGCCGCGGTGATCAGCGCCATCATCGCGACGAAAGACTCGGTGAGCATCCCGCCGTAGCCGATGACGCGCATCTGGCTTTCCTTCGCCAACAACTTCGGGGTGGTCCCCGAGGAGATCAACGAGTGGAAGCCCGACAGCGCGCCGCAGGCGATCGTGATGAACAGGAAGGGGAACAACGAACCGGCGAACACCGGACCGGCACCGCTCGAGGCGAATTGGGAGATCGCGGGCGCTTTCATGATCGGGCGGGCGAGCAGGATGCCAAGGGCAAGCAGTCCGATGGTCCCGACCTTCATGAAAGTCGACAAGTAGTCACGCGGAGCCAGCAGCAGCCACACCGGCAGCACGGAGGCGGCCAAGCCGTAGAGAATCAGACACCATGACAGCGTCACCTTGGAGAGGGTGAACCAGTGTGTACCCCAATCGGTTTGGGCGATCCAGCCGCCTGCCACCACGGCTAACAGCAGCAGGATCATCCCGAGCAGCGACACCTCGCTGACCCGGCCAGGCCGCCAGACCCGCAGGTACATACCCATGAACAGCGCGATCGGAATCGTCATCGCGATCGAGAAGACGCCCCACGGGCTCTCGGCAAGCGCGTTGACCACCACCAGTGCCAGCACCGCCAGCAGTATCACCATGATCACCAGCACGCCCACGATCGCTGCCGTCCCGCCGAAGTTGCCCAGCTCGTCGCGCGCCATCTGGCCGAGGGACCGGCCCCGTCGCCGGGTGGAGATGCTCAGTACCAGGTAGTCCTGCACGCAGCCGGCGAACACCGCGCCGAGCAGGATCCAGACGGTTCCCGGCAGATAGCCCATCTGCATGGCCAGTACCGGGCCGACCAGCGGGCCCGCGCCGGCGATCGCGGCGAAGTGGTGGCCGAACAGCACCCGCCGGTCGGTGGGCATGTAGTCGGTGCCGTTCTCGTAGATCTCGGCGGGTGTGGCCAGGTCGTCGCGTGGCTGAACGATCTTCTGCTCGATCAGTCGGGCATAGAAGCGGAAGCCGATGAGGTACGTGCAAATCGCCGCGACCACGAACCAGACCGCGTTGACGTTCTCGCCTCGGACGAAGGCGATGATCGCCCAGGCAACGGCACCGAGGACGGCGATGGCGCTGAGGACGGCCTTCTGCGGAAAGCCGATTGGCGAGCGGTCGATGATGGCCACCGGCGGCAGGTTGCTGTCGGTCCGAATGTAGGTGACGTCTCCGCGGGTCTCTTCGAGGCGCTGCATCGTGCGATCCTCGCACCAATCGTGTCGGGCTGTCGCACCGGTTTCGGCCCGAGTGTCGGGTTGTTGGCGTCGAGATCCGGTTTCTGCGCCAACAACTCGACGCTCGTCCGGGTCTAGCCGGCCGGTAACGTCGAAAGCATGCCCATCGCACTCACCGACGACCATCGCCAACTCGGCGAGGTGGCGCGTTCCTTTCTGACCAGCCAGAAGGCGCGTGCAGCGGCCCGAGAACTGCTCGACGCCGAGGTGGAGGTCCGGCCCGGTTTCTGGTCGGAGCTGGCCGAACTCGGGTGGCTGGGTCTGCACGTCGACGAGGCATACGGTGGCTCTGGGTTCGGACTGCCCGAGGTGGTGGTTGTCATCGAAGAACTCGGCCGGGCGGTCGCACCCGGTCCGTTCGTGCCGACCGTGACGGTCTCTGCGATGATCGAAGCCATCGGATCCGAAGTGCAGAAGGCGCGTCTTCTTCCCGGCCTTGTGGACGGATCCGTCACGGCTGCAATCGGATTCGGCGGACAGGTGACGTTAGTCGAGTGCCGGGCAACCGGGGACGCGGGTGTCGTGCTCGGAGCCGGCCTGGCGGACCTGCTGCTGCTGGCCGCCGGTGACGACATGGTGCTGGTGGACCGACGGTCCAGCCGCGAGGGTGTTTCCGTCGAGACGCCGGCCAGCCTGGACCGCAGCCGTCGCTCCGGCAAGGTGACACTGGCTGAGGTCGCTGTCGAGGTGTTCCCGGGCGCGAGGCCCGCGGCCGTGGCGCGGGCCCGCACGCTCTTCGCGGCCGAAGCCGTCGGGGGGGCCTCCGACTGTGTGGACGTCGCCGTCGACTATGCCAAGGTGCGCGAGCAGTTCGGTCGCACCATCGCGACCTTCCAGGCTGTCAAGCACCACTGCGCCAACATGCTGGTCGCCGCCGAGTCGGCCGTCGCATGCGTATGGGATGCGGCGCGTGCATCGGGGGAGGACGAGTCCCAGTTCCGATTGGTGGCCGCTGCAGCCGCGGCGCTGGCGTTTCCGGCGTACGTCCGCAACGCGGAGTGCAACATTCAGGTACACGGTGGCGTCGGGTTCACCTGGGAGCACGACGCGCACCTGCATCTGCGCCGGGCGCTGAGCGTGCAGGCGCTGCTCGGCGGCGACGGCCCGGCCACCGATGTCTTCGAGTTCACGGTGGCCGGCATCAGTCGGGCGAACAGCCTTGACCTGCCGCCGGAGGCCGACGCAGTGCGCGCGGAGATTCGCGCCGAGGCCCAGCGTATTGCGGCACTCGGCGAGAAGGCCCAACTCGATGAGTTGATCGCGACCGGCTACGTGATGCCGCACTGGCCCAGGCCGTGGGGGCGGGCTGCCGGGGCGGTGGAGCAGTTGCTGGTCGAGGAGGAGTTCGCGGAAGCCGGAGTCAAGAGGCCGGACTACGGGATCACCGGCTGGGTGATACTGACTCTGATTCAGCACGGAACTCCCTGGCAGATAGAGCGATTCGTCGCGAGTGCGCTGCGCAAAGACGAGATCTGGTGCCAGCTGTTCTCCGAGCCGGCGGCAGGTTCGGACGCCGCGGCGGTCAAGACCCGCGCCACCCGCGTCGACGGCGGGTGGAAGATCAACGGGCAGAAAGTGTGGACGTCCGGTGCGCACTACTGCCACCGCGGGTTGGCCACCGTGCGAACCGATTTCGACGCACCCAAGCACGCCGGCATCACGATGGTGATCCTGGACATGAAGGCGCCCGGGGTGGAAGTGCGACCGTTGCGCCAGATCACCGGCGGCAGGGAGTTCAACGAGGTGTTCTTCAACGACGTCTTCGTGCCGGACGAGGACGTGGTCGGCGAACCCAACGCAGGCTGGACGGTCGCGCGCGCGACGCTGGGGAACGAGCGCGTGAGCATCGGAGGGGGAGCGGGCGGGATCGCACCGGCCTCGGCGTGGCTGGTCCACCTGGCCCAGAAACACGCCGACCGGATGGTGGGCGCAGTGCTGCGCGTCGGCAGATTTCTCGCTGAGGACCAGGCGCTGCGGCTGCTTAACCTGCGGCGGGCGGCTCGCAGTATCGAGGGCGCCGGCCCCGGCCCGGAGGGCAACATCACCAAACTCAAACTTGCCGAACATTTTCAGGAGCAGGGTGCCATCGCCGCCGGGCTTCTAGGCCCGGAGATGGCCCTGGACACCGGCGAGGGGATGCTTGCCGCCCGGGCGGCGATGGGCGCACGGGGTATGGCCATCGCCGGCGGAACCTCGGAGATCACCCGCAACCAGATCGCCGAGCGCATCCTCGGTATGCCACGGGACCCACTGATCAGGTAGGCCCGGGTCCGCAGCGCGGTCTGAGGGTCGCCGACTGCACCTAAGGTTAAGCAATGACCCACGTCGAAATCCGCGTGCGCGGCTCGCATGTCGTCACCTTGCCCCCGGAGCGGGCGACGGTGCACGCGACGGTCGCCCAGGACGGTCCGGAGGCCGAGTCGGTGTTTCAGGCCGTCGCGGTCGTGCTGGACCGGGTCAGGTCCTCGATCGGAGAGCGCCACCATCCCAAGAAAGGGCCCATCGTCCGGTACGCAATCGACCAAGTTCGGCTGGGCTCGCACCGGCCGTGGAATGCCGATGGCCAACAACTGCCACTGGTGCACACTGCGGCTGTCTCGATAGAGGCTACGTTCGTCGACTTCGAGGACCTGGCGCGCTGGGTCGCCTGGGCGGCAGGGGTCGGCGGCCTGAGCATCGGCTACGTCAACTGGGACCTGTCGGAGGAGAAGCGTCGCAAGGTCGAGCGCACAGCGAGGCAAAAGGCAGTTCGCGACGCCGCGCGGCGCGCCCAGGACTACGCCGACGCGCTCGGCCTCGGGTCCGTGCAACCCCGGGGTATCAATGATCCCGGGGTGGGTGCCCCGGTGCAGCACAAGGTCAGAATGGCAAGTGCCGTGGCCGCTCCGGCCGCCTCACCACCGCAGATCATTCTGCGGCCCGAGGATGTCGAGATCAGCGCCGAGGTGGAGGCGTTCTTCGTCGTCCACACTCCTCGGTGACCGCGCCGCACCAACGCTCGACCAATTTGACGGGGACGGTCGCCTCAAGGATTAATCGACAGGTGTCAGATGCCGTGGCCAAATCGTGGGTTCGGACCGCCCGCCTTTTCGTCGTGGTTTTCGTGGCCTACGCAGCGGGTGCGCTACTGGCTGCCGGGGTCCTCGGCGGCTCAGAGCTCGATCCGTCCTTCTTTCCCCCGGCTGGGGTGACCGTAGCGGCGCTGATCCTCAGCCGCCGACACCAGTGGCCGGCCGTGCTCGCCGCGATCGTCCTTGCTGAGACCATCGTCGACCTTTCCGCCGGGGTCGTGCCCGGCGCAACTGCGGGTTACGCACTGGCCAACTCGGTTGAGCCACTGCTCGGAGCCTCTCTGGTGCTGGGCTGGTGCAGGGGTGTCCCCAACTTGGGGCGGCGCCGGGACCTGTTCTATTTCGTCGTCGGCGCCTGCGTGGCCGGGCCGGCGCTGGGCGGTTTCCTCGGAGGGGGAGTGGTCGCCTGGCATCTGGGAGCGTGGTGGCCGGGAGCCGCGCTGCGCTGGTTCGCCAGTGACGGCATCGGGGTGCTGGTGGTGGCGGCCCCGATCCTGCTGTGGCGCAAGCAGTCGCGCATTCTCAGGGGACGGCCGGCCGAGACGGTCGCCGCCGTAGGATCGGCGTCGGCGTTGTCGTGGCTGTCGATCGGCACCGGACTGTCGCCTTCGCTGCTCATACTCCCGGTTCTGGCCTTGGCGGCGCTGCGCCTCGATGTACTCGGCGCCGCATTGGCCGGTGCCGGAACGGCATTCGCGGCCAACCTGCGGGCGGTCGCCGGCTTGACCATGTTCGGTGACCTCGATCTCTCCAAAGAGGCGAGGCTGGCGCTCGTCCAACTGCTCATCGCGATCAACGTGTTATTGGCCATGGTGATCGCCCAGGAGGCTGCGGAACGCAGAAGGGCGACGTCCGCAGGTAGAGCCGAGCGGGACGAAATTGAGCGGCTCCAAACACTGGCGAATCTGGCGAGCCAGTTGTCGGCAGCGCTGACCACCCAGGACGTGGGCCGGGTGGTCGAACGTCAGTTGACCGAGGAAATGGGAGCCGCCGGCGTCGGCGTGGTCCTCCTGAATGCCGACAGCAGCGCGCTCGAATCGGTCGCCACCGTCGGTTTTCCCTCGCCCGTCGTCACCGCGATGGGCGCCGATGCGATTGGGAGTGGCCTGCCGGTTCTGTTTCGCACGGAAGACGAATACCTGCAGCGCTTCGGACCGGCGAGCAGGATCGGCGGTATCACCTCGGCCATCGGCTGGCCGCTGGCCGCCGACGGGAGGACCGTCGGGGCGCTGCTGCTGGGTTGGTCGGAACCGCAGCTACTGCATGAGACGCAGCAGGCGTTCATGTCGGCGGCCGCGACCATGATCTCGCAGGCATTGGAACGTGCAAAGCCACTCTCCGAACTGCGGGCCAGAGCGGTGATGCTGCGCCAAGCAGCGCACCCGGATGCCCGAGACGACACGGTAGGACTGGAGTACTCGACGCTGTACCGACCCGCGGATACCGACCACGACCTGGGCGGCGATTGGTACAGCGTCATGGCGTTGCCTGGTGACCGCACCTATCTCACTGTCGGCGACGTCGTCGGGCACGGGCTGATGGCGGTGGAGGATATGGCGCAGTTGCGCAGTACCGGAAACGCCTATGCGTATCAGGGCTTGGGGCCGGCGCAGCTGCTCACCGAGTTGAACCGCTTCGCCGCGCGTCAACTCAGGGGAGATTTCGCCACCAGTTTTGTCGCGATCTTCGATCACGAAGCCGAGTCGCTGAGTTACAGCTCGGCAGGACATCTTCCGGCTCTGCTGCGGCGCGCGGGTACCGGTGAGGTGATAGCACTCGACGCCGCCGCCGGACCGATCCTGGGACCCTTCGTCGACTCCGTCTACGAGGAGTCGACGGTTTCGTTGGGTCCCGGTGACGTCGTCATCCTGTACACCGACGGATTGGTGGAGTCTTACGACGAGCGCATCGACGTGGGTATCTCCCACCTGATGGAGATCATCGGTCAATGGCCACCGGAAGCGTTGCTCGACTGCGACGCCCTGACCGAAACGGTTGCCCCGGCACCCCAACCCGACGACGTCAGCCTGCTGATCGCGCGCGTTGAGGGCCGTCTATAGGCTGCTGTCGTGAGCCCAGCAGCGGTGCCGGAAAAGCGCCGCTCAGTGGCATCGGGGGGATCGGGGGCATCGGGGGCATCGGGCGCTTCCCGATTGTTCCTGGTGGTGTTCCTGGCCTTCGCGCTGGGAGCGGTGCTTGCCTGGGAGTCCTTCGGCTCCACGCTGGGGCCGACGTTCTTCTACCCGGCCGCCGGCGTCACGGCCTCGGCCATGATGCTTTCCCGCCGCGCCCTCTGGCCGGCGGTGATCGCCGCCATTCTGGTCGCCGAGATTCTGGTCGACACCTACTTCGGCAGCCCGCCGTGGGTGTCGATCGGATTCGCGGCGGCCAACATGGTGGAGCCGATCGTTGGCGCCTCACTGACGCTGGCTTGGTGCGCAGGTAAACCCGACCTGCGCAAGAGGTCGGATTTCGCCGCATTCATCGCGGGCGCGTGTGCGGCCGGGCCGTTCTTCGGTGCACTGATCGGCGGCACCGTGAGCTCGAACCAGGCCCTCACGCCCTGGTTGAGCACGGTGGTCAATTGGTGGGCCGGCGACGCGCTCGGTGTGTTGGTAGTGGCTTCGCCGATCCTGCTGTGGTCTAAACAGCGCGATATCGTGCTTGCGCGCAGGCTGGAAGCGTTGGGCGTACTTGCCGCGACGTCATTGCTCACCATCGCCGCTTTCTGGACGGAAGCGCCACCGTCATTTCTGATCCTGCCGGTACTGGCCTGGGCGGCGCTGCGGCTCGACATGATCGGCGCTGCCATGGCCGGGGCGGTGGCGGCGCTGCTGGCCAACATCATGGCGACCCGCGGCCACGGATTGTTCAGCACCATCGATGTATCGCTGCCGCTTCGCGTTGCGCTGACGCAGGTCTTCGTGGCCGTGGTCGTGGTCGTCAGCATGCTTGTCGCTCAGGAGGCTTCCGGCCGGCTCGCTGCGGTTCGGTCCGGAGAAGCCGACCGACGCGAACGCAAGAGGCTGGAGACACTGTCCCGACTGGCTCAGCAGCTGTCGGCCGCGCTGACGCCGGACGATATCGGGGCAGCACTCACCGAACACGTGCTCAACGACGCGGGCGCCATGTCGCTTGCCCTCGGGCTGGTCACCCCGGACGGGGATCGCCTCGAGTGGGTCACCATGGCCGGATTCCCGCCGGCGGTGCTCGCGGAGTTCGGCGACGGCGTTGCAATCAGCGTTCCCAGTGTCGTCACCGATGCCGTCCGGAACGGGCAGCCGATTCTGGTGCCGTCCGCGAGCGACTATCTCCAGCGTTACAGGGACAATGTGCATTGGCTGCAGATCAGTCAGACGGAGTCGGTGGTGGGGTGGCCGCTCACCAGCGGAAAGCGGCCGATCGGAACGTTGCTGCTGGGGTGGTCCGAAGCCCAGCCGCTGAATGAGGCCCAGCTGGCCTACATTGCGGCGGTTGCCGCTCTGGCCGGCCAGGCCTTGATGCGCGCACGCGCCTTTGTGGACGAAGTAGCTGACGCGGCGGTGCTGCAGTCGGCGGTGCTACCGATCAACTCGGCGGACACTCCTGGTCTCCAGGTGTACGTCACCAGCGAATTCGCCGACCTCGGGCATAGCCTCGCCGGGGACTGGTACGACGTGATGGCGCTGCCCGGCAAGCGGACCTACCTCGCGGTCGGTGATGTGGCCGGTCACGGGCTACCGGCGATCGAGGACATGGCCCAGGTGCGCAGCGCCGGCCGCGCGCTGGCCCACCAAGGCCTACCGCCAGCTCGGCTACTCACCGAAGTCAACGGCTTCACCCGCCATGTCAGCCACGGCAAGTTCGCCACGATGGCGGTGGTCATCGCGGACTCGGACGAGGGCGCGCTGTCGTATTGCCTGGCCGGTCACCCGGTGCCGTTGCTGCGCAGAGCGGGTACCGGCGAGGTGATCGCGCTGGCCGACGCCAGCGGGCCCGTGCTGGGCCACAAGGCGCAAGAGGGCTACGCAGACGCCAGTCTGCGCGTCGAAAAGGACGACCTTCTCGTCATGTACACCGATGGCCTGGTTGAACACGACGGTTTGGCCATCGAGGACGGGATAGCTCGCGTGCGGCGGGCGATCGCCGACTGGGACTGCAGCACGCCGGTGGCCGAACTCTGCCGCGAACTTCTGGAGAGTCTGGCGCCTTCCGGCGGCGGCGAACTCTGCATCCTCGCCGTGCGGTTCGCCGAAGTTCGTTGATGCCCGTTTAGCGTGCGGTGGGAGGACCGATCGGGGGCGTAGGCTTTGGGACCGTGTTTGGGCGGCGGGTGGGGATCGGCCTTAATCGGGGGGACTCGGTGGCCGAACCGATGAGGCGTGTCCCGGGAAATCTCAGCGCGTCACTCAGAACTTTCTTCGTGGTCTTTCTTCCCTATTTCGCCTCAACGGGATTGTCCGCACAGATTTTCGGCGCGAGCGAGGAATCGAATTTCTACGGTCCGGCCGGGATCGGCATGGCGGCATTTTTGCTGAGCCCGCGCTCGCGCTGGCCCGCCGTGGCCGCGGCGGTTGTGGCGGCGGAATTGGTGACCCACACGATAGCGGGCGGAGTTTCGGGGGCGCTGGGCTATGCGCTGGCCGATGTGGTCGAAGGGTTGCTCGGCGCTGCCCTGGTGTTGGCCTGGCTGGGACGAACCCCTGATCTGCGCCGAACGAGGGATTTGGGCGTATACGTCGCAGGAGCCTGCGTGGTCGCGCCGATGGTCGGCAGTTTCGTCGAAACGGGTTCCGACTGGGCACTCACCGGGCAACCATTTCACGGCGAACTGTTCCAGTGGTGGGCCGGCGACGGCATCAGCATCCTGGTCCTGGGGTCCACTATCCTGCTGTGGCCTAAGCAGGCCGACATTCTGACGGCCCGGCCCGTCGAGACGGTCGTGGTCCTGGTCGCCGCCGCGGTGACCGCAGCAGTGGGGTTCGGGGCGCACATCCTGCCTGGAACCGTGATTTTGCCGGTTCTCGCCTGGTCCGCACTGCGACTCAGCGTCATCGGGACCGCCCTCACCGGGTCCGTGATCGCGCTCGTCGGCAGTTACGTCAGCGGCGTGCAGCACAGGGGGCTGATATCGGCTGCGGGTGGATCGGACACCCACAAGGTGGCGCTGACCCAACTGTTCATCGCGGTCGCGGTTGTGACCGCGATGATCACCGCCCAGGAGGTGGCCAAGCGGACCAGTGCGGTCCGGGAACGCGACGTCGAACGAGGAGAGCGTCTGCGGCTGGAATCACTGTCGGTGCTGGCCCAGCAAATGTCGGCGGCCCCGACCCCGCGCGAGGTCGCCCGGGTCGTTGAGCACCAGTTGCTGAGCGACGTGGGCGCGACGTGGTTCAAGCTGGGCCTGCTGAGCCATGACCGCCGATGGCTGATCTGGGTTACCCCCTTTGGGGATCCGGAAGATCCTGCCGAAGCGCTTGCGATGAACGAGCCGTGCATAGCGGTCGCCGCAGTCCGGACGGCGAAGCCCGTTCTTGTGTCCTCCGTGGACGGGTACGTTCACAACGGGGGTGTCTTGGCTGAGGGCATCTGGGTGAGCGGAGCTCAGTCGGCGGCGGCATGGCCCCTGGATTCGGGGCGAAGCGTAAGCGGCGTTCTGCTCTTGGGTTGGACCGAACCGCAGGGTTTCGATGCCGAGCAGGTGGCCTACCTGTCAACGGCAGGGTCGATGGCCGGACAGGCCCTCGAACGGGCCCAAGCCTACGCCGATGAGCACGCCCGGGCCGTGGTGTTGCACGCCGCGCTGCATCCGGACGGGAACCCCAACATCGTCGGGCTCCGATACAGCGTCTGCTACGAACCCTCCGATGTGGTCCACGGTCTCGGCGGTGACTGGTACGACTTGATGCCGCTGTCGGAGAACCGTACTTACCTTGCGGTCGGCGACGTCGTCGGACACGGACTGGTGGCGGTGGAGGACATGGCTCAGTTGCGCAGCGCCAGCCGAGCTTTCGCGCACCGGGGCCAGACTCCCGCCCAATTGCTCGGCGACCTCAACGCTTTCGCCGGTAACGTCATCAGCGGAGACTTCGCGACATCGATGGTGGCGGTCGTGGATCACGACACCGGCATGCTGTCGTATTGCTCGGCCGGACATCCGCCGGCGTTTCTGCGCAGGGCGAAGACCGGTGAGGTGATCCGACTCTCCGACGCCAACGGCCCGGTGCTGGGACCATTGGATGACGTCGACTATGACGAGGGCATCGTGGCGGTTAGTCCCGGAGACATCCTGGTGATGTACACCGACGGATTGGTGGAAGCCGGGGGGCTCGCGGTGTCGGCTGGTATCTCGCGCGCGGAGAGTGTCGTCGCCGCAGGTCCCCCGGAGGCTTTACTCGACTCCGCCCGCATTGTCGAAAAACTCGCCCCGCCGCCTCGCTCCGACGACGTCTGCTTGGTGGTCGTGCAGTTCGGTCAACCCGCAAGGCTTGCGCCGAGGCCCTCGCGTATCACCGTTGCCCCGTCGCCTGACCACGCCGTCAGCGCAGCGCCTATCGACGTCCCGTCGTAGAGGATGACGGCCGCCATCGACCCGACGGGGATGGCGTCAGCGACGATGTCGAGGTCGCTCTGGCTGAGCAGGCCGGCGTTGGCGCCATCGTAACCGGCCAGGTCGGGATCGATCTGGCCGGCACGGACTGTGCTGGGCACGCCCCGAATGGAGTGGATGAACTCGACATCGACGATCTTCAGATCGCCGGCCTCGGCGAGGGCGGCCAATCGGTCGAAGCCGCCCCGGATCTGTTCGGGCCTGTCGAAACCGATAACGACGTGCCTTCGATCGGCTGCCATGTCAGGACTTCCTCTCTGCCTCATCGTCGGGGATTTGCTCGCCGGGAGCGGCGAACCCGCGCAACCAATCGAACCATGCGGCCATCCCTTCACCGGTCCGGGCGCTGACCGGTATGACCACAGCAGTCGGGTTGACCTGACGCACCTGCGCAACGTAGGTCTCAACGTTGGCGTCGAGGTAAGGAACCAGATCGATCTTGTTGAGCAGCACCACGTCCACCGCCCGGAACATCACCGGGTACTTCAGCGGCTTGTCCTCGCCCTCGGTAACCGAGTACACCATCGCCTTGGCATGCTCGCCGACGTCAAACTCAGCCGGGCACACCAGGTTTCCAACGTTCTCGATGATCACCAGGTCCAGTTGCGGAAGGTTCAGGCCGTGTAGCGCACGGTGCACCATCGGGGCGTCGAGGTGGCATTCACCGCCGAACCCGTCAGCGGTGTTCAGCAACGAGATCTGCGCGCCCCGACCCTCCAACTTCGCGGCGTCGAGATCGGTGGCGATGTCGCCCTCGACGATCCCCACGGCGAATTCGGGGACGAGTGCGTCCAGGGTGGCCGCCAGCACCGTCGTCTTTCCCGAGCCCGGTGAACTCATCAAGTTCAACGCGCGAATTCCGTTGGAATCGAACAGTTCCCGATTCCCCGCGGCGCGGTTGTCATTCTCGGCGAAGATCGACTCGAGCACCTCGATCCGCTCGGTGCCGGTGGCGTAGCCGCCATGGTCGCCGTGTGCATGCTCGTGGGCGTGCTCGTCATGATCGTGGCTGTGCACAGTGCCGTCGTCGTGGCGGTGGAATCGTCCCATCCCGTCTACCTCTCTAGCTCACGTCTACGGAAGTCACCAGGAACTCCTCGCCGTGTACCACTGCGACGTCCGCGCTGTCGCAGCGCGGGCAGCGAACCGACCACCGAGAGGTGATCTGCGACTGCTCTCCGCAGGCTCGGCAGGCAACTTCGGCCGGAACGAGTTCCAACTCCAACTCGGCGTCGGGCATGTCCTGGTGATCGCGCACCAACGTCCAGCAGAAGGACAGGGTCTCGGGCACCACTTGACGCAACGCGCCTACCTTAAGTCGCACCACCTCGACGCGACGGCCAGCGGCGTGCGGCTTGACCACACCGGCAATCGCCTGGCACAGCGACAGTTCGTGCATCGACGCAACCCTACGACTAGCGTGTTTGTGGTGACCGTCCGGGTTCGCCTCGACATCACTGGCGTGGTCCAGGGGGTGGGGTTCCGCCCAGCCGTGGCGCGGATTGCTGCTGAATTCGGGCTGGCCGGTTGGGTTTACAACGACGCCGGTTCGGTGCACGGCGAGTTCGAAGGGCCCGTGCGCGACGTCGAGGCCGCGATCGCCGCACTGCAGGACCGCCCGCCGCCGATGGCGCGTATCGACAGCCTGCAGGTCACCACGTTGGAACCCTGCGGTGCGACGGCCTTTGAGATCACCGGAAGCCTAAGCGGCGACGACGCCCGGACTCTGGTGCCACCGGATATAGCGATCTGCGCGGACTGCCTGCGTGAGATGAGAGATCCGGCTGACCGCCGGTTCGGCCATCCCTTTATCACCTGCACCAACTGCGGGCCCCGCTACACGGTGATCGCCGATCTGCCGTATGACCGGCCGGCCACCACAATGGCGCGCTTTCCGATGTGCGCCGCCTGTGCAGCGGAGTATCGCGATCCGCTGGACAGACGATTCCATGCGCAGACCATCGCTTGCCCGGACTGCGGGCCGGTGTTGTCGGCGTCCCTCGATGCCGCCGCGGATGCGGTTCTGGCCGGGAAAATTCTCGCGATCAAGGGGATTGGCGGTTTCCATCTGGCTTGCCGGGCCGACCACGACGGTGTCGTCACACAGTTGAGAGTGCGAAAGAACAGGCCCGCCAAGCCCTTTGCGGTGATGACAGCAGACCTCGAGTCGGCGCGAAAACTCGCCCTGATCGACGATGCGGCAGCGGCGGCGCTGACGTCTCCGGCCGCGCCAATCGTCCTTGTGGCCGCCAGCCCTGGAGCCGTCTCGGAGGCGGTGGCTCCCGGCCTGGCCGACCTTGGTCTGATGCTGGCCTATTCGCCGCTGCATCATCTGCTCTTCGATCGGCTGGGCCCGATACCGTTGGTGATGACTTCGGCCAATCAGGGCGGCTCGCCGATCGTCTTCCGGGATGAGGACCTGGACTGGATCGAGGGCCTGGCCGACGTCATCCTCACCCACGACCGGCCGATCCACGTACCGTGCGAGGACTCCGTCGTCGCCGTCGACGATCAGGGCCGGGAAGTGCCGATCCGGCGATCGCGCGGCTATGCACCGCTGCCGGTGTCCGTGGACGGCAAGCCGACCGAGGTCATCCTGGCCACCGGCGGGGATCTCAAGACCACGTTCTGCCTGATGGGGCCCTCGCCGGACAGGGCGGCACAGGCTCATCTGTCGTCCCATCTCGGTGACATGGCCGACCCGCGCACCCAGACCTGCTTCGAGGCCGCGGCGAACCACCTTGCCTTCATGACCGGCCGCCGACCCGACGTCCTCGCCCGTGACCTGCACCCCGGGTATGCCACCACCTCGTGGGCGCACCGGAAGGCCGGCGGCCAGCCCGTCGTCGCGGTGCAGCACCACCATGCCCACGCCGTTTCGCTGCTCGCCGATTGCGGGCGCCTGGGCACACCGATCGTCGCGGTGACATTCGACGGCACCGGCTACGGTCCGGACGGGACCATCTGGGGCGGGGAACTTCTGGTAATCACAGACCCGGTCGAATTCACCCGGGTCGGGCATCTGGCGCCGTTCGCGCTGCCTGGAGGAGAGGGAGCGGTCCGCCAACCCGCCCGCATCGCCCTGGATCTGCTGACTCGCGCCGGAATCGACTGGGGGCCAGACCTGCCGCCGGTGACCGCCGTCGGTGAGTTGGGTCTGCACGTCCTGGCCCAACAGATTCCCCGAGGGGTCGGGTGCGTAACGACGACGAGCATGGGCCGACTGTTCGACGGAGTCGCCAGCTTGCTCGGGGTCTGCCAGCAGGTCAGCTACGAGGGCCAGGCCGCGGTCGAACTCGAGACTCTGGCCCGCTCCGGGCGTGCGTACGCGCTGGACTTCGGCGTGATGGGCGGGATCATCGACCCGAGACCGGTGGTCGTGGGCCTGGTGGACGGGCTGCGGTCCGGTGTCGACCGGGCCGACCTCGCCGCTGGCTTTCATCAGGCCGTCATCCGAGCCACCGCGGGGGCCGCAGTGCACTGTGCTGCGGCGGCCGGAGTCGGCGTCATCGGGCTGACCGGGGGAGTGTTCGTCAATCGTTTACTGCTGCATGGTCTTCGGGCATCCTTGAACAAGAGCGGCTACGAGGTGCTGACGCACCGTATCGTTCCTTGTAACGACGGCGGTTTGGCGCTCGGTCAGGCTGCCGTGGTTGCCGCACTCAGGTCTGCCGCATTGAGGGCACCGGAAAGGACTGGCGTATGTGCCTCGGAATCCCCGGGAAGGTGATCGAGATCTGGGAAGAGGCCGGCACCCGGATGTCGACGGTTGACTTCGGCGGCACCACCAAGACGGTGTGCCTGGCTTACCTGCCCGACATGGAGATCGGTGAATACACGATCGTCCATGCCGGATTCGCGATCACCCGTCTGGACGAGGCCTCGGCCAACGAGACCCTGCAGATGTTCGCCGATCTCGGGATCCTCGCCGAGGAATTGGGAGCCGGGGAGTTGGGGGCGTGAGGCCATGAAGTACCTCGACGAGTTCCGGGACCCGTTGGCCGCCAAGGCACTGGTCGAGTCCATCCGCCGCACGGCTACCCGCAACTGGACGGTCATGGAGGTCTGCGGTGGCCAGACCCACTCGATCATCCGCAACGGCATCGACCAATTGCTAGAGGGCGCAGTTGAATTCATCCACGGTCCGGGCTGCCCGGTATGCGTCACCCCGTTGGAGATGATTGACCGGGCGCTGGAGATCGCCGCCCGCGACGACGTCATCTTCTGCTCGTTCGGCGATATGCTGCGCGTCCCTGGGAGCAACCAGGACCTGTTCAGTGTCCGGGCCCGAGGGGGCGACGTGCGCATCGTCTACTCGCCCCTGGACGCGACCCGCATCGCTGCCGATAACCCCGACAAGGAGGTGGTGTTCTTCGGCGTCGGTTTCGAGACCACCGCACCGGCCAACGCGATGTCGGTCTTGCATGGCCAGCGCCTGGGCCTGACCAACTTCTCGGTTCTGGTGTCCCACGTACTGGTGCCGCCCGCCATGTCGGCGATCCTGTCGTCGCCGGCCAACCGGGTGCAGGGCTTCCTCGCCGCGGGTCATGTCTGCACGGTCATGGGCACGGGTGAATACGGGCCGCTGGTCGAGAGGTTCGGGGTTCCTATCGTGGTCACCGGTTTCGAGCCCCTGGACCTTCTCGAGGGAGTGCGGCAGGTGGTGGGGTTGCTCGAGTCCGGGAAGGCCGAACTGCGCAACGCCTACCCGCGGGCGGTCACGGCGACGGGCAACACCGTGGCACAGCAGGCGTTGGCAGATGTTTTCGTGGTGACCGATCGGCAGTGGCGCGGCATCGGGATGATCCCGCAATCGGGCTGGACGCTTTCTCCCAAATACGCTGGATTTGACGCCGAGCGCAGGTTCGGGGTGGCCGACCTGACGGTGCAGGAATCCGCCGAGTGTCATGCCGGCGAGGTGCTGCAGGGTCTCCTGAAGCCCAACCAGTGCCCGGCCTTCGGGACCACCTGCACGCCCCGCACACCGTTGGGGGCGACGATGGTGTCCAGCGAGGGTGCGTGTGCGGCGTACTACCAGTTCCGGCGGCTGGAATCTGCGTCGCGTGTCTGATCCGGAGGGGCAACTTCCCGACCCCACCACCTGGGTGTGTCCCCTGCCGTTGCGTGAAACCAAACGCATCGTCATGGGACACGGCGGCGGGGGCATTCTGTCCGAGGAACTCATCGAGAACCTTTTTCTACCTGCATTCGGATCGGCGGGTGGTCCGTCGCGCGACTCCGCGGTACTCCACGCTCACGGCGGGCGCATCGCCCTGACCACCGACTCCTACGTCGTCAACCCGCTGTTCTTCCCTGGCGGCAACATCGGCGACCTCGCCGTCAACGGAACCATCAACGACCTTGCCTGCAGCGGGGCCCAGCCCATCGGGCTGACCGCCGGCTTCATCCTCGAAGAGGGTTTGGAACTCGAAGTCCTCGCTGCGGTCGTCGCGGCGATGGGCAAGGCGGCTGCCGACGCGGGCGTCGGGATCGTCACCGGTGACACCAAAGTCGTCGGAAGAGGAGGTGCCGACGGGCTTTTCGTCAACACCGCCGGCGTCGGCGTCATCCCTGAGGGGGTGCGGATCGGCCCGGAGCAGGCACGCCCAGGTGATCACGTCATCGTCTCCGGAAACATCGGCGAGCACGGTGTAGCGATCATGAGCGTGCGTGAGGGCATCGACTTCGGCACCGCGGTGACCACCGACAGCGCCCCTTTGCATCGGTTGGTTGCGGCCATGCTGGCGGCAGTTCCCGACCCGAATGCCGTTCATGCCCTGCGGGATCCGACCCGCGGCGGGTTGGTGGCAGCGGTCGTCGAGATCGCCCGGACCGCAGCCGTCGGCGTGGAGCTCGACGAGCGGTGCATCCCGGTGCCCGATACTGTCGCCTCGGCATGTGGCTTCCTCGGTCTGGATCCTATGCAAGTGGCCAACGAGGGCAAGATGGTGGCTTTCGTCGACCCTGCCCACAGTGAGACGGTGCTGACGGCCATGCGATCCCGTCCCGAGGGAGCTGGTGCCGTCGTGATCGGCCGAGCGGTCGACGAGCACCCCGGCATGGTCGTCGTTCGCACGCCGTTCGGAACCACGCGAGTGGTGGAACGCGAACTGGGCGAGCAGCTTCCGCGGATCTGCTGAACCGTGCCCGAGCCGATGGTGCCCGGCGTCACCGGCACACTGGACGACGCAGCGATTGCTGCGCTGATCGGTTGGGTTCGCGGGCAGGGTCTGGGTTCGACGGTCACCGACGTTGTGCCGTTGGCCGGTGGTTCGCAGAATGTCGTGGTAAGGCTGCGCATCGATGGCCGACGCCTGGTGTTGCGCCGGCCGCCGCCGCATCCGCGGCCGAACAGCGACCGCACCATGCAACGCGAAATCGCAGTGCTGCGAACGCTGGCCGGAAGTGCCGTCCCACATCCTGCGATCGTCGCCGCCTGCGAGGACCTCGACGTCCTCGGCGTCGTGTTCTACCTCATGGAGGAGGTCGACGGCTTCAACCCGGGCAACGAGATCGCCGGAGCCTACGTGCGGGATCCGGTGATGCGCCATCGCGTTGGCCTGAACTACGCCGCCGACGTCGCGCGATTGAGCCGCGCCAGCTGGGAGGGCAGCCCGTTGGCGGAGTGGAAGCGTCCTGGTTCGTTTTTGGAACGCCAAGTGCCACAATGGCGGTCGGCTGTTGCCGCTTACCGGGCCCAGGATGGTTACGATCACCACTCGCTGCCCGGGGTCGACGAACTCTGCGACTGGTTGGAGGCCAACCGGCCAACCGGCTACGTGCCGGGAATCGTGCACGGCGACATCCACCTCAACAACACCATGTTGTGCCGCGGGGAACCGCAGGTGGCGGCCTTCGTCGACTGGGAGATGTGCACCGTGGGGGACCCGCTATTGGATCTGGGCTGGATGCTGGTGTGCTGGCCGGTTCCGCCCGATCCGCTGGGGTCGGCCGGGTATCTGGCCGAACTAGGGGGGCTGGCGCAACGCGGTGAACTGCTGGAGGCTTACCGGCGGGCCGGCGGCCGGCACACCGATCATCTCGACTGGTATCTGGCGCTGGCCTGTCTGAAACTCGGCGTGGTCATCGAAGGCACCTGGGCGCGCCATCTGGCTGGACGGGCGACCCGGGAGGCGGGGGAGCGGCTGCACAATTCGGCGGTAACCCTGATGGGGCTGGGCACTGCTGTCGCCGGCGGTGGGAACCCGTTCACTTGAGCTGATCCGGAAGCGCCCGTGGGGATGCCGCCCGCCCGGATGCCGCCCGCCCGGATGCCGCCTGTCCGAGTGCACAGTGCAAGTGCCCACCTCTGAGCGACAACTGCGACGCGGGCGGAAAAGTGTCGCTCGAAGGTGGGCAAAAGTATTAGGGGTTCGCGGGAGCTTCAGAAGCCTCAGAACTCGAGTTCCACATCGCTGATCGGGTAGGCGACGCAGGAGTGGGTGTAACCGGAACGGGTATCGGACATGCGCAACTTGGCCTGCGGGGCGGTGTATACCCGGCCCTCGCACACCCGCACCCGGCACAGGCTGCACTCGCCGGATCGGCAGGCCACCTCCGGGCGAATGCCGTTGTCCTCCAGTGCGTCCAGCAGTGGTCGGTTGCGGGGGGTTCGAAATGAGCTACCGCCGATCGTGATGGTGACCTCGCCTTCGGCATCCACGCCGGTGGGCCAGTCAGGTTCGGCCGTGGGATCGGCCGGAGCGCCGTTGGCCTCGAACCGGATCCGGCGGCGCGGCTGCCCGAGAGCGGTCAACTGCTCCAGTGCGAACGGATAGAACACCTGCGGGCCGCACACGTAGACCATGCGTCCGTCGAGATCCCCGACCAACTCGGTGATGGTGTCGGCGGTCAGCAGATCGCCGATGACGTGGTGGACGTGGATATTCGGGTGCGCGCCGGCCAGTTGATCCAACTCCGCATGGAAGATGATGTCGTCGGCTTCTCGTGATCCATACAGCAGGCGGAAGCGGCGGTCCAGTCCGCGGTCGGCGATCTCGCGGATCATGCTCATCGCGGGTGCCACGCCCGAGCCGCCCGCCAGGAACACCACGTCGGAGCCATGGAAGAGCGGGTTGTGGAAGAAGGTTCCCATCGGCCCGGTGGTCGTCAGGATCTCCCCGACGCTGACGGTGTCGATGAGCATGTTGGAGATCCGTCCGCCGGGAACTCGGCGGACGGTGAGGTCGTAGTGGTGTAAGCCGGTGGGGCTCGACGAGATGGCGAACGGACGACTGGTCCCGTCGAGGAACACGTTGACGTACTGCCCGGCCATGAACGGCGGAAGCTCTTCGCGATCAACACCTTTGAGCTGGAAGGTCTTGGTGGTCGCAGTCTCGTCGATAATCCCGGCAACGATCAGGTGCAGCCGCCGCGGGTGGTAGGTGCCGACGATCCGCCGGGTCTCGGAGAGGTAGTCGCGGGTATCGGGGTTCCGTGCGGCGATCTCATCGAGAACCTCGGCGGCGCCGTCGAATCTCTCGGTCAGTGGGTTCGCCGCGGGGGAATTCACGGCGGGAGAATTCACAGCGGGGGAGTTCACAGGGCACTCCGCAGCAGTCGGCGGGCGACTCGCGCGCCCGACTCGAGGGTGGGCTGGAAACCGCCCATGCCGGACCACGAACCGGCCAGATGCAGTCCCGGGATGCCGGTTTCGCGTTCGCTGTTGCGGAACAGCCAGCCTTCGGTGGCGTCCTGGTCGTAGCCGTAGATCGCCCCGCCCGGGTGGCCGAGGTAGTGCATCACGGTCAGCGGTGTCGCCACGTCGACCTCCTCGATGACATCCCGGATGTCCGGGGTGACCGCCTCGCACAGGTCGAGAAGTGTTTCGGCGTAGGCGAATTTGGTTCGTGCGTACTCCGAGGGCGGGATGTCACGCCAGACGTCGGCGTACTGCAGGGTCACCAAGCTCACATGGGTGGCGCCAGTCGGAGCGAACCCGATCGGGGCGATGTCGTAGGTGCTGACGCAGACGCCACGGACCGGTTCCAGCGTCCGCCAGGTGTCGTAGGTGCGGTCGTCGTCGGTATCTCGGTTGACGAAGGTGGTGCTCGTGGTAAAGCCGAGTTCAGCGGGTGTGGCGTCCAGGCCCATGTGCAGGAGGAAGCCGGAAACTCCGATCCGGCGGGTGGCGAGGTCGGCCCGCACCGCCGCGGGCACCTCGACGCCCTCGACCATGCGATAGGTGGTCGGAAGCGAGATGTTGGAGACCAGGTCGGGCGCGGTCACCTCCTCGGCATCGTCGAGGCGTGCGCCGATGACTCGGCCGCCGTCGGTGAGGATCGCCCGAACCGCCGTGTTGAAACGGACCTCACCGCCCGCGGCCAGGAAGGAATCGAGGATGGCTTCCGACATCGCCTGCGAGCCGCCACGAATGTGCCACGGCTTGAACGCGAAATAGGCGAAGAGTGTCAGCGCAAGATCCTGAAACGGCAGCTTCGACGGTGGCTGCCCGAGGTAGGTCCAGTAGATGCCGAGGGCGCATTTGAGTCGGTCGTCGTCGAAGTACTCGTCGAGTACCTCCTTGGCGGGACGCAATCCGTATTTGAACAGCACCGGGTCGACCTGGTCGACGGGCATTCCGCGCATGGCGGCCACCTGCCAGAAGGTGACCTGTTGGAGGAGTTCGAAAAACTTGGCGGCCCGGTCACGGTTACCGGGGAAGGCCGCCTCGATGGCGTCGACGGCGCCGTCCCAGTCGGCGGGCAGCGTCAGGTCCAATTGCCCGGGGATGACGGCGCGGTAAAGCTCATGCTCCTGAACGAAATCCAGCTTGTCGGCGATGCCGAGTTGGGCAAAAAGCCCCTCCCGCAGCGACATCGGCTGACCTTCGGTACCGACGCCGGACAATTGGTGCAGGGCAACCTCGAACTCGAAGCGGCCGCGGCGGAATGAGGTTGCGCAGCCACCGGGGACGTTGTGCTGCTCCAGCAATAGGGTCCGCTTGCCGGCGCGCTGCAAGGTGGCAGCCGCGGTCAGCCCCGCGTTACCCGCGCCGACGACGATCACGTCATAGTCGCTCACGCCCCGGTGCCCTCGACTCCGGGTGCGGCCCCGGCCCCGGCCCCGGCCACGGAGATGGCTGCGACAGCCTCGGCGGAGATCCGGTCGAACTGTTCGCCCATCCGTGCGGCCAGGACCGTAGCCGCCGACAACGGCCGGACCATCACCATGAAGTCGTCGATCTTGCCCTCATCGTTGAAGTGCAGGAAATCGCATCCCGTGCATTTCCTGCCGTCCACGGTCGCCTCGAAGATCAGGGCGTGATCGCGACCTTGGGCGATCTCGCGCACGTATCTGAATTCATCGAACACCCGGACTACACCGCGCAGGATCGCCGCGGTGATCGCTTTGCCGACATAGGGCTTGAACGCCACCGGACTGGTGAACACCACGTTCTCTGCCAACTGGGCCTCCATCGCGGCCTCGTCACGGGCCTCGACTGCTGCGCGGAAAGGATGCATGCTGTCGCCTCTCATGGCAAACTAATTGACTATCTAAAAGCCGACGGTAGCGTGTTGATACCCCTATGTCCATACAACAAATGGGGTATAGATGCTAACTTGGCCTGATGGCCCTGAGGCATGCGATTCTGGCGGCATTGCTGGACGGTGAGGCCTCCGGGTACGACCTGGCGAAAGGGTTCGACGCTTCGATCGCGAACTTCTGGATGGCGACCCCGCAGCAGCTGTATCGGGAGTTGGATCGGATGGCTGCCGAGGGCCTGATCGACACCAGGGTGGTGCAGCAGGAGCGGCGGCCCAACAAGCGCTTGCATGCAATCACCCCGGCGGGCAGGTCCGCGCTGCACCGGTTCGCAGCAGAACCACCGAAGCCGACCGCCATCCGCGACGAGATGCTGGTCAAGGTTCAGGCCATGGAGGACCGGGACGCCCCGGCGGTACGCAATGCGGTCGTCCAGAAACTGGACCAGTCCAAGGCCAAACTGGCCGGCTATGAGCGGCTGCGGGAGCGCCTGCTGGATGGTCGCAGCGAACAGGCCCACCTCGGCGAGGTCGACCGGGTTGGGCCGTATCTGACCTTGTTGCGGGGTATCGCCCTCGAGCAAGAGAACATCCGCTGGGCCGAATTCGCCCTGTCGGTCATCGACCGCCGAATCGAGCGATTGCGGCGCTGATCGTCAAGCGCGCTCTAGTGCTTGGCGCCGCAGGTGCACTGCTGCTCCTTCGGCACACTGCGCATGACTTGCTCGGCGTGATCGCCGCAACCGCCCCACGTGGTTTTGTGGCAGCGCGCGCATTCGACGGGGTAGCACATGGTGTCGTCTCCTCGGGTTCTTGAGTCGGGATATTAGGCGGTTGGTGCCTTGGCAGCGATGGTTGCGCGAACCTCGTCCATGTCGAGTTCCTTTATCTTGGTGATCAATTCCTCGAGCGCGGGGGCTGGCAGCGCGCCCGGTTGGGCGAACAACAGGATGCCATCGCGGAACGCCATGATCGTCGGGATCGACCTGATCTGCAGGGCCGCGGCGAGTTGCTGTTCGGCCTCGGTGTTGACCTTGGCGTGAACGACATCGGGGTGGGCAGCGGCTGATCGGTCGAACACCGGGGCGAAGGCCCGGCACGGACCGCACCAGGACGCCCAGAAGTCGATCAGAACGATCGGCTTCTCGGTGATCGTGGATTCGAAGTCGGCTGAGGTGAGCTCGACGGTGGCCATGGGAGGGTCCTTTCGGGATCGGTGCCGCGGTTCGGGCTGCAGTCTTGCCAGTACCCCGGTGGGTATGTCTATCATGGGTAACTATATACCCCCTTGGGTATTCTGAACCAGAACGGATACCGCTGGGTATCACGTGCGAGAACGGAGCATCTGCTGTGAATGCACCCGCTGTGGTCGACGCGACCGAATTGCGTGGTCGGCTTGAATCCCCTACTCCGCCGCGCATCTTCGACGTCCGAACCCCCGGCGAGTTCGAGACCGCCCATATCGCGGGCTCCTACAACGTCCCATTGGACCTGTTGACTGAGCACCGCGACGAAATCCGCAACCACATCAACGACGAAGTCGTGCTGGTGTGCCGGTCCGGCCAGCGCGCCGCGCAGGCCGAGGAGTCTCTGCGCCAGGCCGGTCTCGGCAACGTTCACATCCTCGACGGCGGAATCAACGCGTGGCAGGCCAACGGGTTCTCGGTCAGCCGCGGAAGGCAGCGGTGGGACCTGGAACGCCAGGTCCGGTTCGTCGCCGGGACGATCGTCGCACTGGCCGTGCTGGCCAGCATCCTGGTGCCCGGCTTGAAGTGGGTCGCGTTCGTGATGGGTGCCGGCCTGGCCGTCGCCGCCGCCACTAACACCTGTCTGATGGGCATGACGCTGGCCAAACTGCCCTACAACCGCGGCCCGGTCTGCGACGCGCAGTCGGTGGTTGCCCAACTCGTGGGCAAGTAGTCATGACCGCCCTCGCCGTCGCATTGGCGGTATTCGTCGGCATCTCGCTGGGTCTGCTCGGCGGTGGGGGCTCGATTCTGACCGTTCCGCTGCTGGCCTATGTAGCCGGTCTGGAACCCAAGCCGGCCATCGCCACGTCGCTGCTTGTGGTCGGGGTGACCAGTGCTGTCGGTGCTATCACCCACGCACGCGCCGGCCGGGTGCGGTGGCGGGTCGCAGGGGTGTTCGGAGCGGCGGCCATGGCGGGCGCCTACACCGGCGGTCGGTTGGCCAAGTTCGTACCTGGATCGGTACTGCTGATCGGCTTCGCCGTGATCATGATCGCCGCCGCGGTGGCGATGCTGCGCGGCCGCAAGGACGTCAGCGACGAGTCGTCCGGGCCCCTGCCCATCGCCAAGATCCTGGTGCAAGGTGCCGCAGTGGGCTTGATCAGCGGATTGGTGGGCGCTGGTGGGGGTTTTCTTTTGGTGCCCGCCCTGGCTCTGCTCGGTGGCCTGCCGATGCCGGTGGCGGTTGGGACCTCGCTGGTGGTGATCTCCATGCAGTCCTTCGCGGGGTTTGCCGGCCACCTGGCCGGTGAATCGATTGACTGGAAACTGGCCGGAATGGTCACCGCGGCCGCCGTCGTCGGCAGCGTTATCGGCGGTCTGCTGACCTCCTACGTGCAACCGGCGACGCTGCGCAAGGCCTTCGGCTGGTTCGTTTTGGCAATGGCGGCGGTGGTGCTCGCCCAAGAGGCCAACATCTGGATCGGAATAGCGGTGGCGATCGTGGCCGCAATCGCCGGGACGATGGCATTCATGTGCGCCCACTACGCGCGTTGTCCGTTGCGAAAAGTTCTCATTGACCCGGGTGCGATACCCCGCCGGGTACCATTGGGCAATCGGTAGAGGAGGAAATCTATGGTTGGCGACGAGGCGGCCGTCACCGATGTCCTGAACCGGCTGCGCCGCGCGCAGGGGCAGCTCAACGGCGTCATCTCGATGATCGAGCAGGGCCGCGAATGCAAGGATGTCGTCACCCAATTGGCGGCGGTGTCGAAGGCGCTGGACCGGGCCGGCTTCAAGATCGTGGCCACCGGTCTTCGGGAGTGCATGCTGGGCGAGTCGGCTGACGGGTCGAAGAAGAGCAAGCCGATGACCGAAGCCGAGTTGGAGAAGTTGTTCCTCTCGCTTGCCTAACCCCGGGCGCCTGATCTGGAGTTACCGCAGCGGTCGCAGCACGATCGGCATGCCGTCAATGGGCAGCGGCATGCCTGCGTAGTCGTAGCGTGGCGTGTAGCCCGGATGCGGTAACTCAAGCCGGTAGTTACGTAGAACGCGGTGCATGACCGACTTGATCTCCAGTTGGCCGAACACCATCCCGATGCACTTGTGTGCACCACCGCCGAACGGCGCGAACGCATAGCGGTGCCGCTTGTGCTCGGAGCGGGGCTGCGCGAAGCGGGCGGGATCGAATTTCCCCGGGTCGGTCCACAACTCGGGCAGTCGGTGGTTCATGCCGGGCCACAAATTGACGTTGGTCCCGGCCGGAATGAAGTGGCCGAGGATCTGGGTGTCGCGGACGGCGCGGCGGATATTGAACGGCAGCGGGGTCATCATCCGCAGGCACTCGTTGACCACCAGGTCGAAGGTTTCCAGCTTGTCCAGCGCGTCGATGTCGAGTGGGCCGTCGCCGATCCGCTCGCCCTCCTCGCGGCAACGCTCCTGCCACTCCGGGTTGGCGGCCAAGTGGTAGGCCATGGTGGTCAGCGTCGACGTCGACGTGTCGTGGGCCGCCATCATCAGGAAGATGATGTGGTTGACGATGTCGGTGTCGGTGAAGCGGTTCCCGTCGTCGTCGGCGGTGTGGCACAGCACCGTGAGCATGTCGGTGCCCGCTCCGGTGCGATGCTCTTTGACGCGCTCGGTGAAGTACTCCTCGAGCACCTTGCGGGCCTGCAATCCGCGCCACCACTTGAACGGTGGAACCGAGGTCCGGATGATCGCTCCGCCAGCCCGGGTGGTCGTGTTGTAGGCCTCTTTGATCTTGGTGACCAGTTCGTGGTCGCTGCCGGGTTCGTGTCCCATGAAGACCACCGAGGCGATGTCGAGGGTGAGTTCTTTGACTGCCGGCATGAAAAGGAACCGATGGTCGTTGACCGGCCAGTCGCCGTTGACCACCTTCGTGGTCACCCGATCGATGTGTTCGATGTAGCCGGACAGGCGGGTTCGGGTGAACGCCTCCTGCATGATCCGCCGGTGGTACATGTGCTCGTCGAAATCCATCAGCAGCAGGCCGCGTTTGAAGAACGGTCCGATCACCGTCTGCCAGGCCTCTGTCGTGAAGTCCTTGTTCCGATTGGAGAACACTTCCTGGGTGGCATCCGGCCCCAGTGCTGCAACGGCTTTCAGCCCAGGCATCTCGCTGTAGTAGACCGGTCCATATTTGCGGTACATCTCGACGATGTAGTCCGGTCCCCCTCGGAAGATCTCGATGATGTGGCCCAGGAGTGGCAGGCCGGCGTTCCCCAGCACCGGCTTCAGGTCGCTGCCGGCCGGCGGCTCGGCGAACACGAACTCCGGCCAATCCTGCTTGCGCAGCCGCTCGTCGACCATGCCCATCCCGGGGATGGTGTTCAACGTCGGGGTGAGCCGGCGGCGAGCTTGGTCCAACAGATAGTTCGGGGTGCTGACGGTGGCCATCTCAGTCGCTCCTTCACGAACCAGCGGTACTGAACATCCTCCGGTCGAACTTGACGGCTGTCAAGTTTCTCTTCCGGGCCGGTGTGGTGCAAGGTGAACGGGTGAGCGCACCGCGGGATGTGGCCCCCGAGACCACCGGAGGGCCCGCTGGGAATGCAGCGGCGGCACCTCGCCGCCGTGGCGATAAGCAGCGACATGCGATCGTTGCGGCCGTCCGCGAACTGCTGGAGGAGAAGCCGTTCGCCGAACTCTCCGTCAGCGGCATCAGCGACCGGGCCGGCGTGGCGCGGTCCGGTTTCTACTTCTACTTCGATTCCAAGTACGCCGTGCTGGCGCAGATCCTCGGTGAGGTGGCCGCGGAACTGGAGGAGGCCACCCATGCCTTCGCGCCCCGCGGTGACGACGAGACGCCCGCTCAGTTCGCCTGCCGGATGGTCGGCACCGCCGCGGCGGTCTACGCGCACAACGACCCGGTGATGTCGGCATGCAACATCGCCCGCGCCACCGATGCCGAGATCCGCGAAATCCTCGATCGCTACAACGAAGCCGTCATCGACCAGATCGTGCCGATCGTCGAAAGCGAGATCCGCAACGGCACGGCCGAGCCGATCACCGCAGAAGTTCGCGGACTGGTGCGGACGTTGTGTGGGGCCACCGCGCTGACCTTGTCGGGGGAGTCTCTTTTCATCGGACCCGATGGCGATCTCGAGCGGGCGGTCGGTGTTCTGGAGAAACTCTGGCTGCACGCATTGTGGGGCCGACGGGCTGGCGAGTAGGGGATGGGTTACGACTTCGCCGGCAAGCAGGTCCTGATCACCGGGGCGGCAAGCGGAATCGGCCGCGCCACTGCGCTACGTCTGGCTCGCGAGGGAACCGTGTTGTTCCTGACCGACGTCAACGCCGGGGGTCTGGCCTACACGGTTGCCGACGCCCGGGCCCTGGGCGCTGAGGTTCCCGAACACCGCGCGTTCGACATATCGGACTATGACGCAGTCGCCGCATTCGCCGACCACATCCACGACCGTCATCCGGCGATGGACGTCGTCATGAACATCGCCGGCATCTCGGCGTGGGGAACGGTGGATCAACTTACCCACCATCATTGGCGTTCGATGATCGATGTGAACCTGATGGGCCCGATCCACGTCATCCAGGCGTTTGTGCCGCCGATGGTCGCCGCTGGTCGCGGTGGCCGTCTGGTCAACGTCTCGTCGGCCGCAGGGCTGGTCGCACTGCCCTGGCACGCCGCCTACAGCGCCAGCAAGTACGGGCTGCGGGGTCTCTCGGAGGTGCTGCGTTTCGACCTGGCCCGACACCGTATCGGTGTCTCGTTGGTAGTCCCCGGGGCGGTGAACACTCCGCTGGTGCATTCCGTCCACATCGCCGGGGTGGACCGTGAGCATCCCAGGGTGCAGCGATGGGTCCGGCGATTCAGTGGTCACGCGATCTCGGCCGAGACGGCGGCCGAGAAGATCGTGGCCGGCGTCGCAAGGAACCGATTCCTTATCTACACCTCCGCCGACATCCGGGCGCTGTATGCATTCAAGCGTTTCGCATGGATGCCCTACGGCTACGTCATGACCTGGGTGAACGTCTTGTTCACCCGGACGCTGCGGCCCGGCGGCAATGGCCCCTCGGGCAGTCCTGAAACGCGGAGGATCGACGCCGATAGCTGAGGCCAGGATCTCGCATTCGTCGGGAGTCCGCGAGCTGCGTCGCGCAACCGGCAATCGCCGAACTGCTCCCGGCTGTTCGTTGTCGAATCGATCGCAGTCAAAACGATCGCAGTCAAAACGATCAAATTGTCGCTGCCGAATGCTTCCCTGGGGGTGGCCGCCCGTGGGATAGCGAGGAGGTTGTCGGTGCGGTATGCGACGCTGTCACAAGACTTGCCGCCCAGGTGGCCGGACGGGCCTTCGGTGTGACGTGCGACACGCCGTCGACGTCGATTCCCGACCCTCGTGACCAGGGAATTTCATATTTGTTATTCGGAACATGTGGTATCTCGGTGCGGTGTCACCCACTAGGTGTAGTGTTTGAAGCGTCCGACAAGCTTGTGATTCACCAGCCCGCCGGATACCCAAACCACCAAGCGAAAGGGCCCGACGGCGTCGGGCCCCACCGTCACCCGTGCCGCCAGAGGAGTCGCGCCAGAGATGACCATCACCGTCTACACCAAGCCGGCCTGCGTACAGTGCAACGCCACCTACAAGGCTCTGGACAAGCAGGGTCTGTCCTACGAGATCGTCGATATCAGCGAGGTGCCCGAGGCCCGCGACTACGTGATGGCGCTGGGCTACCTGCAGGCGCCGGTGGTGGTCGCCGGCGGCCAGCACTGGTCCGGCTTCCGGCCCGACCGCATCAAAGCCCTCGCCGGCGTTGCGCTGAGCGCCTGAGTAGACGTCGATGGAACCGGTGCGGGTGGTGTACTTCTCCAGTGTTTCGGAGAACACCCACCGCTTTGTGCAGAAGCTGGGTCTGCCCGCCACACGGATTCCGTTGCGGGGCGGCATCGAGGTGGATGAGCCCTACGTCCTGATCCTGCCCACCTACGGTGGCGGCAAAGCCGGCGGACCGGACGCTGTTACCGATTCCAAAGCTGGGGGATATGTTCCCAAGCAGGTCATCGCATTCCTGAACAACACGCACAACCGGTCGCTGATCCGCGGCGTGATCGCAGCCGGCAACACCAACTTCGGCGCCGAGTACTGCTACGCGGGCAACGTCGTTTCCCGCAAGTGCGGAGTGCCGTATCTGTATCGATTCGAATTGATGGGAACCGCCGAGGACGTCGAAGCCGTCCGCGCCGGCCTGGCTGCTTTCTGGGGGGACCCCAGTTTTCAAGAAAGGGACGACACGTGTCACCAACGGTCACAGCTGCAGAGCCTGTAACCAAGTCGACGGCAGGGGGGTCGGCTACCGCGCCGGCGACTGTGCACGCGCTGCCCGGCGAGACCGACTACCACGCGCTCAACGCGATGCTCAATCTGTACGGGCCCAACGGTGAGATCCAATTCGACATGGATGTTCTCGCCGCGCGGCAGTACTTCCTAGAGCACGTCAACCAGAACACCGTGTTCTTCCACAATTACGACGAGAAGCTCGACTACCTGATTCGCGAGAACTACTACGAGCGTGAGGTTCTCGACCAATACTCACGCAACTTCGTCAAGTCGCTGATCGACCGGGCCTACGCCAAGAAATTCCGGTTCCCGACCTTCCTGGGTGCCTTCAAGTACTACACGTCCTACACGTTGAAGACCTTCGACGGGAAACGATTCCTGGAGCGCTTCGAGGACCGGGTGGTGATGGTGGCCCTCACTCTCGCGGCCGGTGACACCACGCTGGCCGAGCACCTGGTCGACGAGATCATCGACGGGCGGTTCCAGCCGGCGACGCCGACGTTCCTGAACTCGGGCAAGAAGCAGCGCGGCGAGCCGGTGAGCTGCTTCCTGCTGCGGATCGAGGACAACATGGAGTCGATCGGCCGCTCGATCAACTCCGCGCTGCAACTGTCCAAGCGTGGCGGCGGAGTTGCTCTGCTGCTGAGCAACATTCGCGAGCACGGCGCCCCGATCAAGAACATCGAGAACCAGAGCTCCGGGGTCATCACGATCATGAACCTGCTGGAAGACTCGTTCTCCTACGCCAACCAGCTCGGTGCCCGCTAGGGCGCCGGCGCGGTGTACCTGCACGCCCACCACCCCGACATCTACCGCTTCCTGGACACCAAGCGGGAGAACGCCGACGAGAAGATCCGTAT